>VXTR01000068.1 GCA_009837355.1 Chloroflexota bacterium | reverse complement strand
ATAGGCATTCACCACTCCTTGCGGGTCGTACACGGGTTTTCTGGGACAGGCTCTTATGGGAGTTGCCGGCTCCGTCAGAGCATCAGTTGAGGACTAGGACGGCGGCGGCGAGGATTACCCAGGCGGCGATGGCGATGAGCAGGGGGGCGTCGCGAAGCATCAGCAGCTCGGGGGACTCGGCGTCGCGGCTGTGATTGAGCAGGTAGAGGTAGCGGAAGAGGCCGAATATCACCAGCGGGACGGTGAGAAGCATGGTGTTGTTGGCGGGCAGGTTGTCGGCCTCCACCGCGTAGAGGGTGTAACTGACCAGGGCGGCGGTAGCGGACAGGATGAGCAGCTGACCGCCCAGGGGCGGGCCGTAGTATTGCAACGTGGCGCGCTGGGCGTCCGGGTCGGCGCCGGCGAGACGGGCCTCGGCATAGCGGCGGCCAATGACGATGAAGAGGGCGCCGGCGGCGGTTACGGCGTAGAGCCAGGGGGATGGCGTTGCACCGACGGCGACGGCGCCGGCAACGGCGCGCAGGACGTACCCTCCGGCGACTATCATCACGTCAACCAGGGCTACCCGCTTGAGTCCCAGAGAGTATCCGACGTTGACGAGCAGATAGACTGCGCCGATGAGGGCCAGAGGCACCAGCGGCGGCGTTGATATGGCGTAGAGGGCGAACATACCGGCAACGGCGAGGACGAACTGGGCGACGGCGGCCATCGGGACGGGCAGGAGTCCCGACGCGATGGGTCGGGTGCGCTTGGTGGGATGCTGACGGTCGGCGTTGCGGTCGGCAAGGTCGTTGATGATATAGACGGCGGAGGACAGGGCACAGAAGGCGGCGAATAGCACGGCGAGGGGCGAAGCGTATTGGAGCAGCGTCGTCAAGTCCGACGGCGTCCACACGAGGTCAACGGCGAAGAGCAGAGGCAGGAGCACCAGCAAGTTTTTCACCCACTGGCGGGGTCGCATAGTTTTGAGCAGGGCGACGGGCAGGCTCACGGGTTATCTGCCGGGTCGGCCGGCGTGGGCGACATCAAGCAAATCTGGGCGGCCAGGTAGCCGGCGCCGAAGCCATTGTCGATGTTGACCACTCCGACGCCGGGGGCGCAGGAGTTGAGCATCCCCAGCAGGGCGGCCAGCCCCTCGAAGCTGGCGCCGTAGCCGACGGCGGTGGGGGCGGCGATGACCGGCGCGGACACCAGGCCGGACACCACGCTGGCCAGGGCCGCTTCCATGCCGGCTACGACTATGATGACCCGGGCCTGTTCGAGTCGCTGGCGTTGGGCCAGCAGGCGGTGCAAGCCGGCGACGCCAACGTCGTTGAGGCGGCTGGCGCAACAGCCCATCAGCTCGGCGGTTACGGCGGCTTCCTCGGCAACGGGCAGGTCGGCGGTGCCGGCGGTTACAATCAGCAGGCCGGCGTCCACCGGGGGAGACGGATTGTCGGCCGAGACGATGATGCAGCGGGCGAGCTGGCGGTACTCGGCTGAGGGAACGGTGGCGGCGACGGCCTCGTAGGCCTCGGGGGAGGCACGGGTTACCAGGACGGGATGGCCGCGGCCGGCCAGCGCGGGGACGATGCCGGCGATCTGGTCAACGGTTTTGCCCTCGCCGAGGACCACTTCGGGCCAGCCGGTGCGCAGCGGGCGGTGATGGTCCAAGCGGGCGTAGCCCAAGTCCTGGTAGGGCAAGTCGCGCAGGACAGCGGCGGCGGCAGGTACGTCCATGCTACCGTCGCGCACCTTTTCCAGCAGGGTCAGCAGAGCCGCAGAGTCCACGACTAACCTGCTTCAACGGAGGGAGCGGTGACGGCGGCGGATTGCATTTTCATCAGGCGATAGAGGCCGCCAAGGGTACTCATGCCGGCGACGTAGGTGGAGAACACCGCCACTGCAATCCAGGTGAGGATGATATAGCGGCGATCTTCGAGCAAGGCAAAGGTGAGGATGAGGGCGATGAGCACGAGGATGAATGCAGAGGCCACGCCGACGGCGCAGCCGAAGATGGTGGCTGCCAGCAGCGGTGTACGGTGGCTAACGTCCACGGAACGGATGCCATAGTAGGCGCCGATAAACGGGCCGAAGGGCGCCAGCAGCACATTGGCGATGGGAATTACCGTGCAAATCAGCATCACGGCGAGGGTGGTGAGCAGTCCTTTGTTCATTTCGCCGGCCAGTATAGACGATTGGGTCGGACAGCGCATTGGACGGCGGCGGTATAATATCGCTCCTTACTACTGATAATGGCGACGATGGAGGAACCATGACGCAAGAGGAGCAAGAGGTGGCGGCCGGGCAGGATGGGCCTTTTGCCGAGTTACTGGGCATCCGGCCCGGCGAGTCTGCCGATGGGGTAGGCACGGCGTTTATGACGGTGGCGGACAAGCACCGTCAACGGGCCGGGGTGGTGCAGGGCGGCATCCTGGTAGCGCTGGTGGATTACGCTTTTTTCCGGGCCTGCCGGTCGGTGTTGAAAGAGGGCGAGCACGCCGTAACCATTGAGCTAAAGCTGAACTTCATCGCGCCGGCGCGGGACGGAGAGTTGACGGCGCGGAGCAGCATCAAGAGCCGGGGCGGACGGATTATCGTCGGAGACATGGAGATATTCGGCGAGGAGGGACAGCTGATTGCCACGGGCATCGGAACGTACATGACGGTGTACGACCGACGGGTGAGAGAGAATCAAGGGTAGGCGGCCCGCATTGCGGCCAGCCCCTCCTGGAGGCCGGGGTGTGGTGACTCCAGGCGGCGCATGGTAGCCTCGCAATGCAAGCCCAGCCGGTCCGGGGATTCGGCAACGCTAGCTCTTGACGCCTCCGAATCGGTGGGGATTACCAATCGCTCGTCCAGGTCGAAGGCGCGGGCGATGGACCGGGCGAAGTCGTACATGCTCACCCAATCGGCGCCGGCGACGTGGAAGACGCCGGTGAGGTTGCGGACGGCTATTTTCGCGATGGCGTCGGCCAGATACTCCACGTAAACCGGAGTGCGATACACGTCGGGAGATGCCGGCCGGGGTTGGCCTTGGCGCAGGGATTCAATCAGCATGGGGGCGTAATTGCGCTGGCCGGGTTCGGGCCAACCGTACACGATGCTGGTGCGCAGGATGGACCAGTTGGTTGCCAGTTTCGCAACTTGCTGCTCGGCTTGCCACTTGGTGCGGCCGTATTGAGTTACGGGATGGGGCGGTTCGTCTTCGTTGTATAGGCCGCGCCGGCCGTCGAAAACGTACTCGGTGGAGACGAAGAGCAGTTGGGCGCCAAAAAGATGGGCCAGTCGGACGATTTCGGACGTAGCGGCAACGTTGACCGCGGCAGCGCGTTCCGGTTCGCGCTCGGCGGTCGCTACGTCGGCCAGGGCGGCGAGGTGGATTACCAACTCAGGCCGGGCCTGTTGGAATACGTGCTCCAAGCCGGCCGGGTTAGTCAGCTCGACCTGGCGCCAAGCGTTGTCGTCGGGTGCCGGCGGGCGTGAGCGGTAAGTGGCCGTTATGTCGTGGGCCGACGCTGCGTTGAGGCGGCGGACGAGGTGGCGGCCGATAAAACCGCTGGCTCCGATGACAAGGATGCGCATTGGAATGGACAGCCCTCACCCAGGCCCTCTCCCGCAAGGGGAGAGGGAGTAGTTAGATGGACGGCGTTCTCTCACGAGGGAGAGAGGTCAGTTTGCCAGCAGTTCCTTGAGTTGGGCGTCGATGAAGGCGGTGTCGGCGGGATTGCGGCCGGGGCCGCCGCCAGTGTGTCCCCAGATGGTGGGGATAACGCGCAGTTCGGCGTTGGGCATCAGGGAAACCTCAATCTCGTTGTCTTCGGGAGGGAAGTACTGGTCGGTTTGGGAGGGCATTACGAAGGCGCGGGCTTTGATGGATGCCAAGGCTTTCTCGAAATCGCCGGCGTAGAGGGGGTTGTCACTGATGTCGCCGGCCTGCCAGGTAGCGACCATGGCGAGGATGTTGTTGGCGTCCTGCTGCAGGTAGCGACCTTCCCAGGCGGTTATAAGGTAATCCTCCAACGAGGAAAATCCCAGGTCGAGGTACACCTTTTCGCGGTAGAAGGCCAGGGACGGGGCCCAGCCGGCATAGACGCGGGCCATAGCGCGAAGGCCCTTATCGGGCGGAGCGTCGTACCAGCCGTTATTCCAAGCGTCGTCGGCGCAGAGGGCGGCCTTGACGCCCTCCAGGAAAACGAAATTGTGCCGGGCGGTGCGGGCCGAGCCGCACCAGGGGGCGATGCGCTCCACCATGTCGGGGAACAGCGCGCCCCAGTGGAAAGCCTGCTGCGCTCCCATGGAGAAGCCGCAAACCAGGGCGATGCGCTCAATGCCGAACACCTCGGTAACCAGGCGATGCTGGCACAGGATGTTGTCGTAGTAGGTGATTCTGGGGAAGCGGGCACGGTCGTAGGGCGGAGGGGTGTTGCTGGGCGACGACGACAGGCCGTTGCCGAAGAGGTTGGGCGCGATGATGAAGTAGCGAGTCGGGTCAAGGGCCATGCCGGGACCAATCATGGGTTCGTTGGCCGGATGCTGAGAGCCGAAGAAGGTGGGAAAAACGATGGCGTTGTCTTTCGCCACGTTCAGCTCGCCGTAGGTGCGGTAGGCTAGGTGGGCGTTGCGCAGGCGAAGGCCGCACTGGAGGTCAAGGTCGCCCAGCTCGAATATGCTGTGATCGGTCATTTCGGGAACTCCTCGCGTGGGCATGTAAGTAGAAATCGGGGTCGACGCGTTGCGGCCAGTTTATCAGCCGGATGAGAAGCAGCAACCGGGATGGACATAGATGGCGGGATTTGTGGAGCCCGGGGCGCTGATGTATAGTGCGCCCGGCACGGAGAGAGCCTTTCGCCAACAGGTGTAGCGGCGCCGGATTGCGGGCACGGAGCGCAAGGGAATTGAGGGATTACGGGAGCGAGAACTTGTGGGAAGTTACTGAAAGCGCGCTGGAATCGATAGCCATCGGCGCCGGGATTCTCGGAACCGGGGGTGGCGGCAATCCTTACATCGGGCAGCTGAGGGCACGCCAAGTTATCAGGGAGAAAGGCCCGGTAGCCGTGTTGTCTCCTGAGGAGCTGCCGGACGATGCGCGGGTGGTATGCGTGGGCGGCATCGGGGCGCCCACGGTGGGTATCGAGAAGGTGAGAGATTATCAGTCTTACCACGCGCTACGGGCCATTGAGGATTATACGGGCGAAAAGGCCACCGCGCTCATATCCAACGAAATCGGCGGCAGCAACTCGGTGGAGCCGCTGATACCGGCGGCCATGACGGGCCTGCCGGTGGTGGACGCCGACGGCATGGGGCGGGCTTTTCCCGAGTTCCAGATGAAAACCTTTTTTGTGTACGGCGTGCCATGCTGTCCCATGGCGGTGGCAGACGAAAAGGGCAATAGCGTGGTGATACGGGACACCATCAACCCGCAGTGGGCAGAACGACTGGCCCGCTCCATAACGGTGCAGATGGGTTGTGTTGCCTGCTATGCCGTGGCTCCGATGTCTGCCCAGCAGGTGCGACGCACCGCCGTACCGAACAGCCTGACCCTGGCGCGGAACCTGGGAGACGCCGTAAAGCAAGCCAGGCAAGAAGGACGAGATCCGCTGTCTGCCATCCTGGAGGTTTGCCCCGGCAAAGAGCTGTTCGGCGGCAAGGTGATGGACGTTGACCGTCGCACCGCCGCCGGGTTTGCCAGGGGCACGCTGGGTATCGACGGGCTGGATTCCTGGGCCGGCCAGAAGATGGAGATCGAGTTTCAGAACGAGAACCTCGTTGCCCGGAGAGATGGTGAAATTGTCTGCATCGTGCCGGACCTCATCTGCGCGGTGGGTACAGACCTGGGGGAACCCGTTACGACCGAGATGATGCGTTATGGCCTCAGGGTTACGATCCTGGGGTTCCCGGCGCCGGCGCTGTGGACTTCTGACGAGGGGCTGGCGGTTGCGGGGCCGCGGGCGTTCGGGTACGACGTTGACTACGTCGCTCTGACGGTATGAGGCTGACGGTGTAAGGAGGCGAGCCGTGTTCGTTGGCGTTGACGTGGGCGGCACCAATACGGACGCCGTGCTGATGGACGGGGCGCAGTTGGTGAATGCCGTCAAGCTGCCCACCACCGGCGACGTAACCTCAGGCATCATCAGCGCTCTGACTGCCCTGCTTGCCAGGCTGCCGGCCGGGGCGAGGGTGGACGCCGTGATGGTGGGAACGACGCACTTCACCAACGCGCTGCTGGAGCAGCGCAACCTCAGCCCCACCGCGGTGGTGCGGCTGGCGCTGCCGGCGACGCAACTTCTGCCGCCGGCGGTGGATTGGCCTGCCGAGCTGGAGGCGGCGCTGGGCGGCCATACATATATGGTAGGCGGCGGCCACGAGTTCGACGGGCGGGAAATCGCCCCGCTGGACCGGGGCGAATTGCGGCGTGTGGCGGCGGACATGCGGAGCGAGGGAGTTACGGCAGTGGCCGTTTCAGGAGTGTTTTCTCCGGTGAACGCCGCTCACGAAAGGGAGGCGGCGGCGATTATCCGGGAGGAATCGCCCGAGGTGCGGATTTGCCTGTCTCACGAAAATGGTCGGATGGGTTTGCTGGAGCGGGAAAACGCGGCAGCGCTGAATGCCGCCCTGGGGCGGCTGGCCGAGGAAGTCATCGAGAGCATCAAAGAGGCCCTGGAGTCTCTGGACGTTGACGCGCCGCTGTACGTGAGCCAGAACGACGGGACGTTGATGGACGCCGAGTTCGCGGCCCGCTTTCCCGCCTTTGCCATTTCATCGGGGCCTACCAACAGCATGAGGGGCGCGGCCTGGCTGTCAGGCGTGCGCGACGGCATCGTGGTGGACGTGGGCGGCACCTCGACGGACGTAGGAGCGCTGGTCAACGGATTTCCCCGGGAGGCGGCGGTGGCGGTTGAACTGGCCGGCGTCCGCACCAATTTCCGGATGCCGGACATGGTGTCGATACCGCTGGGTGGCGGCACCGTAGTGAGGACGGAGCCTTTTGGAATGGGGCCGGAGAGCGTGGGCTACCGGCTGACTGAGGAAGCGCTGGTTTTCGGCGGCAGTACGCTTACTGCCACCGATCTGGCGGCAGCGGACGGGCGGGCCATAGTGGGCAACCCGCAACTGGTGGAAGGGCTAGACCCGTCGCTCGTACGCCTGGGGATGTCGGAAGTAACGAGCAGAGTGGAAACCGCCATCGACCAGGTAAAACTCACTTATGAAGACGTGCCGGTGATTCTGGCTGGAGGCGGCAGTATTCTGCTGAACAACACCCTCAGGGGAGCGTCGCAGGTGCTGCGACCGGAGCACGCCGGGATGGCCAACGCCATCGGGGCGGCCATCGCCCAGGTCGGTGGACAGGTAGAACGGGTATATTCGCTGGAAGAGGTCAGCCGGGAAGAGGCCATCGCCAACTGTTCAGCGGCGGCCAAGGCGCGGGCCGCCGCCGCCGGGGCAGAACCTTCGTCAATAGAGGTAGTGGATATTGACGAGGTGCCCCTCACTTACGTACCCAGCAGCGCCACACGGGTTCGAGTTAAGGCCGTGGGCAATTTGGCTCAGCGTCAACAGGCGAGCTAAAAGTGGCCTTGGGGCGAAACGCAAAACGGGTTGGCATACGACGTCGGAATTGGGTATAATCGGGTGGACGGAGGTTTCGTTTTGCGCATCCCGATGCGAGTTGACTACGGAGTTCGGGCGTTGGTGGAACTGGCCATGCGCTATGGTGACGGGCCAGTGCAGACGGCGGCGATAGCGTACCGGCAGGGCATTCCCGAACCGTACTTGGAACGGCTGATGTCCGCGCTGAACAAGAGCGGCTTCGTACACAGCCGGCGCGGGCCACAGGGCGGGCATCTGCTGGCGCGTTCGCCGGAACAGGTGAACCTGCACGAGGTTATGCAGGAACTGGACGGGAACTCCTCCCCGCTGGACTGCCTGACGCTGCCGACGGATTGCATGTTTGCCGACTGCTGCGCGCAAAAGGAAATCTGGCAAACAGTGGAAGAGTCCATACAGCAGGTACTGGAAGCTACGACGCTGGCGCATCTGGCGGAGCGGCAGGCTGCGCTGATTGAGTCCGCCGACCGGAGGAGCGCAAACTGGGAGCCGTTGCCGGACCCGGTTCCGGCGGCGAGCATGGGTCGGCAATCTTGACATCCAAGGCGGCGCGGCGATAGACTGACTGACGAAATGCTGCCCACACAACTGCCACGTTTCACCTGCGCCTGTCCCAGCACATAGGGGGCAGGCTCAATGCAATTTTGCGCCGCGCCTGCGCCCAGCGATAGCCGCCGCCTGACGGTTTGAGGGCGCGGTTTTTTTGCTGTGCGTCAAGCCGCCTGAGATTGAGTCCCTAAACACGGCGGCAGCGCCGTAAATTACCCAGACGGAGGAATTCAAAATGGTCCAGCCACTACGGTTGACGCCCGACCAGGTCAAACGATACAGCCGCCACATCATCATGCAGGACGTGGGGAGCGCCGGGCAACGCAAGATGATGGAAGCCAGCGCGCTGATTATCGGCGCGGGCGGGCTGGGTTCGCCGTCAGCGGTGTACCTGGCGCTGGCCGGCGTCGGAAAGCTGGGCATCGTGGATTTCGACGTGGTGGAACTTTCCAACCTGCAGCGGCAAATCCTGCACCACACGCCGGACGTGGGCCGTCCCAAGGTGCAGTCTGCTCTGGACAACATCAAGTCGTACAACCCTGAAGTGGACGTGGTGCTGCATGAAGAGTGGCTGACGTCGGAAAACGCCTTTAACATCATCGGCCAGTACGACATCGTTATCAACGGGGCGGACAACTTTGCGACACGCTACCTGGTGAACGACGCGTGCTACCTGCTGAACAAGCCGCTGATTGACGGGAGCATCCTGATATTCGACGGGCAGGCCACGGTATTCCTGCCGGGGCAGGGCTGCTATCGCTGCCTGTTCCCCGCGCCGCCGCCTCCGGGGATGGTTCCCAACTGCGCCGAGGCCGGTGTGCTGGGGGCACTGACCGGGCTGGTGGGTTCCATCCAGGCCACCGAGGCGCTGAAACACATTCTGGGGATTGGAGAAGGGCTGTCATCGCGGCTGCTGGTGATTGACGCGCTGAGCATGCAGTTCCGGGAAGTGAAGCTACGGCGCAACCCGTCCTGCCCCCTGTGCGGCGACAACCCCACGGTAAAGAAACTCATCGACTACGAAGTGTTCTGCGGCGTAGCCGAGGCGCCGGAGCCGATAGCGGTTGCTGCCGGGGCGGTGTAATGCTCACCAAGGGGCCATACAAAGGGCTGCTGGCGACCATCGGCAACACGCCGCTGGTAGAGTTGTCGAATCTCAGCCCGAATCCCAACGTCCGGCTGTACGCCAAGCTGGAGGGGCAGAACCCTACGGGGAGCGTGAAGGACCGCATCGCGCTCAAAATGATTGAGCGGGCGGAGTCGGACGGGGAGATTACGCCCAACCGAACCATCCTGGAACCGACGTCGGGGAACACGGGCATCTCGCTGGCGATGATTGGCCGGTTGAAGGGTTACAGGGTGAAGGTGGTGATGCCGGAGAACGTCTCGGTGGAGCGTACGCACCTACTGGAAGCATACGGCGCGGAAATAATCTACTCCGACGGCACACTGGGCACCAACGGCAGCGTGGTGATGGCGCAGGAAATTGTGGAGAAACATCCGCACGATTACCTGATGCCTTACCAGTACGGCAACGACGGCAACCCGGAGGCGCACTACGAGGGGACGGGGCAGGAAATCGTGGAGACGCTGCCGGACGTTGACGTGTTTGTGGCAGGGCTGGGCACCGGGGGCACGCTGATGGGCAACGCACGGCGGCTCAAGGAGCACAGCAGCGACATCAAGATCATCGCGGTGGCGCCAGAGCCGGATGATTTCATATCGGGGCTGCGGCGGCTGGAGGACGGGTTCATCCCGCCAATACTGGACATCAATATGCTGGACAACCGGCTCCTGGTGAACAGCTTTGACTCGTTCTATATGACGAAGGAGTTGATGGACAAGGAGGGTATCTTCGCGGGCATATCGTCCGGGTCGGTAATCGCCGGGGCGCTGAAGCACGCGGAGCGGATGGAAAGCGGCAACGTGGTGTGTCTGCTGGCCGACGGAGGGTGGAAGTACCTAAGCAGTCAGCTCTGGACACGGGATTACGAAACGCTGGCGAAAGAGGCGCAGGGCAAAATCTGGTGGTAGGCCGAGGCGCTGTTTTGTCTTGCCCTGTATGCCAACCGATGCTATAATGCCGACAGACAAACGCCCTGTTGCGTGATGAGCGGGAACGGTTCCCGATGCATCCACAGCGAGAGGTTCAAGGATTCAAAAGGCGGGGCGTGCACCCGCCTTATTCTTGCAAACTTGCACCGGGCCTAAAATCAACTCGGACCGCGGCCGGCCAGCGGAGGACAGCGATGAAAAGCGATTTCATGATGGCGTTGAACCAGCTATCCGCTGAACGCGGGCTGCGCAAGGAGTTGGTGCTGAACAAGGTGGAAATCGCGCTGGCAACGGCATTTCGCCGGGACAGCGTGGCCGGGGCCAAGAATCTCTCCGTGAAGTTGAATCCCAATACCGGCGACATCAGCATTTTTCCGCTGCGCACGGTAGTGGCGGAAGTTGAGGACCCGGAGACGGAGATATTGCTGTCGGAAGCGCTGAAAATCGAGCCGAGCGCTGAGATTGACAGCGAGATTCCCGAGTCCGACGAAGTGTCCTACGACACCAGCCGCATCTCGGCACAAACGGCGCGGCAGGTGCTGATGCAGGGGCTGCGCGAGGCGGAACGGGAAAAAACCTTTGAGGAATACTCAGGTTACCAGGGAGAGATAATCAGCGGCAGCGTGGAGAGCATTGAGAAGGGCCCCACGGTGTACATCAACCTGAACCCCCACCAAGCGCAGAGCCAGAACCGCACCCGCGGCGTGATGCGTCCCGACAACCAAGTGGGGAACGAACGCTATCGCAAGGGGCAGAACCTGAAGGTGCTGCTGGTTGAAGTGCAGCAGACTACCCGAGGGCCAGAGGTGGTGGTCAGCCGTACGCATCGGGACCTGCTGCGCCGGCTGATGGAAGCGGAAGTGCCGGAAATCAGCAACGGCACGGTAGAGATACGAGCGATCGCCCGGGACCCGGGAATCCGCAGCAAGGTTGCGGTGGCGTCGCACCAGGAAGGAGTGGACCCGGTTGGGTCGTGCATCGGGCTGCGGGGCAACCGCATTCAAAGCATTGTGAACGAGTTGCAGGGTGAGAAGATTGACGTCATCGAGTGGAACTCCGACCCCAAGGAACTAATCAGCAAGGCGTTGAGTCCCGCCGACGTGAATCGCGTCGAACTGGAGCCGGATGAGCAAACGGCCTACGTAGTGGTTCCAGAGAGCCAGATGTCGCTGGCCATCGGAAGGGACGGGCAAAACGCCAAGCTGGCGGCACGGCTGACCGGGTGGCGGCTGGACATTAAGAACGTGGAGCAGTGGGAGGCACTGAGCGCGGCCAGAGCCGCCGAAGAAGCCGCTCGCGCGGCCGTTGAGCAGGCGGAGGCAGCCGCAAGGGCGGAAGCTGAACGCGCCGAAGCCGAGTCTGAAGAGGAAATCCTGTCCGTCGCCGAGGCTGCCGAAGCGGCAATCGCCGAGACGGGCCTGGGAATTGAATCCGCGGAAGAAGCAGCCGAAACGCCGGAGCCGGAGGCAGTGGCGGAATTGGTTGAGGCGGCCAGCGAGGACCTGGCAACGACCGTTGAGGAAAGCGACCTTCAAGCCGCCGTTGAAGCGCCCGAGACCGCCGACACAGATTACGACGAAGAAGCGCTGCTCGCGGAACTGCTGGCCGAAGAGGAAGCCGCCGCCGCTGCATCACTGGAAGCGGTCGAGGCGGAGCCGGAGGCTGAGTCGGTGGGATTGAGCGTTGACGCACTGGAAAATCTGACTATCGAAGACGTTATCGACGAAGACGCAGAGGAAGGCGACGAACTTGATGATGACTTCGATGACGAGGTACTGGACGAGGAAATGAAGGACCTGCTGGCCGGTCTGCCGGACTTGTCGCCGGACGCCGGAAAAATCAGGTTCGCGGAAGACATCGTTGGCGACTTCCGAGGGAACTCGGGACGGCGGCGGCGAGGTGGCGGCAACCGTCGAGGAGGAAACGTTCCGGGGGCGGGAGGCCGCGGCCCCGGTCCTCGCCGGCGATAAAAGGCGCCATCAGAAACCTGGCATTGAGGCACGGCATTCAATCTTCTGGAACGGGTACAAGCATTCCCAGAACGCGACACATACCGGAACGGAGCTGCATCGCCTGCGGCCATAAAGGGCCGAAGGACGGGCTGGAGCGGGTTGTTCGGACTCCGGAAGGGTCGGTGCGGCCGGATCCCGCCGGGCGCAGCAATGGTCGGGGAGCTTACCTGTGCCGAAGAGCCGGATGCTGGGAGAAGGGTCTGGCCCGACGGGCACTGGAACGCAGCCTGCGTGGGCCGGTGTCCGATGATGACCTTGAAAGGCTGAAAAGTTACTTTATCGATACCGTAGCGTCCGGGAGACGATAGCTTCCGGGACGCATAGCATCAGGCGGGAGGTGTGATTTATGACAACACAACAACGCACTGCGGGCCCGAGGCGAGCGCGACGCAGCGAACAGCGCCGCAGCACACCCCGCGTCCTGACGCTGCCCGAAACGCTGACGGTAAAAGAGTTGGCCGAACTGCTGGACCAGTCGGCGGTGGACGTAATCAAGCAGCTGATGCGACACGGCATTATGGTGGCCGTGAACCAGGTAATTGACCACCAGGTTGCCACCGTGGCGGCAGCGGCGTACAGCGTGCGAACACGGCTGGCGGAACAGACGGAGGATACGTCGGCAATAAGCGCCGGGGAAACCAACGACCAGGACGAAATGCTGGAGACCCGACCCCCAGTGATTACCATCCTGGGACACGTTGATCACGGCAAGACGAGCCTGCTGGACTATATTCGGGAAACGTCGGTAGTGGAAAAGGAAGCCGGCGGCATCACGCAGCACATCGGAGCATATCAAATCAACCGGGACGGCAGCCCGATAACCTTTCTGGACACGCCGGGGCACGCCGCCTTCAGCGCCATCCGCTCGCGTGGGGCGCGGGTTACCGACATCGCCGTGCTGGTAGTAGCTGCGGACGACGGCATAATGCCGCAGACCGACGAGGCAATCAATCACGCCAAGGCCGCCGAGGTGCCCATCGTGGTGGCCATTAACAAGATGGACCTTCCCGGGGCACAGCCGGACGTGGTGAAGAGGCAGCTGAGCGAGCGGGAACTGCTGGTGGAAGAGTGGGGTGGCGATATCATTGCCGTCCCGGTTTCCGCGCAGACGGGCGACGGGGTGGACGACCTGCTGGAGAACCTGACGGTGCTTTCAGAGGTCATGGAACTGAAGGCGAACCCCAACCGGGACGCGGCCGGGGTGGTTGTGGAGGCTACGCTGGACCGGAGGCGCGGGGCTACGGCTACGGTGCTGGTGCAAATGGGCACGCTGAGGATAGGCGACCATATCGTAGCCGGCGGTTCGTGGGGCCGGGTGCGCGCCATCACCGACGAGCGTGGCGAAGCAATGACAGAAATCAAACCCGGCTCGCCCGGGGTGGTCATTGGCCTGAACAACACGCCGGAAGCCGGCGACATTTTGAAGGTGGTAACCAACGAGCGGACGGCGCGGCAGACGGCGACCCGGAACGGCCAGAGGGCCAGTACAGGCAACCTGGATACCGTTCTGACGCTGGACAGCGTGGTGAAGCAGATTGACGCCGGCGATGTGAAAGAGCTAGTGCTGGTCGTCAAAGCGGACGTGCAGGGCAGCGTTGAGGCGGTAGTCAGCTCAGTGGAAGAGATGTCGGAAGGGGACGTAAAGGCGCGCGTCATTCACTCGGGCTCCGGGTCGGTAAGCGATTCCGACGTGCAGTTGGCGGCCGCGTCCGGAGGCATCATCCTGGCTTTCAACGTGGGGTTTGAAATCGGTGCCGAGCGAACCGCGGAGCGACTGGGGGTTGAGGTACGGAACTACCAGATAATCTACCGGCTGTTGGAGGACGTTGAGCAGGCGCTGCACGGGATGCTCGAGCCTGAGTTTGAGGAAGTTGTGGTGGGGCGGGCCGAAGTGCGCGAGATTTTCCTCGGTCGGCGGGGCGTGCGCATTGCCGGCTGCCGGGTGCTGGACGGTCGTATTACCCGTCAGGGCTCGGTGAGAGTGATGCGGGAGGAAGACGTGATGGTGGAAACGGACATTGAGAGCCTGCGGCATTTCCGGGACGAAGTGAACCAGGCGACGGCCGGCACCGAGTGCGGGATCGTGCTGGATTCATTCAACGCGTTTGAGGAAGGCGACGTAATCGTGGCCTACCGTATGGAACGGGTGAATTAGCCGGCAGCGACGGTTGAGGCACAATCACAGATGGCGGACCGGCGTCGCATTGAACGCGTGAACGGGTTGTTGCGGGAGGAAATCTCCAACCTGATAGCCTCGCAGGTGAACGACCCGCGTCTCAAGGGGCTCATAACCATCACCCAAGTGCAGACTGCGTCGGACCTGCGGAATGCGCGGGTGTACGTCAGCGTGATGGGAGACGAGTCCATCCGGGAGGAGGCGCTGGCCGGCATCCAGTCGTCCGCATCGTACCTGCGTCGGGAGTTGCGGGGGCGCGTCGCATTGCGCTACGTGCCGTTTCTACGTTTCATGCTGGACGACGCCATGCTGGAGGCGGACCGGTTGATGCACATTATTGACAACCTGGACAGCGCCGGCATCAGTGGGTCCGAAGCGTCGGCACAAGGCAGCTGAAACCATGTCAAGCAGCCAGCAGGCTGCGCCGGCGGTGAACGGATTTCTCAACCTGTACAAGCCGGCGGGCATCACTTCGATGGAAGCGCTGCGGCGAGTGAAGCGCATTACCGGGCAACGCAAGAAGGTGGGGCACGCCGGCACCATTGATCCACTGGCGGAGGGCGTATTGCCCATCTGCTTCGGCCAGGCCACCCGGCTGATGGAGCAGGTAGTGTCGGGGTGGAAGCGTTACCGAATGACGATGCGACTGGGAGCGGCCAGCACCACCTACGACGCCGAAGGCGCCATCACCGAGATTGCCAATCCCGAAGGTTTGACGCGGGAGGAAATCGCGGCGGCTCTGGAGGGGTTCGTAGGCAAGATTGAGCAGGTGCCGCCGATGTACAGCGCAATCAAGGTGGACGGCCGACGGCTCTACGAGCTGGCACGATCGGGCAAAGAAGTCGAGCGAGCGCCACGGCAGGTTGAGGTCAGCACCATCAGCATTGACGAAATTGCGCTGCCGTATCTGCGGCTGACGGTTGACTGCGGAAAGGGAACATACCTGCGATCCATCGCCCATGACCTGGGCGAGGCATTGGGCTGCGGAGGGTACGTTACGCAACTGAGCCGGCTGTCTTGCGGCCAGTTCACTGCGGAAAGCAGCCTTACGCTGGAATCGCTGGCCGATGCGGCAGGCGAGGCAGGGAACGGCGACGGATGGCAGAAGCACCTGCACCCGGTCGATTGGGCGCTACAAGAGCTGGCGCCGATGACCGTCACAGGAGACGCGGAACGGGCCATTGGCCATGGCCAGGGAGTTAGCGGAGTCGAGCACGGCGGCGCGCAGGGTGAATATGAACAAAGGCGGGCATACAGCAGGGACGGGGTGTTCCTGGCGATACTGGAGTACCGGCCCGACAGCGACCTGTGGCAGCCAACGCGGGTATTCCGGGGCACAGCGCCGTCGCCGTACGCGCCGGAGGGACCCAATTGAGATGTCTGCATCCGTCAATTCGTGCCAGAAATGCAGCCGGCCTACGGGACGGAAGGGGAGCTACACTTTCCGGCCCCGGGGCGAGACCGAGGGCATCACCAAATGCCTGCGGTGCGCGCTGCAGCATCGGCCGATGCTCAAGCGTTCGCTGATTGCCAGCATAGTAGTCGGCACGGCGTTGACCGCATTGAACCAGGGCGACACCATCATATCCGGGCAGATTGGGGGAGACTTGGCGTGGAAAATTCCCCTGACCTATTGCGTGCCATTCCTGGTGGCGACGTATGGCGCGCTGTCCAACAGCCGGAATTAGGCGAATAAGAGAAGGGGGAGAGTAGTTACTCTCCCCCTTCGTTGTGGCAGTGGGTGGACAGCGGGTTAGAACTGGCGGAGGACTTCCACCACACGACCTCGTACTTCCACATTGCCCATGTCGGCGTAGATGGGTTCCATGGTGCTGTTGGCCGGTTGGAGACGAACGCGGTCACCCTCCCGATAGAACTTTTTGAGAGTGGCCTCTTCTTCTTCCTTGAGCCAGGCCACCACCATATCGCCGTTGCGGGCGGCGTTGGTGGGGGTGATTACCACGACGTCGCCATCATCAATGAGGGCGTCAATCATGGAGGTACCCTTGACGGACAGGGCGAACAGGGTGCCGTGCTTCTTTTTCAGCTCGGGGCGGACTTCGACGATGTCGAACTCGGCAGCGCCGGCATCGCCTTCGGAGGACAGCGCGGGGATGGGTTGGCCGGCGGCGATACTGCCGACAATCTGGACGCGAGCGACGCCGTTAGTAACGGGAAGGCCGGTTTCGTCCAGGAGCTCGATGCCACGGGCGATTTCGGAGCGGCGCTTGAGATAGCCATCCCGCTCCAGCAGGCGGAGATTATAGTCCACCACTGAGGTGCTGCTGATTTCGCAGCCGCGCTGGATATCGCGCACCGTAGGCGGCATTCCGTTTTCTTCGAGGAACTGCTCAATGAATTCGAGCATCCGCTTCTGACGTGGTCGCAACTGTTTATTCGACGGCATAATGGACTACCTCCTCACCGCGTTTGACGCTGATAAATGCAACGTTTGTTTGGCACGGATATACTACCTTGCCGTGGGAGGGTTGTCAACACCATAAAGTCAGGGTCTCTCGATCCGCCCTCACGCTCGTATCAAGTACGGGGCAGGCTCCGGCCTTCTCCCATCAAGGAAGAGGGGATGCTGCGAAAAGGGCGAATGCGCCCGTCAACAGCAGGCGCGGGCCGCGAGCAGGGGCGAATTAATCGGTTTGGGCGCGGTTGAGAGCAGCGACCAAGCGGCCTTTGCGCCGGGAGGCGTTGTTCTTGTGCAACACGCCCTTGCGAACGGCGATGTCGAGCAGGCTCATGGCCTTGCGAACCGCTGCCTCGGAGTCGGAAGAGCCGGCGTCCAACGCCCGGCGGGCTTGTCCGATGGCGGTACGGGTGGTGCGGCGCACGCTCAAATTGCGGGCGTAGCGCTTAACTGATTGACGGTGGGCCTTTTGAGCTGGCAATGGAAACGCTCCTCAATGCTGTAATTCAGGAAATAGATGGTATCAAAGCGGGAACGAATTGTCATCCGTCGGTTGACAATTTCAGCGGTGTTGCGGACAATTAGCGTGGACAAACTTGTGCGAAAATTTCGGTGTCGGGACGGATAATCCCGTCATCATCTTGCGAAAAGCGTGTATCGAGACCTATAGGCCGGAGGATTCCAGCAATGCCTGAAAAGCAGCTAATTTTCGACGAAGCCGCGCGACAGAGCCTGATGAGCGGCGTTGATCAACTGGGGCGCGTAGTAGCGCTTACTTTGGGCCCCAGCGGGCGCAACGTCATCCTGGGACGCGTCTGGACGCTGCCGGTGGTGTGCAGCGACGGCGTTACCATAGCCAAGGAAGTAGAGCTGCCCGACCCTTATGAGAACATGGGCGCGCAGGTGGTCAAGGAGGCCGCCGCCAAGACCAACGACGTGGTTGGCGACGGAACCACCACTTCGGTGGTGCTGGCACGCTCCATCATCCAGGGCGGATTTATGAACGTTGCCGCGGGGGCCAACCCGCTGGCGTTGAAATCGGGCATTGACAAAGCCGTTGGCGCGGTGAGCGAGCAAATCAGCGCACAGGCGGTGGCGGTGGAAAGCCGGGAGCAGGTGGCGCGGGTGGCCGCGCTGTCAGCCCACGAGGAAGCCATCGCCGAACTCATCGCGGACGCGATGGACAAGGTAGGGCGCGAAGGCATCATCACCGTGGAGGAAAGCCGCGGCCTGACCGACGAACTGGACGTGGTAGAAGGGATGCGGCTGGATCGGGGCTACCTGTCGCCCCACTTCATCACCGACCCGGACCGGATGGAGACCTCCCTGGACGAACCGCTTTTCCTGCTGACCGACCAGAAGCTTTCCGCAGCGGCGGACGTGGTGCCGACCCTGGAAGCGGTGGCCCAGAGCGCCCGGCGCCCGCTGGTCATTATCGCCGAGGACGTAGAAGGCGAGGCGCTGGCTACGCTGGTAGTCAACAAGCTGCGGGGGACCGTCAGCAGCCTAGCCGTGAAAGCGCCCGGCTTTGGCGAACGACGCAAGGCCCTGTTGGAAGACCTGGCCATAATGACGGGAGGCACGGTCATCACTAACGACGCCGGTATGCGTCTGGAAGACGTATCTCTGGAGCACCTCGGTTCCGCCCGACGGCTGGTGGCAACGAAAGACGAAACCACCATCGTTGAGGGCCGGGGGAGTGACGACCAGCTTACCGACCGGGTGGCCGAGCTGCGGGTGCAGATTGAGGACACCACCTCCGACTACGACCGGGAGAAGCTGCAGGAGCGGCTGGCCAACCTGGCCGGAGGCGTTGCGGTCATCAGGGTGGGCGCGGCCACGGAGCCGGAACTCAACGAGCGAAAGAGCCGCACCGAGGACGCGCTGGCATCCACCCGCGCCGCCGTTGAGGAGGGCGTGATACCCGGCGGCGGAGTCTCACTGTTGAGGGCGCAAGCCATGCTGGACGGCGTGATGAACAGTACATCAGGGGATGAAGCAGTAGGGGTCAAGCTGGTGCGTGACGCTCTGGAAGCCCCGCTCAACACCATCGCGCAGAACGCAGGGTACAAGGGCGAGGTCGTGGTGGAGAACGTGCGCAACGGCGATGGCGACTACGGCTTCGACGCCGACCAGGGGGATTACACCGGCATGGTTGACCGGGGCATCATTGATCCGGCCAAGGTAACCCGGTCGGCGTTGCGCAACGCCGGCTCGGTCGCAGGTATGTTGCTGACCACGCAGGCTATCATCACAGAGATTCCCAAGTACGAACCCTTGCCGGCCGACATCCAGGATTTCATGCACGACTAAAACAAGCACAGGATGAAACAGCCCGCCATGTTGCCGGTCAACGCAGGCACGGGCGGGCTGACTGCCGGCTGTGGACATGAGCCCCTTTGACATTACCCATCCAGGAGCCTTGAACCGGGACGCCATCGCGGGCTTGATTGACGGGGACCCGGCGCTAGTGGCCGGCTATATCGACCTGGGACTGCAGCTGCAACCCAACGGGTTTGATCTGACACTGCGCTCGGTTGCGAACTTTCATGGCGAGACTGCGCCCGGCAGCATTGGTGTAGCCGATGCCGACCGGAAGTTGCCGAACACAGTTGAAGAGCTATTCGACGGCGACGGCTGGGTTTTACTGACCCCGGGACCTTACCTCATTACGTTCAACGAAATCGTCAACATCCCCCGCCATTTGATGGCTTTGGCCCGGCCTCGTTCCAGCCTGTTACGCGCCGGTGTTGCCATCCATACCGCCGTATGGGACGGTGGCTATTCCGGGCGTTCCCAGGCGCTTTTGACGGTTCACCATCCGGCAGGGTTCCGGCTGGAACGGAACGCCCGAGTGGCGCAACTGGTATTTTTCCCGCTGGCGGCCCCGGACCCAGAAGGCTACACGGGACGCTACCGGAACGAGAACCTGTGAACGTCAAGCCTAACGATTCCGTTAGTCGCGCCGCTTGGCGCAAGCTGGTGGACCGGCTGGCCCGCGAAGTCGGTTTTGACCTGGTGGCCGTCACCGATGCCGCCGAGTTTGTGGCGGACCGGGCCATCGCGCTGCGCCGCATCGACGAAGGGATGATGGACGGCCTGCCCTGGTTCACGAAATCGCGAGTGCGGCGCGGAACCTCCCCGGAGGAACTGCTGCCGGGCGCGCGTTCCATCATCTGTCTCGGCCTCAACTACTATCCCGACTCTGAGGACAGCGAGACGCCGGGGGCAGGGCGAGTTGCCCGTTACGCCCGGGGAAGGGACTATCACCGCCTGATGAAACGGCGAATGCGCCGGCTGGTGATAGCCTTGTCTGAGCATCCGCTGCTGCAAGACGCGGACACGAATATCGGCGCGCGCTGGTTCGTGGATGATGGGCCGATGCTGGACCGGGCAGCCGCCGGCCGCGCCGGCCTCGGCTGGTTCGGCAAGAACGGCAACGTGCTGAATCCCAGTTTCGGCTCCTGGTTGCTGCTGGGGCAGATTATTACCGACCTGGACCTGACACCGGACGCGCCGCTGTCGAAAAACTGTGGGCAGTGCACTCGCTGCATGCCGGCCTGCCCCACCGACGCTATCGTCGCGCCGTATGTGGTGGACAACCGCCGGTGCATCAGCTACCTCACCATTGAGCACAAGGGGACAATACCCCGCGAGTTGCGGGAGGGAATGGGCAACTGGGTATTCGGCTGCGATATTTGCCAGGAGGTCTGCCCGGTCAATCGGAAGGCCAAAGCCGCTGATGATTCCAACTTCGGCCGGCGCGACCTGTCGGCGCTGGACCTGATTGAACTGCTGGAAATGACGGAAGCCGATTTTCGCCGGCGGTTCGCGGGCACGCCAATAATGCGGGCCAAGTGGACCGGGATGCAGCGGAACGCCTGCGTTGCTCTTGGGAACGTCGGGGATACATCAGCCGTACCGGCGTTGGCGCGAGCAGTGTCGGTATCCGGGGGACTGCCCCCGCTGGTACGGCAGCATGCTGCCTGGGCCTTGGGGCGCATCGGAGGTCCAGAAGCGCGAGCAGCTCTCGACTCGGCGCGGGAGACAGAGCAGGACGAATCGGCGCTGTGCGAGATTCGGCAGGCGCTGGCCCGCTGAGGAAGCGGCTAGTTGGCGTCGTGCTTTGGCTCGTTGGCAGAGGCGCGTCGTTTGCGCGGCCGGGGCTGATGGCGACGGTTACGGCCACCGGCACGAGTATTGCCAGCCGGGGCCGAGGGCGACTCGGCATCGGATTCGATGGGTGATGAGCCGGCTTGGGATTCATCCGATTGACGGGACGAGACTTCCGAGGTTCGCGCGTCGTGGGACTGGTCCGAAGCGCGGTCCGGGTTACGCTCGGAGGTACGGCGGCGGCGTTCCCGGAGAGCTCGGACGCGTTCTTCTTCGGCGGCCAGCTCGGCGTCGATTTGCCGGATGGCTGTCTCCCGGCCGTCCCGCAGTTTCAGCATCTCGCTTTCGAGGAGGAAGAAATCGCCCTTGGACAGCAGGTGCAGGTTGCCCTGAAAAGCCAGGTACCAATCTTCCGGGGGCCATTTCCGCAGGTATTCCAGGCGGTAGGCGATGAGGCCGGCGTTGATGTACTGTTTCCGGTCAAGGACAATGTCGGGCTTGATGCCGATGCGCCAGGGCAATGAAGCGCGACCTTCCTTGACCCAGGGACCAGTACCGACCTCTTCGTATCCCTTGGTCACCGTAGCGGTGGCGGTGAAAGTCCGGGCGCCGTTTACGTAATAGATAATGCGGTCACCGGGCTCGACGCGCTGGACTTTACGGCGATATTCGGCCTTAAGGCCCTGCTGCATAAAGCCCAGGTCACGGGTAATGTCGAAGTTCCGCTCGCTGCAATTAATCATCCAGAAGTTATGCGGCATAGATCTAATCCGATGGGATGAAGGGCGCATCCGTAAGATTAGGTCATTTTAGCACAGGGAGGGGAGGCGGAGCGCCGGGGCGATTGCCGCCGGGCGGGTAATGCTGTACCATCATCGGCGCTGTTTTGGCGTAACCGGCACCAGCCTGACGTGGCCGAACGAGATGCCAGACCGGGAGTGAACATATGGCCAGCACCGCACAACGTGAACGCGACATCGCCATCGTGGGCGTCGCCGAATCCGACGTAATGGGCACGGTGCCCGACAAATCCTCGCTGCAACACCATGCCGAGGCGGCGTACAACGCTTTGGAGGATGCCGGGCTGTCCCTGTCCGACGTGAACGGCCTGATGACTGCGGGCTTCAGCACGCTGGTTACAGCTGAGTACTTCGGGCTGGAGCCCTCTTTCACGGACAATACTTCCGTGGGTGGTTCTTCCTTTGTGATCCATGTGGCCCACGCCGCGGCGGCCATCCGGGCCGGCTACTGCGACACGGTGCTGATTACCCACGGCCAGGCGGGACGTTCCACGCGCGCGCCAGTGCCACCGGACCGGAACTTGCCGGTGGCGCAGTACGAGACGCCCTACGGGATGATTGGGCAGCCCATCAACTACGCCATGGCCTGCACCAGGTACATGCACGAGTACGGCGAGGAACGGACCCGGCAGGCGCTGGCAGAAATCGCCGTTTCCACCCGCAAGTGGGCCAACCTGAACCCGGTGGCGTATATGCACGAAACGCCGATGTCCTTTGACGACTACCACAACTCGCGCTGGGTGGCCTGGCCTTTCCACCTGTTCGACTGCTGCCTGGTTACCGACTCGGGGGCGGCAATCATCGTGACCACGGCGGAGAAGGCGCAGAATTGTAAGAAGGAGCCGGTGTGGGTGCTAGGCGCCGCCGAAGGGCACGACCATAATCTCATCAGCTTTATGCCGGACCATACGTCCACCTGGTCGCGGGAGACTGGCCCGCGGGCACTGGAACGGGCCGGCCTGACGCACGCCGACATCGACCACACGATGATTTACGACTCGTTCACCTACACCACGTTGGTTACCCTGGAGGGACTGGGGTTCTGCGGGCCGGGTGAAGGGCCTGACTTCGTAGCCGACCAGCGCACCGCGCCCGGCGGTGACTTCGCGCTGAATACCAACGGCGGCGGCCTGTCCTACTCTCACCCGGGCATGTACGGCAGCTTCCTGCTCGTGGAAGCGGTACGGCAGCTGCGGGGCGAGTGCGGGGATCGGCAAGTCCATCGCAAGGGCTCGTCGGAGCAGCCGGCCGCTACCAGCATCGTGAACGGCACAGGCGGCTCGCTATCATCGACTGGAACGGTGGTGCTGGCGACGGGCTAGTCCGCAATATGGACACGGTAATCATCGGCCTGCCCCAATCGGGCAAGACCACGCTGTTCAACGCCCTTACCCTGGGTAAGTCCGACGCCAGTGGCGCCTCCGGCTCGGCCACCGAAATGAACCTGGGCGTAGTGAAGGTTCCCGACACGCGCCTGGACAGTTTGGCCGCCGTATACCAGCCCCGCAAAGTGGTGCCGGCGGAAATACGGTACACCGACCTGCCGGGGCCGGAGTCCATGGCGAAGTCGCAGGGCATCGGCGGGCGTTATCGCAACATATTGCAATCCGCCACGGCCTTCCTGGTGGTGGTGAGGGCGTTTAACAACGACACGGTTCCGCATCCCACCGGGGAAGTCAATCCGGCGAAAGACCTGGAAACCATGCTCAGCGAGCTGGTTTTCGCCGACCTGGAAGTCCTGGAACGGGCCTCAACGCGCCTGGCCGACCAGATGAACAAGACCAAGCCGGCAGACCGGCCGACGGCGAATCGCCACAAGGACGCGGTGGAAAAAGCGCGTGCCGGGCTGGAGCGGGGCATACCCGTGCGGCTGCAAGCCTTCACCGATTCCGAGCGCGCCGTGCTGGTGAACTACCAACTGCTGACCGACAAGAACGTTATCGCAGTTTTCAACACTGACGAGGACGGTGAGAGCATGAGCATTGCCGACCTCGACCTTGACGCCGACCTGACGCGCGGCGTCGGCGAGGTGAGCATCAGCGCTCGCATCGAGGCTGAGTTGGCGATGATGGATCCGGACGAGGCGGCTGAGTTCCGCGCGGACCTGGAATTGGGCGAATCGGCAACGTCGCAGGTGATTCGCGCCAGCTACGATACTCTGGGCCTGGTTTCTTTCCTGACCGTGGGTGAGGATGAAGTGCGCGCCTGGAGCGTGCCGGGGGGAGTTCCGGCGGTGGATGCGGCCGGCGTCATTCATACCGACTTCACCAGGGGGTTCATCCGCGCGGAGGTTATCGCTTACGACGACTTTTCCGCCTGCGGCAGCATGGCCCAGGGACGGAAGGAGGGCCTACTGCGTTCGGAAGGGAAGACCTATCCGGTGCGGGACGGCGACATCATCAACTTCCTGGTCAATACCTGATGCTGGATATCCGCCTGTACCACCGCAGAGACTACGAAGCCGTGCGGGAGTTGTTTTCCCACGCGCAGGACGATTTCGTGCAGAGCTACCTGCACTCCGAAGAGGCTCGGGAGGACTTCAACGACTATGTTGAAGGTGCGCTGACCCGGGACCTGGCCGACATCCAGCGCAGCTACCTGGAACACCCGGGCAGCAACTTCTGGGTGGCGGTGCAAGACGGTGAAACTGTGGGCTGCATTGGCGCGTATCAGAGGGGCCACGAAGACGTAGAAATCCGGCGGCTGGCCGTCCACCGCGACGCCCGACGGCATGGAATAGCGTCCCAACTGCTGGATCATGCCGAAGCCTTTGGCCGGGACGTTGGCTACGCGCGCACCATTGCCTGGACGTATAACCATATGCCGGGAGCCATCGCGTTCCTGCGGGGCCGGGGTTACCATCTGGTGGAGGAGCACGCTTTTCCCCACACCAGCCTCACGCTGTACCTGTACGCGCTGGAATTGTAGCCCGGCAAGCAGATTACGCAGTCCCAGAGGTTGCCGGGAATCGTAATCAATTTGACAAAATCGGGCATTGCCGGTAGCATAGATAACGATTAACAAGCGTGAATTCTGCTGGAACCCTTATCCAGACAGGCGGAGGGAACGGCCCTGTGAAGCCTGGCAACCAATCCCGCTAACCCAGTGGGGTCAGGTGCTAAATCCGGCGTCCCGCGCGTAGTGTCGCCTCGCGACGCGACGGTAGCGGTATGACGAAAGATGAGGGGAGTACTGTACTGATGGGCTCTCCCGGCGTGGGTGGGCCCGTATTTTTTTGCCCTATGAGCGAAATCCGACCTATCAACTGGACTGGAAGCAGCCTCCAGTTGCTTGACCAGATGCTGCTGCCACACGAGCAGGCGACGGTCAACATCACCGACTATCGCAACGCCGCTGCTGCCATCACGGAGATGCGCGTGCGGGGCGCCCCGGCGATCGGCGTAACCGCCGCCTACGCCATGGTGCTGGCCGCCGCCGAGCTACAATCGCGCGAGCGGGACCACTTCATCGGGGCGCTGCGGCAGGCCGGCGCACACGTGGCGGCGGCGCGGCCCACTGCCGTCAACCTCGGCTGGGCCGTGCGCCGGATGCTGCGGGTGGCTGAGGCAGAACCGGACCCTGGCAGCATCCTGCCGCGCCTGGAAGCCGAGGCCCGGCGCATCCAGGAAGAGGACGAAAGCATCAACCGCCGCATCGGCGAACACGGCCGGGGGCTGATGCCGTCGGACGGCCAGGGTGTGTTGACGCACTGCAACACCGGCGCGCTGGCTACGTCGGCCTTCGGCACGGCGTTGGGCGTGATACGAGCCGGTTGGGAAGCCGGCGGACGGTTCAACGTGTATAACACCGAGACCCGGCCCTGGCTGCAGGGAGCCCGGCTCACGTCCTGGGAGTTTCAGCAGCTGGGCATACCGGCCACGCTAATCGCCGATTCCGCGGCCGGCGTGCTGATGCGACAGGGCGACGTGTCCTGCGTGATTACGGGCGCCGACCGGGTCGCCGCCAACGGGGATACCGCCAACAAGATTGGCACCTACACGTTGGCCGTGCTGGCCCAGGAAAACGGCATACCCTTCTACATCGCAGCGCCCACCAGCACCGTTGACCTGGCCATCGCCCACGGCGACGACATCGCCATCGAGGAACGTCCACAGCATGAAGTAACGGGGTATGGCGGCACACCCGTCGCGCCGGAGGGCACGCCGGCTTACAATCCGGCTTTCGACGTTACGCCACACCGTTACATCGCGGGCATTGTTACTGAAACGATGGTTTGCCGCCCACCTTATACCGAATCGCTGCGGCAGGCCGTGGATGCCGCTTGACCCACCGGATTCCGGCTTTCGCTGGAATGACGACAGAAGAAACCATGACCGTTGACCGACAAACCCGCCGCCGCATTGCCCGCACCGGCCTGACCGCTCACAACCCGGCGCAGGCCAGCCCCGGTTACACCCTCTACGCTCCAATGTCCGGCAATGGGGAGGTCTATCTGCTGGACAGCAACGGCGAGGTGGCCCATCAGTGGCAACTGCCCTACCCGCCGGGGTTGTACGGCTATCTGCTGCCCAACGGCAACCTGTTCTACGGCGGCAAGGTGCGCGACGACGGCGGCTGGGACGTCTTTGAGGCGATGAAGCGGTTCAAGGGCGGCGCGATGCTGGAAGTGGACTGGGACGGCAACATTGTCTGGGAACATCGGGATGCTTACCATCACCACGATGCCAGGCGGACGGCATCGGGCGGCTGCCTGTACATGACGGTGGAGCGTATGGACGACGCGCAAGCCGCGCAGATCCGCGGCGGACAACCCGGCAGCGACGCCGGCGGTATGTGGGCCGACGTGCTGGTGGAAGTGGACGCTGCTGGCAACCGCGTTTGGGAGTGGCACGCCGCTGAGCATCTGGACCCGGAGCGACACGTGATTACCTTCAACGACCTGCGGGACGAGTGGAGCCACGGCAACACCGTCGTGCCTTTGCCGGAGGACCGGGTGATGTTCAGCTTCCGCAACATCTCCACCGTGGGGATCATCGACAAGGACAGCGGCAACATCGTGTGGCAGGTTGGGGACGACGTGCTGGCGCAACAGCACGACCCATCTATGTTGGATAACGGGAACGTGCTGATTTACGACAACGGCTCCCACAGCCGGCACAACCCGATGCCGGCCTCTCGCGTCATTGAGGTTGACCCACATACCAACGAAATCGTCTGGGAGTACCGGGACAACCCGCCCTTCAACTTCTTCAGCGCGTACATCTCCGGCGCGCGCCGTCTGCCCAACGGCAACACGCTGATTACCGAGGGACACTTCGGGCGCATCTTTCAGGTAACACCGGCGGGAGAGGTTGTTTGGGAGTACATCAACCCGCACTTCGCGCCGAACGAGCAGGGGTACGTGGTGAACAGCGTATTTCGGGCCACACACTACCTGCCGGATGAAATACCGCAGCTGAGTTGACTCTTTCATCGCCGACCAAGGAACCAACCCAATGCCCAACCACCCTCAAGCGGAAATCGCCATCATCGGCGGCAGCGGCCTCTACGAAATCCAGGGGTTTGCCGAGACTGCCGTGGTGGACGTCGACACTCCCTACGGGAAGCCCAGCGACGTTGTCACGGTAGGCGAGCTGCTGGACGTGCCGGTGGCGTTCCTGCCTCGCCACGGCCGAGGCCATCGGGTCAGCCCCACGGAACTGCCCTTCCGTGCCAACATTTACGCGCTGAAAACGCTGGGCGTGAAACGCATCGTGTCGGTCAGCGCCGTGGGCAGCCTGCAGGCCAGGTTGCAGCCGCAGCATATGGTGGTTCCCGACCAGCTCATTGACCGTACCCGTGGGCTGCGGACCAGCACTTTCTTCGAGGACGGCGTGGTGGCGCACATATCCTTCGCCGAACCTTTCTGCCCGGACATGAGCCGGGTATTAGCCGAAGGCAGCCAGGGCCAGGGCATTCCGACTCACCTGGGCGCGACGCTGGTGGTGATGGAAGGTCCGGCCTTTTCCACCAAGGCCGAGTCGGAAATGTATCGCGCCTGGGGCGGCGACCTCATCGGAATGACGGCGCTGCCGGAGGCCAAGCTGGCCCGTGAGGCGGAAATCTGCTATGCGACGATGGCCTGGGTTACCGACTACGACTGCTGGCATCCCGAGCACGACGCGGTTACGGTGGAAATGGTGGTGGAGAATCTTATCGCCAACGTGGCCAACAGCCGCATCATTCTGCGGCACATCATGCCGACGCTGGCCGAGCTCGGCCCATGCGAGTGCCAGACGGCCCTGTCCAACGCCATCATCACCGACCGGAACCAGATACCCGCCGAAGTGCGGCGGAGGCTGTATCCCATTGCCGGGACACACCTGGAACCCCCAGCCGTCTCCTAGATTCCTGCTCTCGCAGGAATGACGGTAAGAAAGCAAGGAGGTAAACGAATGCCACGACAGAATCCGGGCGAACCCTACTACCGGGTTGACTCTCCCGAAGCGCTCCAAATTCTTAACGCCGACCCCGACGGCACAGTAGTCGTCGACGTGCGGCGGGATGATGAATGGGTTACCGGCCACGCCAGCGGCGCCATTCACATCAACGTGGACGAGTTCATGGACCGGGTCGACGAGCTGCCCGAAGGCAAGAAGCTGCTGTTTATCTGCGCCGCCGGCGTACGCAGCGGCGTGGCCTGCGAGTACGCCGCCGCCCTGGGTATCGACTCGGAGCTGCTCTACAACGTTGACGACGGCACGCCGGCCTGGATTGCCGCCGGCAACCCGACGTCCTACGGAGAAGACCCGTAACTGACCAGGCACCCGCAAGAATTCAAAGCCGCCGTTTTCAACGGTACGGGCAACCGAGGCGCTTTCATCGAGCGTTTTCTGGAAGTCTTGGCCGTATCCCGAATGGCGAGCTAAAAACCCACAAAACGAGAGGTACAACGATTTGACTGTTCAAAAGACCAAAGGCGACGTGAAAGACCTTTCCCTGGCCCAAGCCGGCGTTGACCGGATTCAATGGGCAGGCCGAGAGATGCCCGTCGTCAACATGATTGCGGAGCGGTTCAGCAAGGAACAACCCCTGGCCGGCGTCAAGATGGCGGCGTGTTTGCACGTTACCACCGAGACGGCCAACCTGGCCATCGCGCTGAAGGCCGGCGGCGCCGACCTGGTGGTGTGCGCCAGCAACCCGCTGAGCACGCAGGACGAAACCGCCGCCGCGCTGGTGCAGGAGTACGGCATCCCTACCTACGCCATCAAGGGCGAGGACAACGAGACCTACTACCAGCACATCAACGCCGTTCTTGACCACGCGCCCAACGTTACCATGGACGACGGCGCCGACCTGGTGGGCATTCTGCACAAGGAGCGCAGCGACCTGCTGGGCAACGTCATCGCCGGCACCGAAGAGACCACCACGGGTGTGGTGCGACTTACCGCCATGGCCGCCGACGGGCAGTTGAAGTATCCCATCATCGCGGTGAACGAGGCCGAGACCAAGCACTTTTTCGACAACCGCTACGGCACCGGCCAGAGCACGCTGGACGGCATCACCCGCGCCACCAACATCCTGTGGGCCGGCCGGCGCGTGGTGGTCGGCGGTTACGGCTGGTGCGGTCGGGGCGTCGCCTCCCGGGCCAGGGGCATGGGCGCCCACGTCATCGTGACGGAGGTGAACCCGGTGCGGGCGCTGGAGGCCGTGATGGACGGTTTCCAAGTGATGCCCGGCGTAGAGGCCGCCAAAGTCGGCGAGGTGTTCATCACCGTATCCGGCGGGTGGCACGTCATCGGCAAAGAACACCTTGGAGTGATGCCGGACGGGGCGATAATCTCCAACAGCGGCCACTTCAACGTGGAGATTGACATACCGGCCCTGCAAGCCATGTCGGTCAGCCACCGGGAAGTGCGGCCCTTCGTGGAGGAATACACCACCACCGACGGGCGACGCCTGTACTTGCTGGGCGAGGGCCGGCTCATCAACCTGGCCGCCGCCGAGGGGCACCCGTCGGCAGTGATGGACATGAGCTTCGCCAACCAGGCGTTGAGCGCCGAGTACCTGGTGCAGCGGCACAGGGAGCTGTCCAACGGCGTCCACGTGGTGCCGCGGGAAATCGACGCCGAAGTGGGCCGTCTCAAGCTGGAAACCATGGGCATCAGCATCGACACGCTGTCTGCCGAGCAGACCGCCTATAACGAAAGCTGGGAAGAAGGAACCTAAGGAGGAAACCAACCAATGCCAATCCAATTTATGACCTCGCCCAAGTACCTGCTCACCTCGGAGTCGGTTACTGAAGGGCATCCCGACAAAGTATGCGACCAGATTTCCGACGCCGTGCTGGACGCCGCCTTTACCGTTGACCCAATGAGCCGCGTGGCCTGCGAAACCGTGGCCGGCAAGAACCTGATCATGGTTACCGGCGAAATCACCACACAGGCCGAGCTGGACTTTGACGCCATTACCCGCAAGACGCTGCTGGAAATCGGCTACACCGACGTCAAGTACGGCATTGACGGCCACTCCTGCGGCGTCATTCGTAACGCCAGCCAGCAGTCGCCGGACATCAACGCCGGCGTGAGCACGGCGCTGGAAGCCCGCAGCAATGGCGCGACTGCCGCCGATGCACGTCGCGCCACAGGCGCCGGCGACCAGGGCATGATGGTCGGCTTCGCGTGCAACGAAACCGACGGCTTGATGCCGATTACCGTTGACCTGTCCCACCGGCTGGTGGAACGCCTGGCCGCCGTGCGAAAGGACGGCACGCTGCCCTACCTGGGTCCTGACGGCAAGTCGCAGATTACGGTGGAGTACCGCTACGGCAAGCCTCACCGGGTTGACGCCGTCGTGGTCAGCAGCCAGCACGACGACACCGCCGACCGCGACGCCTTCACCGCCAAGATCCGCGCCGACGTGGAGGAACACGTCATCAGGCCCATAGTGCCCGCGCATCTGCTGGACGAAAATACCAAGATCTTCGTCAACCCCAGCGGCTGGTTCGTGGTGGGCGGCCCCCAGGGCGACACCGGCCTCACCGGGCGCAAAATCCTGGTGGACACCTACGGCGGCATCGCCCGGCACGGTGGCGGCGCCTTTTCCGGCAAAGACCCGACCAAGGTTGACCGCTCCGGCGCTTATGCAGCCCGCTACGTGGCCAAGAACCTGGTCGCCGCCGGTTTCGCCGACCGCCTGGAGGTGCTTGTCTCCTACGCCATAGGAGTGGCGGAACCCACCTCCGTCGCCATCGAGACCTTCGACACCAACCACATACCCAACGAGCGCATTGAGGAACTGGTGCAAGAGCACTTCGACCTGCGCCCCGGCGCCATCATCGAAGACCTGGACCTGCGTCGCCCGATCTATCGGAAGACGGCTGCCTACGGACACTTCGGGCGCACCGATATTGATCTGCCCTGGGAGCGGACCGACAAGGCAGAGCAGCTGAAGCAGGCCGCCGGAGCGGTTGCTGGAGCTACCACTTAAACCATCTCCCCCGCACCGGGGGAACCTCTCTCAGGAGCGCCCTTCACCCCTGTGGTGAGGGGCGCATTTTCGTCGGTACGCTCATAATTGCAAAACGCTGCAAACCTCTGTATCCCTTTCATCCTGACTGAACCGGGTAGAATTGCTCAAATGCAACACAGGGCAATGTTGGAGCGCGCAAGATGGAGCGGGTAGTTCCCATACGTCGGTTTGCTTCCTGGGTGATTGACAGCCTGATCTTCTTCGCCGCCGGCGCCGGAATGCTGTACGTCATACACCAGCTTGACCTGCTGGTCGGCATTGGAGGGGGAAGGTCGGTGAGTTTTGACCTGCACGAACTGCTGGTGATTCAGGCGCCGCTGTCGCTGCTTTTAACCTACGCCCTTTGGCTCTTCGTCATCGTAAAGTTTGGCCCGCCGGGACGGCGCTTGACGTTCACCGAAGTACGCTGTCGTCGTGGCGGCGCGGCCGGCCGGCCCAGGAAACTGATTCGCGCGGTGGCGAAAATCCTGCTTCATCTCTCCCTGGTGGGTTTCGTCATCGACGCCGTGTTCATCCTGCGGGATACTACGGAGCGGCGCTCCATTCCCGACATTCTGGCAGGGACGGTAATCAGCCCTCGACGACGGTAGCTCCGGTTCAACCACAGAGAAGGGGAGCCGATTATTGTCGTGCTAGAATGAACCTATGGCTTCCCCAATCAAATTCGGCACCGACGGCTGGCGCGGCATTATTGCCGACGACTTCACCTTTGCCAACGTAGCGCGCTGCTCGCAAGGACTGGCGGACTACATCCGCATTGAGGGTTCCGCCAGCCGGGGGCTGGTGGTCGGATATGACACGCGCTTTGCCTCCCGGGAGTTTGCGGAAACGGTGGCGTCGGTCATATCCGGCAACGGCATCGGCGTGTACCTGTGCCGGGAGCCGGCGCCGACGCCGGTGGTTAGCCACCAGGTCGTTCAGCAGGGCGCGGCCGGCGGAGTGGTCATCACGTCCAGCCATAATCCGGCGGCCTGGAGCGGGTTCAAGTTCAAGTCGTCCCAGGGGGGCAGCGCCAGCCAGGCCGTCACCGACACGCTGGAGCTGTGCATTGAATCCGCCGGCGCGCCGAAAAATCTCCCCCTGGACGACGGGCGCGCCGCCGGCCTGGTGCAGGACGTTGACCCGGCTCCAGCGTACGGCAAAGCTGTGGCCGGGCTGGTGAACCTGGAAGCCATCCGCAACGCCGGCTTGTCGGTGCTGGTGGACGCCATGCACGGCGCCGGCGCCGGCTATGTCAGCAGCTTTCTGGATGGCGGGGCAACCTCGGTAAAGGAGTTGCGGGCCGAACCTAACCCGGCCTTTCCGGGCATGGCCCAGCCGGAACCTATCGCCCATAACTTGACCGAACTTTGCCGTCGTGTGCCGGCCGACGGCGCATCGGCTGGCTTGGCGCTGGACGGCGACGCCGACCGCATCGGCCTGGTGGACGAAACGGGCCGTTTCGTCAGTACGCTGGAAGTGTTCTCGCTCCTGACACTGTATCTGTTGGAACGAGGCGACCGGGGCGCGCTGGTAAAGGGGGTAACCGCTTCGGTGATGCTGAACAAGCTGGCCGAGCAGTACGGCGTACCGCTGGCCGAAATGCCGGTGGGCTTCAAGAACATCGGCCCTCGGTTCGTCTCCGACGACGCCATACTGGGCGGCGAGGAGAGCGGCGGCTACGCTTTCAGGGGACATATCCCGGAGCGGGACGGCATCCTCAGCGGGTTGTACCTGCTGGAGTACATGGCGGTCAGGGGCTTTACAGCGTCCGGCATGGTGCGCCACCTCTTCGACACCGTAGGCGAGCATCACTACCAACGGCGGGACGTGAGTTTTGATCCATCGGCGCGCGATGCAATCATGGCGCGGCTGACCGATTCGCCATTAACGGAGTTGGCCGGGATGACGGTGAGCAGCGTGGACCAAATTGACGGCCGGCGCTGGATGTTTGATGCCGGATGGGTCGCAGCACGTTTTTCCGGCACGGAACCACTGCTGCGAATTTACTGCGAGGCCGACAGCACCGACAACGTAAGCCGCCTGCTGGACGCGATGCAGGCGCACTTAGGGGTATAACAGCAAACCAATAGCCGAAACCTAACGTAGCATAAGTAAGGGGCCATCATGGAAATTGCCAGCCCAATCCGCCGACTCTTCGCCGCCCTGCTGGACGGCCTGTTGTTCTTCTTGACACTCATCATCGGCTACATCATCTGGTGGCTGATTGTCCTGGGCCGCGGTCAGACGCAGGGCAAGCAACTGCTGGGGATCCGGGCCATGAAGCGAGAGGGAGGCTCATCCGGGTGGGGAACCACTTTCGTCCGCGAAATCGTCAAGTACGTGGCTCACAGCTTCGTCATCGGATTCTTTGCGGACGTCATCCTGCTGCTGATGGATGATGAAGAGCACCGTTCCCTGTCAGACCGAGTGGCCGGCACGGTGATAGTGCACGGTTGATAGCACTGGAATTCCCGGGTTCCCGTTTGAGACTATCCTCAAGTCGGAGGTGAGCGAAATGGCTACCCCTGCCAACTTAAGCGGCCTTGCATCCAATTTGCTGGAACGAGTTGCGGCCCATCGGGGCATCGTTCTGGCGGTAATCATCGCTACCATCGCCTATGCCATCGCCATCGTCGGAGCGCTGTTCGCCCGCAACGCCACGGGGATTGACGGCGTGAACCGATTCGTTGAACTGCTGTCGGGGTCCTCGGGGTCCGGCATCAGCAACGTCGGCATCAAGCTTGGATTCGCCTACGCGGTGGGCGCGGCGTCCGCCGTGAACCCCTGTGGTTTCGCCATGCTGCCGGCATATTTGGGACTGTACGTCAGCGGTGGCAACCGGGAGCAGGAAGGGCGCAACCCCGCGCTGCTGGTGGCCCGGGCAGTTATGGTCGGGCTTTCCGTGTCGGTAGGGTTTGTAGCGCTGTTCGGCGCCGTCGGGCTGATTCTGGGGTTAGGCTCGCAGGCGGTGGTGGTTACCGCGCTGCCTTACGTGGGGCTGGCCGTGGGCGTGCTGCTCATCGGCGCCGGAGCCTTCATGGCTGGCGGCGGGAAAATCTACACCAGCCTGGCGCAACGGGCCGCGTCACGCGTCGGAGACCCGGGTCAGCTCAACATACCCGGTTACATATTGTTTGGAGTCAGCTATGGTCTGGCTTCCCTGAGCTGCACGCTGCCGCTGTTCCTGGCGGTGCTGGGAGTGGGAGCAGGGCTGTCGTCGGGGTGGCTGGAAACGCTGGGGCAATTCGTGCTGTACGCAGGGGGAATGGGCAGCGTCATCATGGTGCTGACGTTGGGCATGGCGGTTGCTCGCTCGGTACTGATACGCTGGATGCGGGCAGTGCTGCCTTACGTCTCAGTGGTGGGCGCGTGGCTGATGGTGGTAGCCGGCACGTACATTGTGTTCTACTGGCTGACGCTGGGGGACCTGCTGTAACAAATGCCGGGGCGATTTGCATTCGCCCCGGCGCAATGTTGGTATAACGTCGAATCCCGCATAGGCAGGAATGACGGAGCAGTTAGCGCTTGGTGTACTGGGGTGCGCGGCGGGCGCGCTTCAGGCCGTACTTCTTGCTCTCCTTGACCCTGGCGTCGCGGGTGACGAATCCGGCACGGCGCAGGCTGGGCTTGAGGTTGGGGTCGGAAACGACCAGAGCGCGGGCGATGCCGTGGCGGATGGCTTCGGCTTGAGCGTTGACGCCGCCTCCTTTGACCTCCGCCTGAACTCGGAAGCGTCCCGTGGTGCCGGAAACGGCGAAAGCCTCGCGGATCGTGGACTGCCAGGGCAGCCAGTTGAAGTATTCCTCCATGGGCTTGTCGTTGACAATGATGGCGGTCCCGTCGTCCGGGAAGAGGCGCACCTTGGCAATGGCGGACTTCCGCCGGCCCGTTCCGTAGAAATACTGCTGCTGTTGCGTGTCGGCTTGCAACGTCATTGAAAACCTGCCTGTGGGTTAGGTGTGCGTGTACGCAGAGGGTGGACTATTCGGCGGCGCCGACCTGTGCTTGGTGAGGATGCTGGTCGCCGGCATAGACGCGCAGGCGGCGCAGCATCTGGCGGCCCTGCTTGTTGGAGGGCAACATTCCCTTGACGGCCAGACGGACGACGCGCTCCGGGCGCTGTTCCATCATGTCGCGCATCAGGAAGGACTTGAGGTTGCCCACGTAGCCGCTGTGACGGTAGTACATCTTCTGCATCAGCTTGCGGCCCGTAACGCGCACTTTGTCGGCGTTGACGACGACGACATGGCATCCGCTAATGACGTGGGGCGTATAGGTGGGTTGGTCTTTGCCCTGGAGGGCGATGGCAACCTGCCGAGCCAGCCGCCCCAGGCTGATGCCGGTAGCGTCAATGACTCGCCACTGGTCCGGCACGTCTCCGGGCTTGGCGAAATAGGTACTAGTGCGTTTCATGGTAGTTGGCAACCTTCAACAAGTGGTCGTATTGAGGGTAGTGCACCGACTGCAGGCAGAGGCCTTTGGCCGGTAGAGTAGTAATCTGTCCTTGATTTAGCGTGCGTCCTGCCAGAGCTTCGGCCATGGAGTGTACTGGCAGTCTCCCTTTACCGATTTCGACCAGAACAGCGTTGGCGCGCCGGATTTGGTGGCGCAGAAACCCGTTGGCGGCACAGTCGATTGTAATGACGTCCGATGTATCGGAGCGGCGGTTCACATCCCATTGGTGAACCAAGCGCACGGCAGACTGATCCACGGGGTGCCCGGTGGCGATTTGCCGGAAATCCCTGATGCCAAGCAAGCTGGCCGCAGCCCGCTGCATCGCTCCCACATCCAGTGGAGTTGATTCCAGGCAATGAGTACGGCGGAGCAAGGGCGACTCAATCGCACGGTTCAGGATGCTGTACCGATAATCACGGCGGGCGGCGCTGCGTCGGGAGTGAAACTTCGCAGGGACGTCGCTGGCAGCGAGGACGCGGACGGCATCGGGCAAATAGTGGTTCAAACCTGCCCGGAAAACCGATGGACCGTGCTTGCTGTGGGTAGAAAAATCCACCACTTGACCGGAGGCGTGAGCTCCCGAATCAGTGCGGCTGGCCCCGCGAACCCTGGTGGGCGTCCCGGTAAGCTTGCCGATGGCGGTTTCCAACTCACTCTGGATGGTGGGTACGGCGGCTTGCAATTGAAAGCCGGCGTAGTCGGTTCCTTCGTAGGCTACCACCAACGCGATACGCCGGACGTTATCGTCTGCGGTGCGTTCGGATGTCATTGCAGTGGTTTGGCGATGGCAATTCCTCACTGGAAGGGGAATGACAGGTTAATTTCGTCCTACACCAACTCGATGACGGCCATGTAGGCACCGTCGCCCTGGCGTGGGCCAAGCTTGACAATACGGGTGTAGCCGCCGGGGCGTTCAGCGTAGCGCGGGCCGAGTTCATCGAACACCTTGGCGACTGCCTTCTTGTTAGGCAGCCGACTCAAAGCCACGCGGCGGTTGTGAAGAGTGCCTTTCTTACCGTGGGTAATGATTTTTTCGGCCATCACCCGGGTTTCCTTGGCTTTGGCCAGCGTGGTGGTGATGCGCTCATGCTGAATCAGGTCGGCGGTCAAGCCACGCAGCAGGGCCTTGCGGTGGTCCTTATACCGGCTGAGTTTGCGGCCGGTGACGCGATGGGAAGGCATAATCAGTCTCCGTCGTCATCGTAATCCAGGTCATCGTCCGGTTCAAAGATAAGCGAACCGGATGAAAGAACACCGGAATCGGGGGCGAAGTCCAAGTCTTCGACAGCCTCGGCGGTTCTTGCGGAGCTGACGCCGAGCTCGGCCAGTTTTCCCTGGAGCTCTTCGAGCGACTTCTGACCGAAGTTGCGGATGTTCAGAAGATCGTCCGAGGTCAATTCCAAAACCTGCCCGACGCGGTCCAGCTTGACGCGTTTGAGGCAGTTGAGAGTGCGGGATGACAAGTCCAGCCGCTCGATGGGCATCAGATACACTTCCGAAGCGACGGACAGGTTGGTGGTGTCCAGCGGAAAATCAGCCGGTCGGCTGAGCTGGTTAAACATATAGAAGTGCTGGACCAGGTTTTCCGAAGCCTCCTGAATAGCCGCGAGGGGCGTAACCGCGCCATCGGTCCACACCTGCAGCACCAGCCGTTCCCAGTCCGTTTGCTGACCGACCATCATCCGCTCTACGGAGTACTCTACCTTGCGAACGGGGTTATAGATAGCGTCAACCGGGAGTACTCCCACCGGCAGGCCCGCCATGCTGTCGCCCTGGGCGACCTGCTGGTAACCCTTGCCGGACTCCACGTTGAACTCGATGGAGAGCGAAACGTCGGGGTTGTCCAGGGTAGCCAGGTGCAATTCGGGGTTGACAATCTGAAAATCGCTGGCGGTGGAAATATCGCCGGCGCAAACGCGTCCTTCTCCGGTAACGTCAAGGCGCATCTTGCCCGGACGCTTGGCCAAGGCATGGATGCGGATTCGCTTGACGCTGAGGAGCAAGTCCATGACTTCCTCCTTGACGCCGGGGATGACGCTGTATTCGTGGGGCACGTCTTCGATTTTGACCCACGTAACCGCAGTGCCCTGGATAGAGCTGAGCAGCAGCCGGCGCAAGGGGTTGCCCACGGTGGTGGCAAAGCCTCGCTCCAAGGGCTCGAGGGCGACGGAGGCGTAGGTATCCGTGCTCTCAATGACCCGGATGGCCGGGGTAGGAGCTTCAGGTTCCGGTTCCCGCAGCGGCGGGAGAATCTGGGGGTTCAGCATTCAGTCGCTACCTCGAGTAGTACTCGACGATGAGGCGGGAGTTAATGGTTTCCGGCAGCTCGTTGTCCGGCGGCATGGAGACCACCTGGCCTTCCATGTTGGTCAGGTCCAGGGTAAGCCAACTGGGGAGGGTTCGCCGGGGTAGCCCGTCGGTCCGGTCAGCGAAAAACTCGCGTTTCTTGGAACTCTCGGTCCAGGAGATGGTCTGTCCGGGCCTGACCAGGAAAGATGGGATGTCGGTCTTGCGACCGTTGACCGCGAAGTGACCGTGCTGGACCATCTGCCGGGCCTGTTTGCGCGAGTCGGCGAATCCGAAGTGGTAAATGACGTTGTCCAGGCGGCGCTCCAGGGTACGCAGGAGGTTATTGCCGGAAATGCCGGGGGTGTTGAAGGCGTCAGTCATGTACTTACGGAACTGGCTTTCCATGATGCCGTACATCTGACGCGCCTTCTGTTTTTCGCGGAGGTGAACGCCGTAGTCGGAAACCCGACGTCGGCGATTGCCGCCACCGCCGGGCGGAACGTGGCGGCGTTCAATGGCGCACCGCGGCGAGAAGCAGCGGTCGCCTTTGAGGAAAAGCTTTTCCCCGGCGCGCCGGCACAGGCGGCAAGAGGGTCCGGTATATCTGCCCATATCTGTCTGTCCGTTGGTAGTGTTGTGGTGTTGGAGGCAATCGCGGTTCCGGCTCTGGGTAAACCACCGGGCGGCTGGTCAGCTGGACGATTTACACCCGGCGCCGCTTGGGCGGACGCACGCCGTTGTGAGGAATGGGGGTAACGTCCCTGATGCTGGTTACGTTGAGGCCGGCGCCCTGCAGGGCGCGGATGGCCGGCTCCCGCCCGGAGCCGGGGCCTTTGATATAAACGTCGATGTTGCGCATCCCCATATCAACGCCGCGGCGGGCGGCCAGCTCTGCGGCGCGCTGGGCGGCAAAGGCGGTGCCCTTCCTGGAACCGCGGAAGCCGGCGGTGCCGGAACTGGTGGAAGCCACCACGTTGCCATCGGGATCGGTGAGGCTGACCAGCGTATTGTTGAAGGTGGAGTAGATGTAAGCGCGGCCCTGGGGAATAGAGCGGCGTTCACGGCGTCGGGTGCGTGGTCGGGGCATTGATTGCTACCTCTCTGTGCTGGAAGCTACTTCTTACCGCCGGTGCGGCGACCGCGTCCGGCGACGGTGCGGCGCGCGCCCTTGCGAGAGCGGGCATTGGTACGAGTGCGCTGGCCGTGGACGGGCAGGTTGCGGCGATGGCGGAGGCCTCGGTAGCTGCCAATGTCGATCAGGCGGCGGATGTTTTCATTATTCTCCCGCCGGAGGTCGCCCTCGGTGAGGTAGTCCCGGTCCACGATGGCGCGGATGCGGTCCAGCTCGTCTTCGGACAACTCGCTCATGCGGGGGGGCATATCGGTGTCGAGGTTGGCCTTGCCAACGATTTCCATGGCCTTGGTAGGGCCGATGCCGTAGATGCTGCGCAGCGCGATGTGGGCGCGCTTGCGATCCGGCACGTCAACCTGGGCGATGCGAACCATAAGGATGCTCCTCTACTTTCTTAGCCCTGGCGCTGGGCGTGCTTGCTGTTGACGCAGATAATGCGTATGCGACCCTTACGCCGGATAATCCGACAGCGGTCGCAACGGGGTTTTACGGATGCGGAAACTTTCATAAGGGATCTCCCGGCTGGCTACTTGAAGCGATAGGTAATGCGGCCGCGGCTGAGGTCATAAGGTGAAAGTTCCACCAGCACTCGATCACCGGGCAACACGCGGATGAAGTGCATCCGAATCTTGCCAGAGATGTGCGCGAGCACCTGGTGGTCGTTTGGGAGCTCCACCCGGAACATTCCGTTGGGGAGTGCTTCGGTAACCTGAGCTTCGACCTCTATCGCTTCCTTTTTAGCCATAAATCATCCTGCTTTCGCCGCGCCATCCGGGTTAACCGATGGCCGGCGGTGAGTGGTAAGTTAGTCGTGAACGGAGAGAATCTTCGGGCCGTCTTCGGTTATGGCGAGGGTATGCTCGAAATGGCAGGACAAAGCCCCATCGGCAGTAACCACAGTCCAAGCGTCATCCAGCACCTGGGTTTCTTCAGTGCCCAAGTTGAGCATTGGTTCAATGCAGATGCACATACCAGGGCGGAGCAGCACGCCTTTGCCAGGTTCGCCGTAGTTGGGCACGTGAGGATCTTCGTGTAAGTGCCGCCCGATGCCGTGGCCGCCGTACCCGCGTACAAGGCCATAGCCTCGCTCCAGGGCGTAACCCTCAATGGCGGCCCCGATGTCGCCGAGGCGATTGCCAGGCTGAGCGGCGGCAATACCAGCGTACAGGCTGGCTTCAGTGTCGTCCATCAGGCGCTGGGCTGACGGATCAACTTCACCCACGCCTACCGAGATGGCAGCGTCTCCAATGAAGCCGTCAATGATGGCGCCCACGTCCATTTTGATGATGTCGCCTTCCTTCAGGACCCGCTTGCCAGGAATGCCGTGAACGATTTCCTCGTTCACGGAGGCGCAGATGGTGCCAGGGAAGCCCTGGTAACCGAGGAAGGCAGGCACGGCTCCCATGCTGCGGATATTCTTCTCGGCAATCCGGTTCAACTCGCCGGTCGTGATGCCCGGTTCTACCGACCGCTTGAGCAACGATAAAGTGTCGCCGACGATACCGCCGGCGCGCGCCATGGCTTCCAGTTCACGGCGGGACTTGATTGTGATTCCGCCGCTGTAAGACGACGGGGCATTGGAAGCAGTCTTCCGCTTTTTCTTATTACTCACCATTGTAATTATACCTCAACCGTCAACCCCAGGGCGTGGAGGAGGGATTCGTTGACCGATTCAACGGCCCCTTCGCCAGCCACATCAGTGAGCAGGCCACGCTCCCGGTAGTAGTCTAACACCGGCGCGGTCTCCCGGTGGTACACCACCAAGCGATTGGCGACGGCTTCCGGTGTGTCGTCGTCGCGTTGGTAAATGTCGCAGTCGTCTGGGAAGGTATCGCAGCCGGATGGCGGTGCGCCCGTAGCCGGGTCGCGGGCGAATGGCTTTTGACAAGAGCGGCAAATGTAGCGATTGCTGAGGCGACGGATGAGTTCGTCATCGGCAACCGCGATATGAACCACCCGGTCAATGGCGGCGTTTGCCAGGGTAAGGGATTCGTCAAGGGCGCGGGCCTGGTTAGTATTGCGTGGGAAACCGTCGAGCATAAATCCCTGTCCACAGGGCAACTGGCCGATGCGATCCAGCACCATCCCGATGGTAACTTGATCGGGCACCAGTTCACCGCGGTTCATATAGCCTCGGGCCAAATCTCCCAGTTCAGTGCCGGTGGAGAGGTGGTGACGGAACAGGTCTCCGGAGCTGACGTGATCAACACCCAGCCGTTCCTTGAGCAGCTGCGCTTGAGTGCCCTTGCCGGCACCTGGAGGACCGAAGAGGACGAGCCTGAGACCGCTGGCTGCATTGGCGAGGCTCATCTGAGGAATCCTTCGTAATTGCGCATCATCAGCTGCGCCTCCAGTTGCCGCAGGGTGTCCAGGCCGACGCCCACCATGATGAGCAGGCTGGTGCTGCTGAGGGCAACCGCCTCAAAGCCGGTAGCCAGGGAAGCCAGGTAGGGTACGATGGCGATGAAACCGAGGAACAGGGCGCCGCCCAGCGTGAGGCGAACGATAACGCGGTTCAGGTAGTCCTGAGTAGGCCGGCCGGGCCGGATACCCAACACGAAACCACCGTTGCGCTGGAGGTTCTCGGCGATATTCTGCTGCTGGAATACAACCAGTGTGTAGAAGAACGTAAAGGCCACCACCAGGAAGAAGGCAAGCACCCAGTAGAACGGGCCGGCCGGGCTGAGCGCGGTCTGGAGATTGCCAGCCAAATTGCCGATGAATCCGCCGGTGGTACTGAGATACTGGGCCACCGTACCGGGGAGAATGACGATAGAGAAAGCGAAAATCAGCGGAATCATGCCGGCGGAGTTGATGCGCAGCGGTATGTAGGTGGAACCGGATTGGCGGTACATCTGCCCACCCCGGAAGATGCTGCGCCCGTACTGTACCGGTATGCGGCGATGGGCTTCGTTGAAGACGACGATCAGCGCGATAATCAGCAGGCCAATGAGCGCGAAGAAGAAGATGCCGAGATAATCTTCAGTGCTGATGAAACCGGCCGCCAGCAAGCCAGGGAAGCCAACCACAATACCGGCGAAGATAATCAGCGAAATGCCGTTGCCGATCCCCCGCTCGGTAATCAATTCACCCAACCACACCAGGAACATAGTTCCGGCGGTTAGCGAAAGAACGGCGGCCATCGTCGGCAGGAAGGCGTCTCCCGTGAAGCCCACGTTGGTCAGCACGTTGGCCTGCTGCAGCAGCACCAGTTGCGCAAACGCCTGGGCGATGGCGATGGGCACGGTTCCCCAATGGGTGATGCGGTTCATCCTGATGCGACCGGCCTCACCTTCCCGGGACATATTCTGCAATTGCGGTATCACCGGAGTGAGCAGCTGCATGATGATGGAGGCAGTGATGTAGGGGAACACGCCCAGAGCAACGATGCTCATGCGGCTCAAGGCGCCGCCGGAAAAGAGGTCCAGGAAGCCCAGCAACTGATTGTTGCGGAACAAGTCGTCCAGGGCGCCGGCGTCGAGGCCCGGTATCGGAATGTGAGCCACCAGCCGGTAGAGGGCCAGCATTCCCAGAGTGAACAGGATTTTCGCGCGTAGGTCAGGTACGCTGAACGCGTCGATCGCAGCCTGAACCAGTCGGGGCCACCGGCCCCCGCCCTGTACCTCTGACTGAATCATGGCTGCTATGCCTCACACTCCGGATGGGAGAGCTGGGCTAGATTTCCTCTACGGAGCCGCCGGCCGCTTCAATCTTGGCGCGTGCCGACGCGGTGAATTTGTGGGCCACCACGGTCAGCGGGTATCCCAACTCACCGTCGCCAACCACCTTGACGGGACGGTTAACGCGCCTGATGATGCCCAATCCACGCAGCATTTCCGGGGTTACCCGGCTGTTGGCTTCGAATCGTTCCTGCAACGTGTCCAGGTTCACCAGGGCATAGCAGGTCTTATAGCGGTTATTGAATCCCCGCTTCATGGGCAGACCCTTGATAAGCGGGAGTTGGCCGCCCTCGAATCCGGGTCGCAAGCGCCATCCCGAGCGGGATTTCTGACCTTTCATGCCGCGTCCCGCGTAGCTGCCGCCACCCGCGGCGTCGCCCCGGCCGACGCGCTTGCGACGGCGGCGCGCTCCTTTGGGCGGCGCTATATCGTGCTGCATCATGATTATCAACAAGCTCCAGTAGCAGCCCGCAAGTTGAACTTCGGGCGCAGCGGTTATTCGGCGGGTTCCACTACGATGAGGTGCTGAACCTTTTTCACCATGCCCATGATGGTAGGGCTGTCTTCATGCACCACCGAGTGGTTGAGCCGTTTCAGGCCCAAGGACTGGACGATACGCCGCTGATACGACGGTCGTCCGATGCAGCTCTTCTTCCAGGTGATTTTGATTTGCGCCATTTTCTTTCGTACCTGCGCGGTGCGGTGGTAGTTATGTGGTAGCGTCGCCGGCGTCATCCGACGGCTCTGCAGCGGCTTCGGCCTGAGGCTCCGCTTCCGCTTCAGGGTCCGGAGTTTCAGGCTCAGCGGCGGCAGTCGGGGATTCCTCCGCCGAACTTGCAACCGGTTCGGGAGCGGGCGCAGCAGATTCTTCGGCCGGCGGCGCGGCAGCGGGGGCTTCGGCAGCCGGCTCAAGAGCGGTAGCAGCCTCCGCCTGGGGAGCCGGTTCAGCCGGCGCTTCGGGTTCCGGTTCCGGCTTGTTCAACCCCAAACGGTTGGCTCGCTCGGTTTCCGGGTCGCGCAGCAGGCTGAGCGCTTCCATAGTTGCCTGAACGATGTTGATAGGGTTGCGGGAACCCAGGGACTTGCCGACCACGTCCTGCACGCCGCCCAATTCCAGCATCGCCCGCATCGCGCCGGCGGCGATAATGCCGGTGCCGAGTGGAGCCGGTTTGATGATGACGATAGACGCACCCTTGCGCACCGAAATTTCGTGAGGAATGGTGCTGCCCTTAATGGGAATGGTAACGGTGCTGCGTCGCGCTACTGCGGTTCCCTTGCGCACCGCGTCGGGAATCGCCAGCGCCTTGCCCATGCCGGCCCCGACGCGACCCTGGCCGTCGCCCACGACCACCAGAGCGTTAAAGCGCAGGCGACGACCGCCTTTGACCACTTTGGCGATACGGCGGGTATGTACCACCCGCTCGCTGAAACCGCCACTGTCTTCCTCGCGCTGACGCTGATCGCGGTCGCCGCGGCCACGGCCGCGACCTCCACCGCCACGACGGTCGCGTTCGCCGCCGCCCCGTTCGCCTCGTTCACCTCTGCGGGATGCCTGGGATACCATCAGAAAACAAGCCCTCCTTCACGGGCTGCGTCGGCCAGGGCTTTCACACGTCCATGGAACCGATAGCCGCCGCGGTCGAACACAACGGTATTGACGCCGGCGGCGATGGCCCGCTCGGCCACCAGTTTGCCTACCGCCTCTGACGCCGTCGTCTTGGGGGTTGCCTCAGCAGATGCAACCTCCTGGCTGGAAGCGTAGGCCAGAGTGTGTCCCCGGGAGTCGTCAATCACCTGAGCGTAAATACCTTTCAGGCTGCGAAAGACGCACAGCCGGGGCCGTTCCGGGGTCCCATGGACCTTGTTTCTCACCCGGCGATGCCGGACAACGCGTAGCTTTCGGGAGTCTTTATCGCGCGGCATTTTCAGATTACTCTCAAATCCAGATGCTTGATTGTGGTTGTTAGACGGCTCGGCGTGCGGCGGCCTTGCCGGGCTTGAGCCGGAGCACCTCGCCCTGGTAGCGGATGCCTTTCTCTTTGTAGGCGTTGGGGGGACGCACCCGGCGAACCTTGGCCGCCAGTTGACCGACCTTCTGCTTGTCTACGCCACTGACGTGCACCCGGTTGTTGCCTTCCACCTGCATGGTCAATCCTTCTTCAGGAAAAACGTCCACGGTGTGGCTGTAACCGACGCTGAGGGTAATACCCTCGCCGTTCTGCTGCACCCGATAACCGACGCCCATCAGTTCCAGGGTTTTGCTGTACCCGTCGGTAACGCCGGTCACGGCGTTGGCGATGAGGGAGCGGGTCAGGCCGTGCAGTGAATGATGGAACTTGCGCTCGGTGAGCCGCTCCACGACGATCTGGTCGTCTTCAACTTTCACGTTGACCTCAGGGTGGTACTTCTGGGTCAGAGTACCCTGGGGGCCGGTTACGGTGATGCCGCCGTAAAACACCTCGGCAGTTACGCCGGGGGGAATGGGAATGGGCTGGCGGCCGATACGTGAGAGGGGTCGTTCGGTTGGCGGCGTTCGCTCGGTGACGCCGACGCTGACCAGGTTTTCGTTACCAGACATAGCAGACCAATTCTCCTCCGATGCCCTTTCGCCAGGCCTCGTAACCGGTCATCATCCCCTGGGAAGTGGAAACGATAGCGACGCCCAAGCCGCCGTACACTCTCGGAATCTCACCTCGGCCCACGTGAACCCGCAGTCCGGGCTTGCTGACACGCTTCAACCCGCGGATGGCGTTCTGGTCGTCGTCGCGGTAGGTGAGATGTAGGCGCATGGTCGGGAACTTGCGATTCCGCGCCAAGTCCCAGTCCCGGATGTAGCCCTGCTCCTTCAAGATGTCGGCGATGGCCGTCTTGACTTTGGATTGCGGCACCAAAACCGTCCGGTGTCGGGCATGAATGGCGTTGCGTATGCGCGTCAACATATCGGCAACGGGGTCGTTAATGGGCATTGCGACAAATCTCCATGAGTGGATTCCGGTGAGGCCCGAGCTTAGAGGCTGGCCTTGCGAACTCCGGGCAGCAGCCCGTCCAAAGCCATTTCGCGAAAGGAAATACGCGACAGGCCGAAGTGGCGGATGTATCCTCGGGGCCGACCCGTAGCGCCATCCCGATTGCGGATGCGGTTGGGGTTAGCGTCAGGGGGCAGCAGCGCCAGCTTCTGGCGGGCTTCAAAGCGTTCGCGCATGGGCTTGGACAAATCGCGAGCCTCGGCCAGCAGCGCGGCTCGCTGGGCAGCGTACTTGGCGACGGTTCGCTTGCGTCGCTCGTTCTTCACGATGGAGGATTTCTTGGCCAAAACTGTCTTCTCCGTTGGCTGGGGTCTGATTGCCGGGCCTACTGGCGGATGAAGGGCATACCGAAGTGCTCGAGCAAGCGAGTTGCCTCGGCGTCATTGGGAGCGCTGGTGGTTATGGTAACCTGCAACCCGCGCAGCCGGTCGATGCTGTTGTAGTCGATTTCGGGGAACACGATCTGCTCGCGCAGTCCCAGCGAGAAATTACCGCGCCCGTCGAATCCGCGACGGGAGATGCCCCGAAAGTCGCGGATACGGGGCAGCGCGGTGATGATGAGCCGTTCCAGGAAATAATACATGCGGTCGCCGCGCAGGGTAACCGCAGTGCCAATGGGGTTGCCCTCGCGGACTTTGAAGCCGGCGATGGATCTACGGGCCCTGGTTATGATGGGCTTCTGACCGGATATCGTGGTCAGGTCCCTGACGGCGCTCTCCATTGCCCGGCCGTTGGTGAGGGCTTCGCCCAAGCCAATGTTGAGGTTGATCTTGGTAACCTTGGGCACCTGCATCGGGCTGGAGTAGCTGAACTCCGACACCATTGCCGGGATAATCTCATCGCGAAACCGGGCCTTGAAAGAGGGCGGCTGCAATTCCGCAGTTTGTTCCTGTTGGTCAGTGGCCATGATAATCACTCGTCCCGGTTGCGGAACTGCGTGCTGGGTTCGGTGTAATTGCTCTGGATGAGCTTGATGTTAGAGATGTGGATGGAGGCTTCCTGCTGGACCCGCCCACCCTGGCGAATTCCGGGACGCGGCTTGTAGTGTTTGACCACCATGTTGACGCCCTCAACTATGACCCGATTTTTTTCGGGCACCATCTGCAGGACGCGGCCGGTCTTACCCTTGTCCTTGCCGGCGATGACGAGGACATCGTCGCCGCGCCGAATCTTCGCCTTCGCCATCACACCACCTCCGGAGCCAGCGAAACGATACGCATAAAGCCCTTGTCGCGGAGTTCCCGGGCCACCGGGCCGAAGATGCGGGTGCCCCGGGGCAACTGGTTGTCGTTAATCAGAACGGCGGCGTTGTCGTCGAACTTGATATAAGTACCATCCGGGCGTTGGAGCGGCGCGGCCTGGCGGACTATCACAGCCTTGACCACCGAACCCTTACGGACGGGAGAATTGGGCACGGCCTCCCGGACCGTGCACACGATGATGTCTCCTACCGACGCATACTTGCGTCGGCTGGAGCCGGGGATGTTAATCAGTCGGATGCGCCGCGCGCCGCTGTTGTCGGCGACGTGGAGCCTGGTGTAACTCTGTATCATTTACGCATCCTCGTTATTTTCGGCAGTAACGCCATTTTCGGTTTCGGCATCAGCCGGAGCATCGGAATCCACTTCGCCGTCGGCCGGCTCAATCGCCACGTCGGTTTCCAGGTCGATGGGCCGGACGTCGGCGACTTCGCGTCGGGACAGAATTTCCAGCAGACGCCAGTGCTTGGTACGAGAAATCGGGCGCGTCTCCTGGATGCGCACGGTATCCCCAATCGCACATTGCCCTTCCGGGTCGTGGACGTAGAAGCGGGTAACGCGACGCATCTGCTTACGATAGACGCGGTGGCGCTGCTTCCAGACCAGTTCCACTACGGCGGTCTTGTCCATCCGGGTGCTCACGACGGAGCCCACCCGAATCTTTCGCATCGTTTTGGCCATTGGTTAATGTCCCTTGCGGTTATGATGCCTGGTAGGATTCCCGCTCGCGCAGGCAGGTCAACATTCTGGCGATGTCTCTGCGGGTTTTGCGGGGTTGGTTGGTGTCAGTGAGCTGGTTGGTGGCCTCGCGAAAGCGAAGGTTCATCAATTCCTGGTAGGACTTGCCCAACTCGTCGCGAATCTGGTCGTCGGTCAACGCCCGGATCTCGTACATTTTCATGGGTTATCCTCCCGAACCGGACAGCAGGGAGTTGACCCGGTCGCGGTACACGACCTTGGTGGGAATGGGCAGCTTGTGGGCGGCGCGCTGCAGGGCTTCTTCAGCCTGGTTGATGGGCACGCCGCCGACTTCGAACATGATGCGGCCGGGCCTGACCACGGCGACCCAGTGGTCGTTAGCAGCCTTACCGCCGCCCATGCGCACTTCGGCAGGTTTCTTGGAAACCGGCTTGTCGGGAAAGATTCGAATCCAGGTCTTGCCACCGCGCTGCAAATGGCGGGTGATGGCGATACGGGCGGATTCAATCTGCCGGGCGGTAATCCACTCGGGACTCATCGCTTTCAGGCCAATCTCGCCGAATTCGACAGTATTGCCGGTGCTGGCGGCACCCCGGCGCTTGCCCCGCCCCATCTTTCGGAATTTTGTCCTCTTAGGTTGCAACATGGTGAAAATCTCCGTAGCAGGGGCTATTGGTCCAGCTCTATTTCCATCTCGCCGTCGCCGTCCTGGCTGGTGACGCGGAATTCGATGCTTTCGAGTTCGCCGTCCTCTTCTGCGGCGGCCGGCATGATCTGGCCTTTATAAATCCACACCTTGATGCCGATGCGGCCCATGGCGGTGTGCGCCTCGGCCAGGGCGTAATCAATATCGGCCCGCAGGGTGTGCAGGGGAACCTGGCCCATCATCAGCTTTTCGGTGCGGGCGATTTCGGCGCCGGAGATCCGGCCCTTGGTAATGATTTTGATGCCCTCGGCGCCGGCCTGCATGGTGCGCAACGCAGCCTGGCGCATGGCGCGGCGGTAGGCGACGCGCCGGCTGAGCTGGTCAGCAATGTTCCGGCCCACCAGGTAGGGGTCAAGTTCGGGCTGCTCGATTTCGACGATGTTCAGGCGGAGTTGTCCACTGGTCATGGTCTCCAAGCGGGTGCGCAGACCTTTCACCCGGTCGCCGTCGCGCCCGATGAGGATGCCGGGCCGGGCCGAGTGAATGTTGATGATGGTTTCCTGGGCCGTACGGTCAATCTCGATGCGCGCGATTCCCGCGTCGGAAAAAGCCGCGTATTCGTCGTGAATAGTGTCACGCAGGGACAGGTCACGCATGACACCGTCGCGGTACTGGGCGCCGTTGTTGGCGTACCAGTGGGTTTTCCAGTCTTTGATAATCCCCAGCCGGAACCCCAGGGGGTGGGTTTTATGGCCCATCAGGTCAGCCCTCCTGTATCTCGTCCACTTCGATGATGATGTGGCTGGAACGGCGGGTAACCCGACCGATGCGGCCCCGGGCCCGGGCGCGGAAACGCTTGAGCGGGCGGGCCTGGTCTGCGGAAATGCGCGTGATACGCAGCTCGTTCCGGTTCATAAACAGATTGTTCTCGGCGTTGGAAGCCGCCGATTGCACCACCTTGGCCACGGAGCGGGCCCAGGGCGAAGTCATCAGGCTCAGGTGGTCCAGGGCATCGTTGACGGCCATCCCCCGGACAGCGTCCAGAATGGGTTTGAGGCGCTTGGGCGACGCGCCCACCTGCTTGGCTACTGCTCGTACTGCCGGCATCAGGTCACCTCACCCTGCTGGAACGCTCGGAGCGGGCGACGTGTCCGCGATAGGTACGCGTGGGGGCAAATTCTCCCAGGCGATGGCCTACCATGTTCTCAGTGACGAAAACCGGCACGTGGCGGCGGCCGTCGTGCACGCCGAAGTTCAGCCCGACCATCTCGGGCATTATCATCGAATCGCGGGACCAGGTACGAATGACGGTGGCTTCGCCAGATTCGCGAACCTGGTTCACCTTTTTCAGCAGCTTGGGATGGACGTAAGGTCCTTTTTTGACTGAACGAGACATAGCCTTATGACTGCCTGAAGCGCCGCAGCAAAGGGCGCAGTGTGATGCTGTTGCTTACCGCCGCCAGCGACGTCCGCGGACGATGAACCGGCTGGAGGTCTTCTTCTTGTTGCGAGTTTTGTGACCCAGGGTTGGCTTGCCCCAGGGCGACTTGGGGCCGGGCATTCCGATGGGGGAGCGCCCTTCGCCGCCGCCGTGGGGGTGGTCAACCGGGTTCTTGGCGACGCCGCGCACGTGGGGACGACGGCCAAGATGCCGTTTGGCGCCGGCCTTGCCCAGGCTTTCGTTCTTGTGGTCGGGGTTGGACAACTGCCCCACGCTGGCCCGGCAGTTCAGCAGGATGCGACGCATCTCGCCGGAGGGCAAACGGATGAGCACGTAATCGCCTTCCCGGGACAATACCTGCGCTCCGGTGCCGGCGCCGCGTACCAGTTGCCCGCCGCGACCGGGGGTCAGTTCCAGATTGTGCACCACCGTACCGGTGGGAATGTTGCGCAGGGGCAAAGTATTGCCGGGGCTGATTTCCGCGTCCGGGCCGGACTCCACCTTGTCGCCTACCGAGAGGTTCACCGGCGCCAGGATATAAGCCTTCTCACCGTCGGCGTAGTGGAGCAGGGCGATCCGTGTGGTCCGGTTGGGGTCGTACTCGATGCTCTTTACGGTGGCCGGCACTCCGTCCTTGCGCCGCTTGAAGTCGATGCGCCGGTACATCCGCTTGGAGCCGCCGCCCCGATGATAGGCGGTGATGCGGCCCCGGTTGTTCCGTCCGCCGCGCTTCTGCAGTGGCTCCAGCAAAGACTTTTCCGGCTTCCTGGTCGTTATCTCCTCAAAGGAGGGACGCACCGCGTTGCGCGTGCCTGGAGTGATGGGTCGCAGGTTCTTCAACGGCATGATTACAGGCCCTCAATCAGGTCGATACGGTCGCCGGGTCGGAGGGTAACCACGGCCTTCTTGACGTCCGGCTGCTTCTTGAAGCGCGGACCGTAGCGCTTGCGCTTGCCCCGGTTGACGGTGATGTTGACGCTGACCACCTTCACGCCGAAATTCTGCTCCACGGCCTGCTTCACCAGGGTTTTATTTGCCCGAGGGGCGACCTGGAAGGTGTACTGGCCGTCCTCATGCAGCAGCGTGCTCTTTTCCGTGATGGTGGGCCTGAGCAGCACCTCGCTGATATTCATTCCTGGGCCTCCTCGCTTGCCGCTGCTTCCGCCGCCTGCCTGGCTCGGAACCGGGGCTTGGTGCACAGTTCCGCAATCCGACGGATGCCATCCACGGTAATCAGGACGGTCTCGCGCTTGAGAACATCATTCGCGTTCACCAAATCGGACGGCAAAGTCCAAACCTGCTTCAGATTTCCGCCGGCCCGGGCCACGTTCTGCTGAGCTTCTCCGGAAACCACCAGCACCGAGCCGATGATGCGCAGGCTTTCCAGCAACTGCTTCATGGACTTAGTGCGTCCGTCCAAACTGTCCAGCGAGTCGATGCAGACCAGGCGTCCGTTTCGGATTTTCTCAGACAGCACGCACTGCAAAGCCTTCCGCCGCATCGCCCGGGGCAGGGCTTTACGGTAGTCCCGCGGCTTGGGGCCAAATACGATACCACCGTGCCGCCACTGGGGTGAGCGGATGCTGCCCTGGCGGGCGCGCCCGGTGTGTTTCTGAATCCACGGTTTGCGGCCGCCGCCTGACACTTCGGCGCGGGTACGCGTTGAGTGGGTGCCCTGCCGCTGGTTGAGCTGGTAGATCACCATGGCCTGGTGCACCAGCGTTTGATTCATCGGCACGTCGAAGATGCCATCATCAATGCTGATGGTGTCGATGGCGTCGCCATTGGCGTTGACTACGGGGAGTTCCATTATGCTTGCGCCTTGCTCTTTCCTGTCTTGCGAATGGTAACCGGGCTGTTGGGGCCGCCGGGGATGCCGCCTTTGACCATCAGCAGGTTGCGCTCCACGTCAACCCGGACTACTTCCAGCCCCTTGCTGGTAACACGGCGGTTGCCCATGTGTCCGGCCATTTTCAGGCCCTTGAAGACCTTGCCGGGCGTAGTGCCGCCGCCAATGGATCCGGGAGCGCGGGCCCGGTCGGACTGACCGTGCGTACGAGGGCCGCCTCCAAAACCGTGTCGTTTCATAGTTCCGGCAAAGCCGCGGCCTTTGGATTTGCCGCTCACGTCCACGATTTCGCCCGGTTCAAAAATTTCCACCGAAACCAGTTGGCCGACTTCGTATTCACCGATATCGTCGGCAGCAACTTCCTGAAGCCGGCGTCCAATCTGACTGCCCTTGAGATGGCCGGCGTCGGGCTTGTTGGGGCGGCGGACCCGGCCGAAGCCCAACTGCACGGACTCGTAACCGTCGTTCTCCACAGTACGAATCTGGGTAACGGCACAAGGGCCGGCCTCAATAATGGTTACCGGAACCACCTGCCCAGCGTCGTTGAACACCTGGGTCATGCCTATTTTTTTGCCTAAGAATGCCTTCAGCATTTTCTTTGCCTGTCTGTTCGAGACTTGGCCTCACCGCCGCGAGCGCCCGTGTTGGTGGTGCGCGACTCGCCGTATCGACGGGGCCTGGGGAGTTCAATTCAGATGAAACGGCGGCAGTGGCCTGTGCCTGCCGCCAGAGGAACTATAATTTTACGACGGGTTTAGTATTTATTCAAGCCTGGTCAGGGCATCAAGGCCGGAAATCCGGCGCCGCGACTAGAGCTTGATGGAAATATCCACCCCCGCCGGCATATTGAGTCGGGTGAGAGCGTCGATGGTCTTGCTGGTGGGTTCCATGATGTCGAGCAGCCTTTTGTGCGTGCGGATTTCAAAGTGCTCGCGGGAATCCTTGTCAACGTGGGGGCCGCGAATCACACAGAAACGCCGGATCTGGGTAGGCAAGGGCACTGGCCCGGCCACCCTGGCTCCGGTAAGTTCTGCCGTTTCCACAATCTGCGCGCTGGACTGGTCCAGCATCTTGTGGTCAAAGGCCTTGAGGATTATCCGCATTTGCTGCCTGGCTACCATGATTCAGTTTTCAACGCTCCCCTGATTTGACCGTCCAATTGAACAAAGCGTCCCGGCGAACGGGCTTGGCCGTCAGATGTTTGTGATGTTCCGCAGCAGGTTTTCGGGCACCGGCTCGTAGTGCCTGAACTCCATGGTGTACGAAGCCCGACCGCGGGTCAACGAACGCAGCGCCGTAGTGTAGGCGAAAGTCTCCCCCAGCGGAATCATCGCGCTCACGGTTTGGAGGTCTTCGACCCCCTCAATGCTGCGAATCTGGGCGCGGCGTCCGCCCAGGTCGCTGAGCACTTCGCTGAGGTACTCGCCCGGGGTCACTATCTCCATCTCGAAGATGGGTTCCTGGAGTACCGGCGCGGCGCGGCGGGTTCCGTCTCGCAGGGCGATCATCGCCGCGGAACGGAAGGCCATCTCGGACGAATCTACCGTGTGATAGCTGCCATCTACCAGCGTTACCTTCAAGTCCACGAGAGGGTACCCGGCCAAGGGTCCGTTGTCCAGCCCTTGCATCACACCGGCTTGGACCGCCGGGATGAACTGGCGAGGAATCACGCCGCCGGTGATGCCGTCAACGAACTCGTTGCCTTCACCACGCTCCTGCGGTTCGATTTCCAGCCATACGTGCCCGAACTGGCCGTGTCCGCCCGTTTGGCGCACGAACCGTCCTTCAATGCGGATCGGCTTGGTGATGGTTTCGCGGTAGGCGACCCGGGGTTGCCCCACCCGGGCTTCAACGTCAAACTCTCGGCGCATCCGGTCAACCAGCACTTCCAGGTGCAGCTCGCCCATGCCGGAGATGATGGTCTGCCCGGTTTCGTCGTTATAACGGACGACGAAGGTGGGGTCTTCCTCCGAAAGCTTGCGCATGGCCTCGCCCAGCTTGTCCTGATCGGCGCGGGTTGCCGGCTCAATGGCCACGGAAACTACCGGTTCGGGGAAGTGAGGCGGTTCCAGGATGACTGGCTTGTGGTCGCTGCAGATGGTGTCGCCAGTAAAGGTGTCTTTCAGGCCGACAGCGGCGCAGATGTTGCCGGCGGTTATCGTCTCCAGCTCTTCGCGGTGATTGGCGTGCATACGGAGCAGCCGGCCCATGCGCTCGCGATTGCCTCGCGTAACGTTGCGGACCGCGGCGCCGGCTCCGACCGTGCCGGAATAAATCCGCAGGAACACCAGCCGGCCCACGTAAGGGTCAACGACGACCTTGAAAGCCAGGGCCGACAGGGGTTCGCTATCCACCGGCTCCCGGAGTTCCACGTCGTCGGTGCCCGGAACAGTGCCCTCCACCGCCGGCACGTCCAGGGGCGATGGCAGATAGCCGATGATGGCATCCAGCAGGGGGTCGATGCCCTTGCCGCGCATGGCGCTGCCGCACAGCACGGGCACCAGTTGCCGATTGATGGTCGCGCTGCGCAGGGCTGAGCGGAGGTCTTCGGCGCAGATGTCTTCGCCTTCCAGGTACTTGATGAGCAAGGCTTCGTCGGTTTCGACGATTTTCTCAATCATCTCCTGGCGGTAGTCGTGGAAAGCCTTCTCGTATTCCGTCGGAACTGGGATGAGTTCAGGCGGCTCGGCCACGTCGTCGCGGCCATCGGAATACATAATGGCCTGGCCTTCAATGAGATCGACCACGCCACGAAATTCGTCCTCGGCTCCCATGGGTATCTGTACGGCCACCGGGTTGCCTTTCAGCCGTCGTCGCACCGACTCAATGGTGCGTTCGTAGGATGCGCCAACGCGGTCCATCTTATTGACGAAGCAGATGCGGGGAACGTTGTAAGTATCGGCCTGACGCCAGACGGTTTCGGACTGGGGCTGCACGCCGGCTACCGCGTCCAGAACGACGATGCCGCCGTCCAGCACTCGAAGGCTGCGCTCCACTTCCGCCGTAAAGTCCACGTGGCCGGGGGTGTCAATGATGTTGACCTGGTGGTCCTGCCAGTAAGCGGTGGTGGCGGCGGCGGTGATGGTAATGCCCCGCTCTTTCTCCTGGGGCATCCAGTCCATAGCGGTGGTGCCCTGATCGACGCCGCCGACCTTGCGGATGCGTCCGGTGAGGTAAAGCACGCGCTCGGTGACGGTGGTCTTTCCGGCATCGATGTGAGCGATGAACCCGATATTGCGGATTTTGTTGGCCGGCGTCTGTACGACAGTCATGGGGAAACCTGTGATTCCTCTATACAGCCCGTTGCGTTTGACCGTGGCTGCAATTAGCGGCGATAGTGAACGAAGGCCCGGTTGGCTTCGGCCATGCGATGAAGTTCGTCCTTGCGGCGCACCGCAGAACCTTCACCCCGAGCGGCGTCGATGAATTCGTTGGCGAGACCGCGAGCCATCCGCATACCGTTGCGGCCACGGGCGCCTCGGATAATCCAGCGCATGGCCAGGGCTTCGCTGCGGTTGGGGCGCAACTCCACGGGAACCTGGTAGGTCGCGCCGCCGACCCGACGGGGACGGACTTCCACCAGCGGCGTCGCATTGCGCATGGCCGCGGTGAACACCACCATGGGATCCTGGCTGGCGTCCTGGCGAACCAGTTCCAGGGCGTCATACACGACCCGTTGGGCGGTGGACTTCTTGCCTTTAATCATAACCCGGTTGATGAACTTGGCCAGCTCCAGGTTGTTGTACCGAGGGTCCGGCTTGATGACCCTGGGTTCGGCGCGGCGTCTTCGCGACATATCCTGCTTTCCTTCTCTATCTTGCTTATTTTAGAGTAAGCCACCCCCCGCTTTGGGGGGTGCCGGTAGTTTGTCTGTGCTGGGGGGACGCTAGCCGCCTTTGCGGGTTCCGTACTTGCTGCGTCCCTGTCGGCGTCCGCCGACGCCTTCGGTGTCCAGGTTGCTGCGTACCACATGATAGCGTACCCCTGGCAGGTCTTTGACCCGACCGCCACGGATCAGCACTACGGAGTGCTCCTGCAGGTTGTGTCCTTCGCCGCCGATATACGCGGTAACTTCCACCCCATTGGTGAGGCGCACCCGGCAAATCTTGCGCAGCGCGGAATTGGGCTTCTTCGGCGTCATCGTCCGCACCTGGATGCAGACGCCGCGGCGCTGCGGGCAACCGGGCCCCCAGCGGGTGCGGTTGCGCAACGAGTTCTGAACCCAATGCAGGGCCGGAGCCTTGGTACCCTTGCGCACCGGCTTCCGCCCCTTTCGTACCAGTTGATTGACAGTAGGCATATTTAAATCCTTCCAGCCGCACCGTCTGAAAATCAGGCACAGCGACGATAGATGTTATCCGCACTCACCGCTTTGTGTCAACCTCAAAGCGAGAATCGCTGCGTACGTTTAGCGCCTGTCGCCATTGACCCGCCGCTGGGCCTGTGGCATAATTCGGGCGGCGCATAATCATTATGCCGATACGTCATAATTGCGAGGTATTGAGCCTCGTACCCGCGCAAAGGAAGGTTGCCCGCCATGTGGACCGGCGACGATTTACAGCGGCTGGTCAAACGGGAACTGAGCGACTACCGACTCATCGTCGTTTCCAACCGCCAGCCCTACGTATTCAGTGTTGACCAACTCGGCAACCTGAAGGGCCAAATGCCCCCCGGAGGCTTGACCGCAGCCATTGACCCCCTGATGCGTGCCTGCGGCGGCACTTGGATTGCACAGAGCGGCAGCGAAGACGATCGGGCCGCGATGGACGAAGAGGGACGCATCCCGGTTCCCTCCGACGACCCGGCCTACCATATGCGCCTCCTCAACCTCAGCGATGAGGAGAATAACGGTTACTACTACGGCTTTTCCAACGAGGGGCTGTGGCCCCTGTGTCACATCGCCTACACGGAGCCGCTGTTCGATTCCGAACACTACGGCTTCTACCAGTCGGTCAACCGCCGCTTCGCCGACCTCGTCCTGGACGAAATTGACGACGACCCGGCCATTGTCCTGATACAGGACTACCATCTAGCCCTGCTCCCCCGCTACATACGGGAAATCAACCAGGACGTCATCATCGGCCAATTCTGGCACATTCCCTGGCCGAATCCCGACATCCTGCGCATCTGTCCCTGGCAGGAGGAAATCCTGGACGGTATGCTGGCCAACGACCTGCTGGGTTTCCATCTTTCCGGCCATTGCCAGAACTTCATCAACTGCGTTGACGCCAACATGGACGCCCAGGTGGACCCGGACTACGGCCTGGTGGACTACCGCGGCGAGACGACGCTGGTTCGGCCCTTTCCCATCAGTATCGATTACCACAGCATTGACGCTGAGGCCCGCACCTCCGAAGTGGGTGCGGAGATGGCCCGGCTGTCTGCCGAGCTGGGCCTCAATCGGGGCCGAATTCTGGGGTTGGGCATCGACCGCCAGGACTACACCAAGGGCATTCCACATCGCCTGCGGGCGGTAGAACGGCTTCTGGAAAAGTGGCCCGAGTACCGGGGACGTTTGGTCTTCCTCCAGGCCGGCGCCACCAGCCGCACCAACATCGACTCCTATATGCAGTTGACCGTAGATATCGAGTCCATCGTCAATCGCATTAATGAACGCTTCGGATACGATGGCTGGCAGCCTGTCCTGTACTGGCCCACGTCTCTCCCATCCCCTACCTTCTCCGCCCTGCGCCGGCTGGCCAGCTTCTGCGCCGAGAGCAGCCTGCACGACGGCATGAACCTGGTGGCCAAGGAGTACGTAGCCTCGCGGGTTGACGAGGACGGGGTGTTGATTCTAAGCGCTTTCGCCGGGGCCGCCCAGGAATTGACCGGCTCGCTGATAATCAATCCGTACGCTACGGAGCAGTTCGCCGACGCCATCCACCAGGCCCTCAACATGAGCGACCTGGAGCGGCGGATGCGGATGCGGCAGATGCGCAACACCGTGCAGGAAAACAACATTTACAAATGGGCCGGCCGCATTATGATGCACCTGATGCAGGCCAGCACTCCGGACCATTCCCGCCTCACCGCCGCCATTGCCTCCACGGCCTGAATCCGCGCTGCCGATGCCTCCGCGCTCAGATTGGCGCAGCTTGCTGGCCCGGATTGCCAATCAACCCACGGTCCTGCTGCTGCTCGACTTTGACGGCACGCTGTCAGACATCGTAGCGCGTCCGGAAGACGCCACCCTCCGTGCGAACAACGCCAAGTTACTGAATGTCCTGAGCCGCAGGCCCGGATATACCGTCGGCATCATCAGTGGACGAGATATTGACGACGTGTCGCAGCGCGTCGGCTTAGAGGGCTTGGTGTACGCTGGCAATCACGGGCTGGAAATACGTGGTCCCGGCCTGGAGTACCGGCATCCAGCGGCGGCGGCGGCGACACCAGTCATTGCCAAAGCTGCCGACTCCCTCGCCGCCGCTCTGGCCGACATTCCAGGGGCGCAGGTGGAAAACAAGACCCTGACGCTGACCGTCCACTACAGGCGCACCCCGGAAGAGCTCCACGAGCGGGTAGCAGCCATTTTCCGGGAAGTAGCGGGCCGCCTGGTGGACGAAGGGATATGCCGCGTCACCACTGCCAAGTCGGCGCTGGAGTTTCGGCCGGCGGTGGATTGGCATAAGGGAGATGCGTTGGAGGTGATTCGCCGCCGCCTGGCGCCGGGCGCCTTTCCCATCTACATCGGCGACGACGCCACGGACGAAGACGCTTTCCGAGCGGCGCAGTCCGCCGGGGGCGCGGGGGTTTTCGTCGGCCCGCCGGAAGCCCCATCGTCTGCCGACTATGGATTGGATGACCCTTTCCAGGTAACCCGCGCGCTGAGGGAGCTGGCGGCCCATACCGGCCCGGCTGTGCTATTATAACGTCGGCTGCCACGGGGTTTGTGAGCCATTCGCCAATTGAGGCCTTGCCCTCTGTTCAGATGATTAACACGATTTTCTTCGACTTCTACAACACACTGGTCAGGTTCTGGCCGCCCTTGCCTCAAATTCAACACGCCGCGTGTCAGAACCTGGGCATTCGCGTACCCCCGGAGCGGCTGGCCCGGGGATATGCCATCGCCGACCTGTACTTCAACGAGGAGAATCATCGTCTTCCGCTGGGAGAAAGGGACGCCGACGACCGGGATGCTTTCTTCGCGCGCTATGAGCAAATCATACTTGAAGAGTCCGGCGTGGCTGTTTCCCTGCGCATGGCCAAGCAGATTTGGGACATGGCTATCGCCGTGCCCAAAGAGCTCGTGGAGTTCGAGGAAACCCGACCCGTCCTTGCCGAACTCAAAGCTCGTGGCTATCGCCTGGCAGTGCTGACAAACCTGCGGCGGGATATGGACGAACTGACGCGTCAACTGGGCATCCACGAATACCTGGAGTTCTGCATCACGGGTCGGGAGGTGGGCGAAAAGCCCGCTACCGCCATCTTTGAAGCTGGACTCAAGCGCATGGCCGTGCCGCCGCACCAGGCGATGCACGTCGGCGACCAGCCCCGCTCCGACGTGCAGGGCGCCCGGGACGCAGGATTGTATCCCGTCCTGATTGACCGCGGCGGTTTCCACGCCGACGTTGCCGGCTGCGACCACATCAACAGCCTGGAAGGACTTTACCCCGTACTGGACCGCCTGCAAACCTGCTGAACATACTGTCTATCCCCGTCATTCCCGCGCCAGCGGGAATCCAGCCCACCGGAGGCGCCGCCATGACCGCTACCCAGCCACCCGCGCACAGCCACCCCGACGACCCCAATCCGGTGCACGTCATCGTCTGGTACGACTATATTTGACCCTGGTGCTACGTCGGCCTGGAACGCGTCGACAAACTGGCGGAAGAGTACGACTTCACCGTAGAAGGCCGGGCCTACCTGCTGCGTCCAGACACCCCGCAGGAGGGTCGCGTCCGGGAGCCACGGCCGGGCGAAAGCGACGACGAGTTGGCCGACCCGCTGCGCACGCAGGCCCGGGAAGCCAACATCGTGATGCGTCCGCCCCGCTACACCCCCAACAGCCTCTACTCCCTGCAGGCCACCGAGTACGCGCAGGAGCAGGGCAAGTTCCTGGAATATCACCACGCCGCCTACGAAGCCTACTGGGACCGGCGGGCCGACCTGGGCGACCCCTCGGTGCTGGCCGACATCGGCACCTCGGTGGGATTGGACGGCGCCGAACTGAAGGAGCGCGTCGAGTCCGGCCACTATGCCCAGCGGGTTATCGACCAGTACCAGGAAGCCTTGGGCTACGGCATCCGCGGCATCCCCACCTTTGTGTTCGACAACCTGCTGTTCACCGGGGCACAGCCTTACGAAGTTTTCCAGCGGGTAATGGACAAGGCCCTGGAGAATCGCGCCGCCGACCAGGAATGACCTTGCCAACATGCGGCTGGCGGAGTGGCAGCGGCGTTGCCCGCCACCGTACCCTGTGCTAGACTGACGACGGCAAAATTCGCCTTGTACCGAATTTCACAAAGCAACGGACTGCACAATGGACGACGCCACCCGCTTGCTGATCAGCGACGCCGTCAACAACCAGCCCCAATCCACCGTAACCGTTCTCTCCTCCCTGCTCGCCGTGGAGGACGCTATCGGTTACATCCCCAGAGAGGCTGTTGAAGCCGTCGCCCTGCGCATGGATGCTACCGTCAACGACGTCTGGGCCGTTGCCACTTTCTACCCCAACTTCCGCTTCGAGCCGCCCACCGAGCACCGCATAGAAGTCTGCTGGGGCCCCTCCTGCCACGTGATGGGCGCGACGGCTATCATCGCTGCCGCGCAGGACGCCCTCAATCTGCCCGATGAAGGCGACACGCCGGACGGCAAAGCCACGCTGCGCTACAACACCTGCCTGGGCGCCTGCGCCCACGCCCCGGTAATGGCCATCGACCACCATCTGGCCGGCCGCATTACCCCCGAGTCCGCGCGCGAGAGAATCGCCACGGCGTTGGAATCCGGCGCCGCTCACTGACCGAGTTGACCAACGCCGTGAGTACGCAAACCGCCGCCGACTTCGACGCCATCCTGGCTGAGGCACAGCGCCGCTGGCAGTCGCTGACCGCCGGCGACCGTCCGTGGATTCGCATCGGCACCGGGCTGGCCGGCGAGGCTGCCGGCGGGTTCGAGGTCGTGGCGGCCGTGAACGCCGTCCTGGCCGAGCGGCAACTTTCGGCCAACGTGTCGGAAGTGGGCACCCTTGGGCTGTGCTTTGCCGAGCCGCTGCTGGACGTTCAGACGCCCGGCGGCCCGCGCATTTTCTACCAGAACGTAACGCCCCAAATCGCCCAGCGCATCGTTAGCCAGCACGTGGCCGGCGGTGAGCCGGTGGCCGGACACGTTCTCGGCTACTTGGGCGAACCCGACGCGGCGCCGGAGGGCATCCCCAATCTCAACGACCATCCAATGCTGGCACAGCAGCAACGCATCGCCCTGCGCAACGCCGGCCACATCGACCCCTCCGACCTATACCAGTACATCGCCAACGGCGGCTACGCAGCGCTGAGCCAGGCGCTCACCGCCATGACTCCCGACGAGGCTCGCCAGGAAGTGGTTACGTCCGGCCTGCGCGGGCGCGGCGGCGCGGCGTTTCCCGCCGGCGTCAAGTGGGGTTTCCTGGCCGGCAATCCCGACCCGAACAAGTACATCCTCTGCAACTGCGAGGAGGGCGACCCCGGCGCGTTCAACGACCGGGGCATTTTGGAAAGCGATCCCGCCACCGTGGTTGAGGGCATCACCATCGCCGGCTACGCCTGCAACGCCAACCGGGGCTACATCTTCATCCGCCATGGGCATAACCAGCCCATCGACCGCACGCGCGCTGTCATTGAGCAGGCCTATGAACTGGGCCTGCTGGGCGAGAACATCCTGGGCAGCGGGTTCTCCTTCGACGTGGAAGTGGCGCTGACCGGCGACTCCTACGTTTCCGGCGAGGAAACGGCCTTGATGGAAGCCATCGAAGGCAAACGCTCGATGCCTCGCTACCGCCCGCCTTTCCCGGCGCAAGTGGGAGTCTTCGGCAAGCCCTCCAACATCAACAACGTCAAAACCCTGGCCTACGTGCCGGAAATCATCGCCCGGGGCGGCGAGTGGTTCGCCAGCATCGGAACCCAGCCCGACCCGGATAACCGCATCAACGGAAGCAGCGGTACCGCCATCCTCTGCCTGTCCGGCGACATCAACTATACCGGGCTGATTGAGGTTCCACTGGGCATGACGTTCCGGCAGGTGCTGTTTGACATGGCCGGCGGCGTCCCTAACGGCAAGCGAATGAAACTGTTGCAGACCGGAGGCCCCCTGGGAGGCGTCCTGTCGGCCAGCGATGCCAACCTGGACCTGATACTCGACTTCGACGTGTTCCGGGCAGCCGGGGCCATCCTGGGTTCCGGCGGCATCATCGTGTGCGACGAGGATACCTGCGCCGTTGACCTCACCCGCAACTTGATTGCCTTCTGCCAGTACGAGTCCTGCGGCAAGTGCTTCCCCTGCCGAATGGGAATGAGCCATCTGCTGGAAGTCCTGGAACGCATCAGCAACCTGCAGGGCACCGAGGAAGACCTGGCCCTGATGCGAAACATCGGCGAGAACATGCAGGCCGGCTCCCTGTGCGGGCACGGCCAGCTGGGGTTCAACCCGGTATCATCCGCCCTCCGTTACTTCGGCGACGAGTTTGAGGCCCACATCCGAGAGAAGCGGCACACGGGAGACTGCCCGGAGCTGTTGATTTCACCCCGCCTGACCCGCCGCTAAACCGGTCCGTCTCACCGGAACCCGCCAGGAGCCGCTATGCCTGACGACATCACCATCTCCATTGACGGAGTGGAAATCAAGACCCAACCGGGCAAGATGGTGCTTGAAGCCGCCATTGACGCCGGCGTGTACGTCCCCTATCTGTGCTATCACTCCGGCATGAAGCCCTACGCCGCCTGCCGGATGTGTGTGGTGGTCGCGGAAAACGAACGGGGCCGGGTGCCGGGCTTCCCCGCCGCCTGCACCCTGGCCGCCACCGATGGCATGGTGGTGTGGAGCGAGACCCCGGACGTGAACGAGCTGCGTCGCTCCGTGATGCAGATGCTGATTGCCGAGCATCCCAACGGGTGCCTGACCTGCCACCGGATGGAAATCTGCGGGCCGTCCGACGTTTGTCTCCGCCACGTTTCGGTGAATGATCGCTGCGTTACCTGTCCGAAGAACGAACGCTGTGAATTCAAGGACACGGTGCGTTATCTGGGCATGGAGCTGGAATCGCCCATGACCTACATGTACCGGGACATTCCGCTGGAGGTCAGCGACCCCTTTTACGACCGAGACTACAACCTGTGCATCACCTGCGGCCGCTGCGTCCGCGCCTGTGAAGAAGTGCGCGGCGACAACGCTATCTGCTTCACCGAGCGTTCCGGCAATGCGCTGGTCGGCACCTCTTTCGGAACGTCGCTGCTGGAATCCGGCTGCGAGTTCTGCGGCGCCTGTATCGACGTGTGCCCGGTGGGCGCGCTGACCGAACGGGAGAACAAGTGGGAAAAGGCTGCCAGCGTCCAGCGCACCATCTGCACCCACTGCCCGGTGGGTTGCCAGATGAACCTGGAAATCAACGACCAGGGGCGCGTCATCAGGGCCATCCCCGAGTTTAACTCTCCCGCTAACCGGGGCCAGGCCTGCTACAAGGGCAAGTTCGGGATGGGCCATCTGACCAGCGGTCAGCGCCTGCGCCGTCCCATGATTCGACGCAACGGCGTCCTGGAACCGGCCACGTGGGACGAAGCCCTTGACCTGATTGCCGAAAAACTGCGGCCCTACCAGTCCGGCGAAGGCTTTGGGCTGATTACAGCTCCTGACAGCACCAACGAGGAGTTTTACCTGGCCCAGAAGTTCGCCCACATCGGGATGAAGACCCACCACCTGGACCATTCCGGCAACGTGCAGCCCGACTTGAGCCGAGGCCTGGAAGACGTGCTGGGCTACCCCGGCGCCACCAACTCCATCTGGGACCTGAAGAACTCCGACTGCATCCTGGTTTTCAACACCAACCTCACCGAGAGCCATAACGTGGTTGGCGTTCCCATCAAGCAGGCTGCCCAGGCCGGCGTGCCGCTGATTGTCATCGACAGCCGGGAAGTGGAACTGACCCGCTACGCCAAGCTGTGGCTGCGGCCCGTGCCGGGCGCCGAACTGGTGCTCATCGGGGCTATCCTGAAGGTGGTGCTCGAAGAAGGTCTGATTGACGCTGAGTGGCTGGCCGAACACGTAGAGGATTACGCCACCCTGGCCTACGAACTGGAGCGCATTGACGACGCAGCCGTCGCCGCCACCGGCGTGGCGCGGGGAGACATCGTTGCGGCAGCCCGGTTGTACGCCGCCACCGGCAATTCGGCAATTGTGTACGGCTTGGACAACGTACCCGGAGAAATCACCCGCGACTGCGTGATCGCGCTGTGCGACCTGGCCCTGCTCACCCACAACGTCGGCCAGCCGGCCGGCGGCCTTTTCCCGATGCGCCAAGGCGCCAACACCCAGGGCGCGACGGACATCGGGTGCATTCCCAATCGCCTGCCCGGCGGCGGTCCCCTCTTTGACGACGACAACCGCGCCCGCGTTGAAAACTTCTGGGGCGTTACCCTGCCGCCTCCTGAACACAGCATGGGCGTAGAGGGAATGCTGGCGGCGGCCACCAACGGCGATATCACGTCAATGATGGTCATCGGCGACAGCCCGAACTTTACCAATGGGCTGCTGGGAGACGGACTGGCTGCGCTGGAGCGGCTGGACTTTTTGGCCGTGATGGACACGTTCCTCACTCCCACCGCACAGATTGCCGACGTAGTGCTGCCCCGGGTTACCTTCGCGGAGAAGGACGGTACGTTTACCAATATTGAGCGTCGCATTCAACGGGTTCGCCCTGCCGTCTCCGTCAAGAACAACGATGCCAAGCCGGAGGGCTGGGTATTCGCCCAGCTGTCGCAGCGGCTGGGAATCGACGGCATCAGTTATGACAACCCGTCCGAGCTTATGGATGAAATCGCCGCCATCACCGCCAACTACGGCGGCATCAGCTACGAGCGCCTGGCCCGCGAATCGGTTCTGGTGATGCAAACGGGCGTGGAAGCGCCGCGGCCCACCCAGCTTCTATACACTTCTCGTGAAGAGCGCGGTATCCAATGGCCCTGCCCTGGCGATGACAGCCCTTCATCACCGGTGCTCTACACCAACGGTTTCCCTTACGGCAAAGCTGAGCCTGTCGCGCCCCGTTTCCGACCGGCCGAATGGCCCGCTGATTCCGAATTTCCGGCCCTGCTGGCTCCCGGCCGGGTGCTGCTGCAGCGGGAACGGGAGACCGGCATCGAAACCGGCGACCTGAACCGCATCGTCCGCGATGAGCTGGTGCAGCTGAACCCGACCGACGCCGCCGCATGGAAAATCGCCGACGGCGAGCCGGTGGCCCTGTCCACGGCCGTCAACCGCATCACGGGCGTGGCGGCGCTGGACGAGGCCATCCCTCCGGGGATGGTTGCCATCACCACGTTGTTCGGGGAACTCGCCATCGAGTTGCAGACGTCCGAGGACATCAACCCCATGGCACGGGTGCCCGGGCTGGTCGTGGAACCCTGTCGCGTGGAATCGCTCAATTCGTAACGAATTCGGCAACACCTGCGTAACATTTCCGCCCTACAATACCCCGGTCGTATCCAGATTGATGATGGAGCAAACATGACCACTGCGCAGACTCTTGCCTCGCGTCGCGACCGAACCCTCAACCTGCCCCGCGCCCGCCTGGTCGAGCGGGTTGACTATACCGACGACCTGATGGTTATCAAGTTGGAACCGGTGGGATTCGACTTCAACTTCAAGCCGGGGCAGTATTGCACTTTGGGACTGGACGGCATCGAGCGTGCGTATTCCATCGCATCGGCGCCCCACGAACCGTTGCTGGAGATATTTGTAGAGCTGGTGCCCGAGGGAGAACTGACGCCCCGGATGTGGCGGATGGAAGTCGGCGACACCATGTCAATCCGCCCCCGCGCCAAGGGCATTTTCCTGATGGACCCGTCAGCTACGCAGCACCTGATGCTGGGCACCGTAACCGGCGTCGCTCCTTTCGTCAGCATGGTGCGCGACCATCTCCACCACGGACGCGCCGGCCACCATTTGTACATACTGGAAGGCGCCTCCTACCTGAACGAATTCGTCTATGACGGCGAGCTTTCCGGCCTCGCCGCCGCCCATCCCGACGTCGTTACCTTCGTGCCTTCGGTCAGCCGGCCCGGGGAAGCGCGCAACGCCGACTGGCAAGGCGAAACCGGCCGCCTGAACAATATCGTCGCCAAATACCTGGAAAAGTTCCCCCTCAACCGGGACGACACCCTGATTTATGGCTGCGGCCACCCCGGCATGATTGAAGCCAGCCGGGAAATCGTTACCGCCCAGGGCTGGCGGTGGGACGAAGAACGTTTCTGGAAGGAGTAACGCCCGGCGACGCACCGCCCGGATGGGGTAAAATCACCCCATGACCACCGCCAACGCCCGGCTGACCCCCGTCCGGCGTCAATACCTCACTATCAAGCACTCCTACCCGGACGCCATCCTGCTGTTCCGGATGGGCGACTTCTACGAGTGCTTTGACGACGACGCCCACACGCTTGCCGAGGCGCTGGAAATCGCCCTCACCTCCCGCAGCATGGGCAAAGACACGCGCATCCCCATGGCCGGGGTGCCCGCCGTGTCGCTGGACACCAACCTGGCCCGCCTCATCAAGCAGGGATACAAGGTAGCCATCTGCGAGCAGCTCAGCGACCCGGCGGCGTCCAAGGGTATCGTTGAGCGTGGAGTCGTCCGCGTGGTTACCCCTGGAACCGTCCTGGAATCCGCCCTGCTGGACCAGAGCGCCAACAACTACCTGGCCGCCGTCTGCATCCAGGACGCCCAGGCCGGCCTGGCCTACGTTGATGTTACCACCGGCGAATTCGCCACTGCCCAAATCCCAGCTGAGCAATTGCCTCTGGAACTGGCCCGCCTGCAACCGTCAGAGATTCTGATTCCTCCCAACGAGGAACTGCCAGACCTTGTCGGAGCCAACGGAACCGAGACCACCTTAACTACCCTGGACGCCGGCGCTTTCAACCCGGACCTGGCCCGCCGCGCCCTGCTGGATTATTACAGCGTGCTCTCGCTGGAAGCCTATGGCCTGGAGTCTCACGGCGTGGGATCCCGGCCGCTGGCCGTCCGCGCCGCCGGCGCCATCGTCGATTATCTGCGCTACACCTGGCAGGGCGAGCGTCCCCCGCTGGCGGCCCCGTCGGTATATCAAACCGACGCCTATATGACCCTCGACCCGCAGACCCGGCGCAACCTGGAACTCTTCGAGGCCGGCCGCTGGGACAACCGAGACTGGTCGTTGCTGGCCGCAATGGACGACACGCGCACAGCCATGGGCGCGCGGCTGCTGCGCCGCTGGCTGGGGCGGCCTTTGCTGGATTTGAAGCGGCTGGAGCGACGCCTGGACGCCGTGCAGTTTTTCGTCGATAACGCTTTCCGCCGCGATGACGCCGTCGCCGCTCTGTCCCGAATCTCCGACCTGGAACGCATCCTGACCCGCATTCAGGCGCAAACGGCGCCGCCGCGGGACTTGCTGGCCCTGCGGATTAGCCTGGTTGCCGCCGAAGAGCTAAGCGCAGCCTTGTCCGGGGACGACGCTGCTGCCGTCGCCTGGCTGGCCGGCGAACTGCGGCCATTGCCCGACGTTGCCGGCCTCATCGACAACGCCATCGCCCCCGAACCGTCCGCGCAGCCGGGCGACGGCGGCGTTATACGGGAAGGATTCTCTCCGGAGCTGGACCGCATCCGTACCCTGGCCCGGGACACCCGTGGCTTTATTGCAGAGCTGGAAGCCCGCGAGCGCGAGCGCACCGGGATACGCAGCCTCAAGGTCGGTTTCAACCAGGTGTTCGGTTACTACATCGAGGTCAGCCGCGCCAACCTTGACGCAGTGCCCGACGACTACCAGCGCCGCCAAACCCTCACCAACGGCGAGCGATACGTCACGCCGGAGCTGAAAGAGTACGAGAGCCAGGCGCTGGAGGCGCGCGAACGGCTCGAGGAATTGGAGCGCACCCTCTACCGACAGGTTTGCCGGCAGGTTGCCGACCACGGCGAAGGCATCTCCCGACTGGCTGCCGCTGTAGCCCGCGCCGACGTATTCGCCGGCCTGGCCAGCATCGCCGTCCGGCACGGTTACGTGCGCCCCACCCTCGACGACGGCAACGCCATCAGCATCGCCGACGGCCGGCATCCGGTGGTGGAGCGCGTCCTCGGCCCCGGCGCTTTCGTCCCCAACGACGCGGCCCTGGACTCCGACGATGCCCAGATTATGCTGATTACCGGCCCCAACATGGCCGGCAAGTCCACCTTCATCCGCCAGGTCGCCATCATCGTGCTGATGGCGCAGGTGGGCAGTTTCGTGCCGGCGACGGCGGCCACCATCGGCCTGGTTGACCGCATCTTCACCCGCGTCGGGTTGCAGGACGACCTGGCCACCGGGCAGTCAACGTTCATGGTGGAAATGGTGGAGACCGCCGCCATTCTCAACCAGGCCACCTGGCGCTCGCTGGTCATCCTGGACGAAATCGGACGCGGCACCAGCACCTACGACGGACTGTCCATTGCCCGCGCCGTGGTGGAGCACCTGCACAACAACCCCCAGGTCAGCTGCAAGACACTGTTCGCCACCCACTATCACGAACTCACCGACCTGGCCGCCACGTTGCCCGGCGTCCGCAACTACCGGGTCGCGGTATCCGAGGAGGACGGACAAATCGCCTTCCTGCATCGCATCGTCCCCGGCGGCGCGGACCGTTCCTACGGCGTCCACGTGGCGATGCTGGCCGGTATGCCTCCGACGGTGGTGACCCGCGCCCAGGAACTGCTCACCGAGCTGGAACGGGAACCACGGGCCGGCCGCGGAAAAAATCGCAGCGGAGCTCCTTCGCCGCAACTGGCGCTGCCCCTGTTCGGGCAGCAGGAGAACGCACTCAACGAAACGCTGCAGCAACTGGACATCGCCAACCTGACGCCCCTGGAGGCCATCAACAAGCTTTACGAGCTGCAGGAAAAAGCCCGACAGTCCTGAACGTTCGCAGGAATCGCCGCATTTTACAGAAAATTTACCTCTATCGGCTTATTTTGTTACCATTGCACGGTATAGAATACCGAAACCGCCACGCAACGCCTCAGCCCAGACGGCCAGGTCAATTGGAGGAAAATAAAATGAGCAGCACCGCTATGATTTACTGGTGGCCCCGTTGAAGCAGCTGTCGTAAAGTGCGGGAGTTGCTCGTGCAAAACGGCCTGTCGGTTTCAGAGCGAGACTACTTCAAAGAACCTTTCACAGAGGGTGAACTGCGCCAGCTCATTGCCGAGGTGGGCGAGCCGGGCGTTAGCGCCATGTTCGCCAGCCGCAGCCCGTCCCTGAAGAAGATGGGCCTGGACCCGGCCGAACTCTCGGACGAGCGCAAGGTATCCCTGATGCTGGAAGAACCGCGACTGGTTCGTCGCCCCATCGTCCGGCTGGACGACCGCCTGATCATCGGCGCTAGCGTCAAAGTCATCACCCAGGCGCTGGAGGACTAGCGAACGACCGGCAACCCGTTGGACACTGGAAAAGCGACTACCGCCATGAAAATCTTTTTCGATGTTGACTACACCATCCTGGGGTTGGACGACACCCTGCGCCCCGGCACCATAGAAACCTTTCAGAAGCTGCTGGACGACGGCCACGAAATCTACATCTGGTCGGGCATGGGCGAGCGATGGGAAGTCATCGAGAAGCACGACTTGCAGCGGTTCGTCAGCGGCGTGTACGAAAAGCCCACCCATCACTTTCACGAACGGTTGGAGGAGCTGAAAGTTCCCCACGAACCGGAGTTCGTCATCGACGACTACCCCGAAATCGTGGCCGCCTTCGGTGGCGTCTGGGTGCCCCCCTACTTCTTCTCCCGCAGCGTTGACCACGAAATGGACCGCATCTACCGCATCATCTGCGACTTCTCCCAAACCGGCAACTCCGAAGACCGCCAGTACCGCGCCAAAGGCACCAAGATACCCTTGTTCTAGCCGGCGCCTCATTCGCGGCGGTCGGCCTGCGTACGCACCAGTCCCTAATGCCCATCCAGCAGCTGCCCCCGCACGTCGCCGCCCAAATCGCCGCCGGCGAGGTCGTGGAGCGGCCCGCCTCGGTAGTCAAGGAACTGGTGGAAAACTCCCTGGACGCCGGCGCAACCCGCATCGCCATATCAGTCCGCGAGGGCGGCGTCGCCGAAATCCGCATCACCGACGACGGCTGCGGAATACCCGCCGACGAGCTGGAACTGGCCTTCCGCCATCACGCCACCAGCAAGCTGTCCACCGCCGCCGACCTGGAAACCGTCGCCACCCTGGGCTTTAGGGGTGAAGCCCTGCCCAGCGTCGCCGCCGTCGCCCGGATATCCTGCACCACGAGAACCACCCATGCCGAGGCCGGCGCCCGCATCGAGTTTCGCTACGGCGACTTGTTGGGACAGCAAGCCGCCGGCTGCCCGGTGGGAACCACCATCGAGGCCGTTGAGCTTTTCGGCAACCTGCCGGCCCGCCGCCGCTTCCTCCGCTCCGCCGCCGCCGAAACCGCCCGCGTCCAGGAGGTCATCACCCGCTACGCCTTGGCCTACCCCGGCGTCCGTTTCACCCTGACCGCCGACGGACGCGAGCAGGTCAACACCCCCGGCAGCGGCCACCTGCAGGACGTCATCCGCTCCCTGTACGGCGGCGACGTGGCCGCCCGTATGCTGCCCGTCTGCGCCGACGACGGCAATATCGCCGTCAGCGGATACGCCAGCGCGCCCGACCTGAACCGGCATAACCGTTCCAACATCACCCTGCTGGTCAACCGGCGCTGGGTGTATCATCGCTCCGTCATCTACGCCATTGAACAGGCTTACCAGAGGACGCTGCCCGATCGCCGCTATCCTCTGGCGGTAATCAACGTGGAATTGCCCGCCGCCGAGGTTGACGTCAACTCACATCCCACCAAGCGCGAGGTGCGATTTCGCAACGAGAACCGCATCTTCTCGGCGGTGCAACGAGCCGTCCACGACGCTCTCGTCGCTCACGCTCCGGTGCGCGAGGCCGCTCGCTCCTTCACTCCCCTGGTTACTCCATCGTCTGATGCCCAGCCGGCCTGGCCGGCGCCGGCTCACCCGGAACCGGCCGGGAACGCGCCCGGCCCGGCAACCAACACTCTCGCATTGCCCACCACTGGACTGGCCCCTCTCACCGGCTCCTTGCGCGACGTAATCGCCGGGCTGCGCGTGGTGGGACAGATCCACCAGACCTACGTCGTCGCCGAGGGCAGCGACGGTATGTACCTGGTTGACCAGCACGCCGCCCACGAGCGCATCGTGTACGACCGAATCAGAGCACGCCAGCACGAGCGCGTAGCCCAGCCCCTGCTGGCGCCCGTGTCCGCCGAGTTGACCACGGCGCAAACGGCTACCATCGAAGAGTACAGCGAACTGCTGTCCGGCTACGGCTTTCAGCTGGAACCCTTCGGCGGCGAGGCCTGGCTGGTCCGCGCCGTGCCGGCAACCCTGGCCGCCGGCAGAAATCCCGACCCGGCCCAGGCGCTGATTAACCTGCTGGACGCCGTAGCCGTGGAGCAGGTGGTCATGGAGCGGGAAGACGCTCTGGCCGCCACCATCGCCTGCCACGGCGCCGTCCGCGCCGGCCACACCCTCAGCCACCAGGAGATGGACGCCCTGCTCCGCCAACTGGAAACTACGGACAATCCCCACAACTGCCCCCACGGCCGGCCCACGGTAATCCACTTCACCGAGTACCAGCTGGAACGCGAATTCGGCCGCCGCTAGTTGCTAAAGGCGGGCAGTCGTTGGGCTGTGCACTCCATAAAAAAAGCCCTCTCCCCTTGTGGGAGAGGGTCGGGTGAGGGGTATCACCCGTCGCTGCAATCCAGTAACGCTCTACCGTCTCGGGTCCGTCCGCGGATCCTGCGCCGGATGAAAAATGGAACCGGGCCCGGGAAACTCGCTGGCTGCCTCCGCCGTATTGTTCCGACGCAAGAAGGGCAGCATCCCGCCCACTACGGCAGCGCCGGCAACGCCGATTCCCAACACGCCCAAGAAGCGGCGGCGGGAAGTTCCGGTTCCAGCATTCTCAATCTGTTCAGGCACGTTTCACTAACTCCGGGGCCGTTTTCAAACGCAAAAATCCTATCAGCCGCTACGTCGGGTGTCAACAACAATCCAACTGGCGCCGCCCCAAAATTGCGCCATTACGCCCCTTGACAACTGGCAGAACATAAGTTTATAATGGCTCTTTGTACACCAAATCACCCAACCATCCCAGCCTGCCAACGAGGTCAACATCACTACGGTCGTCAACGGCCACCAACCAGTCAGCTAATCCTAAAATCGCACGACGGAGCGGTCACTGCTGCCATCCCGGCTAACTGCGCTAGCTACCTGCCAGGGAGAAAGACCAGACGTGACACCGGAGCGGCCACTGCTGCCATCCCGGCTAATTGCAGCCAGGGAGAAAGACCAGGTGTGGCACGGCGCGATACCACTGCGGCCATTGACGGGCCCCAGATCCCCGGACCTGCCGGAGATCTCCGTCACAAAAACACCTATGTGGAAGTGCGTAAGAACCCCCCGGCCGTGGGACTGACAACGACCAAAGTGAATTCCGGAAACCGACCTCAGGCAGGCTACCCAACTCAACAAAAGGAGGCAATCCAAATGAAACCGACGCCGCATCTGCTATCATTACCACCACCTTACCCCTGAGGAGCCAGCCCCCAATGCAGGAAAACAAAGTCAAGCGCGCCCTGCGCGAAAACCGCCTCGCCCTGGGCACCTACGTATCCTTCGCCGACCCCCAGATTGTCGAGATTATCGGACTGGCCGGCTACGATGCTGCCTTCATCGACATGGAGCACACCACCTTCGACCTCGGCCTCATCACCCAGATGATTATGGCCGCCGACCTGGTGGGCGTAACCTCCATGATTCGCATCCCCGGCAATGATGAAAACCTGATTCTGCGCCTGCTGGACGCCGGCGCCAACGGCATCATCATTCCCCACATCGACGGACTGGAGGGAGCCAAACGCGCCGTTGACGCCGTGCGCTACGCTCCACTGGGCCATCGCGGCGGCGCCGGCGGCACCCGAGCCGCCCGCTTCGCCACCGTGAGCTGGGACGAACACACCCGCACCTCCAACGAGAACATCATCCTCTCCGTGATGACCGAGGACGAAAAGGGCATCAACGAAATCGGCCAGATTGCCCAACTCCCCGGCATCGACCTGGTATCCATCGGCCCCACCGACTTCTCAGAATACATGGGCATCCGCGACCCGCAGAGCCCGGTCATCCGCGCCCGCCTGGAGGAGCTGGCGGCCGAGGTCAAAGCCGCCGGTGGCGCCAAGCTCTCCATCCCGATGAACCATCCCGCCTATCCATTGTCCGCCAAAGAGCTGCAGGCCATGGGCGTCGGCTACACCCACGTCGCGCCGCCGCCGCCGGCCCTGCTGCTGAGGTCGCTGCAACAGCGCATCTCCGACATCCGCAACGAGTTGGCCTAGCTCTCGTCGGTAGCCAATGGGAACGCGGTGGTTAATGCTGTGGCTGGCAGTCCTGCTGCTGGCAGCGGGCGCTTGCGACAGCCCCGACGTTGAGTCGCCCGCGTTCACGCTTTTTCCGACGGCCACGGCAACCGTTGCGCCCACTCCGACCGCAACACCCTCACCGGCGCCACCCACGGCGACGCCTACCGTTACTCCGGCGCCTGCCGACACGCCAACCCCGGAACCGACGGCAGCTCCGACTGCAACCCCGCTGCCCGACGGCCCGCTGGTGCATATCGGCAACACCGTTTATCTAGTTGACCTGGCGACCACGCCGGAGGAACGGGCGCAGGGATTGTCGGATCGCCCATCGCTGAACGCCGACGCCGGTATGCTCTTCGTGTACGATGCGGACGGTCAGCGAGCCTTCTGGATGCCCCGGATGAACTTCCCGCTGGACATGGTGTGGATACGGGCCGACTGCTCCGTGGCCGGCGTAGCCGCCAACGTGCCACATCCCGACCCGGCGACACCGCTCAGCGACCTGCCCAGGTATCCATCCAACGAACCGGTGCGCTTTGTCCTGGAAATCAACGCTGGACAAGCCGCGCTGAACAACATCACCCCCGGCTCCCCGGTAAAATTCGACGGCCAAATCGCCGGCAAATGGGGCTGCTGAAATCAAAAGGAAAAACCGAATGCAAATCCTCGTCTCAGGCTCTCTGGCCATCGACCGAATTATGACCTTCCCCGGCCGCTTCGGCGACCACATCGTTCCCGAACGGGTACACCAGATAAACCTCAGCTTTACCGTAGATGGCTTTAACGCCTACTTCGGCGGAACCGCCGGCAACATCGCCTACTCGCTGGCAATGCTGGGCCAAACCCCACGCCTTATCGCCGCCATCGGGAACGACTACCGGGACTACTTCACCCGGCTGGCTGATAACGGAATCCCCACCGATGACATCCGCATCGTGGACGAGGAAGCCACCGCTTCGGCATTCATCGTCACCGACCTGTCCGACAACCAGATTACCGGGTTCAACCCCGGCGCGATGAAGCAGCCGGCCGGCTTTGACTTCGGCCAAGTCAATCCGGACGAGGCTATCAACATCGTCAGCCCGGGGAATCTGACCGACATGGGCAACTTCACCGCCGACGCCGCCAAAGCCGGCATCTACACCATCTTCGACCCCGGACAATCGTTGCCGGCATGGGACGCCGAGGGCCTGACCAACTGCATCCGCAACAGCGACCTGCTCATCGCCAACGACTATGAGATGGCCCTCATCACAGAGCGTACCGGCATCGACGAACCGGGCCTGCTGGAACTGACCGATGCGCTGGTAACCACCCTGGGCGAAGAGGGCACCCGTATCACCACCGCCGACAGTGATATTCATGTGCCTTGCGTTCCCACGGACAACGTCGTTGACCCCACCGGGGCCGGCGACGCTTTTCGCGGCGGCTTCATCCTGGGGTTAATACAAAAAGAGGGACTGGAGCGGGCCGCGCAAATCGGCTCGGCCTGCGCCCATTTCGTGATACAGCAGCCGGGCACGCAGGAATACCGCTACACCATGTCAGATCTGGAGCGCGTGCTGTTCCAAGCCTACGGTGCATAGTAGATTGCCAGCAGCAGCCGGTGAATCTACAATTGACTACACCAAATCGGAGGGAACAAATTATGAAGCTTTTGGTAGTTTCGGGAGGACGTCATCCCTACGAAGAATCAACACCCATTCTGGAGTCGTTCCTCGCGGGAGCCGGGCACGAAGTTACGGTGACCGAGGACGCGTCGGTGCTGGCCGACGGCGATGCCATGGCCGAGTACGACGTGCTGGTTTTCAACACCCGCCGCGAGAACGTGCCGGACTTCGGCGACTGGACCCTTTCCGCGTCGCAGATGGAGGGCCTGAAAGGCTACGTCAGCGGCGGCAAGGGGTTCGTCTGCATTCACATCGCCACCTGTGTCGCCGCACAGTGGCCCCAGTATCACGACATCACCGGCGGCGGCTGGATTTCGGGCACCAGCTACCATCCCCCATACGGACAGTTCACGGTCAAGGTGAGCGATGCCGGCCATCCCGGAGCCGCCGGAGTTGCCGACTTTTCCACCAACGACGAGCTGTACATGAACCTGGCCATCAAAGACGGTAACGACGTATTCATCACCGGCACCGCCGAGGACGGCACCTGGCCCTGGGGGCCAAGCCGGAGTCCCACGTTCATGCCCGGCGGCACCTATCCCCTGGGCTGGACGCGCACGTATGGCGACGGCAACGTGTACGTCCTGCTCCTGGGACACGACGGCCAAAGCTTTGAGACGCCGGAGTTCCAGCGTCTGGTGCTCAACGGCGTAGAGTGGGCGGCGCATTGACGAACTCGCCGGGCTGCGCTAGGCTTGCCCTGCTTAACCTGCCCAGCCCGGCGGACAACTCATCTCGGAGCATTCCTAAATGACTCAACAAGCCCCTCCTCCCGCGCTGACGCCTGAAGTGCAGGCCATGATCGGCGTCAGCGGCGACATTGTTGAATCCTGGGGCGTGGTGGACGGCGAGTATATGCGTCGCTTTACCCAGGCCCTGATGGACCCCGACCCGCGCTACTGGGATGATGACTTTGCCAAGTCAACCCGCTATGGCGAGTTGATTGCCCCGCCGATTATGGTGAGCTACCTGGCCAGCCGCATCCGGCCCGACCAGGACGACCCCATCACGGCGGCGTTCGAGGAGAATCCGGAATCCGATGGCATCGGGTCGGTGGAGCGACCCGGTGAGTTGCCGCCAGTGCCGACCAACCTGGTGCGGGTGCTCAACGCCGGTAACGAACTCGAGGTGTACGCCTATCCCAGTATCGGCGACACTATCTTCTTCCAGAACCGCTACTCCGACATCCGTGAGCGGCTGGGACGGGACGGGACGCCGTTCCTGATTATCACGCGGGAAACGCGCTACTGGAACCAGGACGACGTTACCCTGTGCATCACCCGCGCTTCAACCATACGGCGCTAACTTTTGGGACGTCATTCCGGTTTGCGCCGGAATCCAGGAGCATTGAAGATGACAACCCTGCTTGACGACCTCCTCAGCATGCAACCCGAGGACATCTGGCGGCGCAACGAGCGGCCGGACGCCGACGGGTTGCGCGACAAAGCGCAGATTTACTATGAGGACGTGAACGAAGGCGACGAACTGCCCAAGTACATCTACAAACCGACGCCGACCCATCTGTTCCGGTGGAGCGCGGCCATCGAGAACTTTCACCGGATTCACTACGATCTGGATTTTGGACTGAACCATGACCGGAACCCCAGCATCCTGGTGCATGGCTCGTGGAAGCAGAGCGTGGTGCCCCAGTACCTGAAAGACTGGACGCTGCCCAACGGCTGGCCTTGGAAAGCACGCTTTGAGCACCGCGCCATGCTGGTGCCCGGCGACGTGCTGATTATGTGGGGCCGCGTAACCAGCAAGTACGAGAAGGAGCGGATAGGTTTCATTGAACTGGAAATCGGCATGAAAACCCAGGACGGCATCGAGAGTATGCCAGGCACCGCCACCGTGGTGTTGCCTCTCCGCGACGGTCCGCCGATTCCTTACCCTTTCGTTCCGCCGTCCGACTAACCTTTCCCGTCATTCCGGCGCAGGCTGGAATCCATAGCTACGGAGCTTGACGCAATGGCACGATTCATCGCCGTCCACAACGTACCCGGCATCACTGAGGAAGACTTTCGGGACAAGCTCGACGCGGTGCGCAAGTGGCGTCCCGACCGGCGCACCACCATCGTGAAGGTGTACGGAGATTTGGAAAACGGGCGGCTCATCTCGGAGTGCGAGGCCGTCGAGCAGTCGCATTTTGAAGACTGGCTGAACTTGGTGGGCTGGCCGGCCGAGTCCATTAACAAGGTTGACATCATCTGCCAGGTGGGTAGCTTCTGGAAGCTGTAACTGCTGCCGGGCGCAGGACCGAATAATTATTCGTCCCTACCTCAAAAACCAGCCCGGCCCTGGCGACGGCCCGTCGCCTTGATAAACACTCTGGCCGTATGCGGCCACTGCCGCGCCACCGGCCAGCGTTGCCGAAGAGGCAAACAGCCACACCAGAATGATGAGCACCGAGGCCAGCGGCCCGTACAGCAAGTGCGACGGCGCCAAATACGCCAGGAAGAGCGACACACCGTAGTTGACCAACTGCAGGGCCACGCCGGCGAGCACGGCCCCCGAGAGGGCCCACCGCCAGCGCACCCGGCGCTCCGGCACGTAGCGGTACACGATAAGGAACGCAGCGACCAACAGCAGGCCGGCAATTACGTTAGACCATCCCGACGCAATCGCTGTAGCCAGCGTATCTGCCCAGCCTTCCAACTCCAGTTCCCGGAGGGCCAGAGACGCCAGGTCCTGGGACATCAGGTAGGTAATCACGCTGGAAATCAGCAATACCAGGGCAGTCGCACTCATCAGCAGATACTGGCGCATTTTGCCGATTATTCCAACTTGCCTCGGCTCTATACCCCACATTCGATTGACTACTACGCCCACTGCCCCAAACAGTTTGAATGAACCCCAGGCCAGCCCCAAAAGCGCAAACAACACGGTGATGCCCGTTGCCGTGGCGTCCTGGGTCGCCAGCAAGCCACCCAGGTCGATGCTCGGCGGCAAAACAGCGGACGAGAAAGACGAGAACCATTCCCGACCCTGTTCTTCCCCCAGCGTCAGCGCCAGAACCTGTAGTATCGCCACCGAAACCGGTACCAGAGCCACCATCCCGTAATAGGCAATGCCGGCTACGAGCTGTTGCGCGTCGTTGCGGGTTACTTCGGCCAGCGTCGCCAGCAGTACTCGGACGGGACGGAACCTGCGGGCAGCGTTTTCCAGGCGAGCGTTCAACCGCAACAGCCAGGTTATGCCGCTGACAAAGCCAACTACTTTGACTAAAATCCGCTCCGAAATCATCGTATGCGACGAGGGCGGAACGCCCAGCCTGGACGGCTCGGCCAGTGCAACCAGACTCTGCCGATAATTGCGGAGCGATGGACCGGGCCATAGCGTCGGCTGTCGCTGCTGTCGGCCCGGTTGTCTCCCATCAGAAAATACTCGTCATCGCCGCACAGCCAAGCCGACGGCGGTGAGGGATGGGATGGAGAGTCGGCGAGGTAAGGCTCGCACAGGGGAACATCGTCAACCAGAATGCCGCCGCAGTCGTCAACAGCAACGAATTCGCCGGGAAGGCCGATCACTCGCTTTACCCAGAAAACCCCATCCGATGCCGATGATCGAGCCACCACTACTGCGCTCCTGGGAAATGGAGAATCGCTCAACGCTTGTGGGATGACGTGGAGCAGGTCTCCATCACGCAGCCGAGGGGTCATGCTGTCGCCGGCCACGCGAAAGTGTGAGCGAAACAGAAGGGCCGGGCCTCCCGCGAACAGTTTGAGCGCCACATTGGCCATACCGTCATCGCGCAGTCAGTCAGTGGATGATTCCCAATGGGGATAGGAACCCAGGATTTTGAAGACGTCGGCGAATTCCCGCAGGCCCTGTAGTGCGGCGGCCACCTCCGGCTCTTCCCGGTGTCCGTCGCAGTCAATCAGGAAAATGTATCGGCCAAGTTCCTGTTTAGTAGGACGGCTCTCAATCTTGACCAAGTTAATGTTGCGTTCGGCAAATTCGCCGATGGCGCGGTAAAGACTACCCGGACGGTCCACGGCAAAGGCGAAGCAAATTGAGGTTCGGTCATGGCCCGTGGGCGGATGGTCGTCGTGGGCCAGAGCTACGAAGCGTGTCTGGTTAGCCGGGTTGTCCTGAATACTGCCGGCCAGCATCTGCACGTCGTAGATTTCGGTAGCGCGCTGAGGACAGATGGCTGCCGCCGGTGAACGGCTGTCCAGCATATCAACGACCGCTGCCACAGTACTCAAGGAAGCTTCGCGGGCCACAGTGGGAAAATGGGCGCCCAGATATGCCCGGCACTGGGCTAACGCCTGAGGGTGAGAATAGATTACCTCAACGGACTCAGCTGAAACGCCGGGCGGGGCTACTAGATAGTGGTCGATGGGTATGACCACTTCGTTTCTGATGGACAGGCCGGATTGGGCAATCAGAAGGTCCAGGGTGAACGTAACCGAACCTTCCAAGCTGTTTTCGATGGGGACTACACCGGAGTCAAGTTCGTCGGCAGCGACGGCATCACCCACGGCGCTGATAGTGGGGTAAGGTTGCAATTCGGCATCGGGCGCGTAGAGTAAAGCCGCCTGCTCGGTGTAAGTTCCGGCCGGCCCAAGGTAACCGATTCGGTCAGTCATAAGATTTCACCACCGGTGCGCAGCGCCTGCGCTTACCTCTCGAAGGTTCGTGCTACTTCCTCGTGGCTGCCCACGACAATGAGAATATCCCCGTCTCCGATGACCTCGTCGGCGCCGGGATTTACGATGTACTCGTGGCCTCGTTGGAGCACCGTTACGATCATCCGATGGGCATGGTCGCCACCCAGGCCGATGTCTTGCAGGCTGCGCCCGCGCATATGCTCAGGTGGGCGTAGTTTGTGGATGCCGTGATGTTCGGTGATACTGATGAAGTCAATGGAGTTGGGGCTCAAATCAAGCCTGGCGGCTCGAGTTGCCGCGTCTTCTTCCGGAAAGATTACTTTGTCTGCGCCAACCCGGTGCAGGATTTCGGCGTGCCTGGTATCCATGGCGCGGGCGATGACGAACGGCAGCCCCATGCTTTTGAGCAGCATAGTGGTGATGATGCTGGACTGGACCTGGCTGCCCAGGGCCACGACGGCGACGTCCATATCGGCCACGCCCAGATCACGCAGGGCGGTTTCACTGGTGGCATCGGCTTCCACTGCATAAGTCACCCTGCCCAGCATGGCCTGCACCTTCTGGTCGTCCTGGTCGATGGCCAGCACTTCGTGCTCACTCTGAAACAGAGTGGTAGCCAACTTGGCCCCAAAACGGCCCAATCCGATGACGCAAACTTGATTCGACATGACAGCTACCCAATTCTAACGGGTTCTTCGGGATAACGGTAGGAAGCCTCGTCTCGAGGGGCCAGCAACATAACCAGCGTCAGCGGGCCGATGCGACCGGCCAGCATTGTAACCATGAAAATTACGGAACCGGCCAGACTCAAGTCCGCCGCGGCGCCAGCCGACATTCCGTTGGTTCCGAACGCGGAAATGGCCTCAAACATCAGCTTTTCGAAATTGATGTGGGGGTCAGTATAGGTCAATATCGGCACCACCACGCCCAGGTAAGCAACTCCAAGCAGGGCAATCATAAGGGCACGAGCCACCAGCGTCGCGCCGATTTCCCGGCGGAATATCTCGGTTCTACGGTGTCGCAGCGCCGCCGAACGTGCCGCCGCCAACAGCACAGCCACCGTGTTCACCTTAATGCCCCCGGCTACCGAAGCAGTAGAACCGCCTACGAACATTAAGCCGCCGTACACCAGGAGGGTAAAATCTCTAGTCGCGCTCCAGTCCAGTCCGGCAAAGCCGGCCGTGCGTCCGCTAACACCGTGGAAGATGGACGAACCTATTTTACCCTGAACCGAGTAACTGGACAGGACGCCGTTCCACTCGGCGAAGAGAAAAGCACCAGCGCTGAAAGCATAAAGCGCGAGGGTGAGAATTAGCACCAGCTTGGTGTCCAGAGTGAACCGGGAGAAATTGAACAGAAACAACCCGTTGAGACGATTGCGGGAGAAACTGGGGCGCCAATTGCGACGCAAATCTACCATCAGCGGCCAGCCCAACGCGCCCAGGATTATCATGGGCGTAATTGCCCCGGTTAGATAGGGATGGGCGCCCAAAGTATCCAGATTGTTGCCGCTGACCGCGTTGGGCAGAATGGAAAACCCAGCGTTGTTGAAAGCGGACACCGACAGGAACAGAGACTGCCAAACCGCCTGCAACAAGGAAAAGTCGCCGACCATCTGCATCTCGTAGAAGATAATCGCCGCGCCGACAATATAGCCAAGCACGAAAGCCAGCACTATGTTGCGCGCCACACGCGCCACACTGGAAGTGTGACCTGAGCCGACTGTGTCCTGGTACACTTCCTCTTCCAGCACCGTGGTCCGGCGTCCAAAAAAAACCAGCACGGTAGCCGCTGTCATAAACTCCAGTCCACCCAGCAGCATCAGGAAGAATATGACAACCTGGCCGAACAACGACCAGAAGGTCTGCGTGTCCACCAGGGTAAGTCCGGTAACGGTGGAAGCAGAAATAGCGGTGAAAAAGGCGACCTGCAGGCTGGCTCCCTGTCCGTCGGCGGCGGCAAAGGGCAAATAGAGCAGCCCTCCTCCGGCGACGTTCAGCGTCAAAAAAATGCCAAGCAGAATGGCCGGCGCCGACGACCACCGCCGGGGCGGGATACGCCGGCGAACCGACACCCGCACCGGTTCTGCCCGGCGCAGTTGCGCCATCGAAACGGCCGGCTCGGCGTCACCGTCGATCTGAGCGTTCACAGCGCTATTATCAGCGCAGGGGAAAATATGTCAATCCTGTGCTATATTGACTAGCAAGGAATTCATTGAGTGAGCATTAAGGGGATACGTTCCAATGACGAGCACAGCCCAGCGTCAAGTTGAGCCTCGTTACGACGCGGTTGGCATCGACCGCAAGTGGCAAGAAAGGTGGGAGAACGACGGCATTTACCACGTGGATGACGCCGATCCGCGCCCGAAATGGTTCGAGATGACGATGTATCCCTACCCGTCGGGGGATTTGCACATCGGGCACTGGTATGCCATGGCTCCCTCGGACGCCCACGCCCGGTTCCGCCGGATGCAGGGCTATAACGTGCTCCACCCCATCGGGTTTGATGCTTTCGGCCTACCGGCGGAAAATGCCGCCATCGCCCGGGGAATTCACCCTTACGAATGGACCATGTCCAACGTGGATAATATGCGCCGGCAGCTGCGGTCGCTGGGCGCAATTTACGATTGGGACAGAGAAGTAGTCTGCTGTCTGCCCGAGTACTATCACTGGAATCAGTGGTTCTTCATCAAGCTTTACGAGAGGGGGTTGGCCTACCGCGCCCAGGCGCCGGTGGTATGGTGCCCTTCGTGCCAGACAGTGCTGGCCAACGAACAGGTACTCAACGGCGTCTGCGAGCGATGCGACACCCCCATTACCCGGCGTGACTTTGAGCAGTGGTTCTTCCGCATCACCGACTACGCCGACGAGTTGCTGAACTTCGATACATTGGAAGAGTGGCCCGAGAAAATCCTCACGATGCAGCGGAACTGGATTGGACGCAGCGACGGCGTGGAAATCGGCTTTGACATATCCGACTACAGCCTGGAAGAACGCGAGATTCGCACCTTTACCACGCGGATTGACACCATATTCGGCGTAACTTTCCTGGTGTTGGCCCCTGAACACCCGCTGGTTTCCAAGCTGACTGCAGACAGCCGCCGCGCGGATGTTGAAGCGTACGTAGACCAGGCCCGGGCTGCGTCGGAAATTGACCGCCTTTCCACCGAGCGGGAAAAGACCGGCGTGTTTATTGGCGCTTATGCTCGGAACCGGCTGAACAACGAGCGGGTTCCGATCTACGTAGCCGATTACGTGCTGACCACCTACGGCACCGGAGCGGTCATGGGCGTTCCTGCTCACGACGCTCGCGACTTCGCCTTTGCCTGCAAATACCGACTTCCCATTCGCACGGTCATCGCTCCCATAGAATGGGACGGCTCCGAACCCATCGATGCCTACGTAGGGCCGGGCTTTATGACCAACTCCGGAGCCTACGACGGCATGACAGACACGGAGGGCATGAAAGCCATCGCCGACGAAGTAGAACGGCGCGGCTGGGGGCATCGCGCCGTCACCTACCGCCTACGCGACTGGCTCATTTCCCGACAACGCTATTGGGGTACGCCCATCCCAATGGTGTACTGCGACCACTGCGGCGTGCAGCCCGTTCCCGAATCGGAGTTGCCGGTGCTGCTGCCGGAGGATGCCGAGTTCCGGCCCACCGGCGAATCGCCGCTGGCCATCAACGAGTCATTCGTCAATACGACGTGCCCCAAGTGCGGCGGGCCGGGCCGGCGCGAAACCGACACCATGGACACCTTTATGGATTCGTCCTGGTATATGCTCCGCTACTGTACCCCGCAGTACGCTGATGGGCCCTACGAGCCGGACATTGCTTCGCAGTGGATGCCGGTGCAGCAGTACACCGGCGGCGCCGAGCACGCTGTGATGCACTTGCTCTACAGCCGCTTCTTCATCAAGTCTCTCCGCGACTTGGGGATGCTGGACATTGACGAGCCGTTTCTGCGCCTGTTCAACCAGGGTGTCATACTGGGTTCCGACCACGAGAAGATGAGCAAGAGCCGCGGCAACGTAGTCAATCCGGACGACGTGGTCGGGCAGGTAGGAGCGGACGCAGTGCGCTGTTTCCTGATGTTCATCGGTCCCTGGGACCAGGGCGGCCCGTGGAGCGACGAAGGTATCAACGGCGTGGTGCGCTGGCTCAACCGGGTCTGGAACTTGACGGAGAACGATGCCGGACAGCTGGACAATCACCCGACGGACGCTACAGCAGTCAGGGAAACGCAGCGCATCCTGCACCAGACCATCCGCAAGTGCTACGACGAGCTGGATAAGTTCAAGTTCAACACTACCATCGCTTCTCTGATGGAGTTGGTGAATCATCTGAGCCGAATTTGGAACGACCAATCCGTAGATTCCGGTACATGGCGGGAGTCCGTTGAGAAATTCCTGTTGATGCTGGCGCCCATTGCGCCCCATGTGGCCGAAGAACTCTGGGAACGCACCGGCCATGTGTACAGCATCCATCAGCAAGCCTTCCCAGCCTGGAGCGACGACCTGGCCGCTGAGGAAGAGATAACACTGGTGGTGCAGGTTAACGGCCGGGTGCGGGACCGTATCGCAGTATCCGCCGGCGTTGACGACGCCCTGGCTAAAGAGCTGGCTTTATCCAGCGAACGGGTGCAGGCTCATGTCAATGGCAAGGCCCTGCGAAACGTGGTGTACGTACCGGGTCGCCTGGTGAACGTGGTAGTTGGCTAAATGACCCTGGTTGAAAAATACGCCCTGCTACCGGAGGAAATCGACCGGCAAAGCTTGGTGATGGTGGGTGAGAGTCTGAAGGGCAACATTGCCGCATCCGGCCTATCCGACTCCGAACGGTACGTCCTTCACCGCATTGTCCGGGCCGAAGGCGACCCGGACATCGTCGGAGACGTGCGGTTCAGTAAAGGGGCGGTTGACGCCGCCCTCGACTCACTTCGAACAGCCCGACGGGTCATAACCGACGTGCGCATGGTTCAGGTAGGCATCTCCCGCGCCGCGCTGACCCGACGGGGCATAGCCACCGCCTGTCTGATTGACGCGCCGGAGGTGGCCGAGCGAGCCCTTCGTGAACAGACTACCCGCAGCGTCGCCGCAGTCAGGGAACTGGCGCCACAGATGAACGGCGCTGTTGTCGCCATCGGAAACGCGCCTACGGCGCTCCTGGCCTTACTCGACCTCATTGACTCAAGGCAAATCGCTCCCGCTGCCGTCATCGGGATGCCCGTGGGCTTCGTGGCTTGCCCGGAGTCCAAAGCGGAACTCGCCGCGCGGGACGTGCCGCACTTCACCATTTTGGGACGTCGCGGTGGGAGTTCAGCCGCTGCCGCCACCGTGAACGCCCTGTTGGACCTGCTGGAGGACTGACCCTGATGCCTGCCGATAACGTCGCAAACGATACCAATGGCGGCCTGGGCGGTTGGGGAGTGGTGTTGTTGTGCCACGGGAGCCAGCGCGGGGCCAGCCGGGACGAGTGTTCCTGCGCGTGGGCCGCCGACGGGCCACGCTTCCCCGCCTGGTGCCTGGGCTGTCCCAACACGCCCGTGGGGCTGCGCGAAGCCGGCCACCGGCTGGCGCAATCGCTAGGCGGCGACGCCGAGCAGGTTATCGTGTCCTGCCTGGAGTTTCTCCCGCCGCATCCGCCGGAAGCCGTGTCAATTCTGGCCCGGGCCGGCTTGAAACGAGTGGTCGTAGCACCCTACCTGCTGGGGAACGGGAAACACGCTACGCTTGAAATGGACGAAGTGCTAGAGGACATCGCCGCCGAATCCCCGGGCGTTGAGATCAGATTGGCCCAGGGACTAGGGGCCGACGCCCGCATCGCCGACCTGGTGCGAGACCGCATTGCCGCACTGCCGAAGGGCGTGGCTCAATCGCAGGATGGGCGACCCGTAGGCATCCTGCTGGTCAAGGCTGGTACGCAAACGCGCTACGACGATTGCCTCTGGCTGAAGGAACTGGGCAACTGGATTGAGCATGGCCTGGGTGAACAATACGCTGTGTCCGTAGCCCAATCCCACTATGGCGACCCGACCATGGCGGCCGCTGCCGCCGAGTTGATTGACCGGCGCGGCGTCGGCAGTATCATCTGCGCCCCCTACCTGTTTTTCCCCGGGCTGATTTTGCAGCGCAACGTGCTGGGCACCATGGGCCAGCTGCAAGAAACCTACCCGGATATTCCCATGTCGGTCGCGCCGCCCCTGGGTGTGGACGACCGGCTGGTTCAGGTAGCCAGTGACCGGGTGCGTGCAGCTCAGGCTGAATCATAGCCCACACGCCGGTAAACAGAACACCACATCAAGCGATTGCCCCGTTTATGGGTTACAATCGTAACCAGTCAAGACTGGATAAATGCGGATAAGCGATTCAGGGTATGTTGACCAATCCCGAACATGACGGCATCGATGCTGAGCGCCCGGAAAGCGACTATTCCCGTCCCACCAAGCGCGACCCGCGTGGCATGCGAACCGGTTACACCACCGGCACCACCGCCGCTGCCGCCGCCAAAGCGGCGGTAATCCTCATGCTGTCCGGCAGCGCTCCCGAGCAAGTGTCAGTGCCGCTTCCCGGAGGGCGCGGGTACGCCACGCTGAAAGTTCACCGCAGTTGGCCCATGGTCCCCGAAGAGGGGGTTCGCTGCTCAGTAGTCAAGGACGGCGGCGACGATCCGGACGTTACCCACGGCGCCGAGATTATCGTCGGCGTGTGGCGGCTGCCCGACGGCATCAAAGGACTGCACATCACCGGCGGCCCCGGCGTCGGCACCGTTACCCGACCGGGTACAGGCATCGAGGTAGGCGATCCGGCGGTGACCCGAGTCCCCCGCCGCATGATGGCAGACGCAGTAGCCGAGGGCTTGGTAGAGTGCGGATGGCCACCCGAGACCGGAGTACGCGCGCGCATCTCGGTGCCCGACGGCGAGGAAATCGCCAAGCAGACCACCAACGCCAGGCTTGGCGTCCTGGGTGGCATCAGCATCCTGGGCAGCACAGGCATCGTGCAGCCGTTCAGCACGGCAGCGTGGCGGGCCAGCGTGCATCTGGCCATTGACGTTGCCGCCACCAACGGCCTGGACCACTTGGTGCTATCCACCGGCACTCGCAGCGAGCAGTACACCCGTCAGCTGCTGGATTTGCCCGATATGGCCTACGTTGAGGCCGGCATATTCTCCGGCCCGTCAATGAAAAGGTGCGTCAATAAAGGCATCAAGCGGGTTGCCCACGTGGGAATGGTGGGCAAGTTTTCCAAGATGGCCATGGGGTATTTCGTCACGCACGTAGCCGGCAACCAGGTGGACACTGGGTTCCTCTCGCAGTTGGCTGCCCAATGCGGAGCGCCGCCGGAATTGCAGGAAGAGATGCGAAACGCCGCCAGCGGCCGCCACTTTCAGGAACTGGCCCAGGAGCACGGCGTGATGGAAGTTTTCCCACTGATGTGCCAACTGGTCTGCCAGCAGGCCCAGAGGTATCTGGGCCAGGACTCTGACGCAGATCCGAGCGATACCATTATTGTTGACGCATTGTGCTTTGACTTTGAGGGCAACCTGCTGGGCGCGGCCAGCACGTCCGCCGACGGCATCCCGATGCGCGACCCGGCAACCGTGGCAGCCGATGCTGCAATCTAGCCAAACAGAAGCACTGGCTTCGCCTCTTGCGGCTGGCACGGGACACCGCCGTACACACGGTTTCGGCCTGCCCGACGACGCATTTGAGCAGCGCCGGCCAGTGCGGGGTCAAATTACTAAGTCGGAGGTGCGGGCAGTCAGTCTGTATGCATTAGGCCTGCGCTCCGACAGCGTCGTCTGGGACATTGGCTCGGGCACCGGTTCCATAGCCGTAGAAGCGGCGCAGATTGCCTATTGCGGCAGAATCTATGCCATCGACAAGGACACCAACAACGCTGAGCTGCTGGAGAACAACGTGGCAAAATACGGAGACGGACGGGTTTCCGTTGTAATCGGCGCTGCTCCCGATGTGTTGCGCGATTTGCCCGACCCTGACTCCGTGTTCGTAGGCGGTGGCGGAGCGGCTACGCCCGCCATCATCGAAACGGCAGTGAGACGGCTGCGCGCCGGAGGGTGGCTGGTGGCCAACTTCGCGGTGATGGAACGCGCCGGTTCAACTTACCAGGCGCTCAAGAACGCGGCAATGTCACCTGAAATGACAATGATAACGGCAGCCCGGGGCCGCGAGCTGCCGGACGGAGCATTACGATTGGAAGCGATGAACCCGGTATTCGTAGTATGGGGGCAGAAATGACCGATATCCCCCCATCAGGCCGTCTTTACGGTGTCGGAGTCGGCCCAGGCGATCCGGAACTGCTCACCGTCAAGGCTCAGCGTATATTGCAGTCGGTACCCATCATCTGGGTTCCCCAGGCTGGAGTGAGCGCTGAGAGCTATGCTTACAGCATCGTAAAAGGCATCATCGACGAAACCTGCCAAGAAGTGGTGAGAGCCAAATTCCCCACCAACGACGAAGACGCCGCCGGTGAAGTCTGGCGCAACGCCGCCCGGGACTTGGCGGTTCGCCTGGAAGCCGGCCAGGACGTCGCCTTCATCACTGAAGGCGATCCGATGCTGTACAGCACCTTCGCCTACGTGCTGGAAACCATCCAGGAAGAATTCCCGCACCTACCGGTGGAAGTGGTACCGGGCGTATCATCGGTAATGGCGGCGGCGGCATCGGCGGCGGCGCCCCTGGTGCATCACGGGCAGCGCCTCGCCATCTTGCCGGCGGTGTATGGCATTGACGACCTGCGTGAAGCCATCTCCCTATACGACACCATCGTCCTGATGAAAGTGAACCGGGCGCTACTCGATGCCCTTGCCAACCTGGAGCGCCTGGGCCTGGCCGGACGCACCATCTACGTTAGGCGGGCCACCACCGAACGCGAGCGCGTGGTCCGCAACATACAGGAACTCTCAACCGAGGACCTGGATTACTTCTCACTGCTGATCATCCGGCGCTAGACCGGCGCGCATATCGGAGGAATCCAAATGCCCAGTCAAGGCAAAGTTTATATCATCGGCGCCGGACCCGGCGACCCCGAACTGCTGACTCTCAAAGCCAAGCGGATTATCGACGAAGCCGACGTCATTATCTACGCCGACTCGCTAGTGCCCGCCGAAATCGCAAGGTTTGCCAAACCGGGCGCGGCAGTGTACGGCAGCAAGGATATGGCCCTGCCGGAAATTATGGACGTTACCTTGCGCGCTGTTTCCGAAGGCAAAATCGTCGCCCGCATCCAGAGTGGTGACCCGTCGCTGTACGGCGCTACATTGGAACAGATGCGGATCCTGGAAAGGGAGCAAGTGGATTACGAAATTATCCCCGGCGTCAGCGCAATTTTTGCGGCCGCCGCCGTGCTGAAAGCAGAACTCACCGTGCCGGAAGTATCGCAGACCGTGATTATGACCCGTGCGGAGGGGCGCGTACCTATGCCTGAGGGTGAAGCGCTGGTTGACCTGGCCCGCCATCAAAGTACCCTGGCGATTTTCCTCAGCGTAACTCGGATGTTCCGCATCGCTAATCAATTGCAGGAGGCAGGCTATTCCCCCGACACTCCGGTGGCAGTGGCCTATCGGGTGGGCTGGCCCGACGAGCAAATCATACGCGGCACTTTGGCCGACATCGCAGGGAAAGTCAGGGACGCCAAAATTACCCTGCAAGCCCTCATCATCGTGGGCAAAGCCGTTGGTCCCGAGCTGCTCAATCCAGATTCCACCGAGCAGGTGGCGGTGTCCCATCTTTATTCAGACGATTACACCCATCTGTACCGCCGAGCCGGCCAGGGTTCCCACGCCGACGCTGACCGCGCCGACCTGTATGAAGCCGGCGGCTACGAAGTCCAGCCGGAGCCCGCAACTCCGGCATCAGCCGTCAGCGACTGACCGGAACGGCGGATGGCTCTCGAAAGCGCCGTCAAAACGGCTATCGTCGCCGTGTCTAGGCCCGGCGCCATTCTCGCCCGCCGGCTGGCGTCAAAGTTGCCCGAGGCAGAACTGCATCTGGAGCGACGGTTAGCCGATGAAACTGACCGCGAAACCCATCTCTACGACCTGCCCCTGCGTCCGGTGTTGCAAAGCCTGTTCGTCAACCGTGACGCGCTGATTGTTTTCCTGCCTGTTGGCGCAGCAGTCCGTCTGTTGGCCCCGGTTTTCGCCGGCAAGAAAATGGATGCTGCTGTGGTCTGCGTGGACGATGGCGGGCACTATGCGGTTAGCGTACTATCCGGGCATGTGGGCGGCGCGGACGAGTTAGCCCGCCGGGTTGGTGAATCTATCGGCGCTCAGCCCATCATCACCTCGGCATCCAACGCGCTGAACGTAACCGCTCTTGACCTGGTAGGCCGCAAATTGGGTTGGCGGATTGAAGCCTCACCGAAGAACTTGACCCGTGCATCTGCAGCGGTAGTGAACGGCGAGCCTGTTGCGCTGTGGCTTGACCCGGCAACCGAGACCAGTTGGCCTGACGATTCGCCTCTTTCCGACGGCATAGTCATCGTGGATAACCCGGATGATGCTACTGTCGGAGGTTATGCAGCCATGCTGATAGTGTCCGACCGTTCGCTGTTGCCGGAAGCCAATCATCCCATAGTGATTTACCGACCTCCGACACTGGTGGCCGGAGTAGGCTGTCGTCGCGGCGTGGATGCAGCGCACTTGCGAGAGTTGCTGACCAACACCCTTCAAAAGCACGGGCTATCCAGGCAGAGCATCACCAAAATCGCCACCGCTGAGCTCAAAGCCGACGAACCCGGCATCATCGAGCTGGCCGACTGGCTGGGGGTTCCACTGCAAACGTATGCCGACAACGAGCTGAACGCCACCGCCCGTCGGGAGCCAGACCCGGCAGACACGGCGCGTGGGCTGAGCCGTCCCACGGCCTCGGCGGCCAGCGATCTGCTCGGCGTTTTCGGCGTGGCGGAACCGGCGGCGATGCTAGCGGCCGGCACGTCCGGAGTCATCGTTCCTCGCACCAAGTCCGACCGCGCTACGATTGCCTTCGCGCGCATTCCATCTAATCTGTCCGGCTGAGTGATGTCAGCGTTACCCGCACAGGAAAGACTATGAACACCGGCAAACTTTATCTGGTCGGCATCGGTCCCGGCGACGCCGGGCATCTGACGCCGGCCGCCGCCGCCGCCATCGCCGAGAGCGAAGACCTGGTGGGCTATCGTTATTACATCGAGCAAGTGGCGCAAGATGCGTCGAATCAAACGCTCCATAGCATGGAATTGGGGCAGGAACTGGAGCGGGCCGCCCTGGCCGTTGACCTCGCCTACGCTGGTAAAACGGTGGCGGTAGTGTCCTCCGGCGACGCCGGTATCTATGGCATGGCCGGCCCGGTGTTCCGCGTTCTGACTGACCGGCAGTGGGACGGCATCGGTCCGACGGTGGAAACGGTGCCCGGCGTCTCCGCGTTGCAGTCGTCGGCGGCCCTTTTGGGTTCGCCACTGATGCAGGATTTCTGCGCCATTAGCCTCAGCAATCTGCTCACTCCCTGGGAGCAAATCTGCCGCCGGCTGAATGCTGCCGCCGCCGGCGATTTCGTAGCCGTGCTGTATAACCCGCGCAGCCGACGCCGGGTTACCCAACTGGACGAGGCGCGCCGGATTTTCCTAGAGCATCGTCCCGCTACAACGCCCGTTGGCGTCGTGCGACACGCTTTCCGGCCCGAGCAGGCGGTATCCCTGTCGGACCTTAGCAGGCTGGACGGTGAGCAGTTGGTGATTGATATGTTCACCACCGTAGTCATCGGCAATTCCAACACCTACGTTCACAACGGCCGCATGGTTACCCCACGCGGCTACGAAGCCAAGCAATAACTATCCACAGGAGGAACATCGTGTCAGCCATACGTCCCAACCCGGTGAAAGAAAAACTGCAACGCGGAGAGCCGGCAACCTGCATTTCTGGGCTGATGACCAGCGAGATTATTGATTTCCTGGGCCCCATCGGGTTTGATTCGGTGTGGATGGAGTGCGAGCACGGGCCGGTGGATTGGGACACGCTGGGCGATATGACCCGCGCCTGCGACCTGTGGGGCATGGCTTCCATCACCCGCTGCAACGCCAACGACGCCGGACTCATCACCCGAACCCTCGACCGGGGTTCCATGGGAGTGGTGCTGCCTCACGTCAACACGCGGGAAGAGGCTGAGGCCGCCGCCGGCGCCGCCAAGTTCGCGCCCCTGGGCTACCGGGGGATGTTCGGTGGACGTCAATCTTTCGGAGTGCCCGACTACGTGCATCGGGCCAACGACCAGACCATGGTCATCGTACTCATTGAGGAAGTTGCCGCACTGGACAATCTGGACGAAATCCTCAAGGTGGATGGCATAGACGTGTTCTTCGTCGCGCCTACCGACCTCTCGCAGACGATGGGACACATCGGCAACGTGGGCCATCCCGAAGTGCAAGGGGCAATTGACGATGCCATCGCCCGAATCGTGAGCGCAGGCCGCACCGCCGGCACGCTGGTCAACGACGACAACGTGGCGTCATACGTTGAAAAGGGCACCAAGTTCCTGATGACTTCGTGGAACGCCTGGGCAGCACGGGGGGCCGGCGAATTCCTGGGGCGCGTGTCGGGTCACTGAGTGGAGCTGGCGATGGCTTGAGGCCCGCGTTCGCCGCCGTGGTCAACGTCCCAGTCCCACAGGTCGGCGTGGAAGCCGGAGAGGTTGTCGGCCAGGGTATTGATGAAGTTGCGTACGCCCCGTCCGTGGAACTTGCCCTTCAGGGTACAGACCCCGATGTTGGCCGACGGAAATATGTGGTCAAGGCGAACCACAGCCAGCCGGTCATGGTCCTCCGGATGCAGCGTGAAGTCGCTGACGATGGCGATGCCCATGCCGATGGCGACGTAGCGCTTAATCATCTCGGTGTTGTCCATTTCCAGAACCACATCGTAGTTAATGCTGCCTTGGCGGAGCTTCTGTTCAACCCGGCGCCGGCTCAAACTTTCCGGGCTATTCAGAATCAACGGGAACCTAGCCATATCCTCAATGGCAATGGGATCCCGCTGCAACAGTTCGTGGCTGGGTTCGGTAATCAGCACCACGTTGTAGTCGAACAGCTGGGAGAATTCCAGCGACACGTCGTCGGTGGGGGGCGCCGAGCACAGTGCCAAGTCCACTTCACCTGACTTTACCAGTTGAATCAAGTTGGCGTATGACCGGGCCACCAGGCGCATACGCACGTCCGGATAGCGAGAGCGGAATTGCCGGATCGGTCGGGGCAGGTGGTAGGAGACAATGTCCGGGTAGGCGCCAACCACGAAGGACCCGCGTCCTTCGGAGTAGTCCATCTGGGTTTTGAGCGTATCAATAGACTCAACGATGGGGGTTACCAGTTCGTAGAAAAGGGAACCTTCGGAGGTCAACTGAATCGGGCGCTTGATGCGATCGAACAGCGTGATGCCGAACTCACCCTCCAACTTGCGCAGGTGTGTCGTGACTGTTGGCTGGCCTAACTCCAGCTTTCGCGCCGCCTTGGACACGCTGCGCAATCGGGCGACGTGGTAAAAGCTGATTATCTCTCGCAGTTCCATTGGCCCTCACCTTTGCGAATCGGAGTTCTACGCACAGTGTTGCGATATGGCGATATACTATATCAAAATAGCGGATAATGCAACGCGGCTGTGCAATTGAAAAGGCGTTGCGGCGCAGGTTGCAGCCAACGGAGCCGCAGGCCGCGTATCGCTCCCGGCAATAGCAATATACGGCCCGTATGCCTTGACAAAATATCGTGCCAAACCGCAGAATACGGCCCTGACAGCGGGCCACCCACGGGTGGCGTTGGTCGGGGAACCGGCGTCCTATCTGCCGCGATTATTCGCCCGTATGCCGAGGTAACCTGATGGCATTCGTGATTACACAGCCATGCGAGGGAGTCAAAGACGCCTCCTGCGTTGAAGTTTGCCCCGTGGACTGCATCCATACCGACGACGATGCGCCGATGTACTACATCAATCCCGACGACTGCATCGACTGCGCCTACTGCGTAGCAGTTTGCCCGGTGTCGGCGATATTCGACGAATTCACCGTACCGGCCAATATGCGCGAGTACGTCCGCACCAACCGCCTTTACTTCTCCTGACCATTCAGGTCGGACCCGCTATGGCCAGATTCCTCACCGACGCCGACGTTGACGGGTGCGTGGGGCTGCATGAAATGCTGCCCGCCATCGAGGGTATGCTGGTCAACTACGGCAATGGTGAGGCCACTAACCTGACCCGTCGTCGCATCGCCACGCCCGGGGGATACCTGGCAGTAATGGGCGGCGTCATCATGCACGACGGCGTGTTTGGGGTAAAGACTTTCACCCACACGCAGAACGGCTACTCATTCCAGGTGAGTTTGTACGATGGAGACAGCGGTGAATTATTGCTCTACACCCAAGCCAACCGCCTGGGCCAGTTGCGCACCGGCGCCACTACCGCTATAGCCATCAAGCATCTGGCGAACCCCAACGGCACACGATTGGGCATCATCGGCACGGGCAACCAAGCTGGCGATCAACTCCGGGCCGCCGTGCAAGTGCGAGATATTGCGGAAATTCACGCCTACAGCCGTAACGCCGAAAACCGCCAGACATTCGCAACGCGTATGACCGACGATCTGGGCATCCCGGTAATCGCAGCAGCCAGCAACCAGGACGCAGTGGCCGACTGCCACGTCGTCATCGCCATAGCGTCGGCCCAAACGCCAGTGGTAGAGGGCGAGTGGCTTGCGCCTGGCACAACGGTCATCGGCGCCGGCCCAACCCTGCGAAGGTACCGCGAAGTGGATGACAGCACATTGGTCAGGGCAAACCGCCACTTCGTGGACTCCCTGGAACAGGCGCCGCTTGAGTGTGGGGACATCTCCGCTGCTGTGGACCTGGGCCTGGTCCAGTGGGGCCAGTTCCACGAGTTGCGCCATGTGGTGGCCGGCGTTGTACCCGGTCGCGCATCCGCCGACGAAATCGTCTATTGCAAGCTGATGGGAACCGGTCTTGCCGACGTGGCTGCTGCCAAAGTAGTTTGGGAACGGGCCAAAGCGCTGGGCATTGGATTGGAAATGGACTGGTAGCTCAGCGTTCCGACGTTCGGCTCGTCTTCTACCGGGGCGAAGCGAGGTACTCGTCGGTGGTCAGCACGTTATAGTTGTCCAGACCGCTAAGCATACTTTCCATAGCGGCCCGGGCGGTATCCAGCGAGGTGAAGCACGGTATCCGTCGCTCCACGGCGGCCCGGCGGATGAAAAACCCGTCTCTCATCACCGACGAATCGCCCGAAAGTGTGTTGACGACCGCGCCGACGGTACCGTCGTTGATGACGTCGAGCACGTCTGGAGAACCCTCTCCAATGCGCTTGGTAATGGTGGTAACCGGCAGGCCCATGGCCGTAATCATCGCCGCCGTGCCCTCGGTGGCATATAACTGGCAGCCGGCGGCGGCCAGCCCGCGCACAAGCGGCAACGAGTCGGCCTTGCCTTGGTCAGATATGCTCAGCAGCACGCCCATACCGGGTGAAAGGCTGATGCTCGCCGCCTGCAACGCCTTGGTCAATGCGCCGGTAAAATCCCAGTCAATTCCCATAACCTCACCGGTGGACTTCATTTCCGGCCCCATGTACCAGTCTACGCCCACCAGCTTGGACATGGAAAAGACCGGAGCCTTGATGCCAACCAGTCGCTGCCTGGGCCAGAGGCCGCCCTCGTAACCCAGTTCCGCCAGCTTGTCCTCGAGCATCACACGGGTGGCCAGATTGGCCACCGGCACGCCGGTAACCTTAGATATGAACGGGATGGTGCGGCTGCCCCGGGGGTTCACTTCCAGCACGTACACCGTGGTCGGGTCTTCTCCGTCCACCGGTTGGACACTGGGGCTGCGATAAGCGCTGCCACCCTGCAAAACGAACTGAATGTTCATCAGGCCGCGCACACCCAAGGCCAGGCCGATGCGCGTGGTGTAATCCACCAGCGTATTCACTTCGGCTTCGGTCAGGTTCAGGCCGGGGTAGATTGCCATGGAGTCGCCACTATGCACGCCGGCTCGCTCCACATGTTCCATAATGCCGGGGATGAGCACTCGCTCGCCGTCGCAGATGGCGTCCACCTCACACTCCCGACCCTCCATGTAGTGGTCAACCAGCACCTCACGCTCGGGAGTAACTTCGGTGGCAATGGTCAGGTAGCGGATGAGTTCGGTTGCGTTGCGGACGATTTCCATGGCCCGCCCGCCAAGGACGTAGCTGGGCCGCACCACCACCGGGTACCCGATGCGTTGCGCCACGGTCAGCGCCTGGTCCACAGAATGGACAGTAGCGCCCGGAGGCTGCGGGACGCCCAGTTCGACCAGGAAACGCTCGAACTTCTGGCGATCGCTGGCGATGTCTATGGCCTCCGCGCTGGAGCCAAGGATAGGCAACCCGGCGGCCGCCAACGCCTGGGAAAGGTTGATAGCGGTCTGACCACCGAACTGCACCAGGCTGGGCGGCGGCTCGTCGTCCACCGTTTCGTTGTCTATGATGTCGCGGACGGCCTCCTCGTCCAGCGGCTCAAAGTAAAGGCGGTCGCTGGTGTCAAAGTCGGTGGATACGGTTTCGGGGTTGGAGTTGACCATAATGCTGGCCACGCCGGCCTGTGACAACGCCCAGGCGGCATGGACACTGCAATAGTCAAACTCGATGCCCTGCCCGATGCGAATGGGGCCGCTGCCGATGACCACGGCCTTGCGGCCCGGCAGAGGCGGGGCTTCGTTCTCGCTATTGTATGCGTTCTCATATGCGCTGTAGTAATACGGGGTTGCCGCTTCAAACTCGGCGGCGCAGGTGTCCACCATTTTGTACACAGGTTTGATGCCGCGCTGCTGACGCATTTGCCGAACCTGCTCTGGCAGCAGATCGGAGAGAGTTGCGATTTCAACATCGGGGAAGCCCAGCCGCTTGGATGCCAAAAGCGTGGCCGGAGTCAGTGGATTGCCCAGCAATCTCCGTTCCTGGTCAACTATGCGCTCCAGGGCGGCGATAAACCACGGGTCAATGCTGGTGTGCGATACCAGATTATCGCGGGTGGTTCCCCGGCGCAGGGCCGCGGTCAACGCCCAAAGGCGCAGGTCGTTGGGATGTAGCGGCAGCGATTCCATTAACTGCTGATGCCCCTGGGACACGTCCAAGTCGCGCCATTCTCGCGCTTCCCACAGCAGGGATGAGTTGGGCTGCTCCAAGGCACGAGTTGCCTTCTGCAGGGCAGCCTCAAAACTGCGGTCTATGGCCATTACCTCGCCCGTAGCCTTCATTTGCGTGGTTACCTGGCGATCACCGTTGGGGAACTTGTCAAAGGGCCAGCGAGGGATTTTGACGACGCAGTAGTCCAGGGCCGGCTCAAAGGCTGCGCCAGTGCTGCCGGTAACGGCGTTGGAGATTTCGTCCAGGCGCTTGCCCACGGCGATTTTGGCAGACACGCGGGCGATAGGGTATCCGGTAGCCTTGCTGGCCAGGGCGGAGGAACGACTAACCCGGGGGTTGACCTCAATGATGTAGTAATCGGAATCGGCGTTCCAGTCTCCCGGACGGTTTCGCATCGCGTCGGGGTGAGGACGCAACGCCATCTGGATATTGCAGCCGCCCTCAATGCCCAAACCCCGGATAATTTTCAGGCTGGCCGTGCGGAGCATCTGGTACTCCTTATCCGTCAGCGTTTGGCTGGGAGCAACCACAATGCTGTCGCCCGTGTGGGCCCCCATGGGGTCGAAGTTCTCCATATTGCAGACGGTGATGCAGTTGTCCGCCCCGTCCCGTATTACCTCGTATTCAACTTCCTTCCAGCCGACCAGCGAACGTTCCAGCAGAACCTGGCTGATTGGGCTGGCGGCCAGCCCGCTTTCCACGATGGTCAGGAATTCGTCCTCGGTTTCAGCGATGCCGCCGCCGGTACCGCCCAAGGTGTAAGCCGGTCGAATCACGAGGGGTAGGCCCACTTCAGCGCGATATGCCAATGCCTCCGCCATAGTGGAGACCGTGCGATTGGGCGGCATTGGCTCGCCGATATCGGTTAGAAACTGGCGGAAGAAATCCCGGTCCTCAGCCTTGCGAATGGTTTCCAGCGGGGTGCCCAGCAGCCGCACGTTGTAGCGGTCCAACACGCCGGCGTCCGCCAGAGCGACCGCAAGATTAAGGCCGGTCTGTCCTCCCAGGGTAGGGAGAACACCATCAGGACCCTCGGAGGCTATGATGCGTTCCAGAACGGGGACCGTGAGCGGCTCGATATAAACCCGGTCGGCAACGTCCCGATCGGTCATAATAGTGGCCGGGTTGGAGTTGACCAGGATTACGGACACGCCTTCCTCGCGGAGGGCCTTGCAGGCTTGCGTGCCGGCGTAGTCGAACTCGGCAGCCTGCCCAATCACGATTGGGCCGGAGCCGATTACCAGAACCTTGCGGGGTTTTTGGGGTGCGTCGTTCAGCATATACCGTTGCAGTGCCAATCAGATAGAGGGGTTATCTAGCTCGGTTCACCAAGTTGGCGTCGTCAACCATCGCCAGAAAACGGTCAAACAGATACTCATTGTCCCGCGGACCCGGCGACGCTTCGGAGTGATACTGAATGGTGAACAGGGGCAGGTCCCGATGCCGCAGCCCCTCCACCGTATTGTCGTTGAGATTAATCTGCGAAACCTCCAACCCTGAGGGCAGGCCGTCGGCATCCACAGCATAGCCGTGATTCTGGGCGGTGATGTGCACCTGCCCGGTGGTCAAGTCTTTGACCGGATGGTTGCCGCCCCGATGGCCGAACTTCAGCTTGTAGGTGCGCGCGCCCAGCGCCCGGGCCGCAATCTGATGGCCCAGGCAAATACCCATAATCGGCACGCGGCCAATGAGCTGCCTCACGTTAGCCACGATGCCGTCCAGCAGCTCGGGGTCGCCGGGGCCAGGAGACAACAACAACCCGGCCGGGTGCATTCCCAGGATGACGTCGGGAGGAGTACTGGCCGGCACAGCAACGACCTCACAACCACGGCTTTGCAACAACCGGAGGATGTTGTATTTGAGGCCGACGTCGTTAACCAGGATGCGTCGCACGCCCGGCGGCGGTGGCGCAGTGGGATAGCCGATGGATTCGGCGCCGTCCCAAGCGTATCCCTCCGAGGTGGTGACATTGCTCACCAAATCCAGGTCGTCATAGCGTGGCAAGTCGTCCAGCCGCCGCCGGCCCGATTCCGGATCTTCCGAGGTCAGCAAGCCCATCATCACGCCGCGAGTGCGCAGCCGGCGGGTGAGAGCGCGGGTGTCGATACCGCTGATTCCCGGAATGTCGTATTCTCGCAAGAATGCGTCCAAGGTCATGTCGCTGGAGCCATGACTGGGCAGGTCGCAGTGCTGGCGCACGATGAGAGCAGCGGCCTGGATCCGTCGCGATTCAAAATCGGCGCGGTTAATGCCATAGTTGCCCACCAGCGGATAGGTCAAAGCCACCATCTGCCCGGCATAGGACGGGTCGGTCAGCACCTCCTGATAGCCGGTCATGGTGGTGTTGAACACCACCTCGCCCCAGCCTTCTCGCTGCGCTCCAAAGGATTCACCGGTGAACACCGTGCCGTCCTCAAGAACCAGATGCACCGTCCGACTCACAGCTCTCCTCCTGTATTGAGCATCCCCGGTTCCTCGAAGACTACCCGGCCGCCAACCAGTGTGGCGGCGACCCGGCCTCGCAGCTCCACACCATTCAGCGGCGTATTGCGGCCCATAGACGCAAAGTCGTTCACGTCCACCGTCCAGAGCGCGTTGGGGTCAAATACCACGATGTCGGCGGGAGTGCCCGGCGTCAGACCGGCGTACTTGGCGAAACCGTCGCCCAGCACCCGGGCCGGGCCCGTCGTCATTCGTTCCACCATATCCGAAAGGCTGATTGAGCCGTCATGCACTGTAGCGAGCACGGTACCCAGGGCGGTCTCCAGAACGCTGATACCGAAAGCGGCATCCTGGTAGGTACATTCCTTACTCACCCGGTCGTGGGGCGCATGGTCGGTGGCGACGCAATCGATGGTGCCGTCGGCCAGCCCGGCGATGCAGGCCGCCACGTCGAGGTCACCGCGCAGCGGCGGGTACACTTTGGTGTGGGTATCGTAGGCTGCCGGTCCGGCGGATACCGACGGGCTGCACTGGAGTCCCAGCGCCCATTGGTCGGTAAGCAACAGGTGATGGGGACAGACTTCCGCCGTCACCAGGAGGCCACGCGCTTTGGCCTGCCGCACCATCGCCACGCTGCCGGCCGAGCTGAGATGCGCCAGATGCAGCCGGCCGCCGGTGAGTTCCGCCAGTCCAATGTCCCGCGCGACCATCGCCTCCTCGGCCACGGCCGGGATGCCGGCCAGACCCAAACGGCTGCTGACCCAACCCTCGGCCATGACGCCGCCGCAACACAGCGCATGCTCCTGGCAATGGTTAGTGATGGGCGCGCCCAGCCCGCGGCTGTACGTCAACGCCAGACGCATCAAGCCGGCGTCATACACCGGGTCGCCGTCGTCGCTAAACGCCACCACTCCCGCATCGATGAGTTCCTCCATATCGGCCAGCTCATGCCCGGCTCGGTCTTTGCTAACGCATCCGATAACTTTCACGCGGGCGGGCGTTGTAGCCCCTCGGCTCAAGACGTAGTCAACCATCGCTCCGTTATCAATGGACGGTTCGGTGTTGGGCATCGCGCATATGGTAGTGAATCCGCCGCGCACCGCCGCTGCCGCGCCGGTGGCGATGGTTTCCTTGTACTCAAACCCCGGTTCTCGCAGGTGGGTGTGGATGTCAATAAATCCGGGACAGACCACCATGCCGTCGGCCCGGATAACCTGCACTTCGCCGTCCAGCGATTCGGCGGGTATCGAGGGGTTAACGGCCTTGATTACTCCGTCGGCAATGAGCACGTCAGTGACAGCATCCAGGCCGTTGGCCGGATCGATGACTCTTCCGCCAGAGATCAGCGTTTGCCCGATATGTGCTTTGGCGGCCACGGCTCAGTCCTCAACCACAGTGGCGCCGGCCAGCTGGTAAAGCAGGGCCATGCGAATCGCCACCCCGTTGGTAACCTGTTCTTCAATCAGGGAGCGTTCGCCGTGGGCCAGCCGGCTGCTCACCTCAATGCCCTCGTTCATCGGTCCGGGGTGCATCAGAAGGGCGTTGGTGTTGGCCCGTGCCATCCGGTCGTCGTTGACCTGCCAGCGGCGGATGTACTCGCGCACGCTGGGGAAAAAGCCGCGCTGCTGTCGTTCCGTTTGCAGTCGCAGCGCCATCACCAGGTCGGCTCCCTCGATTGCGGCGTCGAGGTCCGGTTGTACCGTAACATCAGCCAGTGGATTGGGTGCGCCGTTGCCGCCGGTTCCCGTCCCCCAACCCTGGGGCACGAGCGGATCGGGCATCAGCGTGGGCGGGCCGCACAGGACCACGCTGGCGCCGAGACCGGCAAATCCCCACACTGCGGAGCGGGCAACCCGACTATGCAGCACGTCGCCGACAATCACTACCTTGCGCCCGGCAATACCGCCGAGATGAGCGCGGGCCGTGTAAAGGTCCAGCAGTCCCTGGGTGGGGTGCGCGTGGGCTCCGTCGCCGGCGTTGATGACGGCGACGTTGGCGAGGTTGCGGGCCAGGAAATGGGGCGCTCCGGCATGGGGATGGCGGATGACGATGACATCGACACCCATGGCCTGCAGGGTCAGCCCGGTGTTGAGCAGCGATTCGCCTTTCTCGACGCTGCTGGCGCTGGCGGTCATGTTGATTACGTCGGCGCTGAGAATCTTGCCGGCTTCTTCAAAGGAGATGCGGGTGCGGGTGCTGGCCTCGTAGAACAGGGTGATCACCACGCGGCCGCGCAGGGCAGGAACCTTCTTGACGTCGCGTTCGAGAACGCCGCGCATGGCATCAGCGTTGTCAAGCGTCGCCGTAAGCTCTTCGGCGGTGAAATCGTCCAGGTCAAGCACGTGCCGGCGTCGGCCTTGAACCGGCGGAGGATCACTTTGGAGTATTCGGGTGTCGCCTGTAGCTGCAACAACCATCAGGGGGCCCCCCGCTCCAGAATGGAAACGTCGTCAACACCGTCGGTTTCACAGAAGCGCACGCGGACCAACTCCATCTGCCGGGTGGGAATGTTCTTGCCAACAAAATCGGCGCGGATGGGCAACTCCCGGTGGCCGCGGTCAACCAAGGCGGCCACCTGTATGCGCAGCGGGCGACCCAAGTCGCTGATGGCGTCCATGGCGGCGCGCACCGTGCGGCCGGTGTAGAGCACATCATCGACCAGCACCACGGTACGGCCGGTTACGTCGGCGGGCATCGTGGTGGGGCGGATGCGCAGGCGGGGGCGTTCGGACAGGTCGTCGCGGTAGAGGTTGATGTCCAGGCGGCCGACGGGAACGGCTGCGTTCTCGGAGTCCTGGATGTGTCGGGCGAGACGCTGGGCCAGGGGGACGCCGCGGGTCCGGATGCCGGCCAGCAGCAGCTCATCGGCGCCGTGGTTGCGCTCCAAAATCTCGTGGAACATTCGGGTTACGGCGCGCCGGATTTCGTCGGCGTCCATAATGCGCCGCCCGGCCATGGAAGACTCGTCGGCGGCGCTGCCCGGGCGAGCGCTGATTTCGCTGGATGCGGCTATAGAAAAACCCCTGCTGCGCCGGTGGTCAGCCGGAGGGCAGGGTTGCGCTACACCGACGGATTCGGGGTTACCATACCATCCCGATCCGGCGTGGGGCCACGCTTTGCCAGCCTCTCCGGACTGCCTTAAAAGCGGCGTGCTATGTTGCGGTTGATATGTTAACACGGGATGGCGGATTTGGGAATAGGCCGGTTACCGAATCCGTAAGGTTGTTGCGGAATGCGTAACACGGTCAGCCGGCCACGCGCTTGCGTCGGTTGGTGATGTAATCCACCAGCACGTATTCGCCCAGGTTTTCGCTGCTGCTGTAGAAGGCCCGGCCCCGGTTGATGCGGGTCATGCGGTCGACGAAATTGACCAGCTGGTAGCTGTTTTCCAGCATGAAGGTGTTGATGACGATGCCTTCCTGGGTGCAGCGGCGCACCTCCTTCAGGGTTTCCAGCTCGGTACGGTAGCTGGGCGGGTAGGCGAAATAGGCCTGATCGCCCTCCAGGTGAGCGGTGGGCTCGCCGTCGGTGATTACCAGAATCTGGCGGGTGCCGCCCTTTTCGCGGGAGAGCAGCTTGCGGGAGAGCATCAGGGCGTGGTGCAGGTTGGTGCCGGAGACCCAGTTGTTCCAAGTCAGGCCGGCCAGGTCTTCTTCCTCCAGCTCGCGGGCGTAGTCGGAGAAGCCCACCACGTGCAGGGTATCGCGAGGGTACTGCTGGCGTATCAGGGCGAACAGCGCCAGGGTAACCTTCTTGGCGGCGGCCCAGTTGTTGAACAGGCCCATGGAACGGCTCTGGTCGAGGAGGACGATGGTGGCGGCGCGGGTCATGTGCTCGTTGCGGTAGATTTCAAAGTCGTCGGGGCGGAGTTGGACGGGAACCTGGGGGCCGCCCCGGACGATGGCGTTCTTGACGGTGGTTTGCAGGTCGAGCTGGAGGGGGTCGCCGAACTCGTAGGTCTTGGTGTCGCCGAGGAGGTCGCCGCCAGCGCCGCGGGTGTCCAACTCGTGGTTGCCGATGCGGTCTTTCTTCAACTGCTGGAAAACCTCGCGCATGGCCTTCTGGCCAATGCGGCGGATTCCCCGTGCGGTTAGCGACAGGTCATCGTCGCCGGTGATGTAGCCGGCGTCTTTCAGCATCTGACGCAGGCGGTCCATTTCCTCCCAGGCGCGGCGGGCTTCTTCGCCCAGCAACTCGGCCAGCTGCTCAGGGTCAACGTCGTCCAGGTTGCCGGTGCGCATGGCCTGCTGCAAGGACTGTTCCAGCTGGTCCAGGGACTGCATCTGCTGCATGGCCTCCATGGCCTGCTCCAGCGTCATGCTGTCGTCGCCGAGGAAGGGATACTGGCGGGCCAGGTCGTCGGGCGGCAGCAGGGACTGCATCAGGGCGGAGAACTCGGCCATTTCGTCCATCAGGCGGGGGTCCATGGCCGACTGCATGGCCTCCTCCAGCTCGCGGCGGGCGTCGGGGGACAGGCTGTCCATGAGGGATTGCATCTGCGCCATCTGCTGCTGGATGCGTTCCATGAGCTCGTCGAGGCTTTGGGGCGGGTCGTCGCCGAACATGGGGCCCCACTTCTGCATGAAGCCTTCGAAGTTGGGGTCGCGGCCCTCCATGCGGTCGCGGAGCATCTGGTTGAGGTCGCGCATCATTTCGCGCATGGCCTCCATCTGCTCCGGGGTCATGTTCTGCATCTGCTCCTGCATCTGCTGGGAGACGTTCTGCGCCATCTGGCCTTTGAGCAGATCCAGGAGTTCCTGGAACTGCTGCTGGGCGTCCGGGTCCATGAAGTCGTAGTCCATGAGGCCCTGAATTTGGCCGCCGATGCTGTCGGGCAGTTCGTCGAGCTTGTCCAGGTTGCGCTGGGCGCGTTCGTGGAGCAGGCGGTTAAGGGCACGCTGCTGCTCCTTGCCTTCCATTGTTAAGGAGCTCGGATCATCCGGCTCGGGCTGACCGTCGGCTTCGTCGAGGCGGCGCTGGATGCCCTCCCGTTCGGTGCGCAGGATGTTGTCCAGGCGTTCCTTGAGGTCGTCCACCACCGAGTCCAGGTTGCTTTGCTGCAGCTGCTGGCGGCGCTGGTTTTTGAGCTGCTCCATGAGTTGGCGCAGGTTGGGCATCTGGGAGCCGTCGCGGTTCTGCATACCGTTGCGGAAGAGGTCGCGCAGGGCGCGGGAGAGGTCGCCGTGCTGGAGCAGGTCGTCGGACAGCGCGTCCATGAGCTCGCTGGCATCGACGTCAAAAATCTGCTGGGTGCCATCCCACTGGGAATAGCGGTAGCGTTGGTACAGCATAGGCGACCTACCTCCGGCCGGGCCGGCGCGCGTGGCGGCGGCGATGGGCGGATGATAACACAGCCTAGATAGGGAAACCGGCCGCCTACACTACCTGGGCGCCCAGGATTTTGGTGATGTGGTCGAGGGCCCAGCGGTGGGCGTCGGGGTCGAAGGAGGCTACGCAGTCGGTGGGGATTTCCACGGTGTAGTCGCGGTTGCGGGCGTCGGAGGCGGTGTGCATCACGCAGATGTCGGTGCAGACGCCGCAGATGATGACCTTGTCGGGATTCAGGGCGGCCAGCCGTTCTTCGAGGTCGGTATTGAAGAAGCCGCTGTAACGGTTCTTGGGGATGACGTTGCCCTCGGCGACCCACTGGGCCAGTTCCGGTATGACCTCCGGCTCTTCGGTGCCGATGACGCAGTGCACCGGGAACATCCGGAACTCCAGGTCGTCGGGCAGGTGGTGGTCGGAGACGAACAGGACGGCTGAGCCGGCGGCGGATTCGCGGTGGAGGAGCTGGCGCACGGGGTCGATGATACGGCGGGCGTCATCGCCGCAGTAGAGGTTGTGGCCCGGCTCCAGGAAGCCGCGCACCATGTCAACGACGAGGACTGCGTTGGGCATTCCGGATCACCTCCCGTGTGGACTGCTGTCGGCGTTGGCTGATAGTATAAGCCCAATGACAAAATGGAGGTCAAACATGGCGGGATACGTGATAATCGACGTGGAAGTTACGGACCCGGAGCTGCATGCACAGTTCCGCGACCAGGTTGACATCGCAATGTCCGCTTACAGCGGCAAGCACGTGGTGAGGGGCGGGCAGCCTGAAGTGCTGGAAGGGAGTTGGAATCCCTCTTCAGTAGTGATAATGGAGTTTGCCAGCGCGGAGCGGGCGAGGGAATTCATCAACTCGCCGGAATTCACGGGGTTGCAAGAGATGCGCTCCAGGTGCACCAGCAACCGCAACGTGGTGGTGGTCGCCGGCGTGTAGAGCACCGACCCTGCGTTATGGTATGCAGGCTACGCAACATCGTTACGGCATAGACGAAAGGCCGCCGCCGTTGACGGCGTTGGGCCTGGGGGCGCAAAGCGCGCTGCTGAACGTGCCGCCGATGGTGCTCTTTCCAGCACTGGCGGTCCAAATCGCCGGCGGGGGTTCGGCGCTGGCCGACTGGCTGGTATTCATCTCGTTGGCAGCAGCCGGCGTAACGATGATCTTGCAGACCTTCCGGGTCGGCATTGTGGGCAGCGGATGCCACTTGAGTGCCTGCCCTTCGGCGGCGTCAATACCGTTCTGCGCCCTGGCGCTGGTGGAGGGCGGACCCAAGACGCTGGCGGCGCTGGTGTTGTTTTCGGGGCTGTTCGCGCTCGTGATAGGGCTGCGCCTGGCAGTGCTGCGGCGCATCTTCAGTCCCACGGTGACCGGGACTATTTCCATGCTGGTGGTAATTACGGTCGTTTCGGTGGCGCTGGAAAAGGCGGGCGACATTCCGGAGGGTTGGCTGAATTCGGCCGGGCTGCTGTGCGGCGCGATTACACTGATCAGCACGCTGGCGTTCCTGCTGAGAAAACCCGGCTTCTGGCGGACCTGGGGGACGCTGTTCGGTTTGGCATTGGGATGCATCGCCGGCGCCGCCCTGGGCGTTCTGGACCTGGACGCGCTGAAGCAGGCGCTGTGGTTCGGCGTGCCGCTGGCCGGATGGGAAGGTCCCGGGTACGACTTCGGAAGCGCCTTCTGGGCCCTGGTTCCGGCCTTCTTGTTCATATCGGCGCTGACGGTGGTGCAGACGAATTCGCTGTCCTTCGTAGCGTACCGGGTGTCCCAGCCCGGCAGCAGCTCGGTGGATTTTCGCTCGGTGCAAGGGGGTGTGGTCGGCAACTGCGTGGGCAACGTTCTGGCGGGTTTGGCCGGCGCGATGCCGGTTATGACCACGCCCAGGTCCAGCATGTTCGTCCAACAGACGGGATGCGCTTCAAGAGACGTTGGCATCCTGGTGGGGGTTTTGCTCATCGCGCTGGCGTTCTTCCCCAAAGCATGGGCACTGCTGCTGGTCATTCCTCTACCCGTGATGGCCGCGTACATGGTAGTGGTGCTGGCGCCGATGTTTGTTGAGGGCATGAAAGCCATCGTGCAGAGCGAGCCGGACTACTCCAGGAGCTTGATTGTGGGCACTTCGCTGGCCATTGGGATTGGGTTCCAGTATGAATTGCTTAGCCTGCCCATCGGACCGCTCTGGCAAGCGACCCTGTCGAAGGCGATCATCGCCGGCGGAATTTCGGTTATCGTGCTGACTTTGGCCCTGGAGATTATGGGGCCGCGCCGTCGCAGGTTGCGCTTGCCGCTGAACCTGGACGCATTGCCACGGATTAACCAGTTTCTTGAGGAGTTTTCGGCGCGTAACGGCTGGAACGAGCGGACGACTAACCGGCTATGGGCAGTTGCCGAGGAGACCTTGTTGGTGCTGGTGGAAGGTGAAGATTCCGACCGGCAACGGCAGCTCCGCATTTCTGCCGTCAGGTCGGGACGGGGCGCTGAACTGGAGTTTATTACCGGGCCCAGCGACGGCGGGAACCTGGAGGACCGGTTCTCGTTGCTGGGCGACCCGCCGCCGGAGATTGAGGGGATGCTGTCGGCGGACGATATGCCGATGCGGATGCTGCGGCACCTGGCGAGTTCAGTCAGCCACCGACAGTATCATGATACCGACGTGATTACCGTGCAAGTGGCGGTGGAATAGGCTTATCTCCCGGCGGGCTCAAAGGGGCGGCCGTCAACCAGCACTTCCTTGATGACCGCGTTGCCAGACGAACTCAGGGACACCACCACCTTGACGTCCGACGCGTTTTCAACGATGTGGCCCGTGCCTTCAGGAACGAAGAACGTGCCGATGCCGAAGTCCAGCCGGCCCCGGTCGTTCACCACGCCGCGAATATAGACCTCGTTGGAGTCGGGGCGATGGTTAGCGTGCCAGTCGGCGCACCAGACTTGCCCGCACTGGCGCAGGACGACGTACACGATGAGGCCGCGGTCGTCCAACCAGGGCGGCACGTCCGCGATTTCATAGTCCAGGATAGCGTAATCGCCCTGCAGCAGGGAGCGGGGGTCAACGGGAACGGTTTGCAGGGTGACCTCGCGGCCCTCCGTCAAGGCAATCTGGCGCACGCTGGCGAACACCACCAAGCCGATAACCTGGGCGGCCACCACTGCGAAGAACAGTATCATCACCCGCCGGCTCATGCGCCCGCCCCCTCCCGGCGTATCCGGGCCACCAGGCGGCGGCGCAGGTACTCAAGCCCGAACCCGCCGGCCAGCAGGATGATGCCGGCGACGATGAACGCCACCGACTGCCCCAACAGGCTTAACCCGAACTCGAAGTAGCGGGTGAACAGGGTAATGGCGAAGATGGGCACTGCCAGATTGACGAGCCAGGCACGGTTCCAGCGATAGCCGGCGGCAATCATCGCCAGCACGCCGGCCAGCATCACCAGATTGAACACCCACCAGAGCCATTGGCCGCCGAAGGCCAGTCCCAGCCACATCACGGCGGCGATGAGGGCCATGGCGCCGACGGCGCCGGCCTCCCACCAAATCTGTGCGGGGTCTCGCCCGGCGGCTTTCCAGGCGGCAACGGTTAGCATGGCGGCGATGGCGAGGGCTGAGACGGCGACCACCACCCAGTATTCAACGGCCACCGCGCCGAATGAAAGTTCACCTCTCCCAATATCCCACCACACCTCGTCGAAGCTCAAGAAGTAGATTCCGGCAGCGACCACCAGCAGGCCGGCGATGTCGCAGAGGCGGGCGAACCGGCGCGTGTCCGCAAAGCGCGCCTGCACTCGTCCGGCGGCAAACAGGAATGCCCCCAAGGGGAGCAGGCCCGGCAGCAACAGGATGGTATCCTCGGAACCGAGTTCGGGCAGCCATTCCTGGGCACGGAAACACGCCGCGGCCAGGAACAGGATGATGGACAATCCCAGCACGGCCTGCGAGCGGGTGATGTAGGCGAGGGGAACTACGCCCAGGAACCAGAGGGGCACCAAGTTCGGGTGATTCACCGGCACGTGATAGGTCTGCGCCACCAGATGGATGGACGCGCCGAAGGCGATGGCACCCAGCAGAATCACCGCCGTGCCAATCCGCGAATAGCCGAATCGGTAGGACAGGAGCCAGCCAACGATGTAAATGACGGGTGTACCCACCACCATCAGCGCCAGCTTGGCGAGGGTGGGGATTTCAGACCAGTTGGCCGCGATGAAGGCGATGATGCCCAGCCCGATGAGCGCCGCGCCCATGATGGCGATGACGCTGACCACCCGGTTGCCGATGGCGCTGCCGCCGGCCGGTTCCGCAGGCTCTGTCGCGTCCGCCGTCGTGTACCGTTCCAGGATGGCGGCGGCCTGCTCATCCGTGATGAGTCCGTCGGCCTGCCAGTGGCCGACTTCATCCCGGAGCCGGCTGGTGAAAGCGTCTCCGGCCATCAGTCGGCGGCGCTTTCGGTGACCGCATACGTCGCGTCCCGATCCAGCATTTCGGTGAGGCCCATCAGCTCGAAAGCATCGGTGAGGGGCGTCATCTGGCCGGTCAGGTGCTCAGTGGTGCCTTGGGCTTTCAGCTCGGCCATCACCTTGCCAACGGTATAGGCTACCGACATGAAGGCGCTGCCGGGGAAAATCACCATTTTGAAACCCAGCCGTTCGAGTTCGGACACGTTGAGCAGCGGGGACTTGCCCGTTTCCACGAAGTTGTAGAGCAGGGGAACGCTGGTACGCGCCACCACCTCCGCGGCTTCTTCCGCCGAGCGAATCGCCTCAACGAACAGGGCGTCGGCGCCGGCCTCGGTGAAGGCGTCGCAGCGGCGCATGGTGTCGTCCCATCCGGTAACGGCCAGCGCGTCGGTGCGGACGATGATGGTGAAGTCGTCGTCGGTGCGGGCGTCCACGGCGGCGCGGATTTTCTGCACCATCTCGTCGATGGGCACCACCCGCTTATCGTCCAGGTGGCCGCAGCGCTTGGGAAATTGCTGGTCTTCGATGTGGACGGCAGCGACTCCGGTGCGCTCGTACTCGCGTATTGTCCGGCGGACGTTCATGGTGCCGCCGTAGCCGGTATCGGCGTCGGCGATGACCGGGATGTCCACGGCGCCGGCGATGGCGGCGGCGTTGGCCAGCATCTCGGTGGCGGTAGCCAGGGCCAGGTCGGGATAGCCGATGCGGGCCACGGAAGTGCCGGCCCCGGTCATGTACACGGCCGGGAACCCGGTGCGCTGGATAATGGCCGCCGTGAGGCAATCGTACGCTCCCGGCGCGGTGATGATCCCCGGTTCGCTCAGCAATTGGCGGAATCGTTGGGTAGCGCGCATAGTGCAGTTCTCCGTCTAGGCAGTCATGCCGCCGTCAATGGTCAGCGTCTGCCCGGTGATGTAGCCGGCCTCCGGGCTGGCCAGATAGAGCACCGCCGACGCCACGTCGCCGGCCGCGCCGAACCGTCCGGCCGGCACCCGGGATAGCACCTGGCTGCGCTGTTCTTCATTCAGCTCGCCGGTCATCCCGCCGGCGGCGCCGACCTCGATGAAACCCGGCGCCACCGCGTTGACGGTAATGTTGCGGCTGGCCACTTCGCGGGCAATGGCTTTGGTCATCCCAATCTGGCCGGCTTTGGAGGCTGCGTAGTTGGCCTGGCCTGGGTTGCCCGAGAGACCCACCACCGAGGATATATTCACGACGCGCCCGTAGCGTTGCCGAACCATCAGCGGAATGGCGAACCGCGTGGGGAGGAACGTGCCGCGCAGGTTCACTGTCAGCACTTCGTCCCAGTCCTCCGCCGTCATACGCATCACCAGGCGGTCGCGGTTGATGCCAGCGTTGTTGACCAGGATGTCCAGCCGGCCCAGCCGGTCAGCGGTAGTCTTGACCACGGCCTCGGCGGAGTTCTCATCAGAAACGTCGCCGGGCACCCGCAGCGCTTCGCCGCCGGCGGCCCTGATTTCGTCAATCACCACGTCCGCCGCGTCGGCATTGCTGCGATAATTGATGCCCACCGACGCCCCAGCTGCGGCCAGAGACTTGGCAATCTCCGCACCGATGCCTCGGGACGACCCGGTTACCAGGGCAACCTGTCCGGTCAAATCAATGGTGTACATAGCAGCGCCTTATTTATCTCCTGTTCATACTTCGGCCCGTGTTCCCACTCCGGCGGTATGCAACTCGGACAGCTCCTGCCGGAACCCTTCCACCAGCTCAACACGCCGGCACATCAAACCCGTGTTGATTGCCCCGGCGATCCCCTCCGCCGTGGACGAGCCATGTCCAATCATCACCAGGCCGTCCACGCCGAACAACGGGCCGCCCATGGTGCGGGGCAGGTTCATGTTGGTCCAAAGCGCGCCGGCAATCTGACGCAGTTGGTCTTCCGGCAAGAACTCAGCCAACTGACGGCTCAGATACGGGGCGAGAGCGGAACCCAAGCCCTCCGCAAACTTAATCAGTATGTTTCCGATGAAGCCGTCGCACACAATCACGTCCGCTTTGTCGGTGAAAAAGTCCATTCCCTCCACGTTGCCCACAAAGTTCAGGTGGCTGTCCCGGAGCAGCGCATGGCTTTCCTGGACCTGGCGGTTGCCCTTGGCTGATTCCTCGCCCACGCTCAACAGGGCGACCCTGGGGTTTTCGATGCCGAGCCGAAGGCGGGAAAAGACGACGCCCAGGGCGGCGAAGCTAAGGAGAAGCGACGGGCGGCAATCCACGTTGCTGCCCAGGTCAACGACGGTGGTGTTGGGCGCCAGACCGAGGAAGTTCCCTCCGATGCAGGGGCGCTCCAGGCCTTCAAGCAACCCCAGCGTCATGGCTGCCGTTACCATGGTCGCGCCGGTGGAACCGACGGAAACGGCCATATCGGCTTCGCCGGCCTTGAGCAACCCCATGGCGGTGGCGATTGAAGAACGGGGCTTGCGCCGCAGGGCCGATATGGGATGTTCGTCGTCCTCAATCTTTCCTTCCGACGGCACGACGGTAATCGCCTGTTCCTGCATCGCGGCAGGGTGCTTGGACAGTTCCGCAGTCACCGCGTCCGCATCGCCCACCAGCGATATGTCCAGCTCAGGGTTCGCCTCCAGGGCGGCCAGCGCACCGGGAACTGTTGCCGGCGGCCCGAAATCGCCGCCCATGGCATCCAGCGCAATGCGTACCCTTGCCATGCTGCCGTTGCTGCTCATCCCTGCGATACCTCTCCTGATGCGGGGCGTGTCGGCAACGTAGCCGTCCCCGTGATTATCCGTTCGCCGGTTTCTGCATTACGCACTTCGACGTTACAGGTTACCACCCCTACGCTATCGTCCGCATTACTTTTCGCAACCATGCCCGTGGATTCCAGCGTGTCGCCGGGATAGGCCGCACCCCGGAACCTGACACGCAGACTTCCGGCAACCGGCCAGTCGGCTCCGTAAGCCTGAGTCATCATCTCCGACACCAAAGCGAGGGTCAGCATACCGTGGGCAATGACTCCTCCGAACCGCGTAGTGGCGGCAAAAGCGTCGTCGTAGTGTATGGGGTTGTTGTCGCCCGAGGCGGCCCGGTAGGCATTAATCGACTCGCGGGTGATGACTCGCCGGACCGAGGGCAGAGCATCGCCGACTGTAAGTGGACGATTGACTGTCGTTTGACTAGCGGCTGTCATCGGCGCTGCCGTCTCCACCGTCTGCCGCCGCCGGCAGCAGCACCGTGGTTTTTCCGCGCTGCAACGGGCACCCTCTATTGGCGTCGGCGACGCTGTAATGCACCGTCAGGAACCGCATCCCGACCCTTTCACGCGCCGGCTCCAACCGTGCCGTTGCCGATACCTCGCCGCCAATTGGAGGAGCATTCACGGTTTCCACGTCCTGAAGGCTGTGTATAGCGCCGTCGGGCAAGGACAGGCGTTCCAGCAGCAGGCCGACCACCCTGGCCGTCAGCATCAGCGGCGGTGGAGTTCGGGTTTCCAAGTACACCGGCGACGTGTCGCCGACTGCATCCAGATACTCCCGTACACCGTCGGCGGTGATTTGCCAACTGCCCAAATCTATCGCAGCGTCTTGCACGTTCTGTCCTGAGGCGCACTTGACATATTCAGCCGCGCGCCTCGCTACACTATACACCATCGCCTGGTCAGGGCCGGGCCAGCCCGAAATCCTCCATCGCCATGTCCGACAGATACTCGCCGATGGCCAGCGACGACGTCGCCCCCGGCGAGGGCGCGTTCAACACGTGCAGCGCCTTCTGGCCACGCAGGATGTGAAAGTCGTCCAAGATGGCTCCCGAGGACGCTACGGCCTGCGCCCGCACGCCACTGCCGCCCGGTTCCAGGTCCGACGCCTGGATCTCGGGTATCAGCTTTTGCAGGTCGCCCACGAACACCGATTTGCGGTAGGAGCGGTGCATTTCCTGCATTCCGGTGCGCCAGTGCCGGGCCGTCATCTTCCAGAAGCCGGGAAAAGTGAGCGCGCCGGCCGTCTCACTCAGGCTGACGTTGCTCTTGCGGTAGCCTTCCCGGGCCCAGGCCAGCACGGCATTGGGGCCGGCCTCAACGTAGCCGTGGATGTTGCGCGTGTAGTGCACCCCCAAGAACGGAAAGCGCGGGTCGGGGACCGGGTAAATCAGCCCTTTCACCAGATGGTGGCTCGATTCGGCCAGCTTGTAATACTCGCCACGGAAGGGGATGATGCGCACGTCGGTCTCTTCTCCCATCATCCGCGCAAGCTTGTCGGCGTACAGCCCGGCGCAGTTGATGACGTGTTTCGCCTGGAGCGCGCCCCGCTCGGTTTCCAGCGCAGTCTCGCCGGCCGTCTGCCGCGCCTGCTGCACCGCCGCTCCGGTGAAAACGTCTCCGCCGGCCGACTGGAACTTGCCGGCGTAGGCGTTGGCGACGCGGACGTAGTCCACGATGCCGGTATGGGGCGCCCACAGCGCGCGCACGCCCTGGGTGTGCGGCTCAATCTCCGCCAGACGTTCCGGCTCCACGATTTGCAGGTCGGGAACGCCGTTGGCGACGCCACGCTCGTACAGGTCTTGCAAACGGCCCAACTCGCTCTCGTGGGTCGCCACGATTACCTTGCCGCAGGGGTCGTATTCAATCTCGTTCTCGTCGCAGAAGGCGATCAGCCGGTCTTTGCCGCCCACGCAGAAACGGGCTTTCCAGGAACCGGGACGGTAGTAGATGCCGGAGTGAATCACGCCGCTGTTGTGGCCGGTCTGGTGCTGGGCCAGCAGTTCCTCCTTCTCAATCACCGCCACGTTCAAGTCGGGCGAACGTTCCAGCAACTGCATTGCCGTGGACAGGCCGATGATGCCGCCGCCCACGATAGCCACGTCATAGAGGCGCGATTCCACCGAAGTAGTGTTGCCGTTGGTTGCCATGGTTACCCCCGAATCCGGTCCGTCCGTTTCACGGGCCCGACCTGCTCATGGCCGGCATTATACACGCAGCGTCCCGGCGACGCCGTTGCGCCGCGGGCCGGCCGCCGGTATCCTTGCCACATTATGAGTGACCAAATAGCCGACTATACTTGGCAGATCGCCCAATTCGCCGCCGAGATGGCGCAGAGCGGGGAGCCTTTGCCGGCCACCGTCGCCGACGTGTGCCGGGATATGATGCTCAACGCCGCCGCCGCCGCGCTGGCCGGCGCCGCCCATCCGGACGCCATCGCGCTGACGCGGGTGGTTCGGGCCATGGGCGGGAATGGGCGCAGCACCATCATCGGGATGGGCCAGCGTACTTCACCGGTGTACGCCGCCCTGGTCAACGGTATGCTGATTCGCCTGCTTGACTTTGACGACAATCTGCCCGACGATCTCTTGATCAACGCGCCGGCGGCCAACCCTACCGCTGCCGTATTTCCGGCAGTGATGGCCCTGGGGGAGATGCACGGGTTCACCGGCCACTCCGTGCTCAACGCATTCGCGGTCGGCTGCGAGGTAATCGCTCGTCTGTCCAGCGAGGCGGATGCGGCGACGGCGGCCGGCTCCATGGGCGCGGCTACCGCTGCGTCAATGCTGCTGACGCCGGACGCCGAGTCCATAGCCAGCGCAGTGGGGCTGGCCGCGTCGGCTGGCAACGCCGACGTGGGTTACTCCTCGGCCAGCGCCGCGGCTTTGACCGGAGGCAACGCGGCGATGCACGGGGTGATGGCCGCGCTGATGGCGTCGGAGGAGATCGTTGGAGCGGTGGGCGAATTGTCTCACCAGTCGGGCGCTGGGGCGAGTCAGCTGGCCGGATTGGGGCGCGACTGGCGTCTGACCGACCCCGGCGTAACCGTCCGCATGTATCCCTGCCATCCCGCCAGCCACGGCGTCATTGATGCCGTCCTGGGACTGTCTCAACTACACCGATTCGGCCCCAGCGACGTTGCCGCCGCACACGTAGGCGTTGCCAAGGAGACACTGGAGCAACTGTCCAACGTCCTGCCCGTTGACGGATGGCAGGCTCGGGCCAGCATCGGGTTCATCGCCGCCGCCACGCTGTGCCACGGCCAGCCGCTGATCAACTTTTTCTCCGACGCCGCCGTCCGGGACGAGGGCGTTCGCGCGATGATGGAGCGGGTCTCCGTTGAGGCGACCCTGACCGCTTCTCCAATGTCCGTCCATCCCGCCGAAGTAGCCGTAACCCTCAACGACGGCCAAACCCTGCGGCATCGGGTTGACCACGCCCGCGGTACGCCGGCCATGCCCCTGGACGCCGAAGAGCTGGAAGCCAAGTTCCTCTACTGCACCCGCTACATCTTGCCTGAAGACCACATCGAGGAAGCCATCGGCAGCTTTCGCGACATAGCCGAAATTGAAAACGTAACCGGAATGGTTTCCGTACTGGGAGGATAAAGATATGAAAGGCATCCGCGCCTACGAAATCGGCGGCCCCGACGTCCTGAAATACGAGGATATGCCCGAACCCGTTGCCGGCCCCGGCCAGGCGGTAGTGTCCATCCGCAACATCGGCGTCAACTACACCGACGTGTCCGGCCGCAAGGGCACCAACCCGCCGGCCGCGTTTCCCTGGACGCCGGGCCGTGAAGCTTCGGGCGTCGTAACCTCCGTGGGGGATGGCGTAACCGAGGTGGCCGTGGGCGACCGGGTGGCCTACGCCATGCACACCGGCTCCTACGCCGAGGAGCAGGCCGTCCCGGCGTGGTTGCTGGTACGCATCCCCGACGACATGGACTTTGAGACCGGTGCGGCCACGCTACTCCAGTGCATGACGGCCCACTTCCTGGTGCACGACATCGTTCCGCTGCAGGCCGGACAGAGGGCGCTGGTTCACGCCGGCGCCGGTGGCATGGGTCTGCTGCTAATACAGATGCTCAAACGGCGTGGGCTGCACGTGTACACCACGGTGTCAACCGACGAGAAGGCGGCGCTGTCCCGCGATGCCGGGGCCGACGACGTCATCCTGTACACGCAGCAGGACTTTGAGGAGGAAATCCGGCGGATGACCGACGGCGAGGGCGTTAAAATCATTTACGACGCCGTTGGCGCAACCACCTTTGACAAGGGCCTGCGCATCCTGGGCCGGCGCGGCTGCATGGCGCTGTATGGACAGGCCGGCGGGCCGGTGGGGATGGTGGACTCCGGAATGCTGCGCAACGGATCGCTGTTCCTGACCCGGCCAACCCTGGGCGACTACACGGCGACCCGGCCCGAGCTGCTGCAACGGGCGGAAGAGTGCCTGTCCTGGGTGCAGTCCGGCGAAATCAAGCTGAACGTCAGTCTTAACCTGCCGCTATCCGAAGCTGCGGAAGCGCACCGCCGGTTGGAGGGCCGGGAGACCACGGGGAAGATACTGCTGACGCCGTAGCCGGCTACTGAAGCCTGAACTGATTGACGCACCCGGCGTGCCACCATATACTGAATCCCGCTAAAATCTGAATACCCTAAAGGCTGTGAAGGGGAATAGTATCCGCCCAGCGAGGCCCAGAGAGCCGGAGTAGCTGCGAACCGGCGCCAGGCGCAGGCGTTGAATGGCCCCCGGAGCCGCCCGCTGAACCGTCGGAGCTATGGCCGGCCAAGTAGGCGCGGACGCCCGGACTGCGTTAACGTCCGTACCCATACCAACCGCAAACGCAGGGTGGCATAACGGCATCGCGCCCGTCCCTACCGGGGGCGGGTTTTTGCTTGCCATCGCCACTCGCCTGGATTCCGGCTTTCGCCGGAATGACGAAAAAATCGCCCACACTACTGACGGAAAAATTGCCGAAATCACCAGAGTAAGTGTCTGTGAATATGTACCAACCAACGTTAGAACAAGTCCGCGCACTGGCGGGCCAGGGCAACCTCTGTCCGGTGTACTGCACCATCAACGCCGACCTGGAAACTCCCGTTTCGGCCTACCTGAAAGTGGCTCGCCCGCCCTACTCCTTCCTGCTGGAATCGGTGGCCGGCGGCGAACGCATCGGACGCTACAGCTTCATCGGCACCGAACCCTACGACGTGTTTAGCACCGGCGCCGACCAGCCCTCAGGCCAAGTTGACCCGCTGACCTTGGTGCAGCAGGAAATGGATTCGTTCCGACTGATACCGGTGGACGGTCTGCCACCATTCCACGGCGGCGGTGTCGGCTACGTGGCCTACGACGCGGTGCACTACTTTGAGCCGCGGGTACCGATGCTGGACGCCGACCCCCAGGGTCTGCCCGAGTCGGTTTTTATGTTCACCGATACTTTGTTGGTGTTCGACCACCTGCGCCACGAGATCAAGGTGGTCAGCCACGTTCGCCTGGACAATGGCGACGTTGAAGGCGCCTACAACGCGGCCACCGCAAAAATCGAGCGGATGGTTGACCGCCTCGCAAGGCCGCTACAAATGCGGGCGGAGTTGATGGACCCGCCCGGCATGCCCGGCGGCAGTGAAGCCGTCTCCAACTTCACCGTCGCGGAATACGAGGCCGTGATTGAGAAGTGCATCGAGTACATCTACGCGGGCGACATTATCCAGGTGGTCAACTCCCAGCGTTTCAGCCGGAAGACCGACGCTCATCCCTTCCAGGTGTACCGCGCCCTGCGGGGCAGCAATCCTTCGCCCTATATGTACTACCTTGACCTCAACGGCTTTCAGATTGTCGGCGCTGCCATCGAGACCGTAGCCACGGTTCACGACGGCATCGTCAACACCCATCCCATCGCCGGCACCCGTCCCCGCGGCCGGACGCCGGCGGAAGACGCTGCCCTGGAAGAGGAACTGAAAGGCAGCGAAAAGCAGCAGGCCGAGCACATCATGCTGCTGGACCTTGGGCGTAACGACATCGGCCGGGTCAGTGTCCCCGGCACGGTCAAGGTCACCCAGTACATGGACGTGGAACGGTTCTCTCACGTCATGCACCTGGTGTCCCACGTGGAGGGGGAGCTGCGCCCCGATATGACCACCTACGACGCCCTGCGCGCCTGCTTCCCGGCCGGCACCGTGTCCGGCGCTCCAAAAATCCGCGCCATGGAAATCATCGCCGAGGTTGAGCAGGAACGGCGGGGGCCTTACGGAGGCGCAGTGGCGTACTTCAGCTACAACGGCAACATGGACACTGCCCTGGTGCTGCGCACCGGCATCTTCAAGGATGGCGTGATGTACGTCCAGGCTGGCGGCGGCGTGGTTGCCGACAGCGTGGCCGAGGACGAATACATGGAAACCCGGCACAAGTCCGGCGCCATGATGCGCGCCATCGACACTGCTGAAGGCATTGCATAGGAGGCCGAAATGCTCAAATCCTTCTTCCACACCGGTTTTATCGTCAAGGACCTGGAAGCCGCCATCGACTTCTACTCCGACGTGCTGGGCCTCACCCTCACCATGCGCACGGAACGCACCGGAGAGTTTCCCACGACGCTGCTGGGATTCCCGGACACTCACATCAAGGGCGCGTTCTTCGACATGGGCGACGGCCACCAGTTGGAGCTGATCCAGTACATCAACCCGGAGGGCGACTACGCCGACTTTGACAAAAACGACGTGCGCGCCGCGCACCTGGCCTTTTTCGTGGAGGACATCGACGCCTTCTACGAAAACACCCGCAGTCGAGGCCTGACATATCCCACGCCGCCCGTGCCCATGTACGACGACGCCGGCAACATGGTTCGCAAGGCGTCCTACTGCCAGGACCCCGACGGCAACTGGCTGGAACTGGTGGAGCTGTACTAATGATTCTCCTAATCGACAACTACGACAGCTTCACCTGGAACCTCTACCAGTACCTCTGCGAACTGGGGGCCGAGGTTGAGGTAATCCGCAACGACAAGACTACCGTGGAGGACATCGAAGCCATGCAGCCCGAGGGAATCGTGGTATCGCCGGGCCCCTGCTCGCCCCGGGAAGCCGGCATCTCCAACGACGTCATCCGGCATTTCGGCCCCAAGCTGCCCGTCCTCGGCGTCTGCCTGGGCCATCAGTGCATCGGCGACGCTTACGGCGCAACCGTTGACCGGGCCGGGGAGATCCGGCACGGTAAAACCTCTCCCATCCACCACGACGGCAAGGGCGTTTTCGAGGGACTGCCCAACCCATTTGAGGCCATTCGCTACCATAGCCTGGTCATCTACCCCGAAACCGTGCCCGACTTCCTCGAAGTAACCGCCTGGACGGACAACGGCCTGATTATGGGCGTCCGCCACAAGGAGCTTCCGGTGGAGGGAGTTCAGTTCCACCCCGAATCCATAATGACCGCCGTGGGCCACGACCTGCTGCGCAACTACCTGCGGCAGGTGGAGGAGTTTCACAGCGGCAGCAGCTGATCGAATACCCAATACCGGGTGCTATACTGAAAAGGCCGCAAATTCGCCGCTGCCGGCTTGCTCGGTCCATTGACTGTCTCTGCTATATTCGGTGAATATTCAACTATCTCAAGGAGATTCCCCAATGCACAAACGCCACATCCTGCGCGCCCTGATTGTCATCCTCGCCTGTTCCGTCCTGCTGGTCGGCGCGCTGGCCTGCGGAAGCGGTGATGGTGATGAAGAGGACGACTTGGCTCGAATTGAAGGCATTGCCACCAAAAACCTGGTGGAACTGGAAGTGATTCAGGCTCGCCTAGAACAGATGGAAGAGGCAGAGGCCAACAACGCGCTTTCCGACCGCATTGCCGCCCTGGAGGCGGAGAACCAGCAACTGACGCACCGTATCGCGGTCCTGGAAGGGATAACCAGCATGGCCGGCGCGGGCATGACCGGCGCTGCAATGACCGAAGCCGCTCCTTCGGGCCTGGGCGCCGCTTACGACGCTGCCTCGGAGGAAGACCGGAAACTGGTCCGCGACTTCCTGGAATGTACCATGAAAGCGGCAGGCACCGATGACGCGACCATTGCCGCAATGATTCCTGAGTCGGAAAAGATGACATGGCAAGATATTGAAGACGGCGGTATGTCCATTGAGCAACTCCAAATCTTGCGCAACGTGGTGTGCAGGTAAACAACGCGAGGTTCTACCATGCCGACCATCGCCGAATACGTCGCCAACTACTCCGCCAACCTGCACTACCGGGACCTGCCCGCCGATACCGTCCATCTGCTCAAGCGGATGACCATTGACACTATCGGCTGCGCCATCGGAGGCTACACTTCGGAACCGGCCAAAATCGCCCGGGACTTGGCCGGCGACGTAATCGGCCATCGCCGGCCGGTTACCATCATCGGCAGTGGCCTCGTCAGCAGCCCCGAACTGGCCACTTTCGCCAACGGGGTGATGATTCGCTACCTGGATTTCAACGACGGCTACACCACCCTGGAATCCGGCCATCCCAGCGACAGCATCGCCGCCACCCTGGCCGGGGCAGAGATGGCCGGGGCCGGCGGCCGGCGTTTCCTCACCGCCACCGCCGTAGCCTACGAGGCCTTTTGCCGGTTCGGCGACGCCTTCAACATCAGGGCTTTGGGGTTCGACCACGTTACCAACGGGGCCATCGCCAGCTCCGTGGGCGCGGCCCGGGCCATGGGCCTGTCGGTCACCCAGACTGAGCAGGCATTGAACCTGGGCACCACTCCCAACGTAGCCCTGGGCCAGACCCGCGTCGGCGAGCTGTCGCACTGGAAGGGCTGCGCTTACGCCAACGCCAGCCGCAACGCGGTTTTCGCCGCACTGCTGGCCCAGCGCGGTCTCACCGGCCCTACGCCGGTTTTTGAGGGCGAATTGGGCTTCTTCACCGCCGTTACCAAGGAAACCTACCAACTGGAACCCTTCGGCGGCGACCAGGGCCAGCCTTTCAAGGTGCATGAGTGCAACATCAAGCACTTCGCCCTGGGGTTGTATTCGCAGACTGTAGTTGAGGCCGCCCTTGCCGCACGTGAGCAGGTGCCCAGCTTCAACGAAGCCAACGTTGCCGACGTGCACATCCGCACCCTGCAAAAGGCCATCGACATCATGGCCGGCGACGAGGAAAAGTACCATCCCACTACGCGCGAGAGCGCCGACCACAGTATGCCCTACGCCACGGCCATCGCCCTCAAGCACAACACGCTGAACCAGAGCCATTTCTCCGACGAGCACATTAACGACCCGGCCATCGCAACCCTCATCGGCCATACCCGCATCGAGGCATCCGACGAAGCCGCCCGCCGGTTCCCAGACGCCATGCTTTGCAACCTGGACCTGCGGATGAACGACGGACAGACTTACAGCGCCGAAGTAGGCCACTTCCGCGGCCACCACCAGAACCCGATGACCGACGCCGAAGTGGAGGACAAGTTCCGCAGTCTGTGCGAAGAACTGCTGACGCCCGACCAGACCGAGGAACTGCTGGCTCGCCTCTGGCGCCTGGAAGAAGAGGACGACATCGGCGCCCTGCTGCGCCTGACGCGGATCTAAGTTACGCTCCGATGCGCGTTCCGTCGGGGTACGTGTAGCCTACGCGGTCGCTGTACCCGCCGGCAGCCGGGAATATCTGCCGGTACAACCCCCGCGCTCGCTGCTTGACCACTGCCCCGGCCGCGTCCTTGGTCGGGGTCGGCTTGGCGTTCTGGTCCTGGTAGAACTGCGATTGCAGTGGGCTGTCGTCCTCCATCTCCCAGATGCACAGGTAACGCATCACGTTGTTGGCCTGCCCGTCCTCCGGGTCCAGCATGAACCGCCGCGCGCTGATATAGCCGGGGATGGACATACGCTCCGGCAGGTGTTCTTCGTTGTACCACTTGTTGAATACTGCGTCGTCGGCCTCGTCAACCTCCATCATCACTACCAGCACCGTGGTCCCAACCTGCTGCGTGCTGACTTTGCTGCCGTTCCTGCTGGTCATAGTGCCTCCCGCTGGGAAATCTCGTTTCCGTTCACAAGCGTCGGTAAATCTGCACCCGGTGCCGGTAGCAGTCGGCCACGAACACCAGGCCGTCGTCGCTGACGGCAACCGCGGTTGGACGATAAAAGCGGCGCTTCAGTTCAATGTTCTGCGTGGCCAGGTTGAGCTTTTCCTCAATGTCAGGATTGGCGTTCAGGAACGTGCGCGCCCACCTGGACGTACCGGAGTGGCCGATGAGCGTATCAATCACTTTACCGCTGGCGTCCAGCACCTGCACCCGGTCATTCTGCCAGTCGCAAACGTAAATCCGCCCGTCGCCGTCCACGGTCAGCCCGTTGGGGCGGGCGAACCCGTCGCCGCCGTCCTTGCCGTCAAACTCGGTGATATAGCCGCCAGCGGAATCAAACTTCTGCACCCGGTCGTTGCGCCAGTCGGCAACGTACACTTGGCCGGTGGCGTCAACGGCCACGCCCCAGGGCATATTGAACTGGCCCGACCCATCGCCGGCCTCGCCCCATGTGGCCAGCGCAGTGCCGTCTGCCGCGAATCGCTGCATCCGGTTGTTGAGGGAATCGGTTACTAACAACGTGCCGTCCGGCGCAAAGGCCAAGCCTGACGGACGGTTGAGTTGCCCCGGTCCGTCGCCCAACTCGCCCCAGCAGCGCAGGAACTCGCCTTCCGGCGTGAATACGCTGATGCGGTGGGTGTTCTCGTCCGACAGGTAAAGGTTGCCGTCCGGGCCGAAGGCGATGGCGGTAACCCAGATGAACTGGCCCGGCGCTTCGCCCCAGCCGTTGAACTCGCCTACGTAATCGCCGTCAAAGGTGCAGCGGGTGACGCGCACTCCTTCCGGTTGGTTGGGGTTGGCCCGGCTGGCAACGTGCAGCAGACCGTCCGACCCCAAGGCTACGGACACCGGCCCGCTGAACCCCGGCCCGCTGGCCGACAATAACCCGATGACGTTGTGGTACTGGTGCAGCCCAGCGGCAGATAGCGGATGTTCAACAACGGTAGTCATGCAATCACCCCATCCCCTTCATCCGTGTAAAACTTTAAGCGAACTGGTACTCTCGCGTTGAGCCAATCATGCGCAGGGCGTTGAGGATGACTGATTCGGTGTCGGCGCCGTTTTCCAGCAGCTCCGCCGCCTGAGAGACAAGAGCGGCGTGGTTGTCATCGCGGAGGACGACGCAGCCCAGCAGTTCCAGGCAGCCGTCCACGATAGCGCCGGCGTCCAATTCTGTCCCACGCTCCAGCAGCGCGTCGACGATGCTGCGTACTCCGCGATGCGCCGGGTTGCCCAGTTCGTCGGCGACGAAGTTAATGCGCTCCACCATGCTGCCGCTGTCAATCCATTCCTTGCCGGTATGCCAACCCTCCACCGACGGCGGGTTGAGCAGGTCCTGATTCATGTACCGGCACTCCAGGGCGGTGTTCATCACGCCCACTCGCGGGAACTTTAAGTCGCCCACCAGGTGCAGCGTGCCAACCACGACCTCGGCGGGGCTTTTCACCCGAGCGAAGCGTGCCTCTTCCGACTTGAAGAAATCCGAGGTGAACAGAACGCCCAGCATGGAGCGGATGTCGTAGCCGGAGCGGAAGTATTCTGCTTCGAGCAGGGCGATGGCCTCAGGGTCGGCCGGCGGCGTGTTTTGCCAGGCGGGCACCTGCACGTCGTCGGCGACGAAGAAGTTGTACATGTGCCGGCTGACGAACCGGGCGGTGGATGGCTGTCGGCAAATTATCTCGATGATGTCGTCGCCGTTGAAGTTGCCGGTTTCGCCCTGGAAGGTCTTGATGCCGTCGTCGTGGTCGGCCGGGTCGTAGCGGAACAGCCAGGGCGTCTTGCCGAAGGGGATGCTGGCGACGTTGTCGTCGTCGATGGTCCAGCCGGTGAAGGCGCGGGCTGCTTCCTGCACGTCGTCTTCGGTGTAGTTTTCCTCGCCGTCCATACCGACGCCCATGCTGAAGAGCTCCAGCAGTTCCCGGCCCCAGTTTTCGTTGATGGCGTCCTTGTGGTTGAAGTTGTTGTCCAGCCAGAAAATCATCGCCGGGTCGCGGGCCAGCCGCTCCAGCAGTGTACGGAAGCTGCCCAGCCCGTACTGCCGCAGCATATCAATCTGGTTGAGCATCGTCTTCTCGTGCAGTACCTTGGCCAGCCCGGTGGCGAAGACGCCGTGCCAGAACAGCGCAACCTTTTCCTGCAACGGCCTGGTGGCGGCGTTGCCGTTCATCCGGTACACCGTTTCGGTCAGCGCGCCCTCGATGTTACGGCTCTCTTTCCAGTCGATGTAGTACCGCTCGATGATGTCCTCGTCCAGACCAGGCTGCGCCTCGGGGTGGAGCAGCCACTCTACGGTGGCGCCGTAGCCCCAGCCGGAGTATTTGTCCAGCTCGGCCGGCGTGGCTCCAAACCCGCCCCGCCGCATCAGGTGAGCCAGCAAAGCCCGCTGTGAATGTTGGGGATTCGTCGTCGTTGGGTTGGTCGTTTCGGCGCTTACGGTAGTCATCGGAATCAGCCTCGGCACGGCGCAGCAGCGCGGAATTGAGCGAACAAAACCCGTAGAGATTGCCCACAGCGCAATCATACCACAGCGCTCACCCGCCATTGACAACGGTTATTGGCCGGCGCACTATATTGCCGCCTCCGTCCCCGCCTCTCTCCCCGCGCTGGGACGCGCTTCAATACGCCGTCCCGGTTGTTTCGAGAGTACGCTCATTTTCGGCATCAAACTTCCCCGGCTGCGCACCCTGGACTCGTGGTTCGCCTATGGCGACTTCCGCCTGCTGTGGTTCGCCAATTTTTTCGCTTTTACCGCGCAATGGCTGCAGCTGTTGAGCATCGGCTGGCTGGTTAAAGAGTTGTCGGAGGGGCTGGCCATCGGCGGACTGCTGGTGGTGTCGGCCAGCGCCATCAACACGCTGCCCGGCCTGGTAGTGAACCCGTTGACCGGCGTGTTGGGCGACCGCCTTGACCGCCGCAAGCTGGTCATCGGCGTGCAGGCCGTTGCCGGCCTGATGGCCCTGGGTTTTGCCTTCCTGGTCGCCAGCGATTACATCCGCCCCTGGCACGCCTATGCCTACGTGCTGATTTCGGGCAGCTGCCTGGCCATCACCCAGCCGATGCAGCAGGTGCTGATTTCCAACACCGTGCCCCGGGAAGCCATGGTCAATGCCTATGCCATCAACACCTTGACGATAACCGGCACTCGCATCTTCGGCCCCTTCGTCGGTGGCATTCTCATCGCCAGCATCGGGTTCTTCTGGAACTTCGCGCTGGAGGCTGCTCTGTATCTGGGCGTGGTGCTGATGCTGATTCCCATGCGAACCCGCTACGTATCCGAAGGGCCGACCGGTTTGAGCACGCGGTTCACTCCTATCGCTGACATCCGCGACGGCCTGCTGCATCTCTGGCGACAACAGAGGGAAGTCCTCGAAATAGCCCTGATCTCAGTGATTCCCAACACCATTTTGCATCCCTTGTGGTTTCTGCTGCCGCTATTCACTGTGGAAGTATTGCAAGCCCACGCCGACATGGGCGGCTACCTGCTGGCCATCACCGGAGTGGGCGGGCTGATTTCTACGCTGTGCATCGCCACCTGGGGCTTCCCGTTCCGGCGCGGGCGCATCTTGATCGCCACCTGCATCCTCGGCTCCCTCAGCACGATGTTGTTCTCGCAAAGCTCGTGGCTCTGGGCGGCGTTCACCGTGCTGGCCGTAATGTCCTTCTTCCAGGCATATTTCCGCACCACTGCCGGGACCCTGGTGCTGACCATAGTTCCTGACCGGTTCCGCGCTCGCACGATGGCGCTGCTGGCCTACGAGCGTTCCTTCCTCATCGGCGTCAGCGTGCTGGTCGGCATCCTGGCCGACTTCACCTCCGCAGCCATGGCCATCCTGGCCATCGGCGCCGTCGGGCTGAGCCTGTCCCTGGGCTGCCTGGCCACGCTGCGCCGCGTCCGCGCCCTGCACTAGGGGAAACTGTCTTGCGTCTGCCTCGCCTGCATACCCTGGACGCCTGGCTGGCCTATCGCAATTATCGCCTGCTGTGGTGCGGCAACTTCTTTGCCAACAGCGCGCAATGGCTGCAGTTGCTCAGCGTGGGCTGGCTGGTGCGCGAGCTGGCCGGCGAGTCCAACGTCGCTGGACTACTGGTAGTTACGGTAGGGGGGATCAACACCCTGCCGGGGCTGATTACGGGTCCCTGGGGCGGCGTGCTCAGCGACCGTTTCGACCGACGCAAGCTGGTCATAACGTTCCAGTTGATTATGGCCGCCCTGGCCTTCAGCTTCGCTCTGTTGGTGCTGTCCGACCGCGTAACCGTCTGGCACGCTTATCTCTACGTGATTATGGCCGGCGTTTGCCACTCCGTTGCGCAGCCCATGCGTCAGGCTCTTATCGCTGCCACCGTCCCCAGGGAGATGCTGGGCAACGCGCTGGCGACCAACGTGCTTACAATTACCGGCACCCGCATCTTCGGACCCTTCATCGGCGGCATTCTGATTTTCACCCTGGGGTTCTTCTGGAACTTCACTATGGAGGCGGCGCTGTACCTGGCCAACGTCATGATGCTGTGGCCGATGCGCACGCCCTACTACCGTCAGGGCGACGCCAGGCAGCGTGGCAACGCGCTGGCAAACATGGTGGAGGGACTGCGCTATATCTGGAGCGGCGAGCGCGCCATCTTCCAGATGATACTGTTATCGGTAATCCCAAACATCATCCTGCATCCGGCGTGGTTCCTCTTTCCGGTTTTCACCACAGACGTGCTGATGCGGGACGCCGACGTGGGCGGGTACCTGCTGGCCGTTACCGGGGTAGGCGGATTCCTGGCCGCGCTGTTCATGGCATCCTTCGGCTTCGTTTTCGACAAGGGCAAGGTGGTCCTGGGAGCCGCGGTGGCCAGTTCCATTACCTGCCTGCTGTTCGCCTACTCGCACTGGATGGCGCTGGCCTTCGTCGTTATCGCGGCCATGGCCTTCAGCCAGGCGGTCTTCCGCACCACTCGCGGCACGCTGATTCAGACCCTGGCTCCCGACCGTTTACGGGGCAGGTTGACCAGCCTACAAAGCTTTGACCGGGGTTTTCTAGTCGTTGCCAGCCTGGGGGTGGGCGCGCTGTCCGACGCCACGTCGCCGGTAACGGCCATCGCCATCGTGGGCGTGGTGGGCCTGGTTCTGGCGATAGTTTGCTGCGTCGCTTTAGGGCGCGTGCGGCGATTGCCTTGACGGCGAAGCGCCGCCGCTGACCTGAGGCACAATTCATCCTTATGGAGTATGATAGTAAGTCGCCGCTCTAATTTTCGCCGCTACTGATTATCCGCATATCTCACTTTGATCCAACGCATCACATCCAGCCGGGGCTTCAAATGGTGGAACTTCTGGACCATCGCCACCGGCACCTTCTTCTCCGTCGTTGACCACGGCAGCGTGCTGATTGCCCTGCCCGGTATCGAATCGCATTTCGACGCCACGCTGGAATCCGTCCAGTGGGTCGTAGTCGCCTACGCCCTAGTCATCAGCGTCCTGCTGCTGCCGATGGGCCGCCTGGGCGACGTCATCGGACGGCGTCAGGTGTACATACTTGGCACTGCGATCTTCGTCGCCGGTTCCCTGGGCGCGACCTTCTCGCCCAGCCTGGGGGTGCTGATTGCGATGCGCGTGTTGCAGGGCATCGGCGCCGGGATGGTGCAGGGCTGCGGCATGGGCATGATGCTGGCCTCCTTCCCTGACTCCGAGCGCGGGAAAGCGCTGGGAACGCACTTGAGCGTGGTCGGATTGGGCGCCATTGCCGGGCCCGCCATGGGGGGATTCCTGGTGGCATGGTTTGGCTGGCAGTCTGTTTTCTTCGTCAACGTTCCGGCCGGCTGCCTGGTGCTGGTGCTGTCATGGCTGTTGCTGGAGCGCGGCGCCGGCGCCGGGGAGTACCGACAGGGCCGCAACGACGCATTTGACTGGACGGGCGCCGCCGTTTCCGGCGCCATCCTGCTGGTGCTGTTGGTAGTGGTGGGCAACGGCAATGGGCTGGGCTGGCGGTCAGCTCCGGTAATCGTTGGCGGGTCGGCGGTCGTCCTCCTGATGGCGGTGTTCGTCTGGTGGGAGCTGCGGGTGCGTGCGCCGATGCTGGACTTGCGTCTGTTCGCCAACCGTATCTTTGGCATCGGGGCCGCCGCCGCGTGGCTTTCCTTCTTTGGCTCCTCCGCCGCGCGCTTTATGATGCCCTTCTACCTGCAACGGGTATTGGGATACCAACCGGAGCAGGTCGGCCTGATGATGATACCCGCCGCCCTGTGCATGGTCATCCTGGGGCCGTTGAGCGGCCGGCTTTCCGACCGTATCGGCTGGCAGGCGCTCACGGTGGGTGGCTTGGCGCTGACGGCGGCCGGCGCTTTCGTACTCGCCTTCGCCCTGCAGGAACGCTCTCCCGTGTGGTTCGTGATCGCCACCATGATGATGCAGAGTTCCGGCACCGGCCTGTTCAACTCGCCCAACAGCAGCAGCATCATCAGCGTGGTTGACCGCAGCCGCTACGGCGTGGTGTCCGCCCTGACCCAGCTGATTCGCAACTCCGCCAACGTAGTCAGCGTGGCCGTGGCCACCACTATAGTAGTGTCCACCATGGCCACCTACGGCGTCGAGCCAAAGCTGGAAGCGGTGAACCCAGAGGTAGCGACAGCCTTCGTAGCTGGGCTGCGCTGGGCCTTCTTGGCAATGGGATGCGCCCTGGCTACGGGCGTGGCAATCTCAATCTACCGCGCCATCGGTAACCGGCGGCCGGCAATTCCTCCCCAGAGCGGCGACGTTCCGGCCACTACCGGAGCCAGCGACAATTAGCCCAACTTCACATCACGCGAAAGCGCGGCATTACTTCCCTGGCAAACAGTTCCATGGACTTCAGCTGCTTGCTCTGCTCCAGGCCCCCGAAGGCGAAGTTGCAGCCGAAGTAGCGAACCCCGGCGTCGTGCAGCGCCTGGATTTTCGCCGCGCACTGGTCGGGCGTCCCAATGAACGCCCGGTGTTCTGCCAGGTATTCATAGGTAGGCGGGAGTGTGGTGCGCCTCCGGAGGTAGTCGGCCATCGGCTGGTACACCTCGCTGCCGACGGTGAACTCCCGGCGCCAGGTGTTCAGGTCCAGCGTCCAGTTCAGCGCGGCCCGGGCCTCCTTGTGCGCCTGTTCTTCGGTTTCGGCGACGTAGAAATAGCGGAAGAAGGGCACATCCGCGGCGCTCACGTTGTGCCCCGACACTGCGGACATCTGCAGGAACCGCTGCATCAGGTCAACGGCATCGTCCGTATCCAGCACCACGCCGACGATGAGTCGCCGGCCGGTTGAGGCCACAAAGTCCAGCGATTCCGCGCTGCGCGTGGCCGCCACGTACACCGGCGGATGCGGCGCCTGCAAGGGCGTGGGAACCAGATTCGCGTGCTCGACCGTATGGAACTTGCCCTCGTGGGAGTAGTCCCTGGTGGTCCAGAGGGCTTCCACCATCTCGATGGTTTCACGATAGCGGGCCTGGCTCTCCTCGTGGTCGATGCCAAAGTTTCCGTACTCCGACGACGACGCGCCTCGTCCGAATCCCACGTCCAGCCGTCCGTCGCTGAGCACGTCCAGGGTCGCCGTGTCCTCGGCCAGCCGCACCGGATGGTGCAGGGGCGGAATGAGCACCGCCGTCCCCAGGCGGATGCGTTCCGTGCGGGCCGCGATGTTGCTGGCGATGATGAGCGAAGACGCGCCCAGACCGTACCGGGTGAAGTGGTGTTCCGCCAGCCAGATTGCTTTGAATCCAAGTTCCTCTCCGGCGGTGGCCTGCTCGGTCAAATCCAAATACAGGCCCCGGGGCGTATATTCTTCAGGCCAGGGCATGTGGGAAAAAAGAGCAAAATCCATTTTGCGTTCCTTGCTGTCTGGTATCATTAACGGGCCTCAAGTTGACGCCGGCGTCAACATTGGGGCCGGACGAATGTTAGCACGTTCCAAGCCAACCTGCCGGGAGAGATTTTGAGCTTTCTGACCGAATTGGCCCTACGCCGCAAGCCGGTCACCATAATGGTGATGGTTCTGCTGCTGGCCGCCGGCCTCTACTCCTATGACCGGCTGTCCCAGGAGCTTTTCCCCGAGATCAGCTTCGGCACTATCTTTGTCATCACCGGTTACCAGCAGGACCCCAACACCGTCGCCGACGAAATCACCACGCCTATTGAGGACAGCATCCTCGGCATGGCCCACCTGCGGGAGGTTACCTCAATATCCACCTCCAACCAATCCCAGGTGGTGGCCAATTTCGAAACCGACGCCGACATCGAGGAAATCGAACAGGAAATCCGCACGGAGGTCAGCGCTCTCAATCTGCCCGACGTTGATTGGGGTCCCGTCGTCATACGCCTCACGTCCGACATTTTTCCGGTGATGTATCTCAGCGTTTCCGGCGAAAGAGATATTCCCTCGCTGCAGCGGGTGGTGGATGACCAAATCGTTCCCCGGCTGGAGGCAGTCAACGGCGTGTACAACGTGGAGGTGCGCGGCGGCATCAGCGAGCGCGTATCCATTATCGTTGACCCCGAACTGCTGGCCCAGCACGACCTCACCATCCAGCACGTTATCAGCTCGGTATCGGCCAACGCAGCCGACATCAGCGCCGGCTCCATCAGCCACGACGACAAATCCGTCGTCCTGCGCACCTACTTCGGCTATTCCGACCTGGATACCATTCGCAGCATCCCGGTGGGTTACACTCGCAGCCCCGGCCCGCCCACCGGCGACGCGGCCGGCACACCCGTGCCGCTATCCGCCGTCGCCTCCGTTGCCATAGACACTCCCGAGGCTGACACCGTCGTCCGCACCAACGACAATCCCAGCATATCCTTGAGAGTGCTGCGCTTGCCGGAAGCCAATACCATTGATATCACCAACGAGATTCTGGCGCTTATCGACGAACTGCCGCTGCCGCCGGACGTCAACCTGGAAGTGATCTACAACGACGGCCCGGAACTGGAGAAACAGCTGTCCAACGTCGCCAGCCAGGGCGTCCAGGGTTTCGGCATCGCCGTGCTGGCGATATTCCTGTTCCTGCTGCAGATTCGTCCCACCGCCGTCGTGGGCATACTGCATACGCTGCGGCCCACGGCCATCATCGCCATATCCATCCCGATGAGCATAATGATAACGCTGCTGGTGATGGCGGTCTTTGACTGGGCGATCAACTTTATGAGCCTGGCCGGCCTGGCCATCTCGGTAGGCCGCATCGTTGACGACAGCATCGTCGTCCTGGAAAACACCTATCGACACGTTCAGGCCGGGGAGCCCCGCGCTACTGCCGCCCTGCGCGGCGCCCGTGAAGTGGGCCCTGCCATCATTGCCTCGACCCTCACCACCGTCGCCGTTTTTCTGCCCCTGGCCTTCATACCCGGCATCGTCGGTCAGTTTTTCCTGCCCTTCGCGCAAACGGTGTGCGTATCCCTGGTGGCTTCGACCTTGGTGGCGTTGACCGCTGTGCCGGCCCTTGGCTCCCTGCTGCTGCGCGAGAACGACATGGCCAGCGAAAGCGACGGAGCCGCCGGCGGCGACACCTGGCTGCAGCGCATTTACACACCGCCATTGCTCTGGGCACTACGCCGCCGCTTCATCGTAGTGGGGGCTTGCATCATTGTCGTGGCTGCCAGCCTATCCCTCATCACGGTGCTACCCATCACGCTCTTTTCCGAAGGAGAGACCATCTCGGTGCGCGTTGACGTTACGATGCCTGAAAACACGGACGCATCCACTATGTTCCGGCAGGTGAGGGAAATCGAGCAAATTCTCGCCACCTTCGTGTCCCAGGGAGACATTGAAACCTATCAGGTAACCATGGGCGCGCTCAGCGATGAATTTGGCCCCAGCACGGCGGAAACGGGTTATGACGTGGCGGGCTTTTTGATTCCGGTTACCCCCGATACGCCGTCGGACTTCCCGGAACGGCTCCGCGCCGAACTGCCCCAGCGGGAAAACGCTCGCATCCAGTTGTTCGTTGACCGAGGCGGCCCGCCGCAGGCCGACCTGGAGGTAACCGTCAGGGGCGACGAGTTCGCCGACGTGCAGGCCGGAACGCAGAGCCTGGTTCAACGTCTTGGCGAGGTTCCCGGCGTGATCAACCTGAAGACCAACATCAGCGATACCTCCGAAGAACTGACTTTTACGGTTGACCCGGCCGCCGCCGCCCGCTACGGCCTCACTACCCAGGCCGTTGCCGGCCAGGTTCGCGCCTGGGTGTATGGTTCCGACGTCGGCGACGTTAACCTTATGGGCGATTCCTACGACATCATCGTGCGGGGGCGCAGCGAGAGCGTCGACGAGATAACCGAACTGCAGCAACTTCCCATTGGCGGGGTGGTCGGCAGCGCTGAACTGGGCGCCATCAGTGAAGTCAAAGCCTCCCTGGGGCCATCGGTAATCACCCACTACGACGGTACCCGCTCCGCCACCATTACCGGGGAATTTCAAGGTCGCGACCGTCAGGCCATCGCCGCTCGGGTGGACGGCGTCATTGACGGCGCCGAGCTTCCGGCGGGAGTCAACGCCGCGCAGGGAGGATTCGCCAGCGATATTGAGGAGCAGTTTCAGAACGTCTATGTCGCCATGATTATCGGCGTTTCGCTGGTTTATCTGGTAATGGTAGCCAGCATGGGTTCTCTGCGCGACCCGTTCATCGTGGTGCTGAATATGCCCCTGGCCATCGTTGGGGCCCTGGTTGCCCTGGTCATCACCGACCGCACCCTGAGCCTGCCCGCCATGATGGGATTCCTGTTTCTCATTGGCATCGTGGTTACCAACGCCATCGTGCTGCTCACTTTCGTCCGCCAGCTGCGTGCGCAGGGATACGACGCTTTTGATGCCGTAGTGGAGGCCGGCCGCACCCGCCTGCGCCCGATCTTGATGACCGCCTTCACCACCATACTGGCAATTTTCCCATTGGCGTTCAGCGACGACAGCGGATTGGTCGGCGCGGAGTTGGCTACCGTAGTTATCGGCGGACTCGTCAGCTCCACGTTCCTGACGCTGGTTGCGGTGCCCGTAACCTACATGCTGCTGCACGAAACCATACCCAGCCTGCCGGGGCGCATCACCCGCTTGATCACCCGCCAGCCGGCTTCCCAGCCGACTCCAGCGGCTGACTGACCGCTCAGACTTCAACCATTTTGCGAGGCTGTTAATTGAACACTATGTTCCTTCGCTCACTGCCATTGTTCGCTCATCCGAGACGGTTCATTTCAGTCCTAGTGCCCGCAATCGTCATTCCGACGCTACTCGCTTGCGGGGGCGCCTCCGACGCTTCAGACTCCAATGGCACGCCCGCTGCCGGGGCGTCCGACGCCGCCATCACCAGCGCCGAGTTTCGCGTTCGCGGCTCGCTGCGCTTCGACATTAGCGAGAATCTGGCATTCGAGATACCCGGCGAAGTCGGCGCGGTCAACGTCTCGGTGGGCGATACCGTATCCGCCGGCGACATTTTGGCCACGCTGGACGAAACAACCATGACCAACCTGGAACAAACCGTCTCGCAGCTGGAACTGGAATTGAAAGCGGCGCAGGATGCCCTGGACGCCGTGTTGGGCCTGCAATCCAATGACGACCTGGTGAAAGACCAGGCGGAAGACAGGCTGGCAAGAGCCGAAAGTGCTCTGGCCCAGGCTCAGGTTACCCTGGACCAGGCAGAGGAGAGGCTGGCCGACTTCCAATTTAATCACGACCTGAGCCTAGGGCAGGCGCGACAGGCCCGGGCCTCAGCCATAACCGCCCTTGACCAAGCCGAAGAAGACCTGGCCGATTTTGCCGACGGCCATAGCGAGCGGTTCGCCAAAGCCCTGGAAGACCGCTCCGCCGCCAAGGTTGCCCTGGAAAAGGCCGAGGATGAGTTGGCCGATTTCCTCCCTGACTACAATCAGGACGTTATCGAGTTGCGAAACCGGATATCCCAGACCGAGCAGGCGTTGGACCGAGCTCGCGAAGATTTAACTGACGTCGACGCCAACCACGCCGATCTGTTGAGCGACGCCCGAGGAGAACTGGCCACTGCCGAGGATGAGTTAAGGGAAGCACGCGCAAGATACACTGCGTTTTCGGTGCAGGCCATTGATGGAACGTTCTTGAACCTTGATGAAGGTGAAGTCTTCGACGTCGTTCAACTGAACGCTTTGCGCGCCGCAGTCGAGGCCGGCGAACGGAAAGTAGCGAAGTTAGAGGAGGATATCGAGGAACTGGAAGCCGGCCCCAAGGAAATCGACCTGGCCCCACTCCGCGATAGCATTAGCGTACTGGAAGAAAGGCTGGCCCGCTTGAATCGGGAAATAGCCGACCTGCAGGACGGCCCCGATCAGGATGAGATCAGGCTGCTGGAGGCCAGGGTGCAAAGTGCCCGCGAGGTTTTGCAGAGAACCGAGCGTGACTTGGCCGAAGCTGAAGCCGGCGTTGATCGGCTGGAACTCGCTCGCCTGGAGGCCATAGTTGAAAGCCGACGTCTGGACCTGGATTCGAAGCTGAAGGACTTGGAGAAACTGGAAGACGGCCCCGACGAGGTCGTACTGGACAGTCTCAGAACCGCAGTTGATACGGCGCAGCAGGCGGTAGATACCGCCCGGACGTTCCGGGACGACCTGGCTGGCGGACCCGATGAAATAAACATCGAGCAGGCTCAATTCCGCATCGACACAGCGGCTCTGAAATACGCAGAAGCGCAGGAAGACCTGGATGACGGGGTGCTGCGCGCGCCTTTCGACGGCGTGGTCAGAGTGGTTACCATCGCTCCCGGCGACGTGATCAAGGTCGATGCCCGTGTCATCCAGCTGGTTGACCCGGCGGATATATCGGTTGAGGGGTTGGTGGAAACCAACTACATCGAGCGCATCAAGATTGGCACGCCAGCGAACGTTGCTTTGGCCGCCATCCCCGACATTGTCTTTGATGCCAAAGTCACCGAAGTCAGCGACGAGGCTCGCACCGAGCGCGGCGTAATCAGCTTTCCGGTGGTTTTCAGCGTAACCGTACCGGACGGTATGTCGATTCCGCCGAATCCCGGCCTGGTGACCACAACGGTTCTGCCTTAACCGGCCAGCCCCGCTTCGCGCAACGTCCGCTGCGCCGTCGCTCCAATATCCGCCGGCGTCGGGATGATGACCGCGCCGGCCGTTTCCAGGGCGCGGGTTTTCGCTTCGGCAGTAGCGCTCTCCCCGGTGATGATGGCGCCGGCATGTCCCATGCGCTTGCCGGATGGGGCGGTGGCGCCGACAATCAGCGAGCAGATGGGCTTGGTGAACTCGGCCGAGCCGATGTATTCCGCAGCTTCCTGCTCCATGGTGCCGCCGATCTCACCGATGAACACCACCATGTCGGTGTCCGGGTCGTCGTTGTAGAGACGCAGAATGTCCACGAAACTGGTACCGATGATCGGGTCGCCGCCGATGCCCACGCAGGAGGACTGGCCGATGCCCAGGTCGGTCAACTGGCCCACCGCCTCGTAAGTCAGCGTTCCGCTGCGGGAAACGACGCCCACCCGTCCCGGCGCGTGGATGCTTCCGGGCATTATGCCGACCTTGCAGCGCGCGCCCGGGTTAATCATTCCGGGACAGTTCGGCCCAATCAACCGGACTCCGTGGGCGTGCACGTAACGATACAGCCCCACCATATCGTGAACCGGAATGCCCTCGGTGATGCAGGCAATCAGCGGGATGCCGGCATCCACCGACTCCGCGATAGCGTCGCCGGCGAAGGGCGGCGGTACGAAAATCAGCGACACGTTGGCCTGGGTCGTCGCCACGGCTTCGCCCACCGAGTCGAAAACGGGAACGGTGTCGTCAAACGTTTGCCCGCCTCGGCCCGGCGTTACTCCAGCCACCACCTGCGTACCGTAGTCTTTGCAGGCGCGGGCGTGAAAACTCCCTTCCCGCCCCGTTATGCCCTGCACCAGAATCCGGGATTGCTCATTCAGCAAGATTCCCATGACGTTACGCGCTCCGCACCGAAGGTCCGGGCGCAAGGGCCGCCGCCGCTTCGGTCAGCGTGTCGGTGAAAGTTACGTCAAGGCCTGACTGCGCCAGGATAGCCTTGCCTTCTTCCAGGTTGGTGCCCAGCATCCGCACGACCAACGGTTGCGTCGCCCCGCGCTCTTCATACGCCATTACGATGCCTCGCGCCGCAATGTCGCAGCGGAGAATGCCGCCGAAGATGTTGACCAGCACCCGGTCAACCTTGGGGTCGGACAGGATAATGCCCACGGCGGTGGCCACCTTCTCTTCAGAGGCTCCGCCGCCCACGTCCAGGAAGTTGGCGGGAGCTGCGCCGGCCGCGTTGGCCACGTCCAGCGTGGCCATGGCCAGCCCTGCCCCGTTCACCAGGCAGCCTACGCTGCCATCCAGGCTGACGTAGGCGATGTCATCGTCCGCCGCCCGCGCTTCCAACGGGTCTTCCTGGCTGCGGTCGCGTAATTCGTGGAGCTGAGCGTGGCGGAACAGGGCGTCGTCCTCAACGTCCATCTTGGCGTCCAGGGCCACCACGCCGCCGTCGCCCGTCGCGATGAGGGGGTTCACTTCCACCAGCGTGCAGTCGTTAGCCATGAACACGCGGTACAGCGCGCCGAGAATATCCGCACCCTGACGCGCCGCCACGTCGGTCAGGCCCAACCGTGCCGCCACTCGCCGGCATTGGTAGGGCATCAGGCCCAGGCCCGGCTCCACTGCTTCCGTAATGATGGCGTCCGGGTCGTCGGCGGCAACCTCCTCGATCGACATTCCACCGGCGGCACTGGCTATGAGCACCGGCCCTCGGTGGTCGCGGTCCATGGTCAGCGCGACGTACATCTCGCGGTCAATATCCGCCAACTCTTCTACCAGGACACTGTCCACGGGCACGCCGCCGGAGTCCGTCTGGTGCGTTACCAGCCGTGAGCCCAGCAGGCCGGCCGCGAAATCCCGTCCCTCTTCGGGTGAACCGACTACCTTGACGCCACCGGCCAGACCCCGACCTCCAGCGTGAACCTGCGCCTTGACCACACCTCTGCCTCCGAAAGATTCCAGGGCATCCGCCGCTTCGTCAGGAGTGCGAGCCACTTTCCCATTGGGAACCGGAATGCCCTGCTCAGCGAAAATGGCTTTGGCTTGGTATTCGTGCAACTTCATCGCCGGAGTATTTTGCCCTACGCCGCCCCTCCCGTCAACGCACCGGCGACGGCGACGTCAGGCGGTTGTGCTATATTAGCCGGGTGCCTTCACCGATTTCGATAGCAATGGCGACGCTGGCCATCGTGGCGATGCTCGGCGGGCTGCTGCTCGGATGCACCTCGCCCTCGTCCGGCGCGCCGGCGGTCATTGACCACGGGGCCACGGTGGACGCAATGCTGCCAACCGCCGCGCCTACGGAACCGCCAACTGCAATGGCAGATCCGACGGTCATGCCCACAGATACTCCGGCCCCTCCGACCTACACGCCCCGTCCCCGGCCCACGTACACGCCCCGGCCGGTGCCGACGCGAGAAGGCGATGGCGAGCGTATTGCGGCCACGCCTTTCCAGGCCGAACTGCTGGACGGAACGGAAATTACGCTTTCTGAAACCTTCGGCACGCCGACCCTGCTGGCGTTCTGGGCGCCCTGGTGACCACACTGTGGGCGGGAGTTTCCCGCCCTCGAGGGGCTGTATCGCGAAAAGCTGCATGACGCCGGCGTGAACGTCATCGGCGTGTCCCAGTTCAACACCACCAGGGCCGATACCATAGCGTTCGTCGAGCGCAACGAGCTCACTTTCCCCAACTTCTACGACCCCAACGCGGCAGTGGCCATCGCCTACAACATCCGGGGCGTGCCCAGCTACGTGTTCCTGGACAAAGAGGGACGCATCGCCCATCGCAGTTCCGGCGCCCGGGGCGTGCAGCTGATTGAATCGGTGCTGAACGAGTTGGCGGCGGAATAGCCCGAACTTGTGCTATAATCATCAACGCTTTTACCAATTCAGGAGATTGCAACTTGCGCCACTACGAACTCGTAACCATCCTCAGCCCGATGCTCAACCAGGATGACGCATCGGCCACCTGGGAGGAGATAAAGTCCTTCATCACCGGCCGCGACGGCGAGATAACCGCCGAGCAGACTTGGGGAACCCGGCGTTTGGCCTATCCCATACGCAAGGGTAACTACAATTTCCTCGAAGGTGCGTACTACCTGAGCTCCTTTACCTCGGACAACTCGTTCAACCGGGAACTGGAGAACTACCTGCGGCTGCATGACAACGTGCTGCGCTCCCTGGTGGTGCGCTGCGATGGCCCGCTGGCCGACCGGCCTGCCCCCGGCCCGCTGACCGCGCCCTCCCGCTACATCCCGCCCGGACGCGGCCGGCGCAACGATGGCGGCGGCCCGATACCTGAAGCGGCGGGCGGCTTCGCCGACAGAGGCCCCGCTCGGACACCCGACGCTGCGCCCCCGGCCCCTGCCGCAGCGCCCGTTGGCACAGCCGCTGCGGAACCGGCGCCATCGTCATCACCGGAAGCCCCCGCCGAAGCGCCAACAGCAGCCGAGCCTACGCCCGAACCTGCCGCCCCTGCCCCGGTGGTGGAAGCCGCGGCTGAGACTCCTGCCCCTCCCGCAACTCCGGAACCCGCCGTAGAACCGGCTGCCGAGGCTGCGCCCGCCCCCGCGGAAGAATCCACCGGCGAACCTGAAGCGTAGGTTATCGTGAACAAGATAATCATCATCGGCAACTTGGGCCGGGATCCGGAGATGCGGTATTCCGCCTCGGGAAATCCGATGACGTCGTTCAGCATCGCCAGCAATCGCAGCTATACCACCGCCTCAGGCGAGCGACGCGAGGAAACGGAGTGGTTCAACTGCACTGCCTTTGGACGCCTTGCGGACACCTGCAACCAGTACCTTACCCGTGGCCAGCAGGTCTACATTGAGGGACGGCTGCGCTCCCGCCAGTATGATCGTCGGGATGGAAGTCCAGGCTTCTCGTTGGACGTTACCATCACCGAAATGCAGATGCTGGGCCGGCGCGGGGAAGATGGTGGCTATGATGACCAGCGCGGCGGCTACGGCGGCCAGCAGAGTGGCGGCTACGGTGGCCAACAGGACGGCGGCTACGGCAGCCAGCAAGGCGGCGGTTACGGCGACTACGGTGGCGGCAGCTCCGGAGACCCGATGACCGATGTTGACGACTTGCCCTTCTGAATCAGAATCGACCTAATTCAAGCCTTCCCAGGCAGACTCGGAGGAACTTGCTCAATGACTACCCCAGCCGCTCCGTCCTCTCCTACACCGGCCGACTCCCCTCAAGCCGCGCCCTCACCGGCCCCGGCTGCAGCGCCCACGACAAGCCCCAGCGCTTCCGAAGGTGCGCCCGGCTCCGGACCACGGCCATACTCAGGCGGGCCCGGTGGACGGCCTCCCGGCCCTGGCGGACGACCCGGCGGCCCCGGCGGACGACCTCCCGGACGGGGAGGGCCGAGGGGCGGCGGCGGACGCGGCGGACGGCGCTACGGCCCCCGGCGGCGGGTCTGCGCCTTCACCGTCGAGGGAGTAACCCCCGACTACAAGGATGTTGACCGCCTGCGCCGGTACATCTCCGAGCAAGGCAAGATTGAGCCGACGCGAAAAACCGGCACCTCGGCCAAGAACCAGCGGCTTTTGGCGCAAGCCATCAAGCGCGCCCGCTACCTGGCCCTGCTGCCCTATGCGCCGGAACACAGCATCAACATCGGTATGCGCTCCGGCCGCTAGCCGGCCATCTCAAAATGCTAAACCTGCCGCTGCCCTGGAAACGCGGCGCCGAGACCGTGGCTGAAGAACCGCCGGAATCCTCCGGACGGACACCGGCGCGCCGGCGTGGCGGACGCAACCGACGCCTGGGAACTACCGACGAGTCCGCCGCCAACGCTGCCAGTGCCCGACGCTCAGCAGAACGTCGCCGCCAGCGCATCGCTATCATCGTAGGGGCAGTTCTGATCCTGGTTATCGTCGGCGTGGTTATGGCCGGCGTTTATCGGGCCTACATCCTGCCGCCGCGCGTGATGGCCGGAGAAGTGCGCGGCGAGCGATTCACCATGGGCGACCTGGTGGAGCGCATCCGTGTCTTGCAGGGTATCGATCGCTATCAGGGAGGCCAGGTTGATCTGAGCACCATCCCGTTCCAGCTGCTCACCGACCTGCTCCACGCTGAAATACTGCGCCAGGCAGCGCCTGGCCTGGGCATCAACGTCACCGACGATGATATTGAGGAAACCATCCGCAGCCGCTTCCGGCCGGAACCGCAGCCGGGGCAGGAAGTGGATGATGCGCAGTTGGATGCCGAGTATCAGGACACGTACATCGATTTTCTAACGCAGGTCAACCTTGACGACGGCGATTATCGCCGCATCGTGGAAGAGCAACTACAGCAGCGAGAACTGTTCGCCCGTATGCTGGCATCCCTGCCCGAGGAAGCCCCACAGGTCGAACTGCAAGCCATCTCCCTAGGCGTAGATTCCTCCGCCGCGCCCGAGGCCGTCAAGGAACGACTGGAACTGGGTGAGGATTTCGCCACGGTCGCCCGGGAACTATCGGGCCGGGATGGATACATCGGCTGGGTTCCCCTGGGAGCATTTCCAGAATTCGACCGCTACCTTTTCGGTGAAGAGAGAGTCGATGCCGGCGGCCAAACGGTCAGCAACCCGGCGTTACTGGAGCCGGGTGAAATCTCCGACCCGATTTACGCAGAGCAAACCATATTCCTGATCCAGCCAATTGGCGCCGTCGAAACCAGGGAAATCGAGCCGGCGATGCTGTTTCAAATGGCCGGTACCCGGGTAGATGAGTGGAAGGATGACCAGTTGGCTCTCGGCTCGGAAGAAGGCTGGGTGAAAATCAACTTTGACAGCAATCGCTACGCCTGGGTAACCGAACAGGTGAGGTTGACGCGGCCACGGGTTACGCCGGAGCCGCAGCAACAGGGGGGAGGTTTGCTGCCGTGACGAGCGAGATTGGGCAGTCAATCAACGTCGGCTTGATGGGCCTGGGCACGGTAGGCGGCGGAGTGGCCGACGCCTTGCTGGAACACGCAGCAGACATCAAGCGCAAAACCGGCCGCACGGTATGCCTGCGCCGGGCGTTGGTGCGGGACATTGCCCGACCGCGCACGCCCGAGCTGCCGGCGGGAGCGTTGACCGCTAACCCGGAGGATATCCTGGCCGACCCTGACGTTCACATCGTGGTCGAGGTGATGGGCGGCGATTCGCCCGCCGGCGAGTACCTGGAGCGGGCGCTGGCAGCTGGCAAGCACGTGGTTACGGCCAACAAGGAAGTGATGTCCCGTCGCGGGCCGGCTCTGCTGGAGCTGGCCCAGTCCCAACACGTCAACCTGCTTTTCGAGGCATCAGCCGGCGGTGGCATTCCCATCGTCGGCTGTTTGATGTCCCAGCTGCTCGCCAACGAGATCCGCTCTATCCGCTCCATCATCAACGGCACTACCAACTACATACTGACCCGAATGGCTCGGCAGCAGACCCCCTTCGCCGACGCCCTGGCCGAAGCCCAGGCCCGAGGCTACGCCGAGGCCGACCCCACCAATGACATCGACGGCATCGACGCCGCCTACAAACTGTCGGTGCTCGGCGGCCTGGCTTTTCACCGTCCCATCCCCCACGGCGCAATTTACACCGAGGGAATCAGCCGCCTGGCGCCGGAGGATTTTCGCTACGCCGCCGAGCTGGGCTACGCTATCAAATCCCTGGCCATCGCCACCGCCGAACCCGGTGGAGCCGTGCGCGCCCGGGTACATCCGGCGCTGGTGTCCGAAGACCATCTGCTGGCCAAGGTTGAAGGCGTGTATAATGCAGTTGAGGTTACGGGGGACTTATGCGGCCAAATCATCCTGCACGGGCAGGGAGCCGGCCGCGACGCCACCACCAGCGCCGTGATGGGGGACCTTCTCAACATCGTGCGGGGCATCGACAACGCCGAAGGGCCGCCGCCGCTGCCGTTTTCCAACGGGCCGGCGGAGGGAACCCAGTTTGCAGTGCAGCCCATTGACGAGTTGTCCAGCGCCTACTATATGCGTCTTACCTGCGCCGACCAGGCCGGTGTGCTGGCGCAGATTGCACGCATCCTCGGGGAGGGCAACATTTCCATCGCCACGGTCATTCAAAAGGACACCGACCCGGGCAGCGGCACCGCGCAATTGGTCATCACCACTTACCCGTCCCGCGAAGCCAACGTGCAGACTGCGCTGGCCGCCGTCGCCCAACTGGGGGTAGTGATCAGCGTGAACAACCTGATTCGCATTGAAGAGTAATGGGCATCGGCGTTTTACAACGGTATCGCGAACTGCTGCCGGTCAACGAAGAAACCCCCATCTTTTCCATGGGTGAGGGCGATACGCCGCTGGTGCGTTCGCGGAACCTGGGCCCCCGGCTGGGTTGCGAACTGTTCTTCAAGCTCGAGGGTTGCAACCCCACGGGTTCGTTCAAAGACCGCGGAATGGTGGTCGCCATCGCCAAGGCCATGGAGGAAAACTGCCTAGGAGTGATGTGCGCCTCCACCGGCAACACCAGCGCGTCGGCGGCGGCCTACTCCGCTTACTGCGGGCTGACCTGCTGGGTGCTGATTCCCAAAGGCGAGGTAGCGCTGGGGAAACTGGCCCAGGCCATGGCTTACGGTGCCCGTATCCTGCTGGTGGACGGCAATTTCGACGCTGCCCTGGCGCTGGTGCGTCAGTTCACTGAAACCAACCCCATTACCCTCGTGAACTCCGTGAACCAGCACCGCATTGAGGGACAAAAAACGGCTTCCTTCGAGATCTCCGACGTGCTGGGCAACGCACCGGACTACCTGTTCATTCCGGTGGGCAATGCCGGCAACATTACTGCCTACTGGCGGGGATTCGTTGAGTACCACCAACTGGGCCGTAACGACGCCCTCCCCCGCATGATGGGGTTCCAGGCCGAAGGAGCAGCTCCCATCGTCCGCGGCGAACCCGTGCCCTACCCTCAGACCATCGCCTCGGCAATTCGGATCGGGAACCCGGCCAGTTGGAAACTTGCGGAGCGGGCGCGAGATCAGTCGGGTGGTGTTATTGATGCTGTGAGCGACGACGAAATTTTGGAGGCATATCGCCTGCTGGCCTCCCAGGAAGGCATTTTCGGAGAGCCGGCATCGGCCGCCTCCGTAGCCGGCCTGCTGAAAATGCAGCAGAACGGGCTGAAGCTGGACGGCAAGCGCGTGGTCTGCATCATCACCGGCACGGGCCTGAAAGACCCGGACATGGCGGTGAGCAGCGCGCAGGCGCATACTGTGGAAGTACAGCCCAATCTGGAGGCCATCGAGTCTGCCATTCTGACCGGTATCGGGGAGGCATAACGTAAACGTTGCGCTCCAAGCATGAACCCTGTCCCTGAAATAAACTTGGCCGCTATTGAAATAGCGATTGGAACCGTGCTCAAGTACATCGACGAGGACAGCGGGCGCGAGGGACTATGGCGAACGCCGGAACGGGTCGCCGAGATGTACAGCGAGCTGTTCGCTGGTGTGGGCAAGGACCCGGCGGACGAAATTGACGCCATATTTTCCGAGGACGTGAGCCAGGACCCGGTACTGGTGCGCGACCTCCCTTTCTATTCCATGTGCGAGCATCATCTATTGCCGTTCTTTGGGCAGGCCAGCCTGGTGTACGTACCGAACCGGCACATCGCCGGCATCAGCAAAATCGCCCGAGCGCTGGACACCGCAGCTCGACGGCTCCAGGTGCAGGAACGGCTGACCGCTCAACTGGCCGACGCCATGCTCCGACGAGTGCAGCCCATTGCACTGGCCTGTCGAATTGAAGCCGAGCACCTCTGTATGTCCATGCGCGGTGTGCAAAAGCCCGGCCATAGGGTGGTAACTACCGCGGTGCGCCAGTGCGGCGAAACCGGCGGCTATACCGGCCGCGACCTGCTGGCAATGCTGCCGGAGTGAGGGGTACTGCCGATGCCTGGGTCGCAAACCCCGAAGCCTCTGACGTCCTTCGACCAGATTCGCCCCCAGTGGCAGGAACTCCTGGGACGCTCTGCGGTGAACAACCTCTACATCACCCCGGCATGGCAGGAACTGTGGTGGGGGCTGTTCCAGGACGGGCGCGCTCTGTCCGGCTTCTACTTGACCGACGACTCCGGTGACGTTACTGCTATCGCCCCGCTGTCGCGGGCCGGCGATGATTATTCTCTGGTCGGCAACAGCGACACCTTCGACTACAACGACTTCGTCGTCGCGGCCGGCGCTGAAGCAGCCTTTTATCCCACACTGCTGGATGCCATCGGCGACAGCGGAGGCCGCCGGCTCGAGTTGTACTCCATCGGCGAAGATTCTCCGACGCTGGCGCTGCTGCCCGAACTGGCTCGCGAACGCGGCTACCTGGTAGAAGTAGCCGAGGAGGACGTTGCGCCCCGCATCTCTCTCGCCGACACCTGGGATGAGTACCTGTCAGGATTGACCAAGAAAGACCGTCACGAACTGCGTCGCAAGCTTCGGCGGCTGGATGGCCACGGCAACTGGCGGTGGTATTGCGTTTCCGACCCTGACGAAGTGGCCGAGAGGACAGACACCTTCTTCTACCTGATGCGCCTGAGCGACCAGGCCAAAGCTGCATTCCTTACCGACGAGCGCGAAGACTTCTTCCGTCGAATGATGACAGCCACCGCCGCGGAGGGTCTTCTGCGGTTGTTTTTCATGGAGATGGACGACCAGCCTGTGGCGTCATCGTTATGCTTCGATTATGACAACGCGCGTATGCTGTACAACAGTGGCCACAACCCGGAATATCGCTACTACAGCGTGGGGCTGCTGCTCCACTCACTGTGCCTGCGGGATGCGCTGGAACGGGGTTATCGCCATTTCGATTTTCTGCGCGGGAACGAGTCCTACAAGTATCGTCTGGGCGGCAGCGACCATCATTTGTATCGCATCAGCCTGGAGCGATCCGGGGATGGTAGATAACCGTGCGTCGAGACAGCGCCCGGCGCGTCGCTCTGCTGACCTATCACGCCTGTCCGTTGGCTGCGCCCGGCCGCGGCAAGGCCGGAGGCATGAACGTACACGTGCGCGAACTGGCCCGGGCAATGGCGGCCCAGGGCGCTACCGTTGATATTTTCACCCGCCAGCACGAAGACCAGGAATCGGATGCCCCGGCCATCGCCGATAACGTCAACGTCGTTCACCTTCCGGCAGGCCCGCCCAATGCGCTTCTGGCGCAGCAATTTGAGCATCTGGATGAGTTCGTCGCCGGAGTGTTGGAACATCAGCGCGGCGAGGACGCGCAATACCGAGCCGTACATTCCCATTACTGGATGAGCGCCTGGGCCGGCCGCCGGCTGGCAGCTGCCATCGGTGTACCCCACGTCGTAACTTTTCACACGCTTTCCCGCATCAAGATGCAGTCTCGCTCGGGCGAATGGGAACCGCCGGTTCGTCAGGAGTCCGAGTGCCAAATCATTGCCGACGCCGACTGCATCGTCGCGTTCAGCGCTCACGAGCGGGACGCCATGGTGAGGCTGTACGATGGCGACCCATCGCGCATACATCTGGTGCCTTGTGGCGTTGACCTGGCGCGCTTTCGACCCCTGGGACGTGCCGAAGCGCGGAACGAACTGGGCCTGAACGGTCACAAAGTCCTGCTCTATGTGGGCCGCATTGAGGCGCTGAAAGGCGTGGACTTGCTGATTCACACCGCCACCCATCTGCCCACTGAGAACGTGCAGGTCCTGGTGGTGGGCGCAGACGCCGACGGCAGCGGGGAAATCGCCCGCCTGAAGCAGATGGCGGAAGAACTCAACGTGAGTGAAGCCTTCGAATTCGTGGGACGGGTGCCTCAAGAGCAATTGGCCTGGTACTACTCGGCCGCCGACGTATGCGTCGTGCCGTCGTTCTACGAAAGCTTCGGCCTCGCCGCGCTGGAGAGCATGGCCTGCGGCACTCCGGTGGTAGCGTCGCGGGTGGGAGGGTTATCCACCGTGGTGCAGCACGGGCGAACCGGATACCTCAAGTCCTGGCGCTGCCCGGAAGCCTTTGCCAACTCGCTGGAGATGATTTTGGTCAACGACAGCCTGCGGGACAGCATGGGAAGGGCAGGGAGACGGAGGGCCGAAGGTCTGAGTTGGGAGGAAGTGGCCGGCCGGCTGTTTGACATCTACGAAGGACTGACGCCGGGGACCGGGGGGCGCGCCGAAGCATAATGCGTGGAATGTTCCGCCGGCGAGCGGGAGGCAACGAACCGCCTCCCGATCTGCACGACAGGATCTTGCGAACAGAGCGGGTGCGTCGCCACGTGATCGCGGGTGCGATGGGACACGTGCAGCGTCGGCTGGTGGCTGGCGTATTGGTGTTCCTGCCCATATTCGTTACGTATTTCGTGGTGGATTTTTTCTACGGGATCGTTGACTCGCTGCTGGACCCCTTCATTCGTCAGCTGGGCATTCCCCACGGCCCGGGCGTGGACATCGCCGATGTTGGGGAAATCATCATCATCATCTTCATCCTGTACTGTATGGGCCTGCTCATCGGCTGGGCGGTAACCCGTCTGCTGATTGACCGGGTGCATGACACCATCGGGCGAGTACCGATTATCGGCCCGGTGTACAACACCACCCGACATGGCATAGATTTCCTCTCCGATACTCAGACATACAACTACCGCGGCGTCGTCCTGCTGGAATTCCCCCGGCTGGGCGTGCTGTCAATGGGCCTGATTACGTCAAATCTGGGCAAAATTGACGGGGTCGAGGAATACCTGTCAGTGTATGTGCCAACTACGCCGGTGCCTTCCTCAGGTTACTTGGTGGTGGTTCCCTCCGACCAGGTTACGCCCACCGATATCTCGGTGGACGAGGCGATGCGGATGATTATCTCGGGCGGAATCCTCGCCGGCGACATCTTCAAGGCCCGCGCCATTCGCCTGGATTCATCATCCTGGCCCGGCCGGGAGTGGGTGGTGGGCAAGTATGCCAGGGCCGCAACAGCGGAGCGGGACAGCGATGGCGCTCTAATAATGGAGCGCGAGCAGGCGGCATCCCACGAAACCCAGGATTAGCGCCGCCGTTTCCCAAATCGCCAGCAACGACTCTTGACTCATCAACGCTACGATCAACTCAGGAGGAAGCTCCCATGGATTTCACCCCGGAACGCGCTCTGGTGGTTACGCCACATCCCGATGATGCCGAGATGTGGGCCGGTGGGGCAATCGCCAAATGGGTGCGCGCCGGCGCCGAAGTCCACTACGTGCTGTGCACCGACGGAAGCAAAGGCTCCGACAACCCGGAGTTGGACTCGACGGAGCTGGCCGCCATCCGCAGCCGGGAGCAACTGGCCGCCGCCGAAATCCTCGGCATAACCAACCTGGTAATGCTGGGACGCACCGACGGAGAACTGGAAGACACCGCCGACTTCCGTAAAGACCTAGTACGCCAGATCCGGCTGGTAAAACCCGACGTTGTGCTGACCGCCGAACCATACCGCCGCAATATGCAGTGGCACCGCGACTATCGAATTGCCGGGCAGGTGGCGCTGGACGCGGTTTTCCCTTACGCCCGGGACCACTTGCACTTTGGAGATCTGTTCACCAACGAAGGCATCGAGCCCCACAAAACCGCCGCCATCATGTTCTGGGGTTCCGAAAACCCCAATACCTTTGTGGATATAGCCGGCAACTTCGACACCAAGGTCGAAGCGGTGCTGGCGCACCGGACCCAAACCGGCTACCGCACCAACGATGAAGTGCGGGCGTTCATCCGTGCCCACGCCGAAGCAGCGGCGGCGGCGGGCAACTCTTCAGCGGAAGAGGACGTTAGCGGCCTGACCCTGGCCGAGGCCTTCCGACGGGTTACCTTCCGAACCTAGCGCCTTAGAACAGGTGGCAGGCAACTTCGTGCACTGGACTCAACTGCCTGAGTTCTGGGTCATCCACCGAACAGCGCTCCATCACCATCGGGCAACGGGGATGGAAGTGGCAGCCCGAGGGTGGATTCAACGGCGACGGCACCTCGCCCGATATGACCATCTCCTCCCGCTGGATGTCAGGATGTGAGGGCAGTGAAGCGGCTATCAGCGCTTTGGTGTATGGGTGACTGGGGTTGGCGAACAACTCCCTGGTGGGCGCCTGTTCCACCATTCGCCCCAGGTACATCACGCCAACCTGGTGGCTCATATACCGCACCGTGGCCAGGTTGTGGGCAATCAACAGGTAGCTGACTCCGTATTGGTCCTGGAGCTGGCGCAGCAGGTTCATTATCTGGGCACGGATGGAAACGTCCAACGCGGATACCGGCTCGTCCAGCACAATCAGCTTGGGACGCAGGGATAGGGCCCGTGCGATGGCGATGCGCTGTCGCTGGCCGCCGCTGAACTCGTGGGGATAATACTCGCCTTGCGCCTGGCGCAGCCCCACGTCGTTAAGTAGAGTCTCCAGATTCTCCCGGGCTTCGTTCTTGCCCATCGGGTGATTGGTAAGCAGCGGCTCCAGGATGATAGAACCGACCCGCATCCGCGGATTGAGGGAACTCCACGGGTCCTGAAATACCGCCTGAACCGAAGCGCGATATTCCCGCCGTTCAGGGCCGGTGAACCGGCTGGCATCCTTGCCATTGAAACGCATCACGCCCTCAGTGGGCGTTTCAACCTGCAACACCATGCGTGCCGTGGTTGTTTTGCCGCAGCCGGACTCGCCGACCAGGCTGTAGGTTTCGCCCTCCCGTATCTGGAAGGACACACCGTCAACCGCCTTCACTTCTCCCACCAGCCGGCGCAGCAGAACGCCCCGGGTGATAGGGAAATACTTGCGGATATTGTCCAGCTCGACGATAGCTGTGCCGTTGCCATTGGCGGCGGCGGCAGCATCGGTAACCGCCTGTGTCATCAGCGAGCCTCCTGATTAGCAAATTCGGGGGCCAGGCGCCAGCAGGTGGCGATATGCCTGTCTCCGGCGGCCACCGCCGGTGGGAACTCGTCGTAACATCTGTCAAACACGTACGGACACCGGTCGGCAAAGGAACATCCGGGAGGCAGGTTGTCCAGGGCCGGTGGCTGCCCCTCGATGGAGTACAGGAAATCGACGTCCTCGTCCACGTTGGGCACCGAGCGCATCAGCGCCTCGGTGTATGGGTGCTGTGGATTGTTGAACAGCTCACGCACGTCGGCGATTTCAGCCACGCGCCCGGCGTACATCACGGCCACTCGGTCGCACATCTTGGCGACGATGCCAAAGTCGTGTGTGATGAAAATGATGGCCATGCCGGTATCCTGCTGCAGTTCCTTCAACAGGGCCAGGTACTGGTACTGGATTGTAGCGTCCAGGGACGTGGTGGCCTCGTCCGCGATGAGGACGTTTGGCGCCCCGGCCATGGCTATGGCGCCAACTACCCGCTGCCGCATCCCACCGGACATCTGATGCGGAAAGTTGGTGAAACGGGAATCGGGCGCCGGGATTTTTACCTTGGACAGCAGCTCAATGGCTCGTTCTTTAAGGCTGGTGCTTCTCTGATCGTCGTCGTTTTGACGGAGCGTTTCGATGACCTGGTTGCCAACGGTGTACACCGGATTCAACGAGGTCATCGGGTCCTGCAAAATCATGCAGATTTCTTTTCCACGTATCTGCCGCATCTCGGCGGGGGACTTCTCCAGCAGGTTCTCGCCTTTGTATAGAATCTGTGAACCGTCCTCAATGCGACCGGCCGGCTGTGGCACCAGGCCCATAATCGAAAGCGAGGTCATGCTCTTGCCGGAGCCGGACTCGCCCACCACGCCCAGGGTTTCGCCCGGGAAGAGCTCAAAGTTCACCCCGTCAACGGCTTTGACCACCCCGGTGCGGGTATGGAAGTAAGTGCGGAGGTCTTTAACCTCCAATATCGGTTGAGTAGCGGCAGTGGCCATGATCCCCCCAATGGTTTCGGTAGCGTAACGTAAAGCGGTCGGCGTGGCAAGGGCGACAATCTAAAAAATTGCCTAAAATTGGCCGGCATTTGCCACGGCAAGCCCCGAGGCGTTTCCAATACTATCAGGTTGCCGTCTCGATGCGTTCGGGAACGCTTGACTGCAACTAAACCAACGGGGGCATGGCAATGAACCTCACTCCTTTGAATGGCGGCGTCAAACGCACGGCCATCGCCTTGATCTCCGCAACCCTGCTGCTGGTCACAATGCTGGCAGCTATGGGGACCGGGCCGGATGAACCCAGCGCTTCCAACCTCAACAATGACTGGGAGATCTTTGAGGGCCACGTATATGCCGACAACCAAGCCGCTCCGGCCGGCATTTCGGTGGTAGCCTGCCTCGGCGGCTGCGACTTGGGATACGCCTCCGCTCCGGCGGTCACTGGCTGGGACGGCATTTACCGGGTGAAAGTTGCCCCCGGTCAATCGCCGCCCGAGGGACGGATGGTAACTTTCTGGCTGGTGAACGACAACGAGCGGGTTGAGTCCGCCCAGGACGTGCTGTTCCGGGGCCATGGCGAAACGCGAGTGCTGGACCTTAACTTTGAGAGCCTTCCCCCCGAGCCGGTTCCTGTCAACGTCATTCCGGTTAACGACACTTCGGCCACGCACGTTACCAGCGTAACAACTCAATTGAGCGTCCCGCCGGTTGACCAGGCCAGTTTGACGCCTGCAGAATCACCGCGGACCTACGTGAACAGCGTCCGCTATGCCGGTACGCCGTTGCTGCCCGGCTTCGTCATACTCCTGGGTCTGCTCCTGACTGCCATCGGCGCGTCTCTGCTGGTGTACCGCCGTCGCGTTACCTGGTAGTCACAACACCAGATTATTCCGACGCAAAGCGGGGGCGAACGATGATTCGCCCCCGCCAATTTTTGCCTTATCTCCTAGTCCACCGGATGACCATCCACTGACGCTTCCCCCTTGCCCATACCCTTCGCACATCTGTACCATGTTAACCGGCCATCCAGGCTCCGGGCCTTCATGCCCATTTCCAAACATCGCAAGCACCGTTCTCCCAAACTCCCTCACCGCCCCCCAAACCCACTCAAGTCGCCCCCAAAACCCTCTCAATCCACTCCCATTCACCCCCTACGACCTACTCCACGCCCTACTCAAATGATAGAAAATGAGAGGAAATGAGAGGAAAATCGCCCTTTTCCTCCACCTCGCCGCTTACATGACCGTTTCCTGGGAAGCCGACCGCAACCGCCTGTACGATCAACTGGCTTCAGCCATGGGCCAAAGCCCGGTTCTGGAGGCGATGCGCAGCGTACCGCGCGAGTTATTCGTCCCCACGCAACTCCGACATCTGGCCTATCGCAACACGGCTCTCGCCATCGGCCACGGCCAGACCATTTCGCAACCCGCTATGGTGGTCCGGATGACCCTGGCCCTCTCGCTGCGCGGCGACGAACGCGTGCTCGAGGTCGGCGCCGGCTCCGGTTATCAGGCCGCTATCCTAGGAGAGCTGTTGCCCTTTGGCCACGTCATTGCCGTTGAACGCATTCCCGAACTCGTCCAAACCGCCCGCCGGAACCTGGCAGCCTGCCGTATTTCCAACGTTGACGTCCAATGCGCCACCGACGTTCTCGGCGCGCCCGACGCCGGACCATACGACTCCATCCTGGTGTCCGCTGCCGCGCCAACCGTACCCCATGCCCTCATCGCCCAACTCAAACCCCTGGGCCGTTTGGTCATCCCGGTCGGCAGCTTGGGACGTCAAGTGCTGACCCTGGTTCGTGTCCTAGACAACCGACCGGTCATCCGACAGCTCACCCAGTGCCAGTTTGTCCCCCTGGTCGGCCCGGAAGCCTGGCCGTCCGGCGGCAACCCACCGGCCGCCTGATTATGGCATAATGCCGCCATGCCATCCGACAACATCATTCTCGTAGGCTTCATGGCCACCGGCAAAAGCCATGTTGGGCGCATCATCGCCCGCACCTCCAGCCGGCGCATGGCCGACCTCGACGAGGAAATCGTCCGCCGGGCCCGCAAGCCCATCCATCGCATCTTCAGCGAAGACGGCGAAGCCGTCTTTCGCGCCATGGAACGCCATGCTGCCTTCACGCTTTGCGAGGGTGGCAACAAGGTCATCGCCGCCGGCGGAGGCGCCTTCGCCCAGGAACTCACCCGCCAGGTGCTGCTGGACAGCGGAACGGTGTTTTGCCTCACCGCCCGTCCCGAAACTATTCACTACCGCATCAGCCGCGGCAGTCCCAGCGCCGCCGTGCGTCCCATGCTTGCCAGCGGCGACCCGCTGGAACGCATCCGCCAGCTCCTGGACGAGCGGGCTCCCGCCTACGCCTATGCTCACCACGCCGTGGCCACCGACGAGCGCACGCCGGACCAGGTGGCCGAAACCATTTTGAATATCTATCACCACGGGGCAGAAGGCCAGGGCCAAACCCCCGTCCAGCAACCCGGAGGAACCCGATGACCAACCCTGACCTCGCCGCAACCGTTCACCACTCAGGCGGCAGCTATCCCGTCATTGCCGGATGGGGCGTAATTGACCGCCTCGGCGAGCACATCAACGAGCTCGGCCTGGGCAGTACCGCCTACATCATCACCGACGAAAACGTGATGCGCCCCTATGGACGCAACGCCCAATGGGCCTTGCAACGCGCCGGCATCGCCGCCCACTGCTTCGTCATTCCTGCCGGCGAAACCAGCAAGTCCTTCCAACAGGCCCAGGAAATCTACGAGTGGCTGGTGAGCCTCAGAGCCGAACGCGGGCAGCCCATCATCGCCATAGGCGGTGGCGTCTCCGGCGACCTGGGCGGATTCATCGCCAGCACCTTCCTGCGCGGCGTGCCCTTCGTCCAGGTTCCCACCAGCATGGCCGCTATGGTGGACGCATCCATCGGCGGCAAGGTTGCCGTCAACCTGCCGCAGGCCAAGAACATGGTAGGCGCCTTCTACCAGCCCAGAGCTGTCCTGGCCGACGTGCAAGCCCTCTCCACACTGGGCAAGCGCGAACTGTCCGAGGGCTGGGCAGAAGCTATCAAGCACGGCCTTATTCTGGACCCGTCACTGGTGGACGTATTCGAGGAACACGCCGAGGCTCTCATGGAAGTAGAACCGGAAATCTCCACTGAAGTCATTCGCCGCAGCATGGCCATCAAGGCCGACATCGTCAGCCAGGACGAACGTGAGACCCTGGACATCCGCATCCTGCTCAACTACGGGCACACCATCGGCCACGCGCTGGAAGCCTCCACCGAGTACGGCCGGTTCATGCACGGCGAAGGCGTGTCCGTGGGCATGATGGGCGCCGGCCGCATCGCCCGTGAGATGGGAATGATTGGCGACGACATCCTCGAGCGCCAGCGCGTCCTGCTCCAGCGATTCAACCTGCCCATTACCGCCCGGGATGTCGATCTGGACGGCATCAGAGCTGCCATGTCCCTGGACAAGAAAACCGTCGGCGGCGCCAACCGCTGGGTGCTGCTGGAGGACGTGGGCCGCGCTACCGTCCGCCGCGACGTACCCACCGAGATTGTAGATGACACCTTGGCCTGGCTAACCGCCTGAACTGGCCGGTGTCCTCTGCCCTTCCATCATCCGCCCCGCCCGGCGCATCCGACGCAAATGCGCCAGCCGCCGGCCGCGCCTGGCCTGTACCACAATCGCCAGGCCAAGCAGCGCCAGTATGGTCAGGGCCACCATCCCGGATACTCCCAGGAGCAGCAGTTGCCCCACCAGGGCCAGGGTGTCAGACCCTATCGCGCGGGCCAGTTGTCCCAAACCCACCGCCACTCCCGCGTTCAGCACCGTCAACCCGAACAGGCCCAGTATGCGGGCGGCATTGACGAACCGCGTCGCCAACGCGCCCATCTGCGTACCCACCGACGCCGCCGCAAACATGATGACGGCGATCACCGGGTCCACGTTTCCACTCAGCGAATACAGGAAGGCGCCCAAGGTCCCGGTGATGATTATCTGAAACAGGTCGGTGCCGATTGCCACCGCCGGGGGTATCCCCAACCCGTACACCAGGAAGGGCATCAGCAGGAACCCGCCGCCAGCCCCCAGCAGCGCGGCGATGAACCCAATAAACAGACCGGCCAACATCGGCACCAGCACCGACATCTCAGCGATGCCGGCGTTGGCAAACGCGGGGCGCAGGTTGATCTCCCCTACTCTCGGAAGGGACAACTTGCTCGGGCCCAACCGCACGGCTTGAAACCAGCCCGGCAGGCCGCCGCTGAGCCTGGGACCGGGACTGTAGCGCAGCCGCCGCAGCCAGTTCCCCACCATTAGCGAACCCAGGCTCAGCAGCAGGACGAAATAAACCGCGCCGATCACGGGCCCCGCAATGCCGGCCTCGGCCAAGGTGGCATTGACTCGCTCCCCGGCAAAGACGCCGGGTATCGTACCGGAAACAATCAGCATCGCAAGGCGGAGGTCGACGTTCCCCAGCCGTCGGTGCCGCAACGTGCTGGTGATTGCAGTCCCCATCACCATCAACAGCCCGGTGCCTACAGCGTAGATAGTAGGTACGCCTAGCACCAAGAGCCCGCCCGTGATGAGAAAGCCGCCGCCGACTCCGAAGAAGCCGGTCATGGTGCCAACGACAACGCCCAACAACGCCAGCAGCAATGGCGAAACCGTAGCGTCGGCTATGGGAAAGTACACGTCAGCCCCGCTGCCCGTCCCGGCCAAGGTTCAATAAACGAGCCGCCAGCGAGATGCCCCGGCCGACCAGGTCCCAGAACACGTAGAGGAGCAATGCCGTAACCGCCATGGCTGCGATGACCGTCACGGCCCACAAGACGGTTCGGTCGCTCAACGCCAGCAGAAACTCGGAAACTATCTCCGGCATCGTCAGCCCCAGTATCAGGCGTGCCACTATCAAAGGGGAGAGCAGCGCGGCTATCTCGTTGCGTTGGCGGGACGGGGCTAGTAAATTGACCCCTATGAATTGCGCACCAATCGGCTTTCGACTGACCGCCACCGACGGAGCCGCCCGGCGCGGGCAGATTATCACGCCCCACGGTTCGGCGCAAACACCGCTGTTCATGCCGGTGGCCACTCAAGCCACTGTCAAGGGCCTCACCTTTGATGAGGTTCGCAGCCTGGGCGCCGAAACCGTGCTCAGCAACGCTTATCATCTTTATTTGCGCCCAGGCGTCTCTCGAGTGAAGAGCGCCGGCGGACTGCATCGCTTTATGGGCTGGGACGGCCCCATCCTCACCGACAGCGGCGGCTACCAGGCATTCAGCATGGGTTCGTTGCGCCGCATCAGCGATGAAGGCATCGCGTTCCAGTCCCACATCGACGGCAGCCGCCACTTCTTTACTCCGGAGTCCGCCATCCTGAACCAGCACGGCATCGGCGCCGACATCATTATGTGCTTCGACCAGTGCGTGTTTTCCGCCGGTGAACCCGCCGCCGTTCGGGGTGCTATGGAGCGAACTCACCGTTGGGCCCAAGTATGCTATGACATTCACACCGCCAGTCCCAACTCAATGGATCAAGCGCTGTTCGGAATCGTGCAGGGCGGCACAATGCCCGAGCTGCGGGCCGAATCTACCCAATTTATCACTGCGATCCCCTTTGATGGCTATGCCATCGGCGGCTTGGCCGTCGGTGAAACCAAGGCCGAAATGCACGCCGTTACGGAACAGGTATGCGTCGGCCTGCCTGCCGACAAGCCTCGCTATCTGATGGGCGTAGGTTCCCCGGAGGACTTGGTCAACTCGGTCGCACTGGGCGTCGATATGTTCGACTGTGTTCTCCCCACCCGGGTGGCTCGCAATGGCGCTCTGTTCACCCCCGCTGGACGGGTCAACATCGCCAACAGCCGCTATGCAGAGCAAGACGCGCCGTTGGACGAAGCCTGCGACTGCCATGCCTGCCGCAACTACTCCGCCGCCTATCTTAGGCACCTTTTCAAAGCCAGGGAAATGCTCGGACCCCGGCTGGCGTCAATTCACAACCTCCGCTTCATCCTACGCTTGATGGCAGAAATACGGGAGGCCATCAGCGCCGGCCGCTTCGCCGAGTATCGCGCCAACTTCCTGGCAACCTACCAGCCGACTGACGAAAACCGCCGCCAATCACAGAAACACCGTTGGGTCGAAGAGCGCGGAGCCTGACGAATCATCTACTCGCGCCTGTGCCCCTGCAATGCCGCCACTATGTCCGGGATTACCATGTCCACCCGGCTCTCAATCCCCGCCGAATCCAACGCCGCCACCGGATGCTGCAGGTACACCGATCCCGTGTAGTCCGGCCGGCCTAGGGACACGATGTGCTGCTCCGCCGCCGAGCAAAAGGCTTGCGTGTGCACGACCACCGTCCGCACACCCCGGTCTTCCAGTTCCACTGCATCGCGCAAACTGCGCGCCACGCAACTCCCTCAATCTCCCACTGCTGTAACTACGAAATCACATTGCGCCAGTTCGTCGATAATCTCAGGGGCGGCTGGCGCCGAAAATACCCACTTGGAACGCACAACAGAGGCGGTCATCCCGTAGCCGTCGGCCAGCCGCTGGCGGATGGCGTCGAGGATTACGTCGGCGTTGCCTTTCCGGTTGTCCAGGAACCCGCCGGTCAGTCCATCCAGAGTTTCCAGCGGCGTGGCTGCTCGGCGTTCCGGCTCTTCCTGCCGGTCAGTAGGGTCGATCAATCCCAACTCGGCGATGCGCGTCTCCAAATCAACCATCATGTCCATCCTGTTCATCAATGTCAGCTAGGTTACCGGCGCCGAGGTAATGCGCGAACCCCAACCTGGAATGTACACCGAGTGACGGCCCGGCCCGCCGGCCACCATTATATGGATATCCTCCGGACGGCGCACTACCGGCACCATGGCGTCGTCATTGTTGCGGTCAATCCAGCGTGGCCACAGGGTGTTGCGATGCGTGTGCCGTCCGTGGATACCGCCCAGCTTCAGCAGCGACAGGGGCTGCCGCGCCAGTTCGTACAGGTACGAACGCGCGTCGTTCTTGCTCCACCCAGCGCTGGCGATAATCTCAGCATGCTCCGGCCCCAACACCAACAACACGTCGCCCATAACGTTGATGTTGTTGCACCCCGGGATCGCCATGGACACAGCGAAAGTGGTCAGCAGGTCTCTGGGATTGTCGGCGCCGTGATTGTTCAGGTTGTGGGGCGCTTCCGCCGGATGCACGGTAACCACGGATTCGTCCGACCGGTATCCATGCTCAACGTGGTAGGGCTGCCAGGGGTTGGTGGCTTCGTTTTCGGAGATGCAATAGGTGTATTTTCCGGGATGCCCAAAGGTTGCCCGGTCTTCGTCGCCGGGCAGCGCGCCGCCCAGGTTAGTGAGGGCCAACTTGACCGCCCGGCCAATGGTGGCGTTGGCCCGGTTACCTTGCCCGAAACAGTTTCCGCCGGAATTCATATTCAGTTCACCGGCAATCGGCCCGTTCACCACCACTAGCGGCGTGGCGATGTGGGTCGAACATTGCACCGAGGCCAAGTTGAACCGGGGGAGCAGCAGCGCCTCGATAGCAGCGACGACCACGGGGAAATATTCCGGCAGGCAACCCGCCATCACGGCGTTGGCCGCCAGCTTCTCCACCGTAGCACGCCCGCCGCGTGGTGGAATCTCGCCCACCACCTCCAGCGCCGATCGCCCCGACTCCTCCACAAACTCCCGAACACGCTCGGCGGTAGGCGGCACGATGGGGAGACCATCCGTCCAGCCTGCCTCGTGGGCCAAGGCTAGGGCTTCGTCATACTGATTCGCCTTAGTAACGGCCATGCACGCTACTCCGACAACTCTTGCAGGTGTGGGGTAAATACGCGCTTGAACGCCAAAGCCCGGTCCACCATCCATGACCGCAACCCGTCGAGCTCTTCGGGATTGTCGTCAATGGTACCGGGCCTCTCCGATGAAATCCGGTAGTTCTCCCGCAAATGCCGGTCCCAGTGCAACGACTCGGCCAACTCCGATTCAATGCTGCCTTTTCGCTCCAGAAGATAGTTGAACCATTTATCATTCTTGTCGGGGTTGCCGGTGGCAATGTACAGTTCCACGAAGAAGCTTTTTCTTGACCCCTGGAAGCTGAAGTTCCACGTGGCTCCCGGAAAGTCCGAATTGCATACCATCCAGTTTTGCGTTCGGTTGGCCCAGTTTCCGGAAAAGCCATACCTTTCCAGCGCAATGCCCAAAGTTGGCCAATAGGCCAGGTAACGGCTCCTCCGGCCTCTAATATTCCGGCGACCTTCGCTGTGGCTGACCCCTCCGATGAGCTTGTACCAGTCATTAGGCATGGCTACCGCTTTGAAGTGGGGCGCCGGTCGAGACTGGTCTATTCTCCATGCTTCAACCACCACACCAAAGAATTGTGTGTCTTCATCGGTCCTCTGATTCAGCCAGTCCAAAGTCTGACGATGTTCATCGCGGAATTCTCGCGTCACCCACACTACCGCGTAGGCGTCGTAGCCCGCGGCGTACGTCAACAGCTTCCCGAGATGGTCGTTATTAGTAGTGTCCAGTTGGTTTTCGATAATGACCGGGCGGTCGCCTCCTCGGTCGTAAGCCAAGATATCCAGCGAAAACGAACCCACCGCCGCCTCCGCAGTCCGCAGTTCCAAATCCAGCCCCAAAGCGTCGCCTAGACGATCGAGATTCTGCGCCAGCCACGGCGTGAAATCCTCCGCTTCATCAGGCCAAACTTCCCGCAGGTCAGCCCGCTCAATGTTTCCTAAATCCGCCATAGTCTCATACCTCACACAACCGTAGGGTTTCCGCGCTCCTCGTTCTCTAATAGACCTTGTACTCCTCCAACACTGCAGCGTCCAGGTGCAACCCCATGCCGGGCTCTGTCGGCGCTATGATTTCGCCGTTATCCCACGCCGGCAGCACGCTGTTCAGCTGGTAGTAAACCGGGTCCCGTTCCTCCTCAAACACCTCCACAAACAGGCCGTGGGAGTGGGCCGGCAGCAGCTGCACCGCCAGTTGAGGCTCTTCGTGGTGAGCCATCCGCACGCCGCGCATCTGGGCCGCGCCGGCCACCCGACGCCACTCGGAGATGCCGCCGCAGATGGCAGCATCGATGTTCAGAATGTCCACCGCCTCGGTATCCAACAGTCGCTGCCCGCCCCACGAACTGCTCTCGCCCTGGCCGGCGGCCACCGGAATACCCGTCCGCAGGCGCACCTGGCGCATATCGTTGTCGGCGTCTTGCCAACGGCACGGCTCCTCCAGCCAGGCCAGTCCCATCTCTTTAGCCGGTTGGGCGAACTCCAGGGCTTCATCCAGCGTCCACGCCTGGTTGGCATCGCACACGATGATAAAGTCGTCGCCCAGTGTGTCGCGTATGGCCCGCACCCGCAACAGGTCGTCGGCCACTGCTACGCCGCCGACCTTGAGCTTCACGCCACCAATGCCTCGCTCTCGCTGGTGCAACAGGTCCTCTACCATGTACGCCGTATCCCGGCCCTGCAGGTAGTAGGCGAACCGTACTACCGGCGATCGCTCGGCATATCCGCCGAGCAGTGTGCGCACCGGAACGCCCAACGCCTTACCGGCGATGTCCCAAAGCGCGATGTCAATCGCGGCGATGGCACGCATGGCAATCGCCTTGTTGCCGACGTGGGGCGTCAAGGCAAACATTTTCTGCCAGCAGCGTTCTATGGTCATCGGGTCTTCGCCAATCACCGCCTCCGCCATGGGACCTACCACCAGGTCTTTCAGCAACTGGTAGCCGGTGCGCTCGTCGCCGGAATAGACCTCGCTGACCAAACCCTCGTCAGTATGCACGCGGACAACGATGGTGCAGCGCGATTCAATTTGATAAACGCTGCCGCTGAATCGAGTGCTCAATGGGATGCGAACGATGTCCGCCTCTACGCCGGTGATACGCATGGTCGAGTCGCCTCCGGTGGCCGGATTAGGTTGCAATTATACCTGCAATGGTACAATAAACGTGGCAACCCGGCTAATCATCCTGCCCTGCTTGGAGACGCGGCTATGAACACTCTGAAGACCTTCTTCCTGTTGATGGTGCTGAGCGGAATGCTGCTACTGATTGGCGGCGCCATCGGTGGCCAGGCTGGCATCATTATTGCCCTGTTCTTTGCCCTAGCGATGAACTTCGGGGCCTATTGGTTCAGCGATAAAATCGCCCTAAGCATGGCCCACGCCAAGCCCGTCACTCGGGAGGACGACCCGCAGCTCTACGAACTAGTAGAGGAGCAGGCCCGCTTGGCCAATATGCCCATGCCCAAGGTGTACGAAATCGACGACCCTTCGCCCAACGCATTTGCCACTGGACGCAATCCACAGAACGCTGCCGTGGCCGTCACCACCGGCATCCGCCGCATCCTGACCCGTGACGAACTGGCCGGCGTAATGGCACATGAAATGGCCCACGTAGGCAATCGCGACACCCTGATTATGGCCACCGTCGCCACCATCGCCGGCGCTATCTCGATGCTGGCGTTTATGGCGCAGTTCGCCGCTATTTTCGGCAGCTTCGGCGGGCATAGCGACGATGACGAAGGTGGTGGCACCAACATCATCGGTCTGCTCATAATCGCCATCGTGATGCCCATCGCCGCTACCATTATCCGCCTGGCCATCTCACGCGCCCGCGAGTACCAAGCCGACCAGACGGGGGCTCACAACTGTGGCGACCCGGACGCCCTGGCCAGAGCATTGGAAAAGCTGGAAATGGGTTCAGAAATGCGGCCCATGAAAGTCAACGAGGCCGCTTCCCATCTGTTCATAGTGAACCCGCTGAGCGGGAAGTCCATGTCACGCCTCTTCTCAACGCACCCACCCATTGAGGAGCGCGTTCGTCGCCTGCGCTCGATGACTGTCCGGCCTAACTTCGACGCCGTTGAAGGCTCTAATTTAGACATCCCCGGCGGCGATGCCCCAAACTACGAGATCCCCGACAGCAACGAACGGCCCAACTTCTAGAAAATCGCGATGGGATTCACCGGGCTGCCGGTAACGTTGCGCAGACGCAACGCGCCAATGGACAGCATGAACTCGTAGCGTCCGTGCCGTGCCGATGCTTCCACTACGTCCTCCAGATTGGCGTTGTCAATCAGCCATACGCCCAGGTAAACCAGGCAAGCGATGTGCAGGGGTGAGACTATGTTCTCGTATTCGTTGGGCCTGATGTCGTTGGAGGTGTCAGTGCCCAGCATGGCGATTCCTCGCTCCTTGAACCAGGGCGCACAGGCCACGTGGCACGCTACGCTCGGCTCCGTCGGCGGCAACGGTCCTTCCACCAGGCGGCGACGGTAATTCCCCGTCCGCACCAACAGGATGTCGCCCGATTCCACGGTAACCCCGTGGTCGCGCTCTGCAGCGTCCAGGTCCTCCGGCATCACCGGCGCTTCCGGAGGCAGCCAGTCCACGCCGCGCACTTTGGCAATGTCCAGGAGGATGCCCCGGCTCACCAGTCCCTGAGCCGTCAGGTCGATGGCGTGGCTCTGCGCCCCTTCCCGCGACGTAACCACGGCTGCCGGCGCTCCGTTGTACATCAGACCGTCGTAGGAGTAATGTGATAGGGCGTCAATGTGCGTAATGGTCTGCCCGTGGAACACCATCCCGATGAACTCAGCCGCGCCGCGCCGGGAGTTGCGACGTTCTAGAGGGTCGGTATCACGCCCTTCGCCACTGTCAACCATGAACCGCTGCACCTGGTGGCTTATGTCCGGCGCCATATCAGTGGTGATGGGACGGGCACAACTCACCGTTTCTCCGGTCTGCACCAAGGCCGCGGCCTGCTTCCGCTTGGCAGGGGTAATCAGGTTCAGCGCCCCCAGCTGGTCCTGCTGACCCCAGCGGCCCCAGTTGTTTTCGTTCCGATACCATTCCAGCACTTCGGCCTCGGTAGGCACACCTGCGAATGCCATGTTTCCCTCCACTGATTCGTCCTGCTCAACGCGAACCATGCTACGCATTCTACACTACCTCCGCATCACCCTAAACGAGCTCCAATAAACTGAGGATACCCGCGCACAAAGTCTTCGGCGTCAGCCACCCGCCGCCCTTCCAGTTGCAGCCGTCGTACTACGAGTAGTCCTTCGCCTGTGCCGACGACAATCGGCGCTCCTCCAGTCGAGGTTGTTACTGTTCCTACTTCTCCCGCCCCGGGGACCGGCTCCACTTCCAACAGCTTAACTTCCTTACCATCCCACTGAGTATGGAGCCCCGGCCAGGGTGTGTAGGCACGCAGTCGTCGAGCCAGTTCCCCAGCGGAAAGCGCCCAGTCCGCGAATCCGTCGGCTCGTTCCAGTTTGCTGGTATAGGTTGCCAGATTGCTATCCTGTTCAACCGCCGACACGGAACCATCCATCCATTTGGGCAACGTTTCCGCCAGCAGCGCAGCGCCATCAATGAACAGTGTCTCGGTCAACTGCGCCGCATCCGACTCAGGGCCAACCCTACGCTGGCGCAGCGCGACAATCGGCCCGGTGTCCATACCCTCGTCCAGCAGCATTATGGTGATACCCGTAACGTCGTCGCCGGCCAGAATCGCTCCGGTCACCGGCGACGGCCCCCGATGCCGGGGAAGCAGTGACGGATGCAGGTTCAGGCAGCCGAAGGGAGGAATCGCCAGCGCGTCCGCAGGCAGCAGCCGGCCGTATGCGGCCACCACGATAACGTCCGGCGTGTATGACGCCAGCCGTCCTACTGCGTCGGAGTTTCGCAAGGTGGCCGGCTGCTCAACCGGAATGTCCAGCTCCAGGGCACGCTGTTTTACAGGCGTGGCCTCAAAAACCTGGCCGCGTCCCCGCCGGCGGTCCGGCGGAGTGTAAGCGGCCACCACTTCGACCGATGGGTCAGCCCACAACGCATCCAGCGTCGGTACTACGAAAGCCGGCGTGCCCATGAATACGACGCGCCAAGGCATGGATTCTACCGAACGCGCTTCGTACTCGTGCTGAGGATGGCTTGACAACGCAGTACACCGCCTGATAAATTTGCCCCAACCGCAGTGCGGAACTTTGAGAAAGGAGGTGATGGCTAATGGAACACAGTTTAACATGCTGGGGCGATGGTAGGCACCAGTCTGGACACGACGGGGTGAGCACCGCTTAGCGTCAACGCTTTTTCAAACACGGTAATTAGCCCGTTAGTCGGGCCCAGACCAGTGTCTACCGTCGCCCCAAGGTTTTGGGAGCATCGGGCGGCAAGCCAAAGGTCCAGTCTGGGCCCGATACCCTTTTAATCTGCACCGGTGTCCGGGTCAGCGCTGTCCAAGCAGTCTATTTCGAGAACCTTGACCCGGATTCCATCCGTCGTTTGACAAAATCGGCACAAAACCCTAAATTGATAGTGTCAGAATCGTAAATTATCAGACGGAGTTGAAATGCTACGGATTCGCCTGCGGAGAGTGGGGAAGAAAGGTCGCCCCTACTACCGGATCGTCGTCACAGAAAAACGCAACCCTCGCGACGGCGCTTACATTGATGGCATCGGCCACTACGACCCCATGGCGGACCCGCCGGCAGTAACGCTTGATGAACAACGAGCAGTCGATTGGCTGCGCAAGGGCGCTCAGCCATCCGATCCGGTACGCCGCATCTTCGATTTCAACGGCATTTTCGACAAGGTACACGCCGATGAAAGAGCTGATTGAGTTCATCGCCCAGTCGCTCACGTCTAACCCCGAAGCGGTTCGGGTTACCGAGTCCGACGAAGGCGATCAGATTGTAATTCGCCTGGAAGTAGCCCCGGAAGACAAGGGCAAGGTCATCGGGCGTCAGGGCCGGGTGGCCCAAGCGATGCGAGTTCTACTCAGGGTCGCTGCCGTCAAGGACGGCACCCGGGCAGTCCTGGAGATTGTCTGAGCGTCAGCGCGTCCGGCGTTACCGCAGGCCAGTTGGTGGCCGGGCCAGATTCGTCAACGCCGCCACCACGGACGACCCAAAACCTCCCGAGGGGAGTGTTGTAGTAGGCCGCGTGATTCGAGCCCACGGGCTAGACGGCTCCCTCAGAATTCAGCCTTATTCCGACAATCCCAGCCGGTTCCGGTCCGGCAGTTCGCTGACCCTGGCCGGCGAATCAAGAACCGTTGATTCTTACCGACCTCTGCCTGACGGGTACGCCATCCTGGGACTGGAAGGTTTGAACGACGGCGTCTCCGCCCGCGAGTTCACCGGCGAATGGCTGTACGCTGCCACCGGCGCCGAGTCTGAACTGCAGCCGGGGGAATATTACCACTACCAACTGGTCGGGCTGACGGTGGTCAGCGACCAGGGTGAGAGCCTGGGACGGGTTGAAGAGGTGCTGGTTACCGGCAGCAACGACGTGTACGTGGTGAAGTCGGAGTCCGGCGGCGAACTGCTTCTGCCCGCCATCTCGCAGGTGGTCAGAGAGATTGACCTGACATCAGGCAGGGTACTGGTGCACTTGCTGGATGGCCTACGCTGAGCGACCCTAATCATCCGCCGCGCCAACCGCGTGCCGCCGCCCAGCGTGAGCGTGCCGGCGCTCAGCTTCGTCGGTAAATTCGTGGTCTTCGCAGGCGACCCATCGGGAGCCGTCGGCAAACCATTCCTTCTTCCAAATGGGCACGATGGTCTTGATGCGGTTCACCGCCTCGTGGCACGCCTCAAATGCAACCACCCGGTGCGGGGAGGCCACAGACACCACCAGGCTGATGTGCCCGACATCTACCCGTCCGGTGCGGTGGGCAATGGCGATGTCCTCTATGCCGTAGTCAACGCGCAAGCTATCCCGCACTTCGTGCAGCTTCTTGACGGCCATCACGTCGTAGGCTTCATACTCCAGCCGGGTGACGGTTTTACCACCGAAGTTATCGCGAGTGGTGCCGAGGAAGGTAACCACCGCGCCGTTGCCGTCGCCGCGTACCGAATCGGTAACGGCCACCGGGTCCAGGGGTTCGTCGGTAAGGATAATCATCGTCAGAAACCTCTTGATTTGGGGTCCGGCGCTAACATCGCCCTCCGCTGACGGGAGGTATCAGGCAAACCTCGTCGCCGGGCTGCAGCAACTGGTCGTCATCAGCGTACTCGGCGTTCACCGCCACCACGATGCGAACCTCCGGCGGCGCTAACTGAGGGTAATCTCCACGTACTGCCGTCGTCAAATCGCCCGCGGATGCACCTGGTGGCAACTCTACGGAAACCACAGAGGCACCCGCCCGCTCTCGGTATAACGCAAACAGCCGAACGTTAAAACGCATAGTGACGTAATTATGGGCGGGCAATGGCGGCGGTGTCAACGTGGCGAAGCTACTGTCAGAACAAGCAGCACGCTACTTTGCTTTCAGTATGCTTCGGCTAGTGTATCATTTCAGGCAACCCACCACTGCCATCCTAATGCAGCCAGGAGCCTTCCGTATGCCTGACCGACAGCGCCTTACCCAAACCCTTATTGACCTCATCAAAATCGACAGCCCTACTGGAGAAGAGGACGCCATCGACGTTCATCTCTCTGCTCGTCTCGCCGATCTTGGTGCAACCGTCCGCCATGATGACTACGGAAACCTGGTCGCCACTCTACCCGGCAGCAACGACCACGCCGGCGAAACTCCGGTAATGCTCTCCGCCCACATGGATACCGTGGAGCCGGGCCGGGGCATCAAACCTACGCTGGACGCCGATGGCGAAGTCCTGCGTTCCGATGGAACCACAATTCTGGGCGGCGACTGCAAAGCCGGCCTTGCCATCGCGCTGGAAGGTTTGACCTCCGCCATTGAGGACGGCGGCCCGCGCCGCTCCGTGCAGGTGGTGTTCTCCCGGGCCGAGGAAGGCGGACTCAACGGCGCGCGCAACCTGGATTTCTCGCTGATCAATGCAAAGAGCGGCATGGTGTTCGACGGCGAGGGGCCGGTCAGCCGCATCTGTGTCAGCGCGCCGGCCCAGAACATCGTTCAGTGCCACGTAACCGGCGTTGCCGCTCACGCCGGCCTGGAGCCGGAGAATGGCACTTCCGCCCTGCTGGTGGCCGCCAACATTCTGACTCGCCTGCCCCTGGGCCGAATTGACGACGAAACCACCAGTAACATCGGGGTGCTTAACGGCGGCCTGAAGCGCAACATTGTGCCGGAGTCGGCTTATATGGACGGCGAGTTGCGCTCCAGGAACCAAGCCAAGCTGGAGAACTACACCGACGAAATCCGCCGCGCCTTCGACCAGGTCGCCGCCTTGTATCCCCAGGCGACAATCGACCTGAATATCTGGAACCAATACCAGGCCTATCAGGTTGGCGACGGGCACCCGGCCCTTGACGACATCGCGAAAGCCGTTACTGCCGTTGGCCTGACGCCATCAATGGAAACGACCGGCGGCGGTTCCGACGCCAACGTCTTCTTCGAGCACGGCATCGCCGCTATGGTTGTAGGCATTGGCGTCCGTGACTTTCACACCACCCGCGAAACCGCCCGCATCAGCGAAATAATGGACGGGGCACGCGTTTGCCAGGCGTATCTCAGCGCTTAGTGGGCTTGACCCATGGGTCCCAGCGCTTGACAGCCATACCGCAGTTCGTTACATTCTGCCCTGTTGGAATAAATCGCCCCGTTCGACCACGGCGCGCCGCGCTGACCTCCTATCCTCACCGCTCGGCAGTCTAACCCAATGGGCACCACACCAACAGGTTCAGTAGAAGTTCGTCAATCCAGCCCGCGGACAAATGGTGGCTCGGCAGAGGCCGGGCCGGTTTTGCCGCCTATGTTTGACCGCTATCGTGAGCATCTGGAAGCCGCGCTGGCTGATGCCGTGCCTGCCCTGCAGTGGCATCCCGTTAACATTCTGCTGCGCTACCATCTCGGTTGGTCCGACCACGACGGCGTTCCTTCCCCCACTCCGGCGTCTCAGGGTAAGGCCCTTCGCCCTACCCTATGTATGTTCGCGTGTGACGCCCTGCGGGGAGAACCGGCTCATGCTGCACCGGCTGCCGCAGCCCTGGAATTGATTCACAACTTTTCCCTGGTACACGACGACATCCAGGATCAGGGCTTGGAACGACGACACCAGCCCACCGTATGGGCCTTGTGGGGAACTCCTCGAGCTCTCGTGGCCGGCGATGCTATGCAGTCCTTGGGCGACTTAGCCATCCTGCATTGCGACGGCGCTGTTGCCTCTGATACCGCCGTGCGCGTCTCCCAGTTGCTCACCCAAAGCTACGTTGAGATGATTGAAGGCCAGTGCCGAGACTTGCAATTCGAGCAGCGGGAAACAATCGGAACCGATGAATACCTGGATATGATAGCCTTGAAGACAGGGGCCCTTATCCGCAGCAGCTTGGTAATCGGCGCCACCGTCGCCACCCACGAGGCCGACACCATCGACGGCGTCGCCAGATTCGGACGCGCTATCGGGAGGCTGTTCCAAATTCGCGATGACTACTTGGGAATCTGGGGTGACGAGGCAATTACCGGCAAATCCACCGACAGCGACATTGTGCAACGCAAAAAGAGCTATCCTATCGTCTACGCTTTTCAGCAGGCCGACGGCGCCAACCGTAACGAACTCCTCAGACTCTACAGTCAGGAAACCCTCGACGAAGGCAATGTTGACCGCGTTCTCGACATTCTGGATGACATCGGGGCCGCCGCCCAGACCGACTATCTCACCGAAATCACTGCCCAGGAAGCCCGCGCCGCCCTGTCCACCTTGGAATTGCCACCGTGGGCTGCCGACGATGCCGGTCAGTTAATTGACTTCATGGCCTACCGCCTGTTCTGACTTACCGGCCACGCTCATACTTTCGGAGACTATAGCCATGGTTCAGACTCATACCGACCCCCCAGCTGCCATCGAGGCAGGCCAAACGTCCCCTGCCAAACGCCCCATGGAACTGGGCCTGCGCATGGGCTGGTACATCCTCAAAAACCGGCTTCGCGGTCGCAAGCGCTTTCCGCTGGTAACTATGCTTGAACCCTTGGAGATGTGCAACCTGGCCTGCATCGGTTGCGGCCGCATTCGCGAGTACCGCGGCGTACTGGACAAGATGATGCCTGTGGAAGAAGCACTGGCCGCCGTGCACAACTCCGGCGCGCCCATCGTCTCCATTGCTGGAGGCGAACCTACCATTCACCCCCACATCGACAAAATCATCAACACCCTGGTGGAGCAAAAATACTTCGTCTATTGCTGTACCAACGCCCTGCTTCTGCCTCGGATGCTGGACAAAGTCCCGCCTTCCAAGTATTTCTGCTGGGTCATCCACATGGACGGCATGGAGGCCAAGCATGACGAATCGGTAGCCCGCGCTGGCGTTTTCAAGCGCGCCACGGATGGCATCCGCATGGCCATAGACCGAGGCTATCGTGTCTGCACCAACACCACTGTGTTCCGCAACAGCGACGTTGAAGACCTGCGCGAAATGTTCCGCTACGTCAGCGACCTAGGTGTGGAGGGCTCCATGATTTCCCCCGGCTACGACTTTGAGGACGCGCCGGACCAGGACTTGTTCCTCACCCGCCAGGAATCTCGCAACGTTTTCCGCAACCTGCTGGATCCCACTCGGATGGACGGTATGCGGTTCTATAACAACCCCCTTTACCTCAATTTCTTGCGTGGCGACCGGGAGTACCAGTGCACCGCCTGGTCGAATCCTACCTATACCGTCATGGGCTGGCGCAAACCCTGTTACCCCCTAGCCGACGAGCACACCGAAAACTTCAACGAACTTTACGAGCCTGAACTCTGGGATGAAAAATATGGTGTTGGCCGCGACCCTCGCTGCAACAACTGCATGATGCACTGCGGCTTTGAATCAGCCACGATTTTCAACGCCATCGGCAAACCCAGGGAGTGGGTAACTTTCATCAAGTCTGGAGCGGCCCATAAAGGCGGTATCAGCGTGGGGTAGCGTGCCTATGCTTGCCATAGCAGCACCCATGGCGACGGAGCTGTCCGGCATCCGTCGGGCCATCCGCGACCCTGAAAGTCGTGGACTGTGCTTTTACGTCACCGGCATTGGCAAAACGGCAACGATTACCGGTTTTGTCCCCATTGCGCAGGTCCGCCCGAAAGCCGTGATAATGGCTGGCTTCTGCGGGAGCGCCGATCCCGGCCTGAGGACGGGCGACCTGCACGTCGCCGCTTCTTTCCGCCTCGGCGAAAACAACTCCATCTTCGCCGACGCCGAGCTGTCCTCGGCTATGTTCGCCAGCGCTCGTAGCCAAGGCGTCAACGTCTCCGACGAGCCGTCGCTAACCGTAGGCAGCATCGCCGGCCCGGCGACCAAAGCGGAACTGCGTCGCTCTGCCGGCATTGCGTCCGTTAACATGGAAGATTATTGGGCTGCATCGGCGGCGGCGGCGGCCGGCGTGCCTTTCGCGTCAGTCCGCGCTGTACTGGATACTGCCGACCAGTCTCTGCCCGAGCACCTGACAGCCACGGATGTCCGGCCGGCTCGCGTTGTACTGAACGCCGTCATTCGGCCAGGCCGGCTGCCCACGCTCTTGAAACTCGCCATGCAATCCCGTTCTGCGTGCCGCAACTTGACCCGCTGCGTTCTGGACACAATTGACGCTCTAGCTGTGGCGCAGCCGATTCCAAGAGAGGTTCCGCCATGACGGTACTGGTGACGGGAGCTACCGGATTCATCGGCGGCAATCTAACCCGCGCTCTGGCTGCCCGAGGCGATGATGTGCGCGCTCTGGTTCGTAGGGGAGCCAACGACCTGGCAATCCGTGGCACTAGCGTCGCACAGGTTATTGGAGACCTGCTCGACGCAGACTCACTGCGCCGCGCCGTCTCCGGTTGCGACGCCGTGTACCACTGCGCCGCCACTTACGCTTTCTGGACTTCCAATCCCTCCCTGATTTACCAGGCCAACGTTGACGGGACTCGCAACCTGCTGGACGCCGTGCGTCAGGCCGGGGTGCGCCGCGTGGTGTTCACCAGTTCGGTTTCCACCATTGGCCTGCCCGCAACCGGCGCGGGGCATCCCCAAGGAAAATTGGGCGATGAAGGCATGCCGCCTGACGCGTCTCATCTCATTGGACATTACAAGCAGTCCAAGTATCAGGCCGAGCGGTTGGCTTTAGCTGCTAACGATGACGATTTGGAAGTTGTGGTAGTGAATCCCTGCGCCCCGGTGGGCAAGTGGGACGTCAAACCCACACCGACGGGCCGCATTCCCCTGGACTTTGCCCGGGGACGCATTCCAGGCTATTTGGACACCGGCATGAACTTGGTGGACGTCTCTGACGTCGCCCAGGGCCATATCCTCGCCATGGAACGCGGCAGGCCCGGCGAGCGCTATATTCTGGGGCACCGCAATTTGACCCTGAGCGAAGTATTCGGAATGCTCGCCGCCATCACGGGCCGGCGTGTCCCGCGCCTACGTTTCCCCTTCTGGTTCATCACCGGCCTAGCCTACTGCGACCAATGGCTTGAAAGCGGCATATTGCATCGCCATCCCGCCATCCCGATTGAAGTCGTCAAAATCGCCCGCCATCCCATGTATGTCAGCAGCCAAAAGGCAGTTGGCGAGTTGGGTTTGCCCCAGAGCCCTGTGGAAACTGCGCTGGAAAAAGCGGTCCGCTGGTTTACCGACCACGGCTATCTGCGAAACCGTCGGTGAGTCAATCACCCTGGATAAAAGAGATTATGCTGCGTTCCACAAAAATACGGCGTGATGTCGAATCGTCCGGAGCTGTCCCTTCACAAGCAGCGGTTGACGGCGCTATCTCGAAGCTGCACGGCTACTTCCGCGGCATTCAAAGCGACTTGGGCTACTGGTGGGGCGAACTGGAATCCAACAACACCATGGAGGCGGAGTACGTTATGCTGTCCCGCTTCCTGGGCCACCACAATCCGGAGCGGGAACGGCACATCGTCAACTACCTGCTCAGCAAGCAGCTCGCCGACGGCTCCTGGTCCATCTATTACGGCGCTCCTGGTGACTTGTCCACCTCCGTGGAGTGTTACTTTGCCCTGAAACTATGCGGGGAAGACCCCGAATCCGACGCTATGAGTCGCGCCAGGGAGTTTATCCTGCAACGGGGAGGCTTGCCGAGGGTGCGCGTGTTCACTCGTATCTGGTTTGCTCTTTTCGGCCAATGGGATTGGGAGGGTACGCCTCGTCTCCCCACCGAAATGATGCTTTTGCCCGATTGGGCGCCGCTCAGCATCTACCGTTTTGCCAGCTGGGCCCGCGGCTGCATAGTGCCCTTGTCCATCGTACTTTCCAAGCGCCCGGTGCGACCAATACCGCCTGAACAGGCCATCGACGAATTGCTCCCCAACGGCCGTGCCGGCACCGACTACACCCTTCCCAAGCCACCGGGCTTTACATTGCCCAGGTTGATGCACATCATCGACGAAACCCTAGGGAAAATCTATTACCGCGTCAAGAAATTCAATCCCTTGACCAAAGCCGCCGAGAAAAGGGCAATCCGCTGGATTCTGGAACACCAGGAGGACGACGGCAGTTGGGGTGGTATTCAGCCTCCCTGGGTGTACAGCTTGATTGCCCTCAGCATCTGCGGCTTTCCCAATGATCACCCGGCAATCAAGCGAGGTTTCCACGGACTCGACGGGTTCGGCATCCAGAAAGACGATCGCTGGACAATTCAGGGCTGCATCTCCCCCGTTTGGGATACTTGCTTGGTAGTGCAGGCTCTGGCCGAGAGCGGCGTCTCTACCGATGACCCCATGCTTGCGTCCGCTACTAACTGGCTGGTGGACAAACAGATTCTGGTTGGCGGAGACTGGCAGGTGCAGGCGCGCCAGCTCCAACCCGGCGGGTGGGCGTTCGAGTTTCACAACAACTGTTACCCTGACATTGACGACACCGCTGAGGTGGTACTGGCCCTGCGCCTGGGGAAACTGCCTGACGACAAAGACTTTCTGCGCCAACAGGCCATTGACCGCGCTCTGGACTGGGTAACCGGAATGCAAAACAGGGATGGTGGCTGGGCCTCTTTCGACAAGAACAACAATCATGCCTACGTAACCGCTCTGACCTTTAGCGATTTCGGAGAAGTCCTGGACCCTTCCAGCGCCGACGTCACCGCCCATGTGCTGGAAATGTACGGCAAGCTGGGCTACAAGATCAACACCGAATCCCTGCAATCTGCTTACCGATACCTCCGTTTCGAGCAGGAGGACAACGGCAGTTGGTTCGGGCGCTGGGGCGTCAACTATGTCTATGGCCTTGGCGCAGTTCTACCGGCGCTGGAAGCAATTGGTGAGGACATGAAACAGCCCTATGTGCGCCGCGCCGTTCAATGGCTACTGGACCATCAGAATGACGACGGGGGTTGGGGCGAATCCTGCGCTTCCTACGTTGACATCGAGCAGCACGGTGTCGGTCCGAGCACCGCTTCGCAGACCGCGTGGGCTCTTATGGCTCTCATAGCCGCCGGCGACGGCGACCATCCGGCCGCCCACCGCAGCGTTGACTATCTGCTGCGAACCCAACAGCCCGATGGGCATTGGGAAGAACCGTACTTCACGGGCACAGGGTTCCCCGGATACATCAAAGGCGAAAGGGTGAGCCGGGTGCCCAAGCCCGGCGAACGCGGATTCCAAGGCATGGAATTATCCGCTGGGTTTATGATAAATTACCATCTGTACCGTAACACTTGGCCCTTGCTGGCCTTGGCCCGCTACCGTAACCGGATTTACACCGAACCACAGCCATGTAGTCAAAGTGCCACTTATGAAAGTCAAAAATTTCTCCCTCAAAGTCGATACCAAAGACGCCCCGCAGTTGATTGACATCACCGACTGGGTGAAGGGGTGTGTGGCCGAGTCCAAGGTCAGCAACGGCCTCGTTCTGGTGTACTCGAGGCACACCACCGCGGCGGTGAAAATCAACGAAAACGAACCGTTGCTGATTGAGGACATGGCCGAGTTCCTAGAGCGCATCGCCCCCCGCGACGCGTATTACCGCCACAATGACTTCTCCATCCGCACGGTGAACATGACCGAGGACGAGTCCCCTAACGGCCATGCCCATCTCCAGCACCTGATGCTCGGCTGCAGTGAAACTATCCCGCTGATCGACGGCAAAATACCTTTCGGCCAGTGGCAGAGTATCTTTTTCATCGAGTTGGACCATCCTCGGCCTCGCGAAGTGATGGTGCAAATCGTCGGAGATTAGCGCCGCCAGTCCATTAAACCCGGGTGCATCATGTCCACCACCTTTGACACCGGGCCGTCGGCTGCGACCGTATCCACCGTTGCGCCAGGTTCGCCAAGCGTCCCGCTGGACGACGCCTATCGTTACTGCGCCGACCTGGCTCGCAGTCATTACGAAAACTTCAACGTGGGCGGCTGGATTACGCCTCGGGATAAACTGCCTCACGTCCACGCTATCTACGCCTGGTGCCGGATGGTGGACGACCTGGGCGATGAAGTGAGGCCGGAGCACGCCGGTGAACCCTCCGCGACCGATGGGGGCCCCGACTACGCGACTACGCAACATCGCCTGGAACGGCTTGACTGGTGGCAATCGGAACTGGAATCCACCTACACCGGCCGACCGTCCCATCCCATCACAGTCGCCATCCAAAACACGGTCAGGGTTTTCGATATACCCCGCGAACCCTTCCTTCGCCTAATTCAGGCTAACCGTATAGATCAGGGTTCCGGTCGGTTCGCCACGCTGGACGACGTTCTAGACTATTGCGCTTACTCCGCCAACCCGGTCGGCCACCTTTTCCTGTATCTTTTCGGATACTCTGACTCGGAACGTCAGCGCCTAGCGGACTGCACCTGCACCGCCTTGCAGTTGACCAATTTCTGGCAGGACGTGGCCCGCGATTACCGTGACCGGGGACGCATCTATCTGCCTACGGCGGACCGGGACAGGTTCGGCGTAACTGAGGACAGCATCGCTTCCGAAAAAGCTGACAACGCTTTCCGGGCACTTTTGCGCTACGAATGCGACGTCGCCATGGAATTGTTCCGTCAGGGCACACCGTTGGTAGCGTCTTTAGATGGTCCGGCTCGATTGCCGGTAGCCTTGTTCACTCGTGGCGGCGTTGCGGTGCTGGAGGCCATCCGCGGGCAAGATTATGACGTACTCAGCAACCGGCCGGCGCTGTCCAAGGGCCGTAAAGCCTGGTTGCTGGGTTCGGCATGGCTGCTCAATAGGTTTGGCCTTGGCTATGGGCTGCCGACTGTGTGAAAACCGATGACTACGCCCGCGCGTGCCGCATCGCCACCCCCGCCTGAGGTGTTGGCCGACGCCTATGAAGAGTGCCGGCAGGTTACGCGCCGGGAAGCCCGTAACTTCTACTTCGCATTCTTGACCCTGCCCGCGCCGCAGCGTCGAGCCATCTACGTGGCCTACACTTTCTGCCGCTACTGCGATGATTCGGTTGACGCCGAAGGAACTCACGACGAAAAACTGGCGCGGGTCAATCAGCTGCGCGAAATGCTGGCCGAAGCCTACTTGGGGCTAGCCACGCAGCCCCTCTTTATTGGCCTCTATGATGTTGCCATTACCTACGACATCCCACAGGAATACTTCCAGGAAGTGCTGAACGGGGTCGAATCCGACCTGGTGAAAACCCGATATGCCGACTTTGAAGAACTGCGACGGTACTGCTACCAAGTGGCGTCTGTCGTGGGCCTCATCTGCATCCATATTTTCGGGTACCGTGGAGGGGAGCCGGCTCGCCAGCGCGCCATCGACCTCGGCCTGGCAATGCAGATTACCAATATCTGCCGCGACGTGCGTGAGGACTGGGAATTCGGCCGGGTCTATCTGCCACAGGATGAAATGGCTCGCTTCGGCGTTGACGAGGCTGACATCGCCGCCGGCGTCGTTACCGAAGGGATATCCGACCTGCTGCGGCTTCAGATTGAACGTGCGCGCGGCCTCTTTGCCAGCGGGCGACTACTGCTCCCTTACCTGCCGGCCCGTTCCCGCGCCTGCCCGGCAGCCCTTGGCCTGATTTACAGCGGAGTGCTGAATCGCATTGAACGTGCTGGGTATGATGTTTTTACCCAGCGCATTGGCTTGAGCAAAGCCGCCAAACTGCGCCTGATGGCCCGGGCATGGCTCACAGGCCTATTACTGAGGTGAACAACTCCATCGCCCGTGCGTCTCATTCCGTGCTGGTCATTGGCGGTGGACTGGCGGGGATCTCCGCTGCTGCCCAGCTGGCTGAGGCAGGTTACAAGGTTACGCTGCTGGAAGCCCGTGCCACGTTGGGCGGGCGCGTCTTTTCTTTTCAGGACCCTCAAAGTGGCCGGGCGCTCGACAACGGGCAGCACGTTATTGTTGGCGCCTGCCGGAACCTTGTGTCGTTTCTGGAACGCATTGACGCTCGTCATCTTTGGAAGCTGCAACCCCAGTTGGAAGTTGCCGTGTACGACCGTGGCGGTCGTTTGGGCCGACTGTACGGGGCGCCGGGCCCCTCGCCATGGCACCTGCTGCCGGCATTTCTGACCTACCCTCACCTGAACCTTAAGGACAAGGCCACCACCGTGCTAGGATTGATGGCGGCAATGTTCACACGGAGGCAACAACCTCATCTGGAAGACATGACCTTCTACCGATGGTTGCGCGCCAAGAGTCAGTCGGAGCGTACCATTTCTAATCTGTGGAACGTGCTGATCGAGGGCACGCTTAACGATAACGTGCGCGACGTCAGTGCAGCCATGGGGTTGATGATTGTTCAGGACGGGCTGCTGGGTGGGCATAGCGCTGCCAACGTGGGATACCCCACGGTTCCGCTTAGTGATGCCCTGGCACGGCCGGCGCAGCGCTACCTGGAAAGCCTGGGGGTTCGAGTTGTTACTGGATGTCCTGTCCGCAGCGTCAACATCTGCGGCGAGCAAACCATCCGGCACGTTACCCTCAGCGACGGCAATACCATGCAGGCCGACGCTTACGTCAGCGCCGTTCCCTTCTGGGTATTGCCCAGTCTTCTGCCGCAATCATTGGCCGGCAGCCCCACTAGTACCAAACTGTCGGCGCTGGAAGCCTCGCCAATCGTCAACGTTCATCTACGCTATGATGCGCCGGTGATGACCGGGGATTTCTGCTACTTTGTAAACAGCCCGCTGCAATGGGTTTTCAACAGTTCCCGAATCCTTGGAGAGGCTGATGCCAATGTTCAACAGTCCCTGTCCGTATCAATCAGCGCGGCCTGGGAATTCATTGATACGGAACGGGAGGCGCTGGTCAATCTCATAACCGATGAGATGCGCCGAGCGTTCCCCAAAGCTCGCGACGCCGCCTTGCTTGAGGCCGTGGTAGTCAAGCAGCGTAACGCGACCTTCCGCTGCATCCCCGGCGCCAACAGACTTCGCCCCGGCCCGCACACTGAGTCACCGAACCTGTTCCTGGCCGGGGAATGGACCGACACCGGCTGGCCTTCCACTATGGAGAGCGCGGTCATCAGCGGATATAATGCGGCTGCGGCGGTTATGTCGTCAGTGGGTCATCGCACGCACGCGCCGGAGCAGCAACGTGTCAGACCAATGGGCTGAACAACGCAGGGAATTGACCGAAGCTACCCGCGAAATGTACCGACGGGGGCTAGTCGGGGCATATTCGGGCAACACCAGCCTGAGGCTTTCCGGCGTCGGGGACCAGGGGCTGCTGCTGGTTACGCCTACTCACCATCCCTACTACCGCCTGCAGCCGGAAGAACTGGTCGTCGTCAACCTGGACGGCGAGCCCGTGGTTCCTAGCGGGATGCGTCCCTCGTCGGAAACCCGCGTGCACCTCGAGATTTACCGTAATCGCGACGACGTGCAGGCAGTGGCGCATACTCACTCCATATATGCGTCCGTGGCGGCGGTAGTTGGACGCGACATTCCACCGCTCATTGACGAAATGCTGCTTACTATCGGCGGTCCCGTCAAGGTCAGCGAGTATGCCTTCCCCGGTACACAGGAACTCGCCGAGGAAGCCTGGGCCGCTCTGGGCGACCGCAACGCCGCCCTGCTGCGCAACCATGGTGTCGTGGGAGTCGGTCCCGACATCTGGGAAGCTCTGGAAGTCTGCGACCTGGTTGAACGACTGGCCCACATTTTCGTCCTGGCGCGCAACTTCGGCCCCCGCGCTGCCGTGAACCTGCCGGAGGATGCTATCGCCGCCGAAATGGAGATGTTTCGACAATGACCACCTCCGATCGGACATCGCAAATCCTTCCCAAGGTGGTAGCCGTTGTCGGCTCTTCATCCACTTTCGGCGGCTTGCTGTTGGCCCATCTGGAGTCGGAATGGCCCAACTGCCATTTTGTGACTATTGACACCCAGCCGTTGCGCTGGCCGGTTAAACGGGTGTCCGCCTACCGGATGGACCGGAGGGACGGCGGCGAAATTCTGCACATTGACGACATACCGGAGGTGATGCAAGCAAGAGCGTGGGACATGATTATGGATACTCGACGGCCCACTATGGCCGACATATCGGACGTCCTGGATCTGGAAGACGTTGACTCGCTGGTTCACGTGGGCAGCCACTACGATGGATCTGACCAAGAACAGTTTCTCAATAACACCGCCTACTGGACTCGTATGTGTCGAGTGGCCGGAGTGGGTCAATTGGTGTATCTGTCCGACATCCGTGTGTACGGAATCAATCGAGGCAACTCTATCCCGCTCACCGAACGTTCCTCCCCCAATCCGGGACAGCGACATCGCCTTCTGCTTGAGGCTGAGCCCGATCCCGAGGAGTTTCAGAACCCAAGCCTTGCTCCGAACGAAATGGGCATTGCCGTATTACGCGCCGCTATGACGGTAGGGCCGAGCGGTTCCAGTCCCGTGGCGGATGAGCTACTCTTTCCTTCCATCTCCGCTTCAAAACGAAAGCGAAACATCCCCTTCCAGTTTCTACACCAGCAAGACCTGGTTCGCGCCACCCAGCACGCCATCTCACAGAGACTCAACGGCGTTTACAACGTGGCCAGCAATGGAATCGTCGCCCCTGGGGATGTCATAGAGCTTTGCCGGAGGCCCGGCTCATCGGGCTTACCCAACCCTCGCCGGGCACACGGCATCAGCCGTAGGGGCCTTGCCGGACACCCTTTAATCGTGACCTCCACCAAGTTCCGGCAGGCCACGGGGACACAGTTCAACTACACGTCAAAACAGGCCATCCGCGCCTATTGCCACTCCTACTTGCTGGCAATGGGGTCTCATAATGGCATCTGATGGCACTCATCCCATCCTCCCGGTAATCCTGGATACTGACCCAGGGGTTGACGACGCCGTCGCGATACTGATGGCTTTGGCCTGTCGGGAGTTCAACGTCATTGGCTTGACCACTACGGCCGGCAACGTTCCTCTGGCTCGCGCCACGCGGAACGCACTGGCGATTCTGGAACACGTTGGACGCCCTGACATTCCAATATGCAAGGGCGCGGCGCGTCCGATGCGCGGCCGCTATGCCTACGCGCGCCAGGTTCACTCCGCTTCCGGCTTGACTCGGCGGCTACCCGACCCGAACCTCGCTCCGTCACAAACCCCAGCCGTATCCTTCCTGGCCCAGTCCCTGCTGGATAACCCCGGAGAGATTACCGTCATCGCGCTCGGTCCTTTGACCAACCTGGCTCGTCTGTTGAGGCGACGACCGGCGGCTTTGCGCGCCGCCAAGCGTGTAGTTGTAATGGGTGGCGCCGTCAACGTGCCCGGCAATGTTTCTGCTCACGCCGAATTCAATTTCTACAGCGACCCCACGGCGGCCAGACTGGTGATAGAGTCAGGCATCCCGCTAACTTTGATTGACCTGGGCGCGTGCCGGCAAGTGTATCTATCCCATGACCAGGTTCCGCCGACGTCTACGGCCAACCCTATGGGCAAGCTGGCGTCGGAAATGCTGAACGGCTGGTTTCGCAAAGACTCAACACGCCAGCTATTTCATCTATACGACCCGCTGACCATCCTTGCGGTAACGCATCCTCACGTGGTGCGCTTGCAGCCGGTGGCAATGACGGTAGTCGATTCCAATACCACCGATGATCCCGCGTTCTGGGGGACATGCCAGGTTGCGGACGCTACTAAGGGCCCGATTTCCATAGCCGCGCGGGATGGCGTGGACAGCGGGGCCGCGCTGGCGGCCATTGATGAGTTGCTGCAATGGAAATAACCAAGGAGTCCCGGTATGCCTGACGCTCACAATGTCCTGATAGTGGTATTCGACGGACTGCAACCGTCCCAGATTACACCGGAGTTGATGCCCAATCTGGCCAAATTCGCCGACGGCGGCGTTACCTTCGCCAATCATCACCCGGTTTTTCCCACCGTGACCCGGGTGAATGCGTCCAGCATGGTTACCGGCTGTCTTCCCGGCCGGCATGGCCTGGCTGGAAATACGTTCCTCTGCCGCGATTTTGATCCACACCGCATAATACCCGCCATGGAACCTACCCTCCAAGCCATCGCCGACGCAACCGGCAAGACCCTGCTGGCTCCTACCCTCGCAGACATCCTGGGTCGGCACGGTCGGGAGTACATCGCCATCGGCAACGGAACCAGCGGCAATGCCTACCAACACAACCCCAACGCAGCGATGGTCGGTGGCGCGACCATCCACCCTGACTTTACATTGCCCCGCTCTCTGCATTCTGAGCTTGAAACCCGGTTTGGAGCCTGGCCGCCGCAGGAGTTACCCAACACATCCCGCCTGGCACACGCTCGTCGCATCATGACCGAGTACATACTCCCAGAACTCAACCCCGCCGTGGCCCTGCTCTGGTCATCCGAGCCAGACAAGACACAGCACGAGGACGGTGTTGGCACGGGCCGAGCCAACCAAGCACTGAGCGAAGCCGACGCCGAGTTTGGCAATGTGATGGCCTGGCTGGAGCAAAACGGCAGACTGGACACCACGGATGTATTCATAGCGTCCGACCACGGATATTCCACCATCAGCAGGGTCATTCCAGTGGAGGCTATGCTGAGAGACAGTGGCTTTCCGACTATTGACCAAAATGGCGGTGTAGCCGTTGCAGCCAACGGCGGCTCGGCGCTGTTTTACGTCAACAACTGCGACCCTGGCGTGGCGGCTCGGTTCACTCGGTGGCTGACTGCCCAGGACTGGTGCGGCCCACTGTTCGCATCCGAGCGCGTCGGGCAGCCAGCCGGCACACTCCCCGCATCTATTATTGGATGTGACGGGTTGCGCTCGCCGGACCTGATTATGTCATTCCCCTGGAACAGCGACGCCAATGAAGCCGGCTACGCCGGTCACGCTCCGGCCACCGGGGGCGTTCCCGGTCAGGGACAGCATGGCAGCATGAGCCGGCACGAACTGCGCAACGTTGGCCTAGCGCGCGGCCCATCTCTGCGCAGCAAAACTGTGATTGATACCCCAACCGGCAACGTTGACCTGGCTCCAACTATCCTGCGCCTGCTGGGAATCACCGGATACGAGGGAGCGATGGAAGGCAGAGCGATATCAGAGGCCCTCAAAGACGAAACCGGCTCGACCCGCGACGTGAGGACTGAGGCACATGAAGCCGAAACCGCCGGATACCGTCAGAAGGTGCAGGTCAGCCAGTTCGGCGGAGCGCGCTATGTTGACTGGGGCAATCGGGTGTGAGCCGTAAGCTGGCGGAGGGAGTGGGATTCGAACCCACGAGGGTATTAGCCCTGCCGGTTTTCAAGACCGGTGCATTCGTCCACTCTGCCATCCCTCCGCTATGGAAAGGCCAGCGCTTATAGTATAGCAGGGCGCTAGACGCCTACACCCTACGCAGCAATTCTGACTCCAGCCGGTCAGCATCAAAGGCTTCGGTAGCCGATGCGACCTTGACGTCTCCCTCTCGCACCATGCGTTCGGCTTCGCTTTCTTCCATCATTTCCGGCAGAGCCTCTTCACGCTCCCGTTGGCGAATGACGTCGCGGTTGTGGTCGGCGAAAAGCCGGCGCATGGCTACCACCACCGAATCGGTGGATGACAGGTACTCGGGCATATCGTATTGCGTGTACTTCTCGGCGTCGTAGTCCTGGTTGCGGAAGTTGAAGTTGAGTTCCCAATTGCGATAGGGCCAGGTGGCTCCTTTTACCAACCGGCGGAAGAGTCCGGGCCGCGTTTCGTACCGCTCCACGTTGAGGTACACCATCCGCGTCAGGTTTTCCTCCACGGGCACGGGCCAGCGGGTACTGCGGAAGTAGCGGTGATTGCCGCCGGTACGGGACATTCCGGGCAGACGGGTACCGTTCCATTCGTTCACGTCGGGCGTGTCGGCAGCGGCGCCCCGGCGGTAATATGGATCCTGCCCCCTGCGCCGAGCTTTCCAGTCGAAGAACCACGTCCAAGCCAGACGCCAGCGGTGCAGGGGCCAGACGCCATCAACGCCGGGATAGTACATCTGGTAGGAGATTTTCCCTTCCTCGTCATAGTAGTACTGTTCAACGGAAGATTTTCCGCTGCCGGGTCGGTAGTGGACGTTTTTGTTGTTGACAAGGTTGGTGCGATACCCCAGCGGTGTACGGGGACGACCACCAACGCGACTGCCCAAGATGCGCAGGGCATTGCGGTGAACCATGAAGGCGTTGTGGGCGTCCATGGTGTTCTCAAGCACCAGCACCCAGTTGCAATCGAACATACAGAAGGACGGTCGGCAGATGTTGTGTTCCTCAAACATCTCCGGCGGTATGTCCTCTTCGGGAGCTACGGGTTCGCCTTCGCCCATCCAGACGAAGACCAGGCCCTTGAGGGTGACGGTGGGGAACTTGCGGGCCTTCATACCGGGCGCGCCGACCATCATCGATTCCGGTCCTTCCGTCAGGAAAGCGACGCAATTGCCGTCGCCGTCGAAGGTGGCGCCGTGGTATGGGCAGGTCAAAAATCCTTCAAAGTAGCAGCGACCCATGGAAAGATAGACGGCGCGGTGGGGGCACCAGTCCAGGAGGGCTTGCACCTCGCCTTCCTTGTCCTTGAAGAAGACCACATCGGTGCCCAGCATCCGCAACATGGTGGGCTTGTCCTTCTTCACGTCTTTAGCCGGCAACGCAGGATACCAGTACTCGCGGAAGCCCGTAGGAGGCATACGGCTGCGCCGGTCGCGGGAGTTGTCGGGCGTCTTGAAGGGAGGCGTAGAGTCGAAGCTCTGGGTTCCTCGCCGCATCTTCTTATAGCCGCCGGGGTAGCCGGAAAGCGGTTTGAGCAAAAGGCGTTTGAGTCCCATAATCGTTGCTCCCGTCATGCTGGGCGATGAATTTCGTTCATATTAGCAGAGGGGTCAAGGAGTTGTTCGTTTGCGGACGCCCAGAGACCGGATTCCGGCTTTCGCCGGAATGACGATGATTAGAATGGGTAGGGCTGTCCGCCGCCGACCGCCAGCACCTGCCCGGTGATGTACGAGGCGTCGTGGGAGGCCAGGAAGGCGATAGCGGACGCCTGTTCATCGGCTTCGCCGCGCCGGCCCATAGGTATTTCGGAGTTCCGTGTTGCCGAGCGGTATTCCTGCTGGTCGGCCCGCTCGATGGCGGGCAATTCCGGCGGGGCCACGGCGACGCCGTGGTCGCGCGGAGTGGTTCGGTCGTCGGCCGCAGTGCCGCTGGGCGCGATGCAGTTCACCCGGATGCCGAGGTGAGCTACCTCGCGGGCCAACGAGGTAGTCAAGCCAATCTGGCCAGCCTTGGCCGCGGCGTAGGGCACTCGGAACCGCCCGGTGACAGCGTGGGTGGCGATGTTGACTATGGAACCGGAACCCTGCTCAATCATGTATGGCAGGACAGCTCGGCAGCACCACATCGCCGTCCAGAAACTGCGGTCAATCTCCGCCTGAATCTGCTCCGGGGTATAGTACTGGAACGACTGGAACCAGATGGTACCGCCGGCGATGTTGGCCAGGACATCAACCTTGCCGTAGGCGTCGTGCGCCCTGGCCATCAGGGCCTCGGCGTTTTCCCAGCGGGAGAGGTCGCCGAGGGCGATCTCGCAGGAACCGCCAAAATCACGAATGGCAGCCTGCACCCGCTCCGAGGACTCGGCAACCATATCGCCAATGACGATTGCTGCCCCTTCCTGGGCCAACCGACGGGCCGTGGCCGCGCCGATGCCCTGTCCGCCGCCGGTAACGACGGCGACCTGTCCTTCAAAGCGGCGGGCGCCGGAGGCCCTGGTGTCCAAAATTCCGGTAGTCATAAGTTCCGAGGCCTTGGGAAATGGCGCCGAGCTCAATCCGGAGTAGCATCGGCGCTGGAGAAGAACTTCTTCTCCGAGTCGGGGTCGGCTATGCCCAGCAAGCCGTTGGTGTAGAGTCGGCAGGCGCGCAGCCACAGCACCAGGATGGCGTTATTGACGTACATCTGGGGCAGTTCCCGGCCGTGCTCGTGACGGGCGTAGGCGCGAATGCCGGCTTCAAAGAACCGCTCCAGAAAGGGCGTCGGTTCGTTGTCCAGGGCGCAGGCTTCCAGAATCTCCGGTGGCGCTTCACAGCAGAGCATTCCCGGCGTGGTTTCCGCCAGCTGAATGTAGTCGGGTTCCTGAGTGTGGGTAATCATCGATGCAGCCACGTTAGACAAGGCGTAGGGGCGAATGATTATTCGCCCCTGTTTGAGGGAACGCCCCTCACTGTAACCCTCTCGCACCGGGAAAGGGAGTTTCCCGATGCCTGGTTACAGGTTCATCTGGGGAACCATGTAGCCATCCATCTTGTTGTAGATTTGCAGGCGGCTGCGCTGGGCGTCCAGCACCACCAGCCGGCCACGGTCGTCAAAGTACAAATCCGTGGGCAATGCAAAGCGCCACTCCGATTCGGTGGTGGGAACTTCGCGCCGGCGCTTGAGATAGTCGGCGTTGGCGACCACGGTCATGTCCGCCCACTTGCTCAGCCACTGGGCGTCACCGATGAGGGAAATGATGAAGTTGCCTTCCCGGTCGAAGACGTGAACCTTGCCCGGGTGCATACCGTTGTCGCTCCAGTCGGCCACATACACATCGCCCTGGGGGTCAATGGTTATCTGGACGGGCAGGTGCATTTGGCCGCGTTTAGTGCCCGGCTCTCCGAACTGCATCAGCCACTGGCCGTCGGCGGTGAACTTCTGCACCCGGTGGTTGCGGTGGTCGGCCACGTACACCGAGCCGTCGCTCTGGTCCACGGTGATGCCCCACGGGGAGTTGAACTGGCCGTTGCCGTCGCCGAGCCCACCCCAGCCCGTGATGAACGCGCCGTCGGCAGTGAACTTGCGTACTTCGTGGCTGCGGCCGTCGGTGCAGTATAGGTTGCCGTCGGCGTCGACTGCGAGGCTGGACGTGGCGTGCTCCTTGCCGTCGTCGTTGGGAACGGTAGCCCATCTCTTAACGAAAGTGCCGTCCTTCTCGAATTCGGATACCTGGTTCATCCACTCGTCCGCGACGTAGATGTGGCCATTAGGGGCCAGCACCATGCCGGAGGGCCAGATGAACTCGCCATCCCGGTCGCCGTACTTGCCGAACTCCCCGGTGAATTCCTCGTCGCCCTCTTTTTCGCCCAGGTCAATGATGCTGACCCTGGCGCCGTAGGCCAGCTTATTCCACGGAACGTTGGAGATGCCCTCGATGCCCCGGTTCAACACGTACACCGTGTTGCCTTCATACGCCATGGCGGTGGGCTGGCTGAAGCCCATTCCCGAAGCGGCGCCGCGACCCACCGAGTGGCTGTAGTCATACACCCGGCCCTTTGCTATTTGAGTAAGCATAGTTTTACCTGCTTGCTGCCTGTGTGTCTTGTCAAAACTGCGGGGCCAGCAGATTTTTACCCACTGGCCCCGGCCGATTCTGCCTGTCGGCGTGTCCCGAAGACCGGAACCGTCGCCCGTTTAGACGAACGCGACCTTCTCGAACTGCCCGCCCACGATGGGGTTGGCGTCCAGGCCCATCCAGTCTTCCAGGATGGCGGAGTACACGCCACGGAAGTCGGTGTTGGGAACCAGGTCTCCTTGCTCCAGGTTCTCAGGCCGAGAGGACGGGTACTCGCCGTACTCGCCGCCTTTGATGGCGTCGCCCATCACGAAGACCAAGCCGGCGGCGCCGTGGTCGGTACCGCTGCCGTTGTCATGGACGCGGCGGCCAAACTCGGAGAACATCATCAGGATGACGTTGTCGCTGGCGTCGTTTTCCCGGAGGTCGTCAAAGAAGCTGGAGACGGCGGCGGAAACGTCCTTCCACAGGCCGTCGTGCATCCCAACCTGGTTGGAGTGGCTGTCAAAGCTGCCGTGGTCGCAATAGAGGACGCGGCTGCCGAGGTTAGCCTGATGCACCTGGGAGATACCCTTGAGCTTGCGGGCAATGGGCGTGTCCGGGTACTCAATGGTGCTGCTGTACCGGCCCGGCGCGACGTTCAGGATGTCGGCGGCTTTCAGACTGTCCAGGCCGGTCTGGCCCAGGTAATCCATGACGAAGCCGCTGCCGATGGTGGGCGAGTACAGGCGGGTGAAGCGGTTGATAATCTTGTCCCGCTGCATCTCTTCCTGGATGCTGGTGAGCATCCCGAAGTTGTCAAGGTCATCCACACAGGCCACGGGAACGCCGGGGAGGGCCAGCGCCCGAGGCAGGCTCGGCCCGAAGCTGACGGCGGTTACCACGTTGTCCTTGTTAGGGTCGATGTCCCGGGTGGCGCGGCCCAGCCAGCCCTCGGTACCCAGCTTGTCCGGCTCACAGGTGTGCCAGATATCCATGCTGCGGAAGTGGCTGCGCGGGCTGTTGGCGTAGCCGACGCCGTGGATGATGGCCATGTCGCCGGAGTCCCAGAAGCGCTTCAGGGGAGCGACTTCGGGATGGAATCCAATCTGCTCGTTCAGCTTCACGATGCGGTCATCGGCGACGCCCACCACCGGGCGGTTGTCCCGGTACAGCGGGTCGGCGTGGGGGATAACGGTGTTCATGTAATCGTTGCCGCCGGTGAGCTGCAAGATTACCAGAACCGGATCTTTCTTGGTTGCGGTCATTTCTGCTTGCTCCTGTGAATGTGGGCCGTCAATGGGGACGGTGCAGAGCATCGCTGCGGCTGGTCGCTATTGCGCCGCGCCGCAGCGGTTGCGTCAGGCGTACTGGAAATCGCGCAGCGAGACAATCAGCTGCAGCATTTCGGAGATGCGCTCAGAGGAAGCTGCCACGTCGCTGTCGGTGCCCCAGGAGAGGTTGCCGTCATTCTGCGCGTGGGAAACCAACTCTTCGCGGGTGGCGTCGTCAACTTCCAGCGGGCCCATAAGGTCGAGGCAGTTTTCCACCATAGCCTGCGGGGTAAGGTCGCCCTGGGCCTGCATCCGGCCAATCATGGAGCGAATGCCGGGGCGGCTTACGTCGCTGACCATATCGGCGGTGAAGTTGATGCGGCGCATCAGCGAGCCGCTGTTAATCCACTCCACGCCGGTGTGCCAGCCTTCAACGCTGGGCGGGTTGAGCAGGTCCTGGCCCATGTAGGTGGGCTGGCGAGCCATTTCACCCAAGCCGGGGCCGGGGAACTCAAAGCCGCCGACCAGACGCAGGGTGCCAACCACCACTTCGGCGGGGCTCTTCAAGCGGGCGTAGCGCGCGTTCTTGAAGAAGTCGCTGTTGAACAGGACGCGCAGCACGGCGGTGAGGTTGCCGCCGGAGTCAACGAAAGCGTCGGCCAGCATGTCGATGGCGTCTTCGTCCACCGGGGGAATTACCTGCCAGGCGGGAACCTGCGCTTCGTCGGCAACGAAGAAGTTGTACAGGTGGCGTGCGACGAAGGTCGCCGTGGCCGGATGTTCGCAGATGATGTTGATGATGTCATCACCGTTGAAGTTGCCGGACTCGCCAAGGAAAGTCTTTTCGCCGTCGTCGTGGTCTTCGGGCAGGTACTGGAATTGCCAGTCGTGGCGGCCGATGGGGCCGCGGGGCAACTTGGGCTCGAAAGTCCAGCCGGTGAAGGCCCGGGAGGCTTCCCGAACGTCAACCTCGGTATAGGTGCCAACGCCCATGCTGAACAGCTCCAGCAGCTCGCGGCCCCAGTTTTCGTTCACCGCGTCGGCGTGGTTCTCGAAGTTGTCCAGCCAGTAAATCATCGCCGGGTTCTTCGCCACTTCAAGGAGAAGCTCCTTGTAGTCGCCCATGCCCTTTTCGCGGAAGAGGGCCACCATCCGGGTGATTTCGTCGTAGTGGTCAACCTTGGAAACGCCGGTGGCGAAGACCTGATGCCAGAAAAGGGCCATCTTCTCTTCCAACGGGCGCTTGGTGTTGGTCATGAAGTACAGCCATTCTGCCGAACCCATGCCCTGGATGGTGCCGGGGCGCCACGTCCACGGTTGATACCGAACGAGCTCGTAGCGGTCGATAGCCGGCTGGCTTTCGGGGTCGAGCAACTCCTCAACGGTAGCCTCGTACCCTTTGGCGGCCCGCTCTTCCAGCTCATCACGGGTAGCCCCAAAGCCGGCGCGGCGCATCAGGTGGGCCATCAAGGCAATGTCCTGAGATGCCATCACTTCGCCTCCTGCAAAATGTGTTCAGAATTTGGCCTATTATCTGCTATGCTGTTACTGCTGTCAACGATATGACAGCGGGATCCATGCACTACCACTCCGAACAGGTCAAGCACGGCGCCTACGCCACTGAACCGCCCTCGTTCCTGCGGATGGCGTTGCTGGCCATGGCGCTGTTCGCGCTGGCCGTTCCCATTGTTGGGCCGCTGGACGACCACCATTTCGCCGAGCGTTCCCATACTCACCAGCACCTCTATCCGGATGGGCGTCCGGCTCCGCATCTGCACCTGCTGGAGTCCGATCGTATGCACTGGCACGCCGGCCAACTCGGCGTACCGGCCTATGGCAGCGAAGGGCTGCGGCCCGATGGCATGGCCTACTTTACCGATACTGCCGCCAGCCTGATGCTGGCAGTGCTGAACGCCCCGCTTCACAAAGCGCCCGAGGCGCAGCGTCCGGCGTCGCCGCGGGGCAGGGACTCCAATCCCCTTGCGCCCTTCGCGGTCCGACTTCCGCAGCCGGAAGGACACAACGTCGCGCCACTACTGCCCCCTCCAATCGCGTAAATCCTCACCCATTCCGTCTCATCTCAACGAGCATGGAGGATTTTCGTGATGCGTTTGAATCACGCAAGACCAAGCCGGCCGGGTTATTGGCTGGCTATAATAGCAGTCGCCATCGCGCTGCCACTCCTGATGGCGTGTGGCCCTTCCGCGCCGACACATAGCGATGGAGTTCCTATCGTCATGGAGATTTCCGAGCGTTCCACCACGCTCACCCGTGAAGACCTGAAAGTAGCGCAAGGGGACACGGTCAGTTTCAGATTTACCGCGGACGAGGCAGGGGAGGTGCACCTGCACGGTTACGACCTGACGGCCCCGGTCTCTCCGGAGGAGCCCAGCATCCTTAATTTCGAGGCTAGCACGGCCGGGGCATTCGCCATCAATTTCCACGTGTTTGGTGGAGACCCGCTCCATTCGGACGCAAGGACGGTGGTGTCCGAAACGCCGGTCAGCGTGGCCATCACCGCGGAACCGGACGCCGACGGCGGAGTTGACATTCGCATTGACACCGAAGGGTTCCAGTTCGCCCCGGAGTCAGTTGACCAAGCTCATACGCCCGGCGCGGGACACGCGCACATCTACGTGGACGGCGTGAAGCTGGGACGGGTTTTTGAGTCGGAATACCGCATTGACCAACTGCCGGCCGGGGAACGCGAGATACGGGTTACGCTGAACACCAACGACCACAGCGACCTGGTGTTCGACGGGGCGAAGGTGGAAGCTTCGACTACCGTCAGCGTGCCAGACGTGGGTCAAGGGCACGGGCAGAGCGGCACCGGCTCAGAAGGGCACGTGGAACACGACCACGAGCACAATGGGGAACGCGAGATTGTTGCCGAAGTGCACCTGGGGAATCTGGAAGTGTACCCGTAGCGCGGACACAACCGGAAAAACTGTAGGGGCGAATGGTTATTCGCCCCTACCTAGCTGCAGCATATCCGGTCGTGCGCTACCGCTGCTCGATGGGCACGTACTCTCGGTCCATGGGGCCGACGTAATGCAGTCGGGGTCGGAGCAGGATGTTGTTCTCGTACTGCTCGATGCACTGGGCCGACCAGCCGGGGACGCGTCCCAGCGCGAAGATGGGGATGAAAAGGTCGGACTCGATGCCCAGCAGGTGGTAGATGGAACCGGCGTAGAAGTCAACGTTGACGTAGATGCCCCGATCGCGGTAGGGAGCCATCACGTCCTCGGACAGGTGAGTGAGAATCTGGAACCAGCGGGGGTCGCCGCGCTTTTCGCCGAGGGCCTGGGAGCGTTCCCGCAGGTGGCGGGCGCGAGGGTCTTCGGCCTTGTACACACGGTGCCCGAAACCCATGATGCGCTCGCGGTTGTCCAGCTTGTTGCGGGCGTATTCCTCGGCGTTCTCGGGGTTGCCGATTTCCATGGACATCTTCATCACTTCTTCGGCGGCGCCGCCGTGGGCCGGGCCTTTGAGGGTGCCCACTGCGCCGGAAACGGCGGCGTGCAGCGTGGAGTTGGTGGACGCTGCCACCCGGGCTGCGAAGGAAGAAGCGTTGACGCCGTGCTCGGCATGGAGGATGAAGTCCACGTCCATGAGGGCGATGGTTTCGTCGTCCGGCACCTCATTGAAGAGCATATAGAGGAAGTTGCCGGCGTGGTTCAGGTCAGGGTTGGGCGCGACCGGCTCCAGGCCGTTGCGTATGCGATGGTGGGCGGTGACGATGGTGGGGGCCTGGGCGGTCAGCCGCAGGGCTTTGCGGATGTTGGCTTCTTTGGAGTTGTCTTCCGACTCCTCGTCAAAGGCGGCCAAGCCAATCATGGCGGTCTGGAGCACGTCCATGGGGTGCGCGGATTTCACCGCGTCGATAACGGTGATGATTTCGTCGGGGATGCGGCGGTTGGCCCGGAGGAAGGCGTCGATTTCGGCCAACTGGGCGCGGTTGGGCAGCTCGCCGTACATCACCAGGTAGATGATTTCTTCAAAGGTGGACTTCTCCGCCAGATCGTGGATGTCGTAGCCACGATAGAGGAGTTTTCCGATGTCGCCGTCGATGAAGCTGGACTCGGTGGTGTCCATATAGACGTTCATCAAACCGCGATGCAGTTCCGGCTGGTCGGCCATCTGTGTCCTCCTTGGTTAAGGGCCGTGCCCCACTAGCGCCCGGAATTTTACGTTCGTTCCGGCGGCTGATTATGCTAGCATCGGGCGCGCCGGGGTGTCAACCGAAAACGCGGCAAACGGCGCAGCGGAGAGGGTCTGTGCAACGGGGTCGTCCCCGCGAAGGATGTTTGGTGTGTGGTCTGGGTTTGCTCCTTTCGGTTGATCGGTTGGTTCGTTGGTTGTGGGAGGCAGGACTTCGCTTCGTTGTCAGCGTACGGCCGGGTTGGGCACGCAACTATTTGACCTACTTTCCGTGTACTCGACGCGCCGGTAAGGACGCGCCTACACGCGGGCTGGGACTGTCCCAGGGACACCAGTGGGGCATTGCCGGTGAGGAGTCAGTCTTTGATCGGCAGTTGCCACCTGGGCCGGTTGCGATTTTGGTACTGACGGGGTTGGCCGTCGAAGTGAAATCCTGCCTCTGGATGGGATGGTAATGGAATAAGGTTCTGCCTAGACGCTATTAGCGTATATGTTCGTATATGGGTTGTCAAGGGGGTGCGGGCCTGGATTTTCGTTGGGGGATTGAGCGGAGGGGCGCGGCGGTTGCGTCGGGGTGTATGATGTCGGGCGCGCGTGGCGCTTGCCGGAATGCATCAGACTACGATAGGAACGCGGCAGGTTGCCGGAATAGTCGAACCGAGTAGGAGATTGCAGCGATGGCAGTACCACCACAAGCTGATTTTTATAGACCAGTGTTAGAAATTGCCGCTGGAACGAGCGGTAGGATATCGCGACAGCAATTGATCGCAGTGGCGGCGTCCAATCTCAATGTCACTGATGCAGACCGTCAAGAAGTTTTCGGGGGGTCTAGAACTTCGTTGGTGTTCGACTACCGGGTAACTTCCGCAGCTCTCAAGCTAAGCGAGGCGGGTATGTTGGACAGGCCACAGCGCGGGCATTTCTTGATCACGCGAGCTGGTCGAGAATTTCTTTCCCAACATTCCGGTCCCATCGAAAGGAGGCAGTTGGTTGCACTGGCGAGAGCATCGGAGGCACTGATTCCTTTTTCGGCGCATTCGTCTTTAGACGTTGAGGCTGATGATTCGCTTGACGAAAATCCGCCCGCCGAGACGATGGCAACTGCGTATAGGGGATTACTGGCGAATCTAATCAGCGATTTGCGAGCCACCGTCAATGGGATAACCCCAGAGCAATTTGAGCAACTGGTAGTTGATCTGCTAGTGAAAATGGGCTATGGGCAAGGTGAAACGGTCGGGCGCAGCGGCGACGGTGGCATCGACGGGATAATCAACCAGGATGCGTTGGGCTTGGAGAAGGTGTACGTACAGGCCAAACGCTGGGCGGGTCAAGTCGGTGAGCCGGAAATACGCAACTTCTCAGGTAGTCTCGACGCGAAAGGCGCCACCAAGGGCGTGTTTATCACCGCTTCAACATTCAGCGGTACTGCCCGCCAAACAGCACAGACGATATCCGCCGGCAACAAATTCATCCGGTTGGTTGACGGCAACGAACTGGCTCAACTGATGATCAGGCATGGTGTTGGTGTGGTCACCGAATACACCTACGAAATCAAGAAGCTGGACGAAAACTATTTCGCTGAGGGAATCTAATCGCCGACTCACGCCGATACGGGTGTATGATGCCACCATGCGACCCCGTCTCCCCTAACCCGGCCAGCCACTCAAGGAGGCCATCCGATGTTCCTGATGCGTTTTACCGAACGGGCTTACGTGAACTATACCGAGGAGGACGTGCGCAACTCGCCCAACGAGGCGGTGCGGCTCACCTTCTCCAACTCCAACTTCGACCCTGCGGAGGGGCACTACCTGTACAACATGTACCTGGACGAGTACGAGTACTCGGAGGAGGTGGGCTTCGACGGGCTGATGCTGAACGAGCATCACAACACGCCGACCTGCCTGGGCGCTACCATGAACCTGGAGGCAGCCATCCTGGCCCGGGTGACCAAGAAGCCCAAAATCGTGCTGCTGGGCAACCCGCTGCCCATTTTTGACAATCCGATACGCCTGGCCGAGGAACTGGCCGAGATTGACATGATTTCCGGCGGGCGGCTGGTGTCCGGATTCGTGCGGGGCACCGGCGTGGAGAGCCTGGCCACCAACACCAATCCGCTGCACAACCGAGCGCGGTTCGAGGAAGCTCACGACCTGGTAATCAAGACGTGGACGACGCCGGGGCCGTTCCGCTGGGAGGGAGACCACTACCACTTCCGGGTGGTCAATCCCTTCCAAACTCCGCTGCAGAAGCCGCATCCGCCCGTCTGGATTCCCGGCACCGGCAGCCCGGAAACCCTCATCTGGTGCGCCGAGCGGAACTATCCGTACATCTTCCTGGAAACCGACCCGCAGGGCACCCAGGACATGAAAGCCATCTACGCCGAGGCAGCCCGGGAGCACGGGTATGAGCCGGGCCCGGAGAACTTCGGCTACCTGGTGCGCATTCACGTGCAGGACACCGACGAGAAAGCCTACGACGTGGGTAAGGGGTACATGGTGGGCAACATAGGCGTGGGCCGCATCCCGCTGCCGCGGGATTACGCGTCGCCGGTGGGCTACGGCAGCCGCAGCGACGACCCGCGGTTCCTGCGCCTGCGCGAGCAGATTCGCAGCGACCCCTTCCGGGTGGGCGGGCTGGACGGCGCGCAGTACGATTCCATCCTGGACTCCAAGCGCTGGATTATCGGCAGTCCGGACACCGTCATCAGCCAACTCCGCGAGGTGCTGAGCTTCATGCGTCCCGGCATCCTGGCGGTGTGGACCAATGACGGTTCCATCAGCCACGAGGACACCATGCGCTGCCTGGAGCTGATGGGGCAGGAAGTGCTGCCGGCCCTTCGTGAAATCGGAGAGGAGCTGGAGCTGACCGACCCCTTCCAGAAAGAGGGCGTAATGCCCGGTCTCACCGCCATCTAACCGACCAACTCCCAAGGAGCAATCATCCCAATGCCAAACTTCACCGAGGAAACCATCTCCGTAGCCGGCGGCAACCTGCAAGTCTATAAGGGCGGCTCCGGCGACCCGCTGCTGGTGCTGCACGGGGCCGGCGGCAACGCCGGCCCGCGCCGCTACGCCCAGGCGCTGGCCGAAAAGTTCACCGTCTATCTGCCGTCCCATCCCGGCTACGGCAAGAGCGACCGGCCGGGCTGGGTTGAAACTATGCAGGACCTGGCGTGTTTCTACACCTGGTACCAGGAGCAGGAGGGACTGGAGAACGCCCGGGCCATCGGCTTCTCCATGGGCGGCTGGCTGGCCGCCGAGATGCTGTCCATGACCGGCCACGCCTTCCGCAAGGTGATGCTGGTGGGCGCCGCCGGCATCAAGCCCAACGACGGCGAAATCACCGACATCTTCATCATCAGCCCCCAGCAAGTGCGTGAACTGGTCTATCACGACCCGGCGCAGGTGCCGGAGTGGGACGAGCTGTTCGGCTCCGACCCCACGCCGGAGCAGGCGCAGCAGGCAGAGGGCGATCGGGAAATGGCCATCCGGCTCACCTGGAGGCCCTATATGCATAACCCGCGCCTGCCGGCCAAGCTGGGCCGGGTCAGCATCCCGACGCACATCGTGTGGGGGGAGAACGACAACCTGGTGCCGGTGGAATGCGCCAGGCTATACCAGCAGGCTCTTGCCGGCTCGCAGGTAACGGTCATTCCCAACTGCGGCCACTCGCCGCAGATTGAAAAGCCCGACGAATTCGTGCAGGCGGCGCTGGCCTTTTTGTAAGCTGGCGTCTGTCCGGAATGGAGGCAAGTTGATGGACGTTTTTTACTTCACCGAGATGCCCTACGCCGAGTTCCCGGAGTCGGAGGCGGAGAAATTTCCGTCCATGCGCCTCACCTTTCCCAACACGTACTTTGACGCTGACACAGCCAGCGGCCTGATGAACCGCTACCTGGACGAGTACCAGTACGCCGAGGAAATGGGCTTCGACGGGCTGATGATTAACGAGCATCACAACACGCCGTCGTGCATGGACGTGGAGGTTAACATCACCGGCGGCATCCTGGCGCGCATCACCAAGCAGGCCAGGATCCTGATGCTGGGGAATATGTTGCCCACGTCGGACAACCCGGTGCGGCTGGCCGAGGAAATCGCCCTGCTGGACGTGATTTCGGGCGGCCGCATCATCTCCGGGTTCGTGCGCGGGATTGGGATTGAGTCGTGGGCCAACAACACCAATCCCATCCACAACCGGGAGCGGTTCGAGGAGTGCCACGACCTGGTGGTGAAAACCTGGACGACGCCCGGCCCGTTCCGGTGGGAAGGGAACCACTACCATTATCGCGCGGTGAACCCGTGGATGCTGCCGGTGCAGAAACCGCACCCGCCGGTGTGGGTGCCGGGCACGGGCAGCCCGGAGACGGTGGAGTGGACGGCGCGCCGCCGCTACACCTACGCCGCGTTCCTGACGCCGCTGGAAGTGGCGAAGAGCCTGTTCGCCCGCTACCGGGAGTACGCCGCCGAAGACGGCTGGGAGCCGGGGCCGGAAAAGTTCGCCTTTATGATTTGCTGTCACGTGAACGACACCGACGAGAAGGCGCAGGAGTCGGGCAAAGCGTTCCTGTGGCGGATGAACTATCCGCTGCGCGGCCCTCGGGAATACTGGTCGCCGCCGGGTTATACGTCCCGGGCCGGCGCGCAGGCGGTGGCGGCTCGACGTCCGACCCCGCTGCACGAACTCTCCTACGAGGAGCTGCAGGAGCGTTACCACCTGGTGGTGGGCAGCCCAGACACGGTAATCAAGAAGCTACGCCACATCCGGGACGAGTTGGGCGTCGGCTCGCTGCTGCTGGAAGCCCAGGGCGGGCGGCTGTCCCACGCCGATACCATGCGCTCCATCGAGCTGTTCGGGAAAGAAGTGATACCGGCGTTGAAGTAATTACCGACAGGCGAGAGGATTCATACCATTGACATTTATTGCACAAGGCAATACTCTGTATCCCATAACGCAATGATATTGCTTTGCAGGAGGTAATCCCATGGCGGCGAACGCATACGTACTCGTCAACATTGAACCGGCGATGACGCGGGAGGTTGTTGACCGGCTCAACAGCATCAGCGGCGCGGCGGTGAGAGAAGTGCTGGGCCCCTACGACGCCGTCGTCGAGTTGGAGGCCGGCACCGTGGAAGACATTACCGAAATAATGCGGCACCGCATCCGCCCCATCAACGGCGTTACCAACACCGTTACTTGCCTCTGGTTCACCAATAGCGTCTAGAACCGACCCGAATTAGAAGGGGCAATCGATGCCCAGTTCGCCACAGGTGTCGTGGAACCAGTCCACCACCTCCTGGTGGAGGGGGACACCCTCCACGCGACGGATTTCCTCCATTTCGGCCTCCGGCTGTCCCGCTACCATGACCCGCTCCTCGCCTGGGGCGGGACGAGTGTTTTTCATCATCTGCAGCCATTCGTCCATCTGGTCTTTGAAATGGTCGGGGTCGTCAAAGCCGGCCACGTTGTAGGCGGCGACGTAGTGGCCGAAGTTGGGCCGTCCCGGCACGGCACCATAGCCGAACCCGGTGAGCACGCCGGCCAGGATGTCCACCATGCAGGACAGGCCGTAGCCTTTGTGTGAACCCAACTCCCGGGTGCTGCCCAACGTGAGCAGGGTGTAGTTGGCGGGGGCGTCGGCTTCTTCCATGATGGGGTTGCCTTCGGCATCGGCCAGCCAGCCGGGTTCCAGCTTGACACCCAGGCGGCGGGCGATGCCGACCTTGTTGCCGGCCACAGTGCTGGTGGCCGCGTCGAACACGAAAGGCGCTTCGTTGCGCGACGGCACGGCGATGGCGATGGGGTTGGTGCCCAGGCGCGGCTCGGCGCCGAACGTGGGCACGACGGACGGCGGGCAGCTGGTCATGCACACGCCAATCATGTCGTGCTCCAGCGCCATCATCGCGTGATATGAGGCCATGCCGAGGTGCCGGGCGTTGCCGACGGTAACCATGCCGACGCCGACCTCGGACGCCTTGCGGATGGCGATGTCCATGGCCTTGGGCGTGGTGATGATGCCGAGGCCCCGGTCGGAGTCGATGCTGGCGGTGCTGGGAGTCTCGCGGACAATCCGCATATTGGGCCTGGGGTTAATCTGGCCGATGGTGTAGCCGCCGACGTAACTGCGCAGCATATTGGAGACGCCGTGGGAGTCCACGCCGCGCAGGTCGGCCAGCACCAGGACGTCCGCGCCCAGCTGAGCGTCTTCCGGTGGCACGCCCATCTTCTCGAAGACGGCGGCGACGGTGGATTTCAGGACATCTCCCGGAACCATCGTAGCCTCGTCCAGACTCACTCGAAACTTGGGCAGCACGGCGCACCTCCTGGGTTCATTAATCAAACGAAAATTGCGGGCAGCAGTATAGCACCCAACGGCTGGTGGCGGTTTGCCTAATCAAGGCCCCGATGGCACAATGAGCCTAATTCCAATCAGGCGGAACTGGTATGACCTCTAACCAAGCACTGGACTTTCTGGCTCGCCTGGGCGCGCAGCCGGCCGTGGCATTCCACGAGAACGGCGTGGCCACCGCCGTCCGGGGCATGCTTACCGAAATCGGCGTCAGTTGGCGAACGGATAACTTCGGCAACATCATCGCGCACATCGCCGGCACAGATACCGACGGCGTTCCGCCCATTGCTTTCATGGCCCACATGGACCATCCCGGTTTTGAGATTGTGGGACGGGACGGCGACTATCTAATCGGCAAAGCCTCGGGCGGCATACCCGGTGGAGCCTTTGCCGCCGGTGTGCCCCTGCAAGTGATACTGCCGGCCGGCCGACGCGTCGCCGCCGAGACCGTCGGGCCGCATGGCGAGGAGAGGGAGCGACAGGCCGCGATTCGCCTGACCGACGCGCCAGCGGACGATATTCCCATACCCTCGGCAGCCGTTTTTGATCTGCCCGATTTCAGCATCGAGGACGACCATATTGTCATGCGCGCCGCCGACGACCTGGCCGGCTGCGGTGGCATTCTGTCCGCCTTGGCGTCGCTGCGTGATGAGCCGCCCGACGGTGACGTGTACGGCGTGTTCACCCGGGCCGAAGAAGTCGGCCTGGTAGGGGCACGGCTGCTGGCCGAGGCGCGCACGCTGCCGATGGATACCCTGGTAGTGTCGCTGGAATCGTCGCGGACGCTGCCCGGCGCCGAAATCGGCAGCGGCCCGGTCATCCGCGTGGGCGACGCCGGCAGCACTTTCAACAACGACGCCGAGGCCCCGCTGATTCGCGCCAGGGAGATTCTTGCCGCCAGCAACTCCGAATTCCGCTGCCAGCGCCAGCTGATGAGCGGCGGCGTCTGCGAGGCCAGCGCGTTCAACGCCTGGGGCTACCGCTCCACCGGCATGGCCTTCCCACTGGGCAACTACCACAACGGCGCGGAGGACGGTTCCATCGCCGCCGAGTACATCCACCGGGACGACTACTTGAACGGCGCGGCGCTAATCACTGAGGCCGCCCGCCAAGTGTCGATGCGCTGGGATACCGCTTTTAGCCGCCGCATCCGGCAGGTGCCCGACGGGATGCGGGCGCGGCTGGGCGGCTAGTCGGCCCTTTGCTACAATGCAACCGCAATTCTACGATTCAGAGGAGGCGCAGCAATATGCCAGTTCATCATCAGGCGCAAGGAGCGGGCGACGTAACCGTCCACAAGATTCCGGATATGGGCAGCCTAAGCAACAACGGCTACATCGTCATCTGCCCGGAGACCAACCAGGCCGTTTGCATCGACACGCCGGACGAGCCGGAGAAGATGCTCAACGAAGTCCGCGAGAGCGGCGTTGAGGTCCAGGCTATCCTCATCACCCACGGCCATGGCGACCACCTGGCCGGCTACACTGAAATCACCGGCGCCATTGGCGCGCCGGCCGCTATCGGAACCGACGACGCTCACCTGCCACCCAGCCCGCCGCAACGTCAGCTCAATGACGGCGACACCGTGGAGTTCGGCAATCGCGTCATCCGGTGCATCGGCACGCCGGGCCACACCGACGGTTCGACCTGCTACCAGATTGGCGGTTTCCTGTTTTCCGGCGACACCCTGTTTCCCGGCGGGCCGGGACGAACGCGCAGCCCTGAAGCCCTTCAGCAGGTACTCGACAGCATCAGCGCCAAGTTGTTGACCCTGCCCGCTGACACCTACGTGTATCCCGGGCACGGCCCCGACAACACCACCATCGGGGAGGCCAAGCGCCGATACGACGTCTTCATGTCCAAGTCCCACCCGGCCGACCTGCAGGGCGACGTGGATTGGCTGAATACGTAGATGTATAGACGCACAGTCCTGGACAATGGGCTGCGGGTGTTGACGGCGGAAATGCCGCACACCCGCAGCGTGTCAATGTTCATCGTCGTGGGAGCCGGCTCCCGCTACGAACCTGCCGAAAAAGCCGGCCTGTCTCATTTTCTGGAGCATCTGCCCTTCAAGGGCACCCGCAGTTGGCCCACCGCCCTGGCCATCTCCGAAGCCGTGGAAGGCGTGGGCGGCATTATGAACGCCGCCACCGACCGGGAGATGACTTCTTTCTGGTGCAAGGTGGCCAGCGTTCACGCCAGCAGCGCCCTGCCTGTACTGCTAGAGTTGATACTCCATCCGCTACTCGACCCGGTAGAAATGGAGAAGGAGCGGGAGGTCATCCAGGATGAGTTGCGGATGACCAACGACTACCCGGCGCATGTCTGCGACCTGATGATTGACCGGGCCATGTGGCCGGACCAGGCAATGGGCCGGGACGTGGGAGGAACGGCGGAAACTGTCGCCGGCATCACCCTGGAGGACGTGCGCCGCTATATGGAGCAACAGTACCGGCCCAACAACACCGTGGTTGGAATGGCCGGCGCCATCACCCACGCCGACTCCCTGGCGCTGATTGGCGCCGCTACCCGGCACTGGCAGCCCGGCGCGCTGCTGGACTGGGAGCCGGCCGTTCCGCCGTCGGCCGATTCCGCCACTGTATTGATGGATCGCCGCGATACCGAGGAAACCAGCGTTTGCCTGGGCCTGCCAGGTTTCGCCCTGGCTGATGAAGACCGGTACATCGCGACGGTGCTCAATGGGGTGCTGGGCGACGGCATGAGCAGCCGGCTGTTTCAAAGCCTGCGGGAAAACCGCGGTTTGACCTACGACTGCCACAGCTCCATCAGCAGCTACCGGGATTGCGGCGCGCTGGTGGTGTCGTGCGGTACCGAGCCGGCCCGGGCGATTGAGGCGGTAGCGGCGACGCGGGAAGAAATGGCGACCCTGCTGCAGCCGGCTCCCGAGTCCGAAATTCACAAGGCGCGGGAATACATCAAGGGCCGACTGTTGATGCGGATGGAAGACTCCCGCTCGGTGGCGTCCTGGCTGGCTTCGCAGGAGCTCCTGATGGGCGAAATTACCACGCCCGACGAGACCGCGGCCAGGCTTGACCAGGTAACACCAGCCGATGTGGTTCGCACGGCGGAACGCCTCCTCCATGGCAATGAGTTCCGCCTGGCAGTGGTCGGCCCCCACGACGACGACGCAGGATTTGAGAAGGCAGTGAGGAGATAGACCATGCCCGCCACGCGCTACAACAAGGCAATTCAGCTGCTGGAAGAGGGAAAGCCCGTCTTCGGCACCGGGCTTATCTGGAACGGCAACCTGGACGAGATGACCTACTTCGCCGATTCGGATTACGACCTGGTGATGATTGAAATGGAGCATGAAGGGCTGTCCTTCAACAACCTGCGCACTTCGCTCCAGTTCCTGCTCAACCGCAAACGGGTGGCGGACGCCGACAGCCTCCAGGCTGACCCGACGCCCGTGGTGCGCATTCCGCCCAACACGCGGGAGCAGAACCAGTGGGTAATCAAGCAAGCGCTGGACACCGGCGTGTACGGCCTGATTCTGCCCCACCTGGACACGGTGGAAGGGGCGATGTCGGCGGTGCGGGCGGCGCGCTATCCGCAGGTTCCCGGCGTTGCCGATTTTGAGCCGGAGGGCGAACGGGGCTGGTGGCAGCGCATCGCTCCGCGCTACTGGGGTCTTACCCCATCGGAGTACTATGACGCCGCCGACATCTGGCCTCTTGACCCGGACGGCAACCTGCTGCTGATGGGTATCGTGGAGGAGCCCACCGGCGTGCGGAACCTGCCCGACATTCTACGGCAGGTGAAGGGCATTGGCGCAATCTGGGCCGGCCCCGGCGATATGTCCGTCGCCCTGGGACACAAGGGCAACGCCAATCATCCCGAAGTGCAGGAGATGCTGCTGCGCATCCTGGGCATCTGCAAGGATGCCGGCGTACCCTGCGCCGTGGGCTGCTCCGCCGCAGAAATCCCGATGCGTCTGGAACAGGGTTTCAGCATCCTCATCACCGCACCCACCCGCTCCGCCGACGGGGTTGCGGAAGGCCGTCGCCTGGCTGGCCGCTAGACGATGTATCGTCAAACGCTTGGGGGCGGGTCGCTGACCCGCCCCCAAGCGTTTGCCCTAGTTGCCCGACCGGGCTGGCGCAGTTGGCGCCGCCAGGTAATCAAACAGCGGCGAGTCCGACGACAGGATGATGGTGTCCTGTCCCTGGATAATCCGCTGGTACGCTTCCAGGCTGCGCAGGAACGCGAACAGCTCAGGGTCCCGGTTCAGAGCGCCGGCCAGGAGGCTGATGGCTTCCGCTTCACCTTCACCGCGTATGCGGTTGGACTGCTGCTGGGCTTCGGCCAGAATAATGTCCCGGTCCCGGTCCGTGGCGGCGCGAATTTTGCGGTCTTCCTCTTCACCTTCGGCGCGGAAGCCGGCGGCGATACGGTTACGCTCGGCCCGCATCCTGGTGTAAATCGAGGCGGTAACCGCTTCGGGGAAGTCTGCCCGCTTGATGCGAACGTCAATCATCCTGACGCCGAAGTCCTCCCGCTGTGTGGTGTCGGGGTTGTCTCCGGTGATTCGCTGCACTTCCAAAAGCACTTCGTCAAGAATCTCGGTACGGGTTTCCTGAGCCTCAACCAACGGGAGGCCTTCATCGTCAACAACCGGGACGCCAAATTCGTCAACCAGGGGCCTGGCGCCGATGATGTCGGTGCGGTCGCGCAGGGCGACCCGGTCGCGCAGGGTGGAAGTTACGATGTCGCCAAGGCGGCTGCGGGCGTTGCCTTCGGTTTGCAAGGTCTTGCGGAATTGCACCGGGTCGGTGATGCGATAGCGGGCATAAATGTCAATCACCAGGTTTTCCTTGTCCTGGTCGGGCATTGACACCGGCGGGGCGTCAATCCGCAGTACGCGCTTGTCCAAACGCACCACGGTATCGACAAAGGGCGCTTTCACGTCCAGGCCCGGAGCCAGACGGGTTTTCACCACCTCACCGAAGCGGAGGATGATGACCTGTTCGGTAACGTCAACCACGTACAGCGACTGGCGCAGCAGCACCAACCCGACGATGATGACAATAGCAATGATGATTAGATTTCGCATTGGAGGATTCTCCGGACTGGTGGGACGGTCAAATTGTCAACCTGCTTGACTTCTCGCAACCGGAAAGGCTACGGGCTGGGGCCGATGGGGGCCGGTATGATATTGCCGTCCTGTCCCAGAACCAGCACTGATTCGGATTCGGGGTCAACGATGATTTTGGACACGTTGGGCAGGAACTGCTCCAAGGCTTCCAGGTAAAGCCGCTGGCGGGTAACTTCCGGCGAGCTTTCGTACTCGTCGAGCACCGCTTCAAAGCGCTGCGCTTCACCCTGGGCGGTCTCAATACGGGCCTGCCGGAACGCCTCTGCATCTTCAATGATGCGCTGAGCGTCACCCCTGGCCCGGGGAATCACGTCGGCTTCGTAGGCCAGGGCCTGGTTGATACGGGTTTCCCGCTCCTGGCGGCCTCTCAGCACGTCGTCGAAGGCGTCCCGCACTTCTTCCGGAGCCTTCACGTCCTGCAGTTGGACCGAAATCACTTCGATGCCGGCTACGTAGCTGTCCATAATCGCTTGCAGGCGCGCACGCGTGTCGGTTTCCACTTGCTCACGACCTCGGACCAGCACGTCGTCGATGGAACGCTGGCCAACCACCAGGCGCAGGGCCGCTTCGGCTCCGTCTTTCAGCGTCCGGCCGTCGGGCTGTCCTTCCGGTATCAGGCGGGTGGTTTCCCCGGGATCGTCAACGTTGAACAGGAAATCGTTCAGGTTGTTGATGCGGTACTGAACCACCATTTGCACGTCGACGATGTTGAGGTCACCGGAAATCATCAGCGCCTCTTCCAGGAAGGGGGTGTTCACGGCAGCGTCGTTAGAGCGGAACCCCAACTCCATCCGGCGAGTTTCGGTCACAAGCACCACGTCCTTCTTGCCCACCGGCGAAGGCCACCACCAGTGCAAACCTTCCTCGGCCACCGGGTCACCCTGCACCGCGCCAAACAGACGCAGGGCGGCATTTTCACCTGGGCTGATGGTGTAAACCCCAGTAGCCGCCCAGATGATGATAATCAGCGCGACTACCGCCGCAATGATGATGCCCAGGTTCCCGCCGCCGAAGCGGCCGCCGCTACCGCCAAAAAGTCCGCGGACACGACCGAGTATCTGGTCAAAATCGAATTCGGGCTGCCGAGGTGGCTGTTGCTGCCCGCCGCCGGGTGAAAACATGGATGCGTTCCTCTCGTTAGGGTGAGTGGACAGTCGAATTTCCTACTGCCGATTGAGGCTGCGAAAAATCGCAACCGCAACAGTATAACACCATCACCGCGGCGATGGTTTATAATCCCGACCGGGAATCCATTGCCACTTACAGGACGATGCTGCTATGACTACGCCGCTACAACTTTCGTCAAACGTCGCCGGGCCGGGGAGCCAGCCCCAGGGCATTACGGTGAAAACCGGTAACGATATGGCCCGCGTCCAGGTTACCTGCCCCCACCAGAGTGGTCTGATATATGTCGTTCCCAGCGAGCGCAGTTGGGTTTGCACGGACGAATTGCGTCCGGCACACGCCTTAGCCGGATTCTTCCGCGAGGTTGTCGCACTGAAGGACCCGCGGGTGGAGAACCTGATGTACCAATGGGGCCTCTACTACCGTAGCCTGCCCCTGGAATCGGACGCCGACGACAGCGAAAATTAGGGGCGGGATCCAAAGCCGGCCCTTGCTTTCGGAACTCGGCCGCACCGGCCGGTCAGTCGTCGCCCGCCGCAGCGCCCGGTATCGGGTCACTGGTTTCAGAGCTGGCGAATGACGGCGCCGGATTGGTCAGCGGGTCGCCCTGGTTGGCCGGTGGAGCCGGCGGCGCGTAGGGCGATTGCGGGGCCGGCGTTGGAATTGCCGGTTCCGGTTCCTCCCCGGGCAAGTCGTCGTTGAACAACTGCACCAGCGCGTCGCCAGATATGGCCTCGTGCTCAATCAGGTACTCGGCAACCTGCACCAGCTTGGGCTTGTAGTCAATCAGCACTTCCTGGGCCTGGCGGTAAGCGCTGTGGATAAGGTGCCGAACTTCAACGTCAATCTCTTCGGCAATCTTGTCGCCGTAGTCGCGTTCCTCGTTCAGTTCTCGACCCAGGAAAACGAGCTCTTCGCGCTTGCCGAAAGTGCGCGGTCCCAGGCTGGGCGACATACCGTAGCGTTTCACCATGCCCAGGGCGGTCTTGGTGGCCCGCTCGATGTCGTTGCTGGCGCCGGTGGTAACTTCGTCAAAAATCAGCTCCTCGGCGACGCGCCCACCCATCATCACGGCGAGCATATCCTGGAACTGGTTCTTGGTCCAAAGGTAGCGGTCCTCCTCGGGCAGCAAGGTAGTGTGTCCGCCCATGTTGCCGCGGGAAACGATGCTGATTTTATGCACCCGGTCGGCGTGGGGGAGCTGCCAGGCCACCAGCGCGTGCCCGGCCTCGTGATAGGCAGTCATCTCCTTTTCGCGCTGGTTGATGACCCGGCTCTTGCGCTCCGGACCGGCGATAACCCGCTCGATGGCTTCCTCAAAGTCCTGCATGAAGATGTTGGACTGGTTCTTGCGGGCCGCGAGCAGGGCGGCTTCGTTCACCAGGTTTGAGAGGTCAGCGCCGCTGAAACCTGGAGTCTCCCGGGCCAGTACGTCAATCTTGATTTCCTTGGCGAGGGGTTTGCCGGCGACGTGCACGTCCAGAATCGCCGCCCGTCCGGTTACGTCGGGCAGGTCCAGGGTAACCCGACGGTCAAAGCGTCCTGGACGCAGCAGGGCTGGGTCCAGGATGTCGGGCCGGTTGGTGGCGGCGATGACGATGATGTTGGTGTTGGTCTCAAAGCCGTCCATTTCCACCAGGATCTGGTTCAACGTCTGCTCGCGTTCGTCGTGGCCGCCGCCTAGCCCCGCGCCACGATGCCGGCCTACGGCGTCGATTTCGTCAACGAACATGATGCACGGAGCGTTGCGCTTGGCCTGCTCGAACAGGTCGCGCACCCGTGCCGCGCCCACGCCGACGAACATTTCGACGAACTCGCTGCCGGAGATATGGAAGAAGGGTACGCCGGCCTCGCCGGCGACGGCGCGGGCCAGCAGCGTCTTGCCCGTGCCCGGCGGCCCGACCAGCAGCACGCCCTTGGGGATGCGCGCGCCCAATTGCAGGAACCGCTCAGGGTATTTCAGGAAGTCAACCACTTCCTCAAGCTCGGCCTTGGCCTCGTCAACGCCGGCCACGTCATTGAACGTTACCGACGGGCGATTGAAGGGCATCATCCGGGCCCGGCTCCGGCCAAAGCTCATGGTCTGGTTGTTGGAGCCTTGGGCCTGGCGCATCATCAGCAGGATCAGGCCGCCGAAGAAAATCAGGGGCAGGAAGTTGAGGAGTATCCCGAACACGCTGCCGAAGCCGCTGGAGCCCTTGTACTCCACGTCGGGCGACGTCGGCCCCGACAGAGCGCCGTGGTCCGAAAGCAGTTGGATGAGGTCGGTGTTCTTACCGATCCGGCTGGTGTACTTCACCATCTCACCGCCGGTCCCGGTGGTCGGGATGACGGTGAGCTTTTCGCCATCCACGATAATCTGCTTGATTTGGCCGCCGCGGGACTGGTCGAGCACCTGCTTCAGGGACATCTGCTCGCTGCTCCCGAAGCTGGGAATCAGCGTATAGAAAATGACGATGACCCCGATGATAATCAGGAGGTAAATCAGGCTGTTGCGAACCCAGCGATTATTGGTCATAGCTCCCCTGCATGGTGGGTGTTTCGGCTACGTTGGCCGCTGCGCAGCGGGCCGGCCGGGAGTTCGGTTACTATATTACCGGCGACACGCCAAAATTGCAAAACGGCTACCGCGCACTTAAAGAGGACCTAACATGACATACGACCAACTCCCCCGCGTGTATCTCTTCGGCACCGGCGGCACCATATCCTTCTTCGCCGAATCGCGCACCGATTTCGCCAACTACAGCTACAGCGGACGGCAGCTGACCATCGACGAGATGCTCGCCCGCGTGCCCGAGGCCAAAGCTTTGGCTGAGGTCATACCCGAGCAGGTTGTCAACGTGGGCAGCACCGAGATGTACCCGCACCATTGGCTCACCCTGGCCAAGCGCATCAACGCCCAACTGTCCGACGACGCCGGGGCGGGCGGCGTGGCCGTAACCCATGGCACGGCGACGCTGGAAGAGACCGCCTACTTTCTGAACCTCACTGTCCGCGACCCGCGCCCGGTAGTGGTAACCGGAGCCATGCGTCCGCCGTCGGCCATGGGAACCGACGCCGACAACAACCTGCTGGACGCCGTGCGTGTGGCCGCCGCTCCCCAATCGGCCGGGCGAGGCGCGTTGGTCGTGCTCAACAACGAAATCCAAGCCGCCAGGGACGTTACGAAGACCGACTCCTACCGGGTGGAAACCTTCCAGTCCGGCCATTTGGGATTCCTGGGCTACGCCGATTCCGACGGTCAGGTGGTGTACTACCGCCGGCCGGAACGACGGCACACCGTTGACTCCGAGTTTGACGTGTCCGCCGTTGCCGAACTGCCACGGGTTGACATCGCGTATGCCTATGCCGGCGCCGGCGGCACGGCAATTGACGCGCTGGTTGCCGACGGCGTGGGTGGTATCGTGGCGGCGGGCCTGGGCAGCGGCGGATCGCCATCGACCTTCATGGCGGCTCTGCAGCGCGCCGTTGCCGCCGGCGTGCCCGTGGTGATTGCGACCCACGTCGGCACGGGCCGGGTGGTGCAAACCCGGCGTTTCGTTGAGGAGGGCTACCTCGTCGCCGACAACCTGCATCCCAAGAAGGCCCGTATCCTTCTAATGCTGGCCCTGACGCTAACCGCCGACCACGACGAACTGCAACGCATGATGCTGGAATACTGAGACGAAACAGCCCCCGTCCGCTTAATTGGTCCCGATTTGACATTTGACAGCGACTACCGGGCCTGTTAACCTAGCACGCGTTAACAACCGAATCCACCAAATGCCTGCCGGTGGCGCGTTGATACCCCGTTTGGATACGGCGTCAAACGCGCTGAAAAGGAAATCCGGTGTGAATCCGGTGCGGTCCCGCCACTGTAATTGGCGAGACGCCCTCCCGATAGCATCCGTTGGATGCGAACGCAAGCCACTGTCCGTTGCCAAGCGGATGGGAAGGCGGAGGAGCGTCGCTATCAGCCATCAGCCAGGAGGCCTGCCAGCGGGCATGTTCTAGCTGCACTTCGTGGAACGAGTGGGCGGATCAGGCCGGCCTTAACGTAGAATCGTTGCCTCCGGTTGCCTACCCCAACCCGATTGCGAAAGTGCAATCGGGTTTTTTTGTTGACCCGACGACTGACTTCTCCCGCGCTGCTCCGGCGGGTCGGTATCCTCCTCCACCGACCTTCCGGGGCGCGCATTCCGAACCGAACTCGACAGCGTTAAGATGTTCGGCGGCTGTTATAATTCTTCAGCGTACCAAAATCGGACCTACAACCCCACGCCCAGCAGGAGAGGTGCCCACAATGCCTGAACCTTCCCACTCTACTCTCCGCACTATCCTGGAAGAATGTCGCGACGGCGCCGACGGCATCGGGTTCAACGAGGTGGTGGTCATGCTGGAGAGCACCGCCGCCTCTGCCGAGGTCTATATGGACTTCGACGACCTGCGTTTCACGCCGGACGGACGCATCGTCACCTTGATGGTCCCCGGCGGCACTCATATGCACTTGGACATGTCCAAGATTCGGGAAGCCGAGTTCATCCACACCACCAACGACCAGGGCCTCCCGTCCTACCAGCTGTGGATGCGCGACAGCGACGGCAACCCGGCCATGCGCATCTACCTCCGCAAGTCCGACGAGGACACCACCAATCCGCCTCGGCACAACTTCTTTATGTCGCTGCTGGACAAGTACCCGGCAAAAATCGCGCTGTCCGCCGACGAGTTCGGGGCAGCCGGAGAGCACCCGTAGCATGACCTCCGCCATCGTAATCGCCGGCGTGCGTTCCGGCGTGGGCAAGACCACCATCGCCAGCGGCGTTATGGGCGCGCTGGCACGCCGTGGCCTGCGGGTGCAGCCGTTCAAGGCCGGCCCCGACTACATCGACCCTACCTATCACACCATCGCCTGCGGCGTGCCCTCCCGCAACCTGGACACCTGGCTGCTGCCGCACCCAGTAGTAACCGAATTGTTTCACCGCGCCGCCGGCGCCGCCGACATCGCCGTGGTCGAGGGCGTGATGGGAGTCTTCGACGGCCATTCGTCGCTGGACGAGGATGGCTCCACCGCCGAACTGGCCAAACTGCTGGACGCTCCGGTGATTCTCATTGCCGACGCCGGCAAGGTCGCCCGCAGCGTTGCCGCTGAGGTTTACGGCTACCAGCAGTTTGACCCCGACCTGCGCATCGCCGGCGTAATCCTCAATGGCGTCGGCAGCGAGCGTCACCTGGAGTTTTGCCAGCCCCAGATTGAAGCCACCACCGGGCAGCCCGTAGTGGGCTGGCTGCCTCGCCGGGACGACCTGGTGCAGCCCGAGCGACACCTGGGCCTGATTCCCACCGTCGAGGGCACTGTCGTCAACCAGTGGTACGACACCCTCAACGCCCAGATCGAGCAGACCGTTGACCTGGACGCTATTATCCGCATCGCCGCCACTGCCGGCGGGCCCATCAACGCGGCGACGCAGGTATTTCCAGACACTCCGCAGAGGGCCCGAGCCGCCATCGCCGTGGCGCAGGACCGGGCGTTTTCCTTCTACTACCAGGACTCGCTGGACTTGCTGTCCGCATGGGGCGCTGAGGTCATTCCCTTCTCCCCGCTGGACGATGAAGCCCTACCCGACGGGGTGGGCGGCGTGTACCTTGGCGGCGGTTTCCCGGAGCTTTTCGCCGGTGAGTTAGCTCAAAACGAAGGTATGCTGCGTTCGATGCGCTCCGCAGTTCAGCGCGGCCTGCCGGTGTACGGCGAGTGCGGCGGCCTGATGTATCTGGGCGACAGCCTTTCGGACCTGGACGGACGGCAGTTCAACATGGTCGGCGCGATCCCGGTGGTGTCCTCAATGGAGGGACGCCGGCTGCACTTGGGCTATCGAGAAGTTGAAGCCTGCGCCGCCGGCCCTCTGTTGTGCGCCGGCGAGCAGGTGCGCGGCCACGAGTTCCACTGGTCGGTGCTACAGGAGCCACCCAGCGAGGAATCCGCCGCCTACCGCGTGGTTAACCAGTCGGGACGGCCCGAGGGTTTTCGGAAGGGCAGCGTGTGGGCATCCTACGTACACGTGCACCTGGGCAGCCGGCCCGGTCTCGCCCGGCGATTAGTCGATACTTGCGCCGCCGCTGCCAGCAAATGAACCCCTCTCACAAGGAGACCTCCGAATGACAACGCAAGAAACTCGCCACGGGCCTCAGTCCGTGCGCGGCCCCCGCATCAACAAGGGGTTGGTCATCGTCAACACCGGCAACGGCAAGGGCAAGACCACCGCCGCCATGGGCGTGCTGATGCGCGCCTGGGGCCGGGACATGAAGGTGATTATGCTCCAGTTCATCAAGCACACCACGGCCAACTTCGGCGAGCAGCGGGCCGCCCAGAAGATGGGCGTAGCCGTCCGCGCCATGGGCGACGGGTTCACCTGGCGCTCCCAGGACCTGGAAGCCAGCGCCGACCTGGCCCGCGCCCTGTGGGAAGACGCCAAGGAGGTCATCGCCTCCGGCGAACACGACCTGGTCATCCTCGACGAGTTCACCTACCCCATGCACTACGGTTGGCTGCCCGTCGAAGACGTGGTGGAAACTCTCAAGGCCAGGCCGGAGATGCAGCACGTTATCATCACCGGACGCCACGCCCCGGCGGCGCTGGTGGAGTACGCCGACCTGGTAACCGAAATGAACGTAGTCAAGCATCCCTATGACGCCGGCATCAAGGCCCAGCCGGGCATCGAGTTCTGACATGACCATCTCCACGCTGGTTGACCAAACCATTGCCGCCATTAGCCCCCTGGACGCGGACGCTGTCGCCGCCGCCGAGGCCCGCCAGGGTGTCCTGACCAAACCACCCGGCAGCCTGGGCCGGCTGGAATACTTGTCCGTTCAGCTGGCCGGCATCTTCGGCCGGCCGATACCGCAGGTGACGGGCAAAGCCGTCATCGTAGTGGCCGGCGACCACGGCGTAGCGTCCGAAGGAGTGTCGGCGTATCCAGCGGAGGTAACGCCGCAGATGGTGTTCAACTTCCTGGCCGGCGGAGCAGCCATCAACGCCCTGGCCCGCCACGCCGGAGCCGACATCACCGTAATCGACGCTGGCGTGGCCGTTGACCTTGAACCGCAGCCCGGCCTCACCATTGCCAAGGTGGGCTACGGGGCCGGCAACATTGCCGCCGGCCCCGCCATGAGCCGCGCCGATGCCATCCGCTGCCTGGAAATCGGCATCGCCGCCGCCAACGAGCGGGCCGACGCCGGGGCGAATCTGATTGCCGGCGGCGACATGGGCATCGGCAACACCACTCCCTCCGCCGCCATCACTGCGACCATTACCGGCGCGGACGCGGCCGACGTTACCGGACGCGGCACCGGCGTTGACGACGACGCGCTGGCCGCCAAAATCGCCACCATCCGCCGCGCCTTGGAGGTCAACCGACCCGACGGCAACGACGGGCTGGACGTGCTGATGAAGGTGGGCGGCTATGAAATCGGCGTACTGGCCGGCGTGATGCTGGGCGCGGCAAGCCGCAACTGCGCAGTCATCGTGGACGGATTCATCAGCGGAGCCGCGGCGCTGATAGCGTGGCGCATCTGCCCGGCGGTTGCGGAGCGCATGATTGCGGCCCATCGCTCGGTGGAGCCGGGGCACAACGTGGGTTTGCAGGCCATGAGGCTAACGCCGCTGCTGGACATGGAGATGCGGCTGGGCGAGGGCACCGGCGCCGCGCTGGCGATGCACATCGTGGAAGCGGCGGCGAAATGCCTGGCGGAGATGGCCACTTTCGCCGAGGCCGGCGTATCCGACCGGGACGACGGATAGCTACGCTGGTGCGCTATGTGTTCGCCCCGCTGCTGGTGGCCCTGTCGTTTCTGACGCTGCTGCCCGTTGGCGTGCGCGAGCCGACCGACGCCGAAATATCCCGCTCCCGGGGCTGGTATCCCGTCGTCGGCTTGCTGTACGGGCTGCTGCTGGTCGGCGTGCTGAAGCTGTTCGTTCTCATCCCGCCGCCCTTTGCATACACTCTGCTGGCCGCAGGGCTACTGACGGTTATACCCGCCCTGGTCAACCGCTTCCTGCACCTGGACGGCCTGATGGACTTCTGCGACGCCATGTGGGGCGGTCGCACCGTGGAACGCCGCCTGGAGATTATGCGCGATTCCCGCGTGGGATCATTCGCGGTGGCCGGCTGCTTCTGCGTCCTGCTGGTCAAATTCGCTGCCCTCAGCAGCCTGGCCCTGCTGATTGGTTCCCTGGCCGCGTCCCTGTTGGTATTTCCGGTCATATCCCGGTGGTGCATGACCCTGTTGCTGACGGCCTTTCCCTACGGACGCCAGCAGGGCATCGGCAGCGCGTTTTTCGCCGGGCGTCGCCCGTGGCTAGCGACTCTGCTCGCACTGCTCACCGCCGCCGGAGTATGCTGGCTGACCCTCGGCGTGGTGGGCATATCGGTCCTGGCGGCATCGTCGTTACTGGCAATGGCGCTGGGTCTCTGGGCTGCCCGGAGGCTGGGCGGCGGCCTGACCGGAGACTGCTACGGCGCAACCAACGAGATAGTGGAGGCATTCTCGCTAGCGTGTTTCACGGTGTGGCTCGGCATTGAACCGCCCGAATATCTTGACCTGGGGTACGGCGCCGGCGTCTTCTTCCACTTGCTCGACTGGCTGCCCCTGCAGGGCGGCTGGTTCTCCTATTCCGCCTTATGAACGCAGTCGGCGACGCACTCAACGGCCTGCCCGTCCCTCTTGATGCGCTGGTATTGTTGCTGGCCCTGCTGCTGGACTTGACGCTGGGCGAACCGCCTAACCGCTTACACCCCACGGTGTGGATGGGCAAGACTGTGGCTTTGGCCGAACGCATCGCTCCCGGTCAGCAGTCGCCGCCGGCGTTGCAGTTGGTATTCGGCACGGGAATGGCCCTGCTGATACCGGCGTGGTGGGGGGCGTTGGCCTGGGCGGTCACTTTCGGGCTGCTGCAATTGCATCCGCTGGCGTACCTGGTGGTAGTCGCCGTGCTGCTGAAAACCACCTTTTCGGTGCGGATGCTCCACCGCGTCGCCGCCGGCATCGGGCGCGTTTTATCGTCAGGGGACATAGCCCAAGCACGGCGGGAGATGTCGGCGCTGGTCAGCCGGGATACCTCGCAGTTGACCGCAGGGCAGATGGCCGCCGGCGCCATTGAATCCGTGGCCGAAAACATCACCGACAGCGTCGTCGGGCCGCTGCTGGCCTTTGCCCTGTTCGGCTTGCCCGGCGCCGTCGCATACCGCGCCATCAATACCCTGGACAGCATGGTCGGCTATCGTGGCCGCTATGAATACCTGGGCAAGGCGTCGGCGCGGCTGGACGACCTGGTCAACCTGCTGCCGGCGCGGCTGGCGGCGCTGCTGCTGTGGATGGCGACGGTTGCCCTGCCGGGGGTGTCCGCCGGCCGGGCCTGGCGCATTATGCTGGCCCACCGGAAACGAACCGAGTCGCCCAACGCCGGCTGGACCATGGCCGCCATGGCTGGCGGCTTGGGGGTTACGCTGGAGAAGGTTGGACACTACCGCCTGGGCGACCCGGCACCGGAGCCGGCAGTCCATCACATCGCGCGGGCGAACCGCGTCTTGTACGCCACCGCCGCGCTGGCCGCCGCCGTCGCCATCGGCATCATCTGGCTGCGGTGGACGCTGTGGCCGTAGTGTAAAATGCCAACGCATACCAATGGCCGTCCAGTACCACGCAATCTTCTCTCACACCACCATGCCGCCCGCCTCAGTTGCTGCCACCTCGCCCCTTCGCCCCGTTCACGGGGGTATCAAGCCGGCCGAGCTGCGCGCTTTGGGACTGCGCGCTGAAGACTGCCTGGACTTCTCCGCCAGCGTCAGCCCGCTGGGGCCGCCGGGCGGCGTGGCGGAAGCCACGGCCAGCGTTGACCTGGCCGCCTACCCCGACCCTCACTGCCTGGCTTTGACTGAAGCAATTGCCGCCCACCATGGGCAGGACGGCGTTGCCGTGGAGAACGTCATCGTCGGTAACGGCTCCACAGAGGTCATCCACTTGCTGACCCGCGCGTACATCGGGTTACCTCCCTCCGGCTGCTCCGCGTCCGCCCTGCTGCTCACGCCAACCTACGGGGAATACGACGGCGCCGTGCGCATCTCCGGCGGCGAGGTGCATACGCTGACGGCAACGCGCGCCGATGGCGGGTTCGCCTGGGACATCGCCGCTGCCATTGCTGAAATCAACACCCGGCGGCCGGCGCTGGTGTTCGTGTGCAACCCGAACAATCCCACTGGGGCAATGCTGGCCTCCCAGGAACTGCACCGCCTGGCCAACGCCGCCGAAAGCGTGGGCAGCCTGCTGGTGGTCGATGAAGCGTACATCAATCTTGCCGAACGCCACGCCGAGGCCGACGTGGTAGCGTTGGCTGCCCGGCATCGGTCAATCATCGCCTTGCGGTCGATGACGAAAGACTACGCGCTGACCGCCTTGCGGTTGGGCTATGCGGTTGCCAGTCCGGAGGTCATCGACAGGCTGTTGGCGCTGCAACCGGATTGGAGCGTCAATGGACTGGCTCAGGCCGCCGGCGTGGTGGCCCTTGCGGACGTGGAGTATCCGCCACGGGCGCGAGCCGCCGTCGCCGCGTCGCTGCGCTGCGTGGTAGATGGTCTGGACACGCTGGGCATCCGCTGCTATCCCGCTGCCGCCAACTTCGTGCTGGCGCAGGTGGAGGACGCCGGGGCCTTGCGGGACCGGTTGGCTCGCCGAGGGTTGTTCGTGCGGGATTGCGCGTCTTTTGGATTGCCGGATTGCATCCGCATCGGCCTGCGTCCGGTCGAAGATTGCCGGCGTTTGACCGACGCCATTGCTGAGGTAAGGAACGACAACGCTGCGAAGTAACGTAAGGGAGCAACATGGGCATCATCTACATCACCCGCCACGGCGAAACCGAGTGGAACGTTGCCGGCCGGATTCAGGGGCACACCGACGTGTCACTGTCCGAGCGTGGGCAGGAGCAGGCCCGGATGCTGGCCCGTCGCCTGTCCAACGTGCCCATCGACGCCGTCTATTCGTCGGACTTGTCCCGGGCCGCGGAAACCGCTCGCGTCGCCTTGGGTGAGCGCGACGTGCCCATCACGTTCACCAAGGAGCTGCGGGAATACAACAAGGGTGTGTTCGAGGGTCTGACGGAGGCTGAGTACCGCGAGAAGTACCCCGAACTGTACGAACCGTCGATGGTCAACGATCTGGACTTCGCGCCCCCCGGCGGCGAGACCATCCGCGAAACCAGCAGACGCCTGGCCGGCATCGTGCAGAGGATAAAGGACACTCACCTGGACGAGAGCGCGCTCATAGTCGGGCATGGCGGCAGCCTGCGGGCGGGCATCGTATCCCTGCTTGGCCTGCCCCTGGAAGCCAACTGGAAGTTCGCCATGTCCAACTGCTCGCTGACGGTCATCTACACCTACCCGGACAACTGCGTGATGCACCTGTACAACGACACGTCGCACATCAGCGGCGTGGTGCGGGCGTGGGAACGGTAACTACGAAACCGATGCTATGGCGTGGTCCAAAATGTCCGCCGCCAGGTCCATCTGCTCCTCCGTGGTCGTGAACGGCGGGACAAAACGCAGCACCGACCCCTGCCGCCGGATGCTTACTATCAGGCCGTTTTCCAGCAGTTGCCGGCCGATTTGCTGGCCCTGGGCGTAGGCTGGTTCCCGAGTCTCGCGGTCGGTTACGAACTCGATACCCTGGAGCAGACCGCGCCCGCGCACGTCGCCAATCAGCTCGTGCCTTTCCTGCAATCGCAGCAGGTGCGCCTGCCAGTACTCCCCAATTCGCCGGGCCACGTCAACCAGGTTTTCTTCCAGGATGATGTCCAGGCTGGCGATGGCGGCGTGGCAGGTCAGCGGGTCATTGGAGTGCGAGTGGGCCACCACCAGGCCGGTTTCCACCGCCCGCTCCTCAATCTCGTCGGTGGTGATGGCCGCGCTGATGGCGATGCCACCGCCGAAGTGTTTGGAGATGGTGAAAATGTCGGGAACGACGCCCTCCTGCTCGGAGGCCCACATCGTGCCCAGCTTGGCTAGGCCGGTCTGCGCTTCGTCCAGAATCAGCAGCATTCCCCGCCGCTCGCAGCGCAGTTTCAACTCCTGCAACCAACCGGGAGGTGGCTCAATCACGCCGCCGGCGCTGAACAGCGGCTCGGTGATGACCCCGGCCATCTGCCCGTCGGACTGCGCGTCCAACAGTTCAAAGCTGGTGTCCAGGCAGGTGTAATCGCAGGCCGGCCGCTCTTGGCAGAAGTTGCAGCGGTAGCGGTAGGGCGCGATGATTGGATAGTTGCCCGGCGCGTAGGGGCCGTAGCCCTGGCGCCAACCGGCAAAGGTAACGGCGCGGGCCGCGTCGCTCATGCCGTGGAAGCTGACCACCGGGCTGGCCACTTCGTAGCCCCCGGTATAGCGCCGGGCGATGGCCATGGCCGCCTCGTTGGAATCGCTGCCGGAGCCGAGGAACATGCTGCGGTTGAGGCCCTCCGGCGTGATTTCCGCCAGCCGGCTGGCCAGGATAATCTCCCGGTCGTTCAGCATCGTCATGTGGCTGTGGATGAGCGTCTCGGCGCTTTCCTGGAGGGCCTGGACGATGCGCGGATGGTTATGCCCCAGGGCGGCGCACATCTGGCCGGAGTTGAAGTCCAGGTACTCCTTGCCGTTGACGTCGCGCACCACAGAGCCACGGCCCCAAACGAAAATCGGGCCGGTAACGCCGCTGCGATCCATCCGGCTGCGGAAGCTGTACTTCCGGGCTAAATCCAGCAGTTCTTCTTCCGAGTGAGTGTCCGGCATAACGGGCCTCCCGATGCTCTGATGCGGTCATTCTAGGGTGGCGGCCATCCCTGTCAACCCGGCCAACTCTTCTGATAGCAACAGAATCGCATGATTGCTGCAAAACCAATCACAGAAATTGATACGTTATATATCAAGTCTAATGATACAATAGAGGTACTGGGCAACCAAACTACAGCCCGGTCCCAGCAAGGGGAAACCATGAGGCATCAGATTCGGAACCGAATCATTCCGTTGACCCTGATATTGTTGGCAGCGACGGCATTGCTGGCCGTCGCGGTGGCGTGTCGGGGCAGCGCTGACGCTACACCCACACCGGAGTTTTCACTGCCCACGGCGCTACCCAGTCCGGAAGGCGTACCCGCCGCCGGCGCCGGCAGCGAGGACACCGCCGCGCGAACCTCGGAATACTGGACCGGCCCCACCACCTGGGAGCCAGAGGACGTCAGCAGCCTGGAACGGGTAACCCAAGAACTGGTCGCGCCGCCTTTCCTGCCGGAACACGAGCAGGTGAACACGGGCGAGCCCAGAGTGCTGGAGGTGCGCATGGTGGTCGAGGAAAAGGAGATTGAGGTTGCTCCAGGAGCATTCATGTGGGCATTTACGTTCAACGGCTCAGTCCCCGGCCCCATCATCGTGGTGCACGAGGGCGACTACGTTGAGCTGACCCTGGTGAACCCGTCCAGCAGCGAGTTGCTCCACAACATCGACTTTCACGCCTCGGTCGGCGCGTTGGGCGGCGGCTCCCTGACCCAGGTGGGACCTGGACAGGAGGTGGTGCTGCGGTTCCGGGCCGTCAAGCCCGGCGTGTTCGTGTACCACTGCGCGCCCGGCGGCACCATGGTGCCGTGGCACGTTACTCACGGCATGAACGGCGCCATCATGGTGCTGCCCAAAGACGGGCTGAGAGACCCGGCCGGCAACCCGGTGCCCTACGACCGGGCCTACTACATCGGCGAGCAGGACTACTATCTGCCCCGGGACGCCAACGGCGACTTCAAGCGATACGACGGCCCGGCAGCATCGTTGGTAGATGATTTGGAAGCTATGAAGACGTTGATCCCGACCCATATCGTGTTCAACGGCGTCACAGGCACGCTGCAGGGCGACGGACAGCTCACGGCCAACGTCGGGGAGAACGTGCTGATTGTCCACGCCCAGGCCAACCGGCAGTCCTATCCCCACCTTATCGGCGGTCATGGCGACTACGTATGGGAACGGGGCGGTTTCAACGACCCGCCCGAGCTGGACCTGGAAACCTGGATCATCGCGGCCGGATCCGCCGCAGCCTCCATCCATACCATCCGCCAACCGGGAACCTACGTGTACCTGTCCCACAACCTGATTGAAGCCTTCGCCTATGATGCCAAGGCAATCCTGGTGGCGGAAGGCGAGTGGAACAACGACCTGATGGAGCAGGTCAAGCCGCCCGGCCCGATCCAATAGCCGGCGATTGGCCTGATTCCGGGAGCGCAGTTGCATTGCGGCTGCGCTCCTTGTTGTGTATAAAGCCAACCAAACCACGTCGGCCTACCAAATTACCGGGCCGGGAGGCTTTCGCGATGACGACACCCAAGTACACCTACACCTACGACCACATCCACGTGCGCACCAAGGACCCGGAGGGCATGGCCGGCTTTTTCGAGACCATGTTCGGCGCCAAGGTGCTGCGCCTCATCCAGAGCGACGGCGTACCCCGCGTCGACCTGGACATTAACGGCCTGGCCATCTTCATCGCGTCGGTCCCGCCGGAAGAGCACCTTGACCTGAGCCCGCGCGACCCTCACCTCGGCTTGGACCACTTCGGCTTCCGGGTGGACGACATCGACGGCGCGGTGGAAGACCTGCGCAGCAAGGGCGCCGAGATTTACACCGAGCCGCGTACCATCCGGCCCGGCGTCCGCATCGCCTTCGTTCGCGGCCCCGACGACGTGCGAATCGAACTGCTGCAACGCGACGGCTCTGGCCTGATGGAGGAGTAGGTTTAAGCGTGCTGCCGGCAACTAACGTCGTCGCTGCAGCCACGTCCACAAGCCCAGCGCCGCCAGCAGCACGCCGACGGCCACCAGCGACCAGGCTATTCCCTTGATGAAAAACAACCCAATGGGCGTCAGCAGAAACAGGCCCAGGAAAACCAGCGCGAGGCCGCAGCCCACCGCGCCCGACGGCCCCGTCGAACGGTAAATCATCGCAGCCGGTAGGTCGCCGCCGTCTCGGCAACGCGCCCATCCTGCCGCAGCTTTTCCAGGTGGGTGCGGACGTTCCTGCCGGCAGCGTCCCGCAGCGACTTGCGCAGGTTCCGGGGATACACGGCGGTTACGATCTCATCCACGGTGCCGGCGCCGCCGGCCACCGCCGCAACTACCTGCTCCTCGCGGCCCTGGCGGTGGGCAATCTGTTGCAGGATGCGTTGCTCGCCCCGCAGGATGGTATTGCCGTGTCCGGGGCACACCACCTGCGGCCGGGTTTTCGCCATGCGGTTCAGCGAGTTCATATACAGCTTCAGGTCGCGCACGCTGGACGACGAGTTGCCCAGCAGGTTGTCGCCGCTGAACAGCACCCGGTCGGGACGCAGAAAGTAGCAAACGTGGTCTTCCTCGTGTCCCGGCGTGAACAGGGGCCGCAGCTTGGCGCCGCCGCCGGTCTCGATGGTCTCCCGCGCGCCCAGCGCCGACACCGAATTGCCGCCCAGGATATGCTGCAGCCGGGGCGCCAGCTTGGGATGGCAGCGCACCGGGCAGTCAAAGGCTTCCTGTAGCCGGTCCAGCCCGCCGATGTGGTCGCCGTGGCCGTGGGTAATCAGGATGGCGTCGATGCCGGGTTCGCCCAGCTCCGTCCAGTACTCCAGGATTTGCCGACGCCAGGCACGGTACGGCTCGCCCGAGTCGATCATCACCATGCGGTCTTTGGGGTCGCCAACGAAGTAGATCTGCGTGCCGCCCGGGTGCATCGCCCCGTATGCGTTGGGGTCTTCGGAGATGTGCGTGCTGTACACGTGCTCGGTAATCTGCATGGCAGGACCTACCAATCTTTGCCGCGAATGTACCGGAAAGCTGCCACGGCAGCCGTCGCGCCGTCGCCGGCCGAGGCCACCAATTGCGCCGCCGACTGTTGCCGGATATCGCCGGCCGCGTACAGCCCCGGCTGCGGCGTGTCCATGTTCAGTCCGACGGGAATGTGCCCGGCGTTGTCCAACGGCACCAGGTCCGCCACCGAAGCTGAGTTGGGGTCAAGGCCGACGTAGATGAACAGCCCGCTCACCGGCTCCACCGTCTCGCCGTCGCCGCTGCGGATTTTCACGCCGGACACGGTATCCTCGCCTAGAATTTCGACCACTTCTGTGTTGTAGCGAACTTCAATCTTGGGTTCGGCGGCGATGCGGTCCTGCAAAACCTGCTGTGCGCCCAGGGCGTCGCCGCGCACGAACAGAACGACCCGCTCGGTGTATTCGGTCAGCGTCAGGGCCTCGTCCGCCGCCGAGTCGCCGCCGCCCACCACGGCAACGGTCTGGCCCATGTACAGCGGCCCGTCGCAGGTGGCGCAGTGGGACACGCCGCGCCCGTCGAATTCCTCCTCGCCGGGGATGCCCAACGACCGCAGCGAGGAGCCGGCCGCCATGATGACCGCCTTGCTCCGGTAGCTGCCGCCCATATCGCCGTTGACCAGCAGGTAGTCGCCGTCGGTTGACACGCCGACCACCGTGTCCATCAGCACTTCCACGCCGGCGTTCATCGCCTGCTCCTGGGTGGCCGGGCCCAACTCGTAGCCGGCGATGCCCTGGGGAAAGCCGGGGTAATTATCAATCTTCTCCAGATTGATAATCTGGGCGCCGGCCATCATCTGCTCTACGATGGCGGTGTTCAGGCCGTAGCGGGCGCCATAGATGCCGGCGGTCAGGCCGGCCATGCCGCCGCCGATTATCAACAGGTCAAATTCTTGTTCGGGCACTGGTGTTACCTCGCATCACGATTTTCGCGGCGATTGTATCACCATTCACCCGCCGGCAGTTAGGGCCAGACCGTAACTCCCCACTGCTCAGCCGTCCCGATCAGCATTTCCCTGACCTCCAGGGCCGATGGCGCCGCGGGCTCATCCGGTTCCTTGGCGAGGGCGCTGCTGTCCAGCTTCGCCTCTACCCGGGCCACTCGTTCCTGGGCCAACCGGCAGTATTCCTCCGACAGGTCGATGCCAACGTACTGCCGTCCCTCCAGCAATGCGGCCACCGCCGTGGTGCCGCTGCCGATGAACGGGTCCAGCACGATTTCAGCCGTCGTCGCCGCAATCGCCCGCTGCGCCAGCTCCACCGGAAATGGCGCCGGATGCGGGTTGCCTCTATCCTGGCGCACGCGCCATACGTCGCCGATGCCGCCGGCTTTCGACGCCAGCCGGAACTCCGGCTTGGCTATCAGGTAAATCACCTCGTAGGTCGGCAAAAAGTAGCCGGGGTTGTGATTGAAACCGCCCGAACGCTGCCAGATGATGATTTGCCGCACCGGGAACCCTTCTACAATGTCGGCCCGGTCCTGGAGCAAGCCCTTCTGCACCCGCCACTTGTGATTGTAGAAAATCGCGCCGTCGGGCGTCAGCACTCGCAGCATCTCCCGCAGGCATTCCCGCTGCCACTCCACGTAGTCGTCGTGGGGCATGGCGTCCGAGTGGCCGGCGTAGCCCTGCATCAGCGCGGCGCGGGACCACTTGCCGCCGTTGCCGTTCTTCATGCCGTTGCCGCTGCTGTTCAGCAGGTTGTAGGGCGGCGACGTTACCACCAGGTTCACCGACGCCTCCGGCATCCGAGCCAGCTGCGTCAGGCAATCCCCCTGTAGAATCTGATTGAGCCAGTGGTTCATAAAATTGGCGCTTTTCCAAAAACTTCGCTAACTTTTCGGGCCATATTGAACCGCAAACCCGCCTGACTGCGCATAGCGATGCGGCAACAACTTTTACCCAATCCGCCGTTGCGCCCCGCCAGCTGCGGCCATACAATGGCGGCGTCAGCATCCGCTCCCACATCGCCCGGCCACCACGCCGGCCAGCACCAGGAGGCGCACCATGCCCATTGAAAAGCTATCCCCCGCCCTGGACGCCATCATCGACGCCGACCCGCCCATCGAAGAACACGGTTCCGGGTACGGCGGCGCAGAAGGCCCGGCCGAGGGCCCCCTATGGTGGACCGACTCCAGTCAAAGCAATGGTGGCTACCTGCTGTTCAGCGACATCCACAACAACCGCCGGATGCGCTACACCCCCGGCAGCGGGGTTACCGTAGAGGCCGAACCGGTCAACCGCCATAACGGCCTCACCCGCGACCAGCAGGGCCGCCTCATCGCCGCCGAGCACGACGGCCGCCGCGTCAGCCGGCTGGAGCACGACGGCTCCACCACCGTCCTGGCCAACCAGTTCCAGGGCCGCCAGCTCAACCGACCCAACGACGTGGTGGTCAAGTCCGACGGCAGCATCTACTTCACCGACCCGTGGACTTTCCGCCGTCCCCGGGAGCAGTGGGAGCAGACCATATCCGGCGTCTATCGCATCTCCCCCGACCTGGGCACCCTGACCCTGCTGGTGGGCGATTTCGTCGTGCCCAACGGCCTGGCCTTCTCTCCCGACGAGAGCGTCCTCTACATCAACGACTCCCGCAAGGGCATTATCCGCGCCTTTGACGTTCAGGATGACGGCAGCCTGTCCCTCGCCTCCGACCGCCTCTTCGCCGATATGCGCGGCGACCGCGAGGGCGTCCCCGATGGCATGAAGGTTGACGTCGAGGGCAACGTCTATTGCGGCGGAGCCGGCGGTCTGCACATCCTCAACGCCGGCGGCGAGCGGCTGGGCATCGTGGTTCACGGCCAGTCCGCCACCACCAACCTCTGCTTCGGCGGCGCCGACTGGAAAACCCTGTACTTCACCAGCCGCAACACCGTCGGCAGCGTCCCCGTAAAAATCGCCGGCATCCCCGTGCCCGTCAAGTAACCCATTCAACACTCACCCAACATAGGAGGCAGCATCATGCGCGTAGTACGCATCGCCAACGTCGAACACGTACCCCTGGGCCCTGCCGAGCCGGTTCCCGGCTGGACCGGCGGCGAAGTCCATCGCACCCGCCAGCCCATCATCCCGGAGGGCGAAAGCGACTTCTTCAACGCCAGCGTCGTCAACTTCCAGACGGGAGCGCAGACCGGCTGGCACCGCCACAGCAGCGACCAGATTCTGGTCATCACCGTGGGCAACGGCATCGTCGCCACCGAGACCGAGGAGCATCACGTGGGCGTCGGCGACGTGGTGCAGGTCAAGGCCGGTGAGAATCACTGGCACGGAGCCACCGCCAACGGCTACATGGGCCATATCACCATCACCACCAGCGACAGCACCGCCAGCCGGTAGAAGCTCCGACGGCAAATGTAGGGGCGAGTAGTTATTCGCCCCTACCAGGAGTACAAAATGGACCTGATCGACGAAATCCTGGACAAGGTGAAGACCATCGCCGTGGTCGGCCTCTCCGACAACCCGGCCCGGGACAGCCACGGAGTCTCCGCCTATATGCAGTCCCAGGGCTACCGCATCATTCCGGTGAACCCGGCCCTGAACGGCGCGACGGTACTGGGCGAGCAGTCCTATGACGACTTGCAATCCGCCTCCGCTGCCGCCGGCGAGCAGGGCGTCGCCATCGACCTGGTGGACGTATTCCGACGCAGCGAGTTCGCCGGCGCGGTCACCGACGACGCCATCGCCATCGGCGCCCGCTACGTCTGGATGCAGGACGGCGTCGTTGACCAGCAGGCAGCCCAGCGAGCGCAGACCGCTGGCCTGGGCGTCATCATGGACGACTGCATCCTCCGGCAGCACAAGCGGCGGCGGGCCTGACACGAGCCGGTTGACAACTGCGAAACGTATGTTCTATAATGGCCTTGCACGTGTAATCAGCCAACCATCCCAGCCTGCCAACGAGGTCATCATCACTAAGGTCGTCAACGGCCAAAAACAGTCAGCTAATCCTAAATCGCACGACGGTGCGGCCACAGCTGCCATTGACGGATCGAGATTACCGTCATAGACACTGGAAGTGGCAACGGTGCGGCCACAGCTGCCATTGGCGGACTACGTATGCCGTCATAAACACTGGAAGTGGTAGTGCGTAAGAACCCCCCGGCCGTGGGGCTGGCAACGACCAAAGTGAATTCCGGAAACCGACCTCAGGCAGGCTACCCAACCACCAACCACAGGAGGCCGACCCCGACGAAAATCGAAAACCTTGCCAATTCCCAAATAACCGCCTGCCTCGTACTCGATACGGACACCGAAACCCCGACTACGACGAGTGCTGCGCGCCAGGTGTTTCGCCTTGACACCGCAACTCCCGGCGGGTAGTATTCGGGCATCAGCCCGGAACCGTCGTGCGGCTGCGCTGTTATGTTGCCATTCGTTACGGTATCCGCCGTCAACCGCGTTGTTTCGTAACCGAAACCGTCATCGCCACTGCAGGAGGTACTTCTTATGCCCACCAACCAGGAAATTGCCCAGATGGCGCACCTGATGCGTCGCGCCGGCTTCGGCGCAACCTACGCCGAGCTGGAACAGCGCGCCGCCGATGGCTACGAAGCCACCGTGGAAGAACTGCTCAATCCCACCGCCCAGCCCGACTTGGAGATGGACATCCTAGAGCGCCACTTCGTCGATTGGAGAGAGATGAACGCGCTGGAGGTCAACCAGGCCTACTGGACCTACCGGATGATTAACACTCAGCGCCCCTTGCAGGAAAAGGTCGCCCTCTTCTGGCACGGCATCCTCTGCACCGGCAACTCAAAGTGCGAGCATGGCCGTCAGATTCAGTTGCAGTTGGACATGTTCCGCGAGCTGGGCATGGGCAATTTTGACATCCTGCTTAAGGGCCTGTCCCGCGACCCGGCCATGGTCTTCTACCTGGACAACTGCATGAGCCACAAGGGTTCCATCAACGAAAACTGGGGCCGTGAACTGCTCGAACTCTTCGCCATGGGCGTCGGCATGGACGGCCACGCCAACTACAGCGAGGACGACGTCAAGGAAGCCGCCCGAGCCTTCACGGGCTGGACCATCACCAACGCCATCCCGCGCTATCCTTACGGCCGCTACGAGTCCGGGTTCATCTACAACCCCTACGACCACGACGAAGAGGACAAGACCTTCCTCGGAGAGACGGGCAACTTCAATGGCGACGACATCGTTGAAATCATCTGCCGGCAGCCTTCCGCAGCCCGATTCGTTTCCCGCCACCTCTACAACTTCTTCGTGGCCGACGAAGTGCAGGTGCCGGCCTGGCAGAACACGCCGCCGCGGGATCCCGAGGCCATCGCCCTGCTGGAGCAGACCTACTTCGACTCCGGCTACAACCTGACCGCCATGCTGCGCGTTCTGTTCAACTCCGACTTCTTCAAGAACGCCCGCTTCGAGAAGGTCAAGAGCCCCACCGAAGTAGTTATCGGCACCATGCGCCTGGTCCAGGACTTCACCGCGCCCAAACTCGGCCTGCAGCCCCTGGCCAACACCATCCGCTACATGGGTCAGGACCTGATGAATCCGCCCACCGTGGAAGGCTGGCACACCGGCGCCGAGTGGATCGACTCCGGCACCCTGGTGGAGCGCATCAACTTCGCCGCCGACCAGGTGGGCAATACCAGCCTGCCCGGCATCCAGGAAATCGTTTCCCGACTGGACAGCGAGCAGGTGACCGGCCCGGACGCCATCGTTGACCGCTGCCTAGAGTTGGTCGGCGCCTACGAACTGGCCCCTGAAACCCGCGATCAACTGGTTGCCTACGCCGGCGGAAACGGCGCTCCCGCCCCCGGCACGCCGGAATACTCTGAGGCCATCGCCCAGACTCTCCAGCTCATTGTCAGCACGCAGGAGTACCAGTTCGCTTAGCCGATCTCGGAAATCTACACCGGCAGGAACGCTGCGATCTTCGTTCCTGCCTTCTCCACCGATTCACAAGGAGAACCAAAATGACTGCTACCAAGAAAGATCCGGTGCTGGTAGTCCTCCAGCTTTCCGGCGGCAACGACGCCCTGAACACCTTGGTGCCTCACGGCGACCCGCTGTACTACGACAATCGCCCCTCCGTGCGTGTGCCGGAAGGCCAGGCGCTGGACATCAACGGCTACGTCGGGCTCAACCCCAACATGGGCCCCATGAAGCGCCTTTACGATGAAGGCAAAATGGCCATCATCCAGGGCGTGGGCTACGCCAACCCCAACCGCAGCCACTTCCGCAGCATGGACATCTGGCACACCTGCGAGCCCGACAAGCAGGGCACCGAAGGCTGGCTGGGCCGCGCCATCCGGGAAATCGACCCCAACAAGGAAAACGTGCTGACCGGCGTGAACTTCGGCCGCGGCCTGCCCCGTGCGCTGGCCGCCCCCGGCGTGCCCGTCGCCTCCGTCGGCAACCTGGCCACCTACGGCGTTCTCACCGGAATTGAGGCCGATGAGCAGCGCACCGAAGCCCTGGACATCTTCTCCAAGATGTACTCCCCCACCATCGGGCGCAGTTCCGTCGTGGACTACCTGTCCCAGACCGGCATGGACGCCCTGAAAGGCGCCGACATCCTCAGCACCGCTCCCGAAATGTACAGCTCCTCCGTGGAGTACGGCGACGACGTGGTCGCCCAGTACATGAAGAACATCGCCCAGGTGCACCTGGCCGGCTTCGGCACTCGCATCCTGTACACCACGGCGCCCTACAACAGCTTTGACACCCACGCCGGCGAGCTGGCGGCCCACGCCAAACTCTGGCAAAACACCTCCAACGCAGTCGGCGACTTCATGGACGACCTGCGCGAGCATGACGCCAGCGACAACGTTACCCTGCTGGTGTTCACCGAGTTCGGCCGCCGCGTCCACGACAACGGCTCCGGCACCGACCACGGCAGCGGTGGCGTCGCCTTCGTCATAGGCGAAAACGTGAAGGGCGGCCTCTACGGCGAGTACCCCTCCCTGGAAGAGGACAAGCTCCTGGAAGGCGACCTCCACTTCAACAATGACTTCCGCAGCATCTACACCGACCTGCTGGAAAACTGGATGGGGATGGATGCCCAGCCGCTGGTCAACGGCCAGTTCGAGAAGTTCAACTTCGTCTAGCCGGTACACAGGGGCGAATAAGTATTCGCCCCAGCACCCTGCTGATTGTAATCCCGCCATCCGTGCCAACGGAGGAACCTTTATGACCACTACCATTGAACGCACGGCTTTGCCGACCATCGGCATTTCCCTGCAATACAGCCACACCATTGGCAGAGCCGAGTTCTCCGGGCCTGGCTTCCGCAATCCCACCGCCATGGCGCGCGCCGAAGACGACGTGATGTACGTCGCCAGCCGCTCCTACGACTACCGTCCCGACGGCAAGCGCATCACCATGTGCACCGTGGGAGAGGAGTTCATCAGCGAGTTCGCCAAGGGCGTGTTCGAGCAGGGCGACGGCGAACCGGTGGCCACCGACGGCGCCATTATCTGGCCCACCGCCATTACCATCGGCCCGAATGGCAACGTCTATCTGGCCGACGAGTACCTGGACCGCATCAGCATCTACTCCCCGGAAGGCGAGTACCTCACCAAGTGGGAGCGTTCCGGCGACGGCGACGGCCAGTGGAACAAACCCAGCGGTCTCGTCTTCGGCAGGGACGGCGTGCTGTATCTGGTGGACTGCAACAATCACCGGATTCAGATGCTCAGCGCCGACGGCGAATATATCGGCCAGTGGGGTGAGCTCGGTTCCGGTCCCGGACAGTTCAATATGCCCTTCGGCATTGAAACCGACGCGGCCGGCAACGTGTACGTCGCCGACTGGCGCAACGACCGCATCCAGAAGTTCACCGCCGACGGAAAGTTCCTGATGGCTTTCGGCGAGACCGGCGACGGCCCCGGCCAGTTCAACCGGCCCACCGACGTGGCCGTGGACAGGGACGGCGCCATCTATGTCGCCGACTGGAACAACGACCGGATGCAGGCTTTCCATCCTGACGGCTCCTTTGCCGGCATGACCTACGGCCAAGCCACCATCTCCCAGTGGGGCATCGGCAAGCTGGAAGCGAATCCCGAAATGTGGGAAGAGCGCAAGATTGCCCAGGGGCTGGACCGGGAAAAGCTGTTCTGGGGGCCCATTGCCGTCGAGTGCGATGACGAGGGGCGCATCTTCGTGGTTGAAACTGCCCGCTCGCGCATCCAGGTCTTCCAGAAGCAGACCCCGCTGTTCTACGGGGTCAACGAACGGGTTGCCGGTGGCGGCGGTCGCCTCTAGGCTCGTTGGCGTTCATCTCAGGTAGGGGCGGATTGTTATTCGCCCCTACTGTTTATGACGCTGGGGAACACTCCCATTCCGCACAGCATCAATGATTTTCACGGATGCTATACTGTACTAGGAAACTTGCCAAAGCGGACGGAACGATTTGACTACTCAGGAACATCTGGTATCCCGGCTCAAGCCGCTGGGAATCCGCCTGACTCCTCAGCGCCTCGCCATTGCCGAGGTGGTGGTCAATTCCGCCGACCATCCCACGGTCCGAGAAATCTTTGAGAGGGTGAGGGATTTCTTCCCCTACGTAACCTTGGCAACGGTTTACTCCACGTTGGGCCTGCTGGAGCAGGCTGGCATCGTTCGCGAGCTGCCTTTCCAAAAACTGTCTCGCTACGACGCCAACCTGTCGCCACACGCCAACCTCGTTTGCCTCGGCTGCGGCTCCATAGTGGACGCCGACGTGGGACAGGAACGGGTGGCCGAGCTGGAGCGCTCCATCAGCCAGACCAGCGAGTTCCGTATCTCATCCCAGCGGGTAGATTTCTACGGCTACTGCGACGGTTGCGCCAGAAACGCATGACCCGCTATCTCGTCAGCTAGTGTGAACCGCCGAGACCACCAGGTGCGCCGGCGCAGCGGGCGGCAACCAGTTACCCCCGGGGCTTGCCGTTGGCTTACCTGTCCCGATTGAGCCTTACCAACTACCGCAATTTCCGGCAGGTTGACCTCGAACTGCCAGCGGGAGTATCGGTGTTCTACGGCGCCAACGCCCAGGGAAAAACCGCCCTGCTGGAGGCCGCCTACACCCTGGCGGTGGGACGCTCCTTCCGGGCAGAACGTGAGCGACAGGTAGTTAACCTTGGCGCTGCCCGCAGCGGCAAGGCCGCGTACATCACCGGCGCCGCCGAGCGGGACCAGCAAGCGTTTACGGTGGTGGTCGGCTACCAGCCCGCCGCCGCGACGGACCTGCCCCCGGATGACTACGGAATCCCGACGGCGCCGCCGTCCGTATCTAAACAGATTCGCGTCAACCGACGGCCCAGCACCGCCGCCGGTCTCCTGGGGCGCATCGGGGCGGTTCTTTTCGTAGTTGATGACCTTAATCTGGTTCTCGGCTCTCCGTCCCATCGCCGCCGTTACCTGGACGTGCTGATTTCACAATCCCATCGCCCATATCTTGATGCGCTGCAACGCTACCAGGCTGCGCTGCGCAACCGGAACGGCCTGCTCCGTCGCCAGCGCGCAGTTCCCGTCGCCTCAGATGAAATGGAGTATTGGGACACGCAACTGGTACAGGCCGGCGCCACAGTTGTAAGCGAGCGCGCAGAAACTATTGACCGTTTGGCGGATTCCGCTGACAGTCATTACGTGGAACTTGCCGAGTCGGACCAAACCCTGACCATAGAGCATCGGCCCAGCGTGCCACCGCAGGACTCAACTGCTGACACCGAAGCCCTCTTTCGGAGGATGCTGCAACAGAGCGAAGCGCGGGAGCGCGCCACTGCAGTTACCGCTGTAGGCCCTCATCGGGATGACTTTGCCATTTTTGCTAGCGGCATGGACGCCCACGCTTTTGCATCCCGGGGCGAAGCCCGCACCATCGCACTATCTCTGCGACTGGCCGAAGCCGACTACCTGGCCCAGGCCCGCGATGACGATCCTGTAATTATGCTGGATGACGTTTTCTCCGAAATGGACGCTCAACGGAGGGAGAGAGTATTACGCAAGGCCGCCGCTTACCGGCAGACTCTTATCACCACTACCGACCCTGAAGCGGTGCGCGCCGTGCTGGGCAATGGAGCGGCCTACTTTCACGTCTCGAACGGCTTCGTATCTCCGCCGGAGTCTTGAGCCTGCTTATCTCCGATTCTTCCTGATAGAATTGCGACATGGACTCCATTAACGCCGCTGCTGACATCCTGGCAGCATCCGAATACGCCATCGCGCTCACCGGCGCCGGACTGTCCGCCGAGAGCGGTATTCCCACCTTCCGGGGACAGGATGGCCTGTGGACCAAATACGGCCAGCCTTCCAACCTGTCCTACCGCGCGTTTTCACAGGACCCGCAAGGCTGGTGGGAACGCCGCCTGAGCGACGAGGATACTCCCGGCAACCCAACCTACGACCTAAAGGACGCGGTGGACAACGCCGTGCCCAACCCAGGTCACCTGGCCGTCGCAGAACTGGAAACTATGGGCGTCGTCAAGTCGGTCATCACCCAGAACGTGGATGGCCTACATTCGCGGGCTGGCAGCCGGAACCTGCTGGAAATCCACGGCAACCGCAGTTACCTGCGCTGCATCAGCTGCGGGTCTCGCAAACCTAGGGCCACTTACATCATCAGTGACTTGCCTCCGGTTTGCCCTCGCTGCGGCGGCATCATCAAGATGGATACCGTAATGTTCGGCGAGCCGATCCCATCGGCTACACTGGAAGCCTGCTCCGCTGAAGTACAGCGATGCGACGCCATGCTACTGGTGGGCACGTCCGGCGCCGTCAGCCCGGCCGCTCAATTCCCGCTGCTGGCTCGTGAGCGCGGCGCGCGAATCATCGAGGTCAACCCGGTTCCCACACAACTAACCCCTGCTGCCCACGTCGTAGTGAGCGGGCCAGCGGGCGAGGTCATGCCTTCTCTAGCCCACGCCATTCGCACACGCGCCATAAGGTCTCGGTAACGTGGGCGAAAGCATCCGAAATTGGTGGCAGGCGGTGATCGATTGGGCTACGAGCCCAGCCGTAAGCTGGATTGACCTGATACTTGGCGGGGCAATACTGGCGGCAGCAATAGTCATTGCGGCGGTGTTCAGCATAGTGGTTTTTCCGAGGCTGCTGCGGATGTTAATCAGGTCAGGCCCCAACTTCGACGTGAAGACGGTCGCCTCGGTTAGGTTGCCCCTGGCGGCCTTCATTGTTCTGTCCGGCCTATATCTGGCGCTGGGAGCGCTGTCGCCGCCACCCACAGTCCAGGCTGTGGTGAACAAGGCCAGCGCCGTGGTGGCGGTGGCTATTGGGGCTGTGTTGATTAATGGGGTCATCTCGGCGGGTTTGCTTTGGCTCGAAGTCTATTTACATCGTTCGGACCCTGAGCCGCATCATGCCAGCAATTGGCTTTTCCCGATGATTCGGCGCGGCGTGCTGGTCTTCATAATTTCCGCCGCCGCCATGGTCTCTCTGGACATTCTCGGCATCAACATCACGCCTCTGGTTGCCGGCCTAGGCATCGCCGGTTTGGCCGTCGCGCTGGCTTTACAGCCCACCCTCGGGAACCTTTTCGCCGGCACTTACGTCGTCAGCGAAGGGGTCATCAGTGTTGGCGACTATATCGAAATGTCGGACGGCACTGCCGGCTTCGTCATGGACGTCAGTTGGCGCAGCACCCGTATCCGCACCAGGACCAACAACCTGGTCATCGTGCCCAACTCACACTTTGCCGAAACCGTCATCACCAATTTCAACAAGCCGGAAGAGCCGGTGAATATGATAATACCCTGCGGCGTAGCATATGATAGCGACCTGCCACGGGTTGAGGCGGTCAGCCTGGAAGTAGCGACCGCGGTGCGCGAGGAACTTCCTGAGGCAGAGCCAGAATTTGAACCCCGCTTCTTCTATCAAGCCTTTGGCGACAGCAACATCGACTTCGTCGTAGTCATCCGGGCGCAGAACCGCCTGGCCGGCTTCGCAGTCCGCAGCGAACTCATCAAACGGCTTCATTCCCGCTTCGCCACAGAAGGCATCACCATCAATTACCCGGTACGCACCCTCAACTTTCCCGAAGGCTTCGTGGCGCAAAACATGGCGCAACTGCCTGGCGGGACCGGAGACGAAGCCCAATGAGCGACATCATGCAAAGCTGGTGGCAAGCCATTTCCAACTGGGCTGCCGGAACCACCGTAACCTGGGTTGACCTGCTGGTCAGTCTCATAATATTGGCAGCGGCAGCGGCGGTCGCCTTCGCGTTCAGCCGGCTGTTCTCCCGGTTGCTGCTGCGCGTAGCCCGCTTCTCCGCCGGGGACCTGGACGACACCATCATTGCAGCCGGCCGTGGTCCGGTCACCGCCTTCATCATACTGATCGGGGCATACCTGGCCATAACCGTCCCATTGACTCTCGCGCCTGCCGTCCACGACGTGGCAAATAAAGTTGCGTCCCTGGCCGCCATCTTTATCGGCGCTTATATGATAAACGCCATCGGGTCAGCCGTGCTGAGATGGCTTGAAGAGCACCTGGAGAGCAGGGACGCCGCCAACACCGGCGGCTGGGCGTTGCCGCTGGCGCGCCGCGGTATGGTCATCGTCGTGTTCGCCATGTCGGCGATGGTATCCCTGGACATATTGGGAATCAACATCAGCCCGCTCATCGCCGGCCTGGGCATTGGCGGCCTGGCCATCGCGCTGGCCCTCCAGCCCACACTGAGCAACCTGTTCGCCGGCACCTACGTAATCACCGAAGGCGTCGTCAACGAGGGCGATTACATCGAGATGGAGAACGGCGTCACCGGCTACGTGGTGGACGTGAGCTGGCGCAGCACTCGCCTGCGCACCTGGACCAACAACCTGGTGGTAATACCCAACTCCCGATTCGCCGAGACGATCATCACCAACTACGACCAGCCCCAAGAGCACGTCAACGTGTTCTTGACCTGCGGCGTCGCCTACGAAAGCGACCTGCAACACGTGGAAGCCGTCAGCATGGACGTTATGCGGCAGGTGGAACGGGAACACCCCGGCGTGGTGAAAGATTACGGGGTGTACTTCGGGTACGACACTTTCGGCGAGAACAACGTGGACTTCTGGCTCTTTATGCAGGCCAGCAGCCGCCTGGCCAGCTTCGAAGTTCGCACCGCGCTCATCAAGCAGTTGCACGCCCGGCTCATTGACGAAGGCATCACAATCAACTACCCGGTGCGGACCCTGCACTTCCCGGACGGCTGGACACCCGACGGGCAACCACCAACCAGGGAGCAAGCAGCGCGCTCCCGCCGTCCCTCAACTCCTCCGCAGCCGCAAGGCCCGTTGCCGGCCGATACTCCCGGCGGCGGTGGCGACGGGCCGGACGTTTAGACGGCTGGGGGCGCTACCGCGACAACCCGTAGGCCGTCGCCTGCAGTTTGGCGTCTCCCGTGGCGTTCAGGCGCTGGGTGATGCTGTCAATCAGCGCGCCCACGGCGGTTTCGCCCCAGAACCAGCGATGGATGTCCATTTCGTTATCGCCTGGCCGCTGCGCCATCCGCGCCTCGTAACAGAAAGCCTTCAAGTCGTCGGCGCAATAGCGAGCGAACTGGGGCACGGAAACGTCGGCCGGCCGTTCGTCCATGTCGGCATCATCACTTTCGGCGTAGGCTTCCAGGAAACGGATGATGCCCCGGAACCGCCGCTGCGGTATTCCGGTAATGCCCACGGCGGTGCGGCCCCGCTGCTCCTGCCAGCGTTCGTAGTAGCCGCGCAGCGCGGTGACTTCACCGGCAGCGTCCAGCGGTTTGGCAGCGCTGCTATTGCCATTTGACGCCTCAGCCACTTCGGAGGCTTGGGGCATCCCGATAGGGCCGGCTTCTTCCGGATAGTCGGCCAGCACCGGGCCGGCCTCTGCCTCCAGCGTCGCCAGCATTGCGGCAATCACCTGGTGCTGGAAGTCCGGGTCGTCCGGCTTGCCCAGAGCGTAGCCGAAGTAGAATGGCACCCACAGCACCCGGGGCGGACGCACCCGCTCGGCGTGTTCCCGGACCAGCGCCACGGCAACCGTCGTCAACCCGGCAGATTCGAAAACCCGCGCCAGCACGCTCACGGCGTGCGTGCAAAGCGGTCAAGTGGGTGTCAGGAGTACCAGGTCAACGCCTTCGTCCTTGAGGAGCTGCGCCACTTCCGGTCCAGTTTGCTCGGCGACAACGGTGCAATCACGCAACGCGCCCATGAAGGAGTAGTTGTTGGTCGCGACGCTGCCGATCACGCCTCGCTCAGCCAGTTCCTGCAGCCGGTCAATGGGATAGGTGATGTTGATGTCCCGATAAATGGCGGTTCGGTCAAAGCCGATGCTGAAGTGGCTCTGCACGATGTCGGCAACGTCGGCGTCGCCGGGCAGCACCCGGTAGGTGGATTCGCCGCCGGGATGGTCGCGGTTGAAGGGCCTGTCGTCCCGCAGGTGCAGGCCGGCAGTGGTAACGATGGCTACCGTGCTTTCCGACAAGGGTTTTGCTAACGGTGTCCAGGGAACGCCATCGGCCTCCATGCAGGGGAAGAACTCCAGCATCCGGCGCTGGACTTCAGAGAGAATTGAAAGACGTGGCATTCCCGGTCTCCTAGTCGAACATGATGGCCCCGCGGCCGATTTCGCCGTTGTCCAGGTCGGCGTAGGCTTCGTTGATCTGGTCCAGGGTGTAGTGGCGCACCACCAGGTCGTCCAGGTTCAGCTTTCCCGACCGGTACATATCCACCATCACCGGCATATCCGTCCGAGAACGGGCGGAGCCGTAGTAAGAACCCCGCAAGGTCTTTTCGTTGCGCACCAAGTCAACGGCGTTGATGGCGGCTTCCTGGCCCCACGGCGCAATGCCGACGACGGTAACCACGCCCCGTTTGGCAGCCATGTCATAGGCTGCCTTGGTAGTATCCCCGCCGCCGAAAACCTCAAAGGTGTAATCGGCGCCGCGCCCGCCGGTGAGGTCTTTGACCTGCTGCACCGGGTCCTGGTCGGAGGCGTTGACGGTGTGGGTGGCGCCAAAGCGCATGGCGAACTCCAGCTGCGCTTCGCGGATGTCCACGGCGATAATCTGCCCCGCGCTGGCCAGGGCCGCGCCCATGATCACGTTCAGGCCCACGCCGCCGCAGCCGATGACGGCCACGGTGCTGCCGGCCTTGATTTCAGCGCTGTACAACGCCGCGCCCACGCCGGTGGTTACCGAACAGCCAATCATGGCGGCCTTGTCCATCGGCAGCGAGTCGGTTACCGGGACTACGCCGGTTTCGGGAATCACGGCGTACTCGGCAAAGCAGGCCACTTTGCCCATGTGGTGAATGTCCTTGCCGGCGGCGTGGAGGCGGGTGGTGCCGTCCAGCAGGTTGGCCCCGGTGGCGGCGTGCAGGTCGCACAGGTTGCTGTACCCCTCCAGGCAGGAACGACAGCGTCCGCAGGCCGGCACAAAGGACAGGATAACCTGGTCACCCTCGCTGGCCAGGGTAACGCCTGGGCCGGTTTGAACGACAGTGCCGGCGCCTTCGTGCCCCAGCACCACCGGAATGGCGATGGGAGCATCCCCGTGCATAAAGTGGCGGTCGCTGCGGCAAATGCCGGCCGCGCCTACCTTCACTAGCACTTCGCCGGCTTTCGGTTCGTCCAGGTCAACCTCGCAAATGTCCAGGGGCTGACCCACTTCCCACAATACAGCAGCTTTAACCTTCAAAACGTGTCCCTCCTGACAGGTGCTGCGCAGCCGGCCGTTGGCCATGGCGCTAGTCTGTGTCGCAGGCCCATTGTAAATTACCCAGCCCAATCCCGCCATAGCCGGCAGGATGGCAGAACAAAGGGCGGCGGAAATGTTCCCGCCGCCCCCGCTGTAGAGCCGTCCTGTGTGTGTTGCCTATACCTGGCGTTGCTTGGGGTCCAGCCGGTCGCGCAGCCAGTCTCCCAGCAGGTTCATGCACAGCACCACCAGCATAATCGCCAGGCCGGGGAACAGCGAGACCCACCAGCCCTGCGCCGATGCAATCAGCACCCGCCCGTCGGCTACCATGAGACCCCATGCCGGCTGTGGAGGCGGAATGCCGACGGCCAGGAAGCTCAGCGTGGCTTCCAGCACGATGACGAATCCCACGTTGAGCGTCGCCAGCACGATAACGCTGTTGAACACGTTGGGGAACACGTGGCGGAACATGATGCGCCGGTGGCTGGAGCCGGCGACCTGTGCCCGGGAGATAAAGTCCTGGACCCGCACCGCCAGGGTTTCGCCGCGCACCAGTCGAGCGTACCTCGACCACATCAGCAGAACCAGCACGACAATAACGTTCAGAATGCTCGGCTGGGTTGCGGCCACAATTACCAAGGCCAACAGTATGATAGGTATCGAGAGGGATATGTCCACCAGCCGCATGACCAGGGCGTCCACCCAGCCACCCCAGTATCCGGCGATGATTCCCAGGGAAGTGCCCAGAACGCCGGCGATAAAGATGGCTACCGCGGCGATAGTCACCGACACGCGCGCGCCGTGCATAATCCGGGACAAGATGTCGCGCCCCACCCGGTCGGTGCCCAGCAGGTGGTTAGTGTCGCCGCCTTCCATCCAGAATGGTGGCTGCAACCGGGCCGACAGACTTCCGGTAGTGGCGGAGTGAGGAGCGATAATGTCGGAAAAGATGGCCGGAATGACCAGTACCACCAGCAGCAGGACGATGGGGAACAGCGGGTAACGCCGCGCTTCCGCCCAGAAGCGTCCCAAAAAGCTCGGCCTTGCCGATGATTCGACCGCCAACTCTTCTATTGCCGATGGAGTGGCAACACGGTTTTCCGTTGCCATAGAGGCATTCTCCTAATCGAAACGAATCCGAGGGTCAACGTAAGCGTAGGCAATGTCCACCAGCAGGTTGGCCACGATATAGACCATGCAGAAGGTAATCACAACCGCCTGCACTACCGGAAAGTCCTTGGTGTTCGCGGCGTCCACCGCCAGCCGGCCCACTCCGGGCCAGGCGAACACGAACTCGATGGAGACAGAGCCAACCATCAGGGACCCGATAATCAGCGCGAAGTACGTGAACGGCGCGATTGCCGCGTTGCGCAGACAGTGTTTCCAGATTACCTTCCACTCCACGACACCCTTGATGCGAGCCAGCTTGACGTATTCCGAATCCAGCACGTCCAGCATTGACGACCGGACCAGTCGCATGAGGGCCGCCACCTGGAACCAGCCGATGGCGATAGCCGGCAGAATGTAGGACAGCACTCCCTGTTCCTTGCCGGATACAGGGAACCATCCCAGCTGCGCGGCGAATACCCACATCAACATCAGTCCCAGCCAAAAAGCCGGCAGGGACTGTCCGAATAAGGCTATCGCCTTGCCCACATAGTCAAAGGGCGTGTCTTTCTTCACCGCCGACAACACGCCAATGGGTACGGCAATTGCCGTGGCAACCACGACCGCCACGCCGGCCAGGGCTGCAGTGTTGGGTAGGCGCTCCAGCACCAGGCTCATGGCGGTGCGACCGCGCACGCGCAGCGATTCTCCGAAGTCGCCGGTCAGAGCGTTGCCCAGGAACGTGAAGTATTGGACATAGAGCGGGCGGTCCAAGCCCCATTCCGCGCGCAGCCGTTCGGCGTCCTGTACAGTTGCCTCCAAAGGCAGCAAGACGTCCAACGGGTCGCCGGCAATACGAGCCAGTGAAAAGACGATAACCGTCAAGATTAGGAGGGTCAGAACAGACTGAGCGACCCGCATCAGAATGTAACGTTGCACAGTTCGTTACCTTACGACGTGTCCGGCATCGGCAAATGACAAAACCGGGATGCCGATTATTTCGTCGGTTGGTGGATTGTCATTCGGTGTAGAGGCGAGTTTGCCACCCGCCTCTACCATTTGGCACTGTCTCGCCAGCGATTTACTGGGCGGGAGTGATGTACTCGGTGTGAGTGAAAGATGCGTTGATGTTGCCGGGCCAGGCCATCTCGCCAATCTCGGCGGGGTTGACCACGATCTGCGCGGGCAGCCACACGATGGGCACTTCCGAATACAGGTCAAACTTCAGGTCTCCCAGATCGGAGAGAGCCTTGGCTTTGACCTCCGGGTCCACGCTCTGGGTGGCCTTGTCGTACAGCACGTCGGTCATGGGATCAACCGAGGTGCGCCAGAAACCGGCGTCGCCGCTGCGGTTGTAAAAGCGCAGGGTGATGTCGGCCGGCCGATACGTACCGCGCGTTGCCGCCAGCGTGCCATGGGTCTTGCCGGGACGGTAGTACTTGGCCCGGTAGTCAGACCACTTGATGGGCTGGGTGGTGACGTTGATGCCCACGGCGCTCAAATAGGAGAAGGCCGCCTCACCCATAGGAATCATTTCCGGAACCCCGGGGAGCTCGGTGAGGAGCAACGTCAGGTCGTAACCGGCGTAGCCGGACTCTTCCAGCAGCTGGCGCGCCCTGTCCGGGTCGTAGCCATACTTTTCGTCAAACTCTTCGGTCCAGCGGGGGTTGTATCCGGGCAGAGCCGGGTGGTAGCCCCAAACGGTGTGCTGCCGACCAATGCCGCCGAACAACTCGGTGTTGATTTCTTCCCGATTGATGGCCCGGTTGATAGCTTCACGAACCATCGGGTTCAGGTGGGGATCGCCTTCCTGGTAGAAGCAGTCCTCAAAGCCTTCCTGCTTACAGGGGCCGGCTTCCTCAGGGTTGTACACACCGCCGATAATGAAGGCCACCTGGATGGAGGGCAGTTCGCTTTGCAGGACAGCCAGATTCTGGCCTTGCGCGTCCGTGTGCAGCTCGCGGCTGATTTCGCCAATCTGCACCTGCCCGGTGGTCAACTGGGCCAGCCGGGTAGTTTCTTCAGGAATCAGCACGTATTCCATTTCTTCGAAGAAGGGCGAGCGGCGGTAGTGGTCCGCGTTGCGCGAGTACAGGAGGTTGACGTCGATGGTGCGCTCTACAAACTGCCAGGGACCCACGCCGGTGGGGTTCTCATAAGCCTCGATGCCGCCGTCGTCGTACTGGGCCTTGGAGTACATAAACAGGTTACCCTGCTGGGCGCCGGCGAAGAAGTCCATCAGGGAGTTGGGCGTCTTCAAGTTGAATTGGACGGTGCTGTCATCCAAGGCAACGATGTTGGAGAGCAGTTCTGCTTCGTCATCTCCGAACAGCCCTCGGAACAGACCGGTGTCGGTGGCGATAGCGTCTTCGCGAATGATGAGAGAGGCGCTGTGAGGCACGTCGTTGGCCGTGAAGGGCGTTCCGTCGTGGAAGTTCACGTCGTCCCGCAGATGGAACGTCCACTGAGTGCCGTCCTCGTTGGCTTCCCATTCCGTCGCCAGGCCCGGCACCAGGGAACCGTCAAAGCGGTCGGTGTGAACCAGCGGGTCGGTAAAGGGGCGAACCTGGGTGTTGGCCGAGGTTGTAGTTCCCAACCAACTGCCGACCAATTGCTGCACCGGCGGAATCGTCGCGATACGCAGTCGGCCGCCCAAGGCGGCAGTCTCCTGCGCGGCGCTGGGCGTGTTGGTCGGGCTGGGAGTTGCCGTTGCGATGACGGTGGGAATTGGAGTAGCGGGCTGAGCAGGCGCTTCGGTAGCCGCCGGAGCGGAGCCGGTCTGTTGCTGTTCAGTGGTTTGTCCGGAAGCCGGGGCTGACGGCTCGTCAGTTGTGCCGCCGCAGGCAATGCCGATGGCCAACAGAAGAGCTGCAACCATTACGGTGATAATCGTAGGCTTAACCAATTTGGTCCCTCCGATGACGTAGCGTTTGTGCCGCCGGGGTTCGAGCCGGGGCGACAGAGTTCGCCTAGTATATTACCCGCGCACTGGCAGGTCAATTCCCTAAAACTAGCCTCTTTCCAAAGGCGCCAGAGAGACCAGGAGGCGTTTCAGTCCCACATCGCCGCCGAAGTTCACCGTGGCCTGCTCGGTGTCGCCGGTTCCCTGCACTTCCTGCACTACGCCCTCTCCGAATACGGAATGGCGCACGATTTCGCCCACTGACAGGGGAACAGGCTCCGATTTTTTGGGCCGCGCCGAGCGGCTGGAATCCCATTCAGTGAGTCGCTCGTCGATGTTGCCGCGCAGCCGACCCCGGGTCGCTTCGCCGCCGGCTCCGGCGCCGTCGCCCAAGCGAGTGCGTGATTCGCGGCGGCGGGTGCTGTATTCCCCGCCTATGACGGCGTTTTCGTTGCGGCCGGGACGTCCCGGCGTCAAGCCGTACTCGCCGGATTGCGAACCCGGGCGTCGTTCCGACGCTGGAGAAGCCAGAACTTCCTCAGGCACGTCTTCCAAGAAGCGCGAGGGCAGGGAAACCCCGCCGGAAGATGGATAACGCCGCCGGAAAGCCCGCAGGAGGTACAGCCGCTCTTTGGCCCGCGTCATTCCCACGTAGCAGAGGCGGCGTTCTTCTTCAATTTCGCGCGCCGTATCCATGGAGCGGCTGTGGGGCAGCAGCCCTTCTTCCATACCGGCCATCATCACGACGGGAAACTCCAGCCCCTTGGCCTGGTGCAGGGTAATCAAGGTCAGCGCATCATCGGACTGCTCGTAGCTGTCCACGTCCGATACCAGGGACACGCGTTCCAGGAAAGCGCTCAGCCCGTCGGCGGAGCCGTCTCCGGACGGGCCGTAGTCTTCCGCCAGGCCGCGCAGCTCCAGGATGTTCTCCCAACGCTCTTCGCTGTCGTCCTGCGCCTGGATGTGCCGGGCCAGCCCGCTCATGTCCATAACCCGGTCCAACAGGTCGGCAACCCCAAGCTCCCGCGCCGCCCCGCCCAGCCGGTCCAGCGTAACCGACAGGTCTGCGATGGAGCGCGCCGCCCGCGGCGTAACCTGGATGGGATAAGGGCGGTCTTCCGTTCGGGCAGCCGCCATTTCGCGCATCGCGGCCCGTGTGGTAATGCCCGACCTGGCGGCGAACATCGTCAACTGTTGCACGGTCTTGGCGCCGATGCCGCGGGGCGGTGTGTTGATTATTCGCTGCAGGCTGACCTCATCGTCGGGGTTGTAAATCACCCGCAGGTAGCACATAGCATCCTTGATTTCCTTGCGGTGGTAAAACCGGACTCCACCGACCAAGCGGTAGGGAACACCCTGGCGCATACACTGGTCTTCAAAGGCCCGGCTCTGGGCGTTGATGCGGTACATAATCGCGCAGTCGCCGGATCGGTATTCCTTCGACCTGGCGAGCCGGGTAACTTCGTCCACCGCCCAGGCCGCTTCATCCTCTTCACTGTACGCCTCGTGCAGGGTGATGGACCGCCCCACCGGGTTATTGGTGAACAGGGGACGCTCAATGCGCTCCGTGTTAACGGAGATGACGGATGCAGCGGCGTTCAGGATATTCTGCGTGGAGCGATAGTTCTCGCCCAGGCCGATTACTGTGGCGTTGGGAAAATCGTTCTGAAAGCTCAGTATGTTGCGGATGTCGGCGTTACGCCAGGAGTAGATGCTCTGGTCGGGATCGCCCACCACGCAGAGGTTCTGGTGGGGCCCGGTAAGCAGCCGGGCCAGCCGGTACTGCGCCACGTTGGTGTCCTGGAACTCGTCGATTAGCAGATGCCGGTAGCGATCATGGTACTGCGCCTGCACTTCCGGCGTGTTTTCCAGCAGTTGGATCGTGCGCATCAGCAGGTCGTCGAAATCCAGCGCGTTTTGCCGGGTCAGCGCCTCTTCGTAGTAGTGATAGACTCGCGCGCAGACGTCAATCCAGTGGGCGCCGTACTCGTCGTCAGCGTCGTAAGCCGTCGCCGCCATTTGCCGAGAGTCCAGCAAGCCGCTTTTAGCCGCCGAGATGCGGGACAGCAGGGCACGGGGGTTGTAGCTTCGGGGGTCAATATCCGCCAGCTGCATGGCCGACTTGACGGCGTCAACCTGGTCGTCCTGGTCGTAAATCGTGAAGTTGCGGTCAAGGCCAACCCGTTCGCCGTGGCGCCGGAGGATACGGGCGCAAACCGCATGAAAGGTTCCCATGGTTACGGCCTCGCCGGAGCCGAGCATCAGGCGGTCCAGCCGCTCCCGCATCTCCCGGGCCGCCTTGTTGGTAAAGGTCACGGCCAGGATGCGCCACGGCGCTACGCCGCATTCGGTGACCAGATAGGCGATGCGGTGGGTAATCACGCGGGTTTTGCCGGAACCCGGGCCGGCTACAATCAGCAGCGGCCCCCTGGTGCAGAGCACGGCCTGCTGTTGCGGTTCGTTCAGCCCTTGCAGGATGGCTGGCGAACCCTCCGAGGGGGTTATGCCGGAGGTTACACCGGCCCCGATTTCTGCCAGTTCCGCATCACTCCAGTAGGGCGAGGAGGGCGGCTCTGCCCAGTAGGGAGCGGACGCCGGTGGGCTGGAATCACTGGGCGGATGTTCGGAAAACTGCGGCTGCAACGACATAACGCGGCGATTATAGCACGCACTAATTACTCGGTATCTGCTACAATATTAGGGGAACCCACGCGGAGAGGTGGCCGAGTGGTTGAAGGCGCCGGTCTCGAAAACCGGTATGCGTCTCTGGCGCATCGCGGGTTCGAATCCCGCTCTCTCCGCCATTTCACCAGGGTAATCGGTCTTTGCTGTGCAATGGCCATTTCGCGCTTGATTGCGAAACGAAATGGCCGTTTTGCCGTCGTGAATTTTTAGCCAGGAGCCACGCTAATGCCAGAGGCTGCCGCCCCGACACCCGAATACACCATGGGCTACAGCCCGGAATTCCTGCAACTGCTGGACCGACGCAACGCTCAGGCCAACGCCGCTCACCTGCTGCCGAATTTGGATAGCGGGTTCCGCCTGCTTGACTTCGGCTGCGGGCCCGGCACCATCACAGTGGGCTTGGCCGAGGCAGTGCGGCCCGGGGAAGTCCACGGCATTGACATGGAGGAATCGCGGGTCGAGCTGGCCCGCGCCGCCGCCGCGGCCGGCGGGCACGACAACATCACCTTTCACGTGGGCAACGTGTACGAACTTCCCTTTGAGGACGGCTACTTTGACGCAGCGCACTGCCACGCCGTACTGATGCACGTCCCCGACACCCAGCGGGCATTGCAAGAGGTGCAGCGGGTGCTGAAACCCGGCGGCATTATCGCCAGCCGGGAGATGATTGCCTCCAGTTCCTTCAGCGAGCCGATGGGCGAAACTACTCCGGAAGCGTGGAGCACGTTCATCAATCTGCTGGCCGCCAACGGAGGGCATCCGGAAATGGGAAAGGAGCTGAAAGCTCACCTGCTGCGGGCCGGGTTCGCCGACATCCGCACCAGCGCGTCGTTTGACTTCTTCAGCTCCGCCCCCGACGTGGCATTTCTGCACGCGTTTATCTGCGACTGGTTCTTTATGCCGAGAGTGGTTGAGGCGGCGACGCAGTATAGGCTGGCGACCCACGAGCAATTCGAGCGATGGCGCGTCGAGATGGATGAGTGGAAGGACGACCCCGGAGCCGTGGGCGGCCTTGCGTTCGGAGAGGTCATCGGCGTCAAACCCCGCGGATAGCGCCGAATGCTGACCGCAGCCAACATCAGCAAGGCCTACGCCGACCGCATCTTGTTCAGCAGGCTGGATTTCTCCATAACGGCCGGCGACCGGATCGCCCTGATTGGCGCAAACGGCTCCGGCAAGACCACGCTGCTGGACATTCTCGCCGGCGAAACGCCGCCGGATACCGGAACGGTATCGGGGCAACGCAGAGCTACAGCGGGCTACCTGAAGCAGGAACCCGCGCCCTTTGCCGGACGTTCGCTGCTGGACGAAGTGCTGCAAGCCAACACCGAGGTCATCGCTGTCTCCAGGCGGATAGCCGACGAGCGCAGTATCCTGGCCTCGGAGACGGACCCGGAGAAACAGCGTGAATTGATGGCAAGACTAGCCCAACTTGACCGGGAGTTGGAATACGCTGGCGGAGACGACCGAGAGTATGAGGCCAAGGCGATTCTGTCCGGACTGGGATTCAAGCCGGCCGATTTTTCCCGGTCAATGAGCGAGTTCAGCGGCGGGTGGATTATGCGGGCCGAGTTGGCCCGGCTGCTGTTTCGCAATCCGGACGTGCTGCTGCTGGACGAGCCGACCAACCATCTGGACCTGGAAGCCAATCTCTGGTTTGAGAAGTACCTCGCCGGCTTTCCGGGCGGTGTGATTATCACCTCTCACGACCGGGCCTTTTTGAATCAGGTGGCCACCCGTGTGCTGGCCATTGAGCCGGGTGAGGTTGTGCATCATCGAGGCAACTATGACGACTACCTGACGGCCAGGGAGCGCGCGCTGGAAATCAAGGAGGCTGCGGCGGCCCGTCAGGAACGGGAGATGCGGCGGGAGATGCGTTTCGTCGAGCGGTTCCGCTATAAGGCCACCAAGGCGAGGCAGGTGCAGAGCCGCCTGAAGCAGCTGGAAAAGGTTGAAGTCATCGAGCTGCCCAGGGCCACCAGGAAAGTCCGTTATTCGTTTCCGGAACCACCACGGAGCGGTTCCGAGGTCATCACACTCGCCGGGGTGAGCAAGTCCTACGGCGACAACACAGTTTATGGCGGCTTGGATCTGACGCTGGAGCGGGGCGACCGAGTGGCGCTGGTTGGCCCCAACGGAGCAGGGAAGTCAACGCTGTTGAAGATACTGGCCGGAGCGCTGCCCATCGACGCCGGCCAGCGCAAGACCGGCCATAACGTACAGACGACCTACTACGCGCAGCACGTGCTGGATCTGCTCAATCCGGCCAACACGCCTATTGAGGAATTGCAGGAGGCCGCGCCGGCGGAATCGGAGCAGAACCTGCGCAACACGCTGGGCGGATTCCTGTTCAGCGGCGACGACATTCTGAAACCGGTCTCGGTGCTCTCGGGCGGCGAAAAGGCACGGGTGGCGCTGGCGAAAATGCTGATGCAGCCGAGTAATTGCCTACTGATGGACGAGCCCACCAACCACCTCGACATAGCATCACGCGAAATTCTGGCCGACGCCCTGGGAGATTACCAGGGCACAATCTGCCTGATTACCCACGATCGCACTCTCATCCGGCAGGTTGCCAACAAAATCATCGAAATCGACGGCGGACGACCACGGGTATTCCCCGGTGATTATGACAATTACTTGTACCGCAAGCAGCAACAGGCCGACGTAAAACCCGTAGCAGCTTCCGCCAACGGCAGCCAGCCGGACGATTCCATCAAGGTCCAGACGGCTCGGCGCTCACGACGGCGACCGCTCACGGTTGAAGAGCAACAGCAGCGTGCTCTGAACAGCCAGGCCCGCAGGCTTGCCGCCCGCATCGACGAGATTGGCGCAGCCATCAGCGAGCGGGAGTCCCGCAGCGCGCAGTTGGAAGCGATGTTCGCTGCACCGGAACAGTTTGACGACCGGGGTCAACTGGAAGCGTCCGGCGAGCAGTACCGGATGATTAAGGACGAAGAGCAGAGGCTGTGGGACGAATGGGAGCGGCTGTCGCTGGAAGCCGAGGAGATTGACCGACAACTGGCCGAGATTAAGGCCGGCTGAGCCGTCCGTTTCAGGTTATGATCTCTCTCTCCACCAAGTCAGCCATCTGGTCCTCGGACAGGCCCAGCAAGTCTCCGTAGATTTCCTGGTTGTGCTCACCATAGTGCGGTATAGGGCCGGCGGTGGTGGGCGTTTGGGAAAACTTAATGATGGTCGGGCCGGGCACGAGTATCTTCTGGCCCGGCGGTTCGTGAGCGTCGGCTTCCATCATCACCTCACGCTCCCACATATGGCCATCGGCCAGCACTTCGGGGATGGACTTGACCGCGCCCACCGGGATGTCGGCCGCGACCAGGGCTTCCTCCACCTCCTTGACGGTTCGCTCCTCGCACCACATCCGCAGCAGTTCCATGCGGATCTGAGCCATGTCGGTGGCAAACATGGGCGCGGCGAATTCGGGATCCTTCGCCAACTCGTCGTAGTCCATCACCTTGAGCATCCGCTCCCACATACCGGCGCGGGCCGCGCCGGTGGTTACCCATCCATCGGTGCACTTGAGGAAGGTGCCCACCCGCACGAAGTCGTTGGTGTTCGTCTCGTAGCACATTGCCAGGGCGACTTCCTCCAGGGTGATGCCGCCGTCGAGCATGGCCACTTCCAGCCACTGGCCTTCACCGGTGCGGTCGCGATGGCGGAGGGCGCCTAGGATACCGATGACGGCGTGCAGCGCGGCGGTACGATCCATTACCGGGCCGTTGCCCATTATCGGTTCGCCGAAGCCCCGGCCCGTCTGGTCGCCGAAGCCACTCATGGCCTGGATTATGGGGTCGAAGCACTGGCGATCGCGGTAGGGACCGTACTGCCCGAAGCCGGACACCGAGGCGAGAATGATCCCGGGGTTGACCTTACGCATTTCCTCGTAGCCGAATCCCATCTGCTCCATAGTTCCTGGACGGAAGTTTTCCAGCACGACGTCAGAAACCTCCAGCAGCCGGAAGAACAGTTCTTTGCCTTCAGCGTGGCGCGTATTCAGGGTAACGCTCTTCTTGCCCCGGTTGTAGGCGGCGAACTGCACGCTCATTTTGCCCACGAAGGGACCGGAATCACGCAGGTCGGCGCCCTTGCGCCATTCCAGCTTGATGACCTCTGCGCCCATGTCGCGCAGAATCAGACCGCCGCGTGGAGCCGCCTGCCAGCGGGCCAGCTCCAGAATCCGCACTCCGTCCAGTGTCGCCGCTGCGCCGTTGGCTGCCATAAGGTTCCTCCCGTAACTTGACTTGAACGTTGCCATTGTACCCGCAGCGGGCCCGCTGACAAAATCGCCATTGCCCCGTTGGATGCCAGGATGTACACTCACGCTGACCCTGGCCTATACCGGGAGGTGTTGCCAATGCCGGTATCCAATGAAACCCTGAAGCGAATTATCGCCGAGTACGGCGGGTTCGAACTGTCCGACGCGGAGCTGGAGCTGGTCAGGCCGGAACTGGATAATTACTTGGCCGAGTTGCAGAACCTGCGAGACCTGGACCTGTCCGACGTGATGTCGTCGCGCCTGCTGCGGGCGGCGGAAGGAGATGAAGCCGATGCCTGATTCCGAACTGCTCAAGCTCACCATTTCCGAAGTAGCGCCCCTGATACAGTCGCGGGAAGTGTCGCCGGTGGAATTGACCGAGGCTGCCCTGGCCGAAGCCGAGCGGCGACAGCCGACACTGAACTCGTTCATCACCATTCTGCGGGACGAAGCGCTGGCGCAAGCGGAGGCCACCGAGGAATCGCTGGCGCGTGGCGAATACCTGGGGCCGCTGCACGGCATCCCCATAGGAATCAAGGACAACATCGCCACGGCGGGCATCACCACTACCGTGGGAACCAAGGTGCTGAGGGACCACGTTCCCGATGAGGATGCCGAAGTGGTTCGCCGATGCCAGGCTGCCGGCGCAATCATCATCGGCAAGGAAAACCTGGAAGAATTCGCCGCCGGCGCAACGTCCAACAACCCGCATTACGGCGCGGTGCACAACCCTTGGGGTCTCGACCACGTACCCGGCGGTTCCAGCGGGGGCGGCGGCGCCAACGTGGCCGCCGGCATAACCTTTGCGTCGCTGGGCACTGACCTGGGGGGATCGGTACGGCTGCCGGGAGCCTTCTGCGGCGTGGTCGGATTGAAGCAGACCTTTGGCCGGGTGAGCCAGCGCGGGCTGCTGGTTACCAGTTTTAACGGCGACCACATCGGGCCGATGACCCGCTCGGTGCGGGACAGCGCGCTGGTGCTGCAGGTCATCGCCGGCTACGACCCGCTGGATCCCAGCACCGTGCCGGTTCCGCTGGACGATTACACTCTGATCATGGAGCGCGGGATTCAGGGGCTCACCATGGGCATTCCCAGCAATCACTACTTTGACCTGCTGGACCCCGAAGTCGAGGCGGCAGTGCGCCGGGCCATCGCCGCGTTGGAGGAGCTGGGCGTCGCCAGCCGGGAGGTCAGCTTGCCCAGCATGGAGTACGTCGGCGCGTTGCGCTTTTCCGCAATGGCGGACAGCGTGGTTACGCACGAGCCATACATCGCGTCCAGCCGGGAGGATTATGGCCCGGACACGCTGTATCGCACGTTGGCCGGCCAGTTCGTGCTGGGGCGAGATTACTCCAAGGCGATGAAGGTTCAGCGCATCATCAAGGAAGAACACGCCCGGGTGTTGCGGGACGTGGACTTCCTGGTTACGCCGACCACGCCGATGCCGGCGCCGCGTATCGACGCCGAGAACATCGTGGTGGACGGCCAGTCGCAGAAGGTGCGTGGGCCGGGTTCGGGACACATCTCCCGCAACACCAGCCCGATGAACGCCACCGGCTTCCCGGCCATCACGGTACCCTGCGGGTTCAGCGGAGCCGGGCTGCCCATCGGGTTGCAGTTCATCGGCCGGCCGTGGGAAGAGGGGAATATGTTCCGCATTGCCCACGCTTACGAGGGGGTTTCGCCCAGCCGTGGCGTTTGGCCGGATTTGGGGTGAACCAGGCCAGCAGGAGTTTTCAAGCAGTCGGGGCGAATAGTTATTCGCCCCGACGTGGTTGGTGATTGCGGTGCGGGTCAGCCGGCCGCCACCCAATCGGCGACGCGTTCGGCAACCATGATGACGGTGGGATGGATGCCGCCGGAACGGGGGATGCGGGGCATCACCGAAGCGTCAACGACCCACAGGTTCTCCACGCCGCGGACGCGACAGTACTGGTCAACCACGGCCATGTCATCGCCGTCGGGGCCCATGCGGCAGGTGCCGGAGACGTGGCGGGCGGTGCCGACGTTCTGACGGCCCCAAAGGTCCAGGGCGTCGTCATCGTTCAGGATTTCGTCGGTGGGATTGATGCGGAAGTCGCAGACGTCCTTGAAGGCATCGGATTCCAGCAGCCGCGCCCCTTTGCGCAGGCCGTCGCGGACGCGCCGGGCGTCGTTGGGATGCCGCAGGTACTGATAGTTGAACTCCGGCTGCACGCCGGGGTCGGAGGACGCCAGTCGCACGAAGCCTGAGCCATCGGGCAGACCGAGGGTGCAAGAGATGCGCGCGGCCCGTTCGGACGGCACGTCGCCGGTGTTGTAGCGGGTACGCACGCCGGCGACCTTCTCTTCCCGCTCATCAACGACGGTGCTGGAGCGCAGCACCATGTCGTTGGTGTAGTTCGACCCGTCGGCGCTGTAATGGAGGCTGAAATGGGGCGCGTCGTGGTCGCCGGTTAGGGTCTTATCGTCTTTCACCTTGTAGGTGATGTGGACGCTGAGATGGTTCCACAGGCCATGACCTACGCCGGGGCTATCGTGGACTACCGGTATCGCAAACTGCTGCAGGTGGTCCTCGGGCCCGACGCCGGAGAGCATCAACAGCTGGGGCGAACGGATGGCGCCAGAGCTGAGGACGACGCGGTCGGCGGAGGCAGTGAAAATCTCGCCGCCGCTTTCGGCTTCCACGCCGACGGCTTTCGCACCCTCGAACAGCACGCGACGGACGTACACGTTGCCGCGAACGGTGAGGTTAAGGCGGTGGCGCATGGGATTGAGGTGGGTCATGGCGGCGCTCATGCGGACGCCGCAGAGGTTGTTGGTGGGAGACACGCCGACACCGGTGGGATTGGGGCCATTGGTGTCGGCCACCGGGCCATAGCCTTCGCCCAGGCAGGCGTCATAGAAGGCTTTCTGGATGTCAGCCCAGGTACCCGACTGCCGGCGGCGCACCGGCATGGGGCCGTCGGTACCGTGGTAGTCGTCCTGGATGTCCATGTCATGCTCCATCTTGCGATAGAAGGGGAGCACCTTGTCGTAAGACCACTGGTCGTTGCCCATGGCGGCCCAAGTGTCGAAGTCTTCGGGGAAGCCGCGCTGCATAGCCTGTCCGTTGATGGAGGAACCGCCGCCGATGACCTTGCCCTGGGCGACGTGAATCTCGCCCTGCTCCTCGGTGGGAGTGCCGCGGAGGGCCCAGTTGTGGACGGAATCCTGGGCCTCGGCGTAGCGGGTGCCGCCGAACTTGACGTCGTCGGGCAGGTTTTCCGGGTCGGGGTAGTCGTTGCCGGCCTCCAGCAAGAGGACGGAGGTATTGGCGTCTTCGGCAAGTCGCCCGGCCAGGGTAGAGCCGGCAGCGCCGCCGCCGACAACGATAACGTCGTATTTCATGGTGCCTCCTTGGGCATCGGGCATGACGTAAAAGACGGAGAAAGGATAGGGGAGATTTTATACCATACGGGAATCGGCAGCGACGGCTCAATCCAGAGCAGTTACGCAGCGGGCCGGGTCGGCATCCAGCAGCACCCGGTCGCGATGTCCGGTGCGAATATAGTCGGCGAGCAACTTGCCGGCCATGGGGCCACGCCCGAACCCGGACGATGCCAAACCGCTGACGACGTAAAGATTGTCCGCCTGGGGGATGCTGCCGATGATGGGCTTTCCGTCCATAGAAAACGGCATCAACCCCGACCATGAGCGCTTGATGGACAACTCAGCCAGGAAGGGCAAGATTTCTGCTACGTGACAGAAGTTGGCGTCGATGCCGCCGGCGTCCAGGGTACGGTCATAGCCAAGGGCCTGCCGGTCTCCCCCGAAGATAACCTCCCCATCCCGGGTTTGCCGACCGTACAGGTGTCGGGTTACGCGTTGGTCGCCAACGTGGGTTAGTTCCGGTGGTTGGCCGGGGGATATCTCCGGGTTGCCAGCCCAATAGGAGTATGACTCGACTGCGGAAATCGAGTGAAACACTCTAGGAGGCAAGGGCTCGGTGGCCCACATCTGGCCGCGCACCGGAACGATGGGAATGGAAATCCCGAGCATTTCACCGAATGGGGCACACCACGCGCCAGCCGCCAGCACCAGGCGTCCGGCGCGGAAGGTATCACCAGAGCAATCGATACGATAGGTTCCATCGGAGGCGCGAGCAATGCCAGTAACCGTTTTGCCGGTGATGACATCGGCGCCCTGGCGTTGGGCCGCGTCCGCGAGAGCGCGGGTTGCTTTCGAGGGGTCAGCCTGGGCTCGCAACGGGAAATGCATGGCGCCGGCCAATCGGGGGTTCAAGTTCGGCTCGATGCTGCGGGCTTCTCTGGCGGTAAGCAGTTCCGCCGTATAGCCGCGGGAACGCAGGGCAGAGATGCGATTCCTGGCGTATTCGTACTCTTCAGGCGACTGAACGGCCTGGAGGCCGCCGGATTGCCGAAACTCGATGTCGTAGCCGAGGTCGAGTTGCAGGCTGCGGAAGATTTCCAGGCTTCCCATGGTAAGGTGGGATTCCAAATCGGGAACGTTGCCCCAACCCAAAGCTCCGATGCCACCCGCGTTGACCCCGGAAGCTTCGGATGCGATAGCGCCGCGCTCAAGCAAGGTAACCCGGCGACCGTGCTGCGCCAGGTGGAAGGCAGTGGAAGCTCCGGCAATACCGCCTTCGATAACGACGACTTCCGATTCAAACATCGCAGACCAGTATGTACCGCAGCCGGCAGTTGGAGCACCAAGAAGTGGAAGGATGGAGCCGATGAAGGGAGACGATAATATCATTAAAGCAGGGCATTATTGAGTGCTGTAGAGTGAGATTTCCTACTCAAATCTCTATCCGCGGTGCGGATTGGTGATGTAGGGTGCTGGGAATTTGTCCGGCAAATTGGACAACAAAATCAGGCCGCTTTCCGCATCAGGTCCGAGAAGGCGTGGGCCGCGCTACGCTGCGAGCCTGGGAGACAGCGGGCGTAGATCACGAGGGTGATGGTTCGAGGCACTGTCTGCCATGTGCCGGAAGCTGGTCGATGTCGTTCTCGTCTGATGTTCGAGCGATTCTGCGCCGGTTTTTCGACAATGGCCTGACTCCGGGTACGGTTGGTCGACACCCTTGACACAGGAGCGAAAGCGGATTGACAAGCACCGAAGACCGGCAATAAGCTCCAACCACTTTATTCGGACCCTGCTGGTCGGCCGATATGGAGAACGCCGGTTTATAATCGGTGAAATCCCAGAACGTCCTATCCTCAGCGGAATCGGTCGAATCTGGGAAATCCTGCGTTGGAAGACGAAGCATTTAAGGAGAACCCATGAAATATGACGTTGTTATCGTCGGCGGGGGAGCGGCTGGATCGGTGTTGGCCTCCAGATTGGCTGAGAACGCGAATACCTCCGTTTTGTTGCTGGAAGCCGGCCGAGATTACCCTGACCCAGACTATCTCCCGGACGAGATAAAGTTCGGCTACACAAGTTATGCCGAATCCCCAGAATCGGAGCACAACTGGGCCCTGCGGGGAACGATCACCGAGGAGCAAGGGGAGATCCACGTAGCGCAGGGTAAGGTGATCGGCGGCGGGTCGTCCATCAACGGCCAGGCAATGCAAAGGGGGTTACCCGAGGATTTCGACTCCTGGTCTGCCATGGGCAATGATGAATGGTCCTACGACAAGGTACTGCCCTACTTCAGGAAATCTGAACACGACCTCGACATTCGTGATGATTTCCATGGAACCGACGGACCGATGCCGGTAAGGCGTCGTCAAACCGGGCTCTTGTCAGGCATCCAGAAGGCCTTCCACGCAGCCTGTTTGGAGGCGGGTTACGGGATAGTCGAGGATACCAATGGCCCGAACCCGGCGGGCATTGGCGTGTGGCCTTCGAATAACTTGGACGGCTGGAGGATGAGCGCTGCTATCACTCACCTGAATCCCATGCGCCACCGGTTGAACCTTACGGTGAGGGGAGAGGTTTTCGTCAGGAAGGTATTGATCGAGGATCGAAAGGTCGTCGGTGTCGAAGCAGAAAGCGGAGGCGAAATTTTCAACGTTGAAGCGGACCGGGTTGTGTTGAGCGCGGGAGCTCTCAAGTCGCCCCACCTGCTGATGCTGTCGGGAATCGGCCCCAAAGACCAACTTGAGCAATTTGGGATACCTCTCGTTCACGAACTTCCCGGAGTGGGACAGAACCTGTTCAACCACCTGAGCGCCCAGATCACCTTTAAGGTAAAAGACGGAGTTTCCCTGACTTCCGATCTCGATGCGGCGCGCTTCTGTTTGCACTACACCGCCCAGGGGTCCGGCGAAGTCAATGATATGTTGCTGAGGACCACCCCGATGGTTGACGAACGGCCGGAGCGCGTCCCCGGTTTACGGACCAAGTTCCTCAATGATGACGTTCCCGCGGACCGGGTTGCGCGAATCTCGTGCACGCTCGGACTACCCGACGGCGCAGGCTACGTCAGGCTCGCGTCTGCCGATCCAACAGTGCAGCCAGAGTTCAACTACCGCTACCTTCAGCATCCAAACGACATCCGTCGGGTGAGGGAAGGCATCCGAATGGCCATCGGATTCCTTGAAACCGATGCGTATAAAGACGTGGCAGATTATCGGCTCCATCCAACGGATGAAATCATGGCCGACGACAACGCTTTGGACGTCTATATCCGCCAAACCGTTGGAACAGCCAGGCATGTGTCCGGCACCTGCAAGATGGGCCCGGATTCAGACCCAATGGCAGTTGTAGATCAATACTGCAACGTCAAAGGAGTAACGGGGTTGTCGGTGGTCGATGCATCGGTGATGCCGCGGGTTACAAGGTCAGGTGGCAGCCATGCAACGGTTGTCATGATCGGGGAACGCGCCGCCGACCTCATTGCGTCGGCTTAACCCCGCCTGGCCGCTGCCTGAAATCTATGGTCTAAGCCGGGTCGAGGACCCCGGCTCTGGCGAAAAGGGTGAAGATCCGGTGATCTTCGGTCTTGAGGCTGAACTGCAGGACCGTTTCGGCCGATGTCTGGTCAGAATCCAGTTGCCCTGAAGAAGAATGTGCTACGCCCCGGACGACTTTGCATTACCCCGGGGCGTATTGCCATTAGGCCAATCCGGAACAAAATCACGCCCTGGAGGGACCAAGGCGTGATTGCCGTCTAGTGGTGTGGAGTAAGGCCTGATGCTGGACGTTGCGGGGAATTTGTCCAGCAAAACGGGCCAAAATCGGTTGAAACCCTGCTTATTGATACCGGTCTAAGTGCGGTGAATGCCCTTATTAAGAGAGTGGAGCCGATGAAGGGAATCGGGCTACAGACGCGGCGTGACGTCCATCTCCGTCCGGGCGAGATCGGCTACTGGCTGGGGGAGCCCTTCTGGAGATGGGGGGCTTGCCACAGCCGTGCTGCGGGCGTTCACCGAGTACGCATTCGAGCAGTTCGACCTGTTGCGCGTCTACGGCTAGGTTTACGAGTGGAATCCCGCCTCGGCCCCGGTCCTAGAGAAGGTGGACTACCAGCGCCAGGGGCGTCTGAAAAAGAGCGTCATCAAAGACGGCAAGATCATCAACCAGTTTGTGTACGCGATTGCGCGGTGAACCTTGGCGGTATCATTCCCCGCATCCTCATATTGTCATCGCGCGGAACGCAGCGCGGCAATGACTTTCTGGGCGTTAGCGAGGCTCGCTAGTGACGACTACGCCGTCGGCGGGTTGTCCCGGTACCAATTCACGATGTCGGAGCCGGTGGCGGCCCACACGCCGCTGCGACGCATCATGCGTCCCAGCGCCCGGTCCAGGTAGCCGATGCGGAAGGGCTGGCCGATGAGCCAGGGGTGCAGGTTCAGCGCCATCACCCGCCCGTTCTGCTGGCCATCCTCGTACAGCGTTTCGAAACTCTCTTCCAGGAGCTGCTGATACCTCCCGACGACCACCCGGCGCTCCCACAGAGCGGACACGTCGTCCAATTCCCACATCACCGGAAGGGTGAACAGCTCGCCGTGGGGGCTGTGCAACGGGTAGGGCTGCTCGTCGTTGACCCAGTCGCAGACGTAGCGCAGGCCAGCCTCGGACAGCAGCTGCGGAGTGCGGTTTGACTCCCCGTATTCCGGCCCCAACCAGCCGGCGGGCGCACTGCCGGTGGCGCGGGTAAGGGCGGCGACTGATTGGCTGATGTATTCCCGCTCGGCGTCCTCGGACATATTGCTGGTTATCATCTGCGACAGGGACATCCCGTGGCCGATGATTTCGGCCCCGGTTTGCTGGCAATGGCGCACCAAGTAAGGGTAGTTCTCCGCGGTCATGGCGTCCATGGCCACGGTGGCCGGGATGCCGTGCCTCCGCAGGGTATCCAGCACGCGGAAGATGCCCACCCGGTGCCCGTATTCCCGGTGGGACAGCCGGGCGTAGTCTGGGAATCCTCGGGCGCCCAGGCCACCGGAGAAGGGCGTGGTAAAGCTGTCGGCTGGCGGGTCCCACTCCGGATGTTCGAGGTTGACGATGACGCACAGGGCGACCCGTGCGTTATCCGGCCAGCGCAGGATGCCCCGCGTGTTGAGGGGCGACCAGTCGTAGTGGGGGTGGTCCATCCCGAATCGCCGTTCTGCGGGCATGACTTTATCTCCTATTTGGTGGGGAAGTCATTGCGAGGAGCGTAGCGACGTGACAATCCCTTTGGCGTAGCAACGGTTCTGGTCGCAACGAGATTGCCGCGCTGCGCTCGCCATGACAAGCTGAAGTTACCGTTCTGGATTCCCGCTTTCGCGGGAATGACAGTGGGGCGCAATCTGACGAACGGGGCGGTATCAGGCGTTCAACTGCGCCGCGTGGGCCACCGCCTCGTCGTAGTAGTTGGCGATGTAGTACTCGGCGATGTCATCGGCGGTGGTTTGCCAGACCCCGTCGTGGGACATGATGTAGCTCAGCACCTCGTCCAGGTACCTGGCGCGGTGGGGCTGACCGATGAGATAGGGATGCAGGGCGATGCACATCACCCGTCCGCTCTGGGCGCCTTCCTGGTAGAGCTGGTCGAACTGGGCCTTGCAGATCTCGGCGAAGTAGTCGCCCTCGTAATGCTGCCGGAACAACGGCGCGTCGTTGAGCTCGATGGAGTACGGCACCGACACGAGCTTGCCGCTGTTGACCCGAATGGGCACGGGCTGGTCGTCGTGCATCCAGTCGGTATGGTAGATGAGGCCCGCCTCGGCCATCAGGTCGGGGGTGCGCTCGGTTCCGGAAATGGCCGGCCCCAGCATGCCCTTGAGCTGCTTGCCGGTATGCCGCTTCAATGTGTCGATGGTGTCCCGGTAGAACTCCCGCTCCTGCTCCTCCGTGTAGTTGTTCAGGTAGCGGGTGTTGTAGATGCCGTGGCTCATGAAGTCCCAGTTGCGCTGCACCATGGCCTCGCCGATTTCGGGGAAGTGCTCCAGGACGGCCATGTTCAGGGACACGCAGCAGCGAATGTCGTACCGGTCCAGCACGTCGGCCATGCGCCAGAATCCCACCCGGTTGCCGTAGTCACGGTAGGAGTATTGCTGAACGTCGGGATAAGGCATACGTGGCCACGGGTCTCGGTTCCCGTCGAATTCCGGCTCGTACTCGTAGTGCTCAACGTTGGGGGCGATCCACAACGCGACCCTAGCGCCGTTGGGCCACTTGATCACGGGGCGGTCGATGATGGGGCTGTAATCTACGCGGTTCGGCGGCAGCGGCATAATTAGCGCCTCCCTGGGCCGTGGGTCTTTTGGAACCCACGCGATTTATCCTGTACGGTGTCTGGCAGTGTAAACAGCGGGGTTGGCCCCGTCAACGAACCGGCGCGGAGTAGAAGCCCATGCTTCCGCGATTGGGCATGGACTTTGCGGCGATGTAAACTGGATGGCGGCCACGGCAAAAAAACCGTAACATGGGGCAGAGACGACCAACTGCGAGGGGGCACGATGGCGCAGGTCTTTGATGGCATCACCGTCCTGGATTTCACCAGCGGCCGGGCCGGAGGCGTCGCCACCATGGTGATGGCCGACTTCGGCGCCGAGGTGGTCAAGGTTGAGCCGCCGGGCGGCGAGAAGTTTCGAGCCTCGCCGGGTTCCATCCAGTGGAATCGGGGCAAAAAGAGCGTCGTCCTGGACCTGAAGTCGCCGGAAGGAAGGGACAATGCCCGAGAGTTGGTGCGGCGGTCCGATGTGGTGGTCGAGAACTTCCGGCCGGGCGTTGCCAACCGGCTCGGCGTCGACTACGACACACTGCGTGAAGACCATCCCGGCCTGGTCTTTGCCACGCTGACCGGGTTCGGATCCGACGGGCCCTACGCCAACTACCGGGGTTACGACGGGGTGGTGGCGGCCAAGAGCGGTCGGATGATGATGTTCGCCGAGCAGAACCCCAGGGAGGGCCCCAATTTTGTGGTCGTACAGGGGGTCTGCCACGCGGCGGCCACGGCGCTGGTTCGGGGCATCACGTCGGCCCTGTACGTGCGGCAAAAGACGGGCCTGGGCCAGCGGGTGGAAACCAGCATGCTCAAGGCCATCACGACCTACGACCACGTGTCCTGGGTGTACGGCCAGATGATCGAAAACCTGCCCGACGCGTATCCGCCGGACCCCAGGGTTGGCATCGGGCGACCCAACCCCACGGGCTACCTGCCCGCCCGCACCAGAGATGGGCAATGGATCCAGTTGGGCAACGTGGTGGAGCGGCTGTTCCGCTCCATGATGCACTGGCTGGGCATGGACTTCATCTACGAGGACCCGCGATTCGAGCGCGCGCCCTTCCTAGATCAGGACTCCGTGGCAGCCCTGGAACGCATCATGCTGGAGAAGGTGCAGGATAAGACCCTGCAGGAATGGATGGACATATTCCTGAGCGAGGCCGGCGATGTCGCCGCCGAGCCCTACCTGACCTCCGAGCAGGCCCTGGGCCACCCCCAGATCGTGCACAACGGCAATGTGCAGGACGTGCCCGTGCCGGGCGTGGGCGACACGCGCCAACTGGGCCCGATGGTGAGCATGAGCGGCACGCCGGGCCGAACGCGGGGACCGGCTCCGGCGCTGGGCCAGCACACGGCGGAGGTGCTGTCACGATTGGGCAACGGCGCCGTCGAGCGTTCCAACGGCAAAAAAGCGCCCATGCCGAAACACGCCCTGGACGGGATAACGCTGCTGGACCTGGGCACGGTGATCAACGGGCCGCTGGGTTGCGCTTTGGTGGCCGAGCTGGGCGCGCGAGTGATCCGCATCGAGGCGCCGGGCGGTGACTGGGGCCGGCAAGGCATGCCCATGTCGGTGCACCGGACCATGGGAGGCTCGGAGTGCATTTGCCTGGATCTCAAGACCCCGGAGGGCCGGGAGATCATGGGCAAGCTGGCGTCCAGGGCCGACTTGCTGCTGCACAGCATGCGTCCAGGCGCGCCCGAGCGGACGGGCATCGGCTACGAGCAGTTGTCCGAGATCAACCCCAACCTGGTGTACCTCTATGCGGGCGGCTACGGCTCCACAGGGCCCTATTCGCACCGGCCGTCCATGGCCCCTATCGCGGGCGCCGTCTCCGGTGGCGGCGTGGCCCAGATGGGTAGGGACGCTTTCCCGCCGCCGGAACAGGCCATGTCCATCGATGAAATCGCCGCCGTCTCCCGCAAGCTCAAACGGGCCAACGACGGCACCGCGGATCACAACACGGGCATGGTCAACGCCGTTGGCCTGGTGCTGGGCCTTTACGCCCGCGAACGCACCGGCGAGGCGCAGTACGTCGAGTCGACGATGATCGCGGCCAACGCCTATGCCAACATCAACGACTTCTACTGGCACGAGGGCAAACAGCCGCGCCCGCTGCCAGATGGGGACGGATACGGCCTACACGCTCTCTACCGCCTGTACCGGGCGAAGACCGGCTGGGTGTTCCTGGCTTGTCCCTTCGAAGACGAGTGGCAGGCATTGTGCCGGACCATCAACCGCATCGAAATGCTGACCGATCAGCGTTTTGCCACTCCGGAATCGCGCGCGGAATACGACGGCGCGCTGGCCGACGAACTGGCCCGAGTCTTCGCCGGCCAAGAGCCAGCGCACTGGGAGCGGCTGCTCACCGCCGCCGACGTGATGTGCGTCAAGGCCGAGGACCGGGGGATGTACTTCTTCTTCAACGAGGATCCTCACGTGCGCGACAACGGGCTGCTCACCCGGGTGGAAGCGCCGCGTTACGGCGAGTTCTGGCGGTACGCTCCGGTGGTGGACTTCTCCGCCACTCCGGGTCGGGTCGGCCCCGGGCCACTGAAAGGGCAGCAGACCCGCCCCATCCTCCGCGAGCTGGGGTACACCGACGAACAGATTTACGACCTGCAACAGCGCAAGGTTGTGTTCTGGGAGGAGGAATAGACGGTGACGTCGCCCAACATCATTCCCGCGAACGCCAACGGCATACGGGACAAGGCCGCCATCGTCGGCATCGGCGAGACCGAGTTCTCGTGGCACTCGGGCCGCAGTGAGTTGCAACTGGCCTCGGAGGCCATCAAGGCCGCCTGCGACGACGCTGGCATCGCGCCGCAGGATATTGACGGCCTCATCCGCTACGATATGGAGTCGAACCACGAGACCCTGCTGACGCAGTCCTTGGGCATCAAGAACCTGCGGCACTGGGAATCGGTCTCCTACGGCGGAGGCGCGGGCAATGCGACGGTGGGACACGCCGCCGCTGCGATAGCGGCGGGGTATGCCAACTACGTGGTGTGCTTCCGCGCCGCCAACCTGCGCTCCGGCGTGCGCCTGGGGCGAGCCCGGGGGCCGGAGAGCATACCCGGAGGGGCGGACAGCTTCGCCGTGCCCTGGGGCAGCATGGCGCCGGCTCACCGGTTCGGCATGTTCGTGCGGCGCTACATGCACCAGTACCGAGCAACCAGCCGCCACTTCGGTTGGGTCGCCGTGACACTGCGGGAGCATGCCTCCCGGAACCCCCGGGCGTTGCGCCGGGAGCGCATCACCATTGACGACCACCAGAACTCCCGCATGGTGGTGGATCCGCTGCACGTCCTGGACTTTTGCCAGGAAAACGATGGGGCGGCCGCCGTTGTAATGACGACGCCCGAGCGCGCCCGGGAACTGCGCCACTCGGACACCCTGACCCTGGTTGAGGCGGCGGCTCAGGGGGCGGGTCCCGGCAACGACGGCATCGTCTACCGTCCCGACCTGGCCGTGGCGGAGTCGGAGCACACGGCGCGGGATCTGTGGGCACGAGCCCGGCTGAGCGCGGCGGACATGGACGCGATGATGTTCTACGACCACTTCACCCCGTTCTGCCTGATAAACCTGGAAACCTACGGGTTCGTGCCGCCGGGCGAGGCCAAGGACTTCGTGGAGGGAGGCGGCAACATCAGGTTCGACGGGATGCTGCCCGTCAACACCCACGGCGGCAACCACTCCGAGGCCTACGTCCACGGCCTGACCCACGTGCAGGAGGCGGTGCGGCTGATACGGGGCACATCCACCGCGCAACCGCCCCACAAGACCATCAACCGGGTGCTGTCATGCAGCAGCGTCGCCCAACTGAGCGGCGCGGTTATCATCCGCCGGGGATAGCGAGGTAATGGAATGGCCCAGCAGACCGAACCGGCCGCGAAGTCGCTGGCGATGGCCAAGCCGCTGGAGGGCGTGCCGCTGCCCGACTTGGATCGCGTACCGGACTACGAGCGAGGGTTCTGGGAGGGAACACGGGCCGGCGAGCTGCGAATTCAGCAGTGTGCGGACTGCCGGCGGTTCCGGCACCTGCCCACGCCAATGTGTCCCGAATGCTCGTCGCTAGCATACGACTGGACCCGGGTGAGCGGGCGCGGGTTCGTGTACTCCTTCGTGATCGTGGGGCACCCGGTGCACCCGGCCATCCGGGAAAGGGAGCAAACCCCCTACAACATCTGCATGATCGAGCTCGCGGAACAAGAAAGCCTGCGCATCTGCAGCAACGTCCTGCAGGTCGAGCCCGAGGACATCGAAATCGACATGCCTGTGCGAGTGACCTTCGTGCCGGCTGTGGATAATCCCGACGTGGTGCTGCCGGTGTTCCTGCCGGCTTCGGAGCAATAAATTGCGGCCGCTCATGCGTACCTATTTCCCCCGAACTGTCTTAGGAGTTACACAGTTGACACCGTCATTCCGGCGAAAGCCGGAGTGACGGGCGTGGGAATTCAAGGGCGTTAGCCCGATGACAGCGCGACCCTGCACTCGAGGCTGGGTGGCAATCTCGTTGGCAAGGGCGGGGATAGACCCGTGGTTTACGCTGTTTAGACTATGCCCAGTGGGGTAACCCCGCACACGTGGGCGGCAGGCAGTACCTTTGAGTACGAATTCGACTTCCCGGTCCTCACGCACAAGCTTTACGGCCCGGCAAAGCCCGGGCAACTCAAGAAACGGCGCAAGTCATCGACCAGCCGGTCGGCCAATTTGCGCACTCCGACCACGGTCCACCGGCGCTGCCAACTGCTGACGGCAGGGAGAAGCCATTCTGTCCCTTTAGCGGAGCAGGCCCTCTGTGGCAGCGTTCGAAAATTGACCGGCGGCATTTGCCAGCCTATCATCGGTAAAATGCCGCCCGTGCCCGCAAGTAACCATGTTCCGTTCCCGCATGACACCCGCCCTCGCCTACGACGAGTGGACGCTCTACGTTACCCACCCCGACCTGGACGCGCACCGGTACTGGGCCAGCCTGACGGTCAGAACCGTAATCGGGCTGTTGCTGTTCGTGCTGCCGGGCATCCTCATCCTCGCCATGGGACTGGCGTCGGCGCTCGCCAACCGCGGCACGCTCCTAGAACGGTACGGCAGCGCCGAGTGCGTGGTGACCTCCAGGCGTGTCATCGTCGCCGAATGGGGACAGCCGCGGCGCCTGCAAGAATTTGAACATCGCCAAATTGCCGGAATGACCAGCGCCGGCTGGACGGCCAAACTGCTGGTAGGCCCGTCGGCGACTATCCACGGCGCCGACGGCCGGCGTGTCAAGCTGGACCGTCTGCCGGACACCGACGAGTTTATCGAAGTCTCGCGGGAAGCGCTGGCCGCAAGCCGTTACTGAAGCCGAGCTACGGTTTGTACAAATTCCACCCAATACCGGTGGCAGTGGTCCAAGTTAACCTTGCAACGTTTCACCGGCTGGTGATGCCCGGTTGGCACACGGTACTGAGAGGGCGCGGCCTTTCCAGCAGGAAGTGAGTGAGTCCAATGGGGAACACGTTCAGGCTTTACCACAGGCGGCGAACGCCATAGGCGTCGAAAAACGTCTCGTTGGACACCAAATAGAGGTCGCGGGCCTGGGCTTGTGCGATGAGTAGGCGGTCGAAGGGGTCGCGGTGCGGGCCGGGCAGGGCTCCGGCGCGAACGGCATCGGCCACCGTAATCGGCAGCTCTGCGAAGTCTTGGGAAGCTAACGCTCCGGCCACGTCCAGGGCCAGAGCCTCCGCGCTCGGTAATTTGCCAAGCCGGAACTTGGTCGCAATCTCCCACGCGGATGCCGCGCTCACCAGCACATCATTATCTTCATCCTCAATCGCCCGCCGGGCCGGCCCAGACAACCCTCTGTTACCTTCAAGCCACCAGATGAGTGCGTGGGTGTCCAACAGCAACTGCAAGGTTTACCCACCCTCCCATGCGGACAATTCTTCATCAGGCAACGGCTCAAAGAATCCGGCGTCAAGCTTGATCAACCCCCGCATCGCACCGAACTGCCGTTTGCCGCGCTTTGGCACGCTCACCAGGCGGGCCACCGGCTTGCCGTTGCGGGCTATGACGACCTCTTCACCCGCCTCTACTTGGGCCAGCAGGCGGGACAGATGAGTCTTGGCCTCATGGATGTTCACCGTTACCATTTCCGTCTCCTGCCCGGCGGGCTTGACTAATCTTAAGACTAATCTGCGAGACCGTCAATCGAACGCCGACCGCCACTGTGGCCAAATCACCGAAACTGCCGCGCCGGTAGGTTCGGCCTGCTGTCCCGGACTGACCGGGCCTTTTCGCCGATTACAATTAGGCGACCTGGCCCCAATTCCGGTGCGATCCCTGCCAGCTCCACACCGGCTATTAGCCGTCGTGGGACATCACCCCAACCGGCTTGTCCTGGCCCTGACGGCGAAAGCAGGCCAGCGGCAGGCGTCCATCATGCACTGGGGCTTTACGTTTAGCCGCGCCCGAAGCAGTGCCGGCTCATGGCCCCCGCTATTCAACGCCCGCAGCGAGACGATAGCGGAGCAGCCCGCGTTTCGCTCAGCCTTTGCCAGCCGCCGGTGTCTGGTGCCCATCAACGGCATTACCACGTGTACATAGCGGTCGGAGTCGGCGGGGCGGAAGACGCCGGGGCTGGACGAGTTAGTAACTTCCAGGGCGACTTTGCCCCGGCCCAGCACGTTGACGATGTCGGTGTCGCCGAGAACGCTGCCTCCTGGATCTGCTGAGCGGTGGTCGGCTGCGCCTGGGTATCGAGCGCGGCAGTACCAGGGCAAATTCGTGGAGAGCAATTTCTACCACTACGAATTCCTGGGCGACCACTTCGCGTCGGTGAAGGGCTACGACGCCTATCAGCAGAAAGCCGAGATCGCTCGTTCTGCCGGGCTTGATGGAGCCTGTCATTGCGAGCGCAGCGTGGCAATCTCGTCGAGGCAACGGACGTCGCTCCGGGCAGGAGATCGCCACGCCGCTTCGCTCCTCGCGATGACAAACTGGGTGCGCATGAGGCGTTACTCCGTGACCCAGGGGCGGGAGCGGGCCATTTCCCGCACGCCTTGAGGCGTGGTAATGGGAGCGAGGCATTGCTCTCCCATGCACACGTAGAGAGCGGCGTCCCGGCGCGCCGGGAAACCCAGATCGTGTATGCGTTGGGCGTCCCGTGCGATGTCCAGCGGCAGCGCCACCTTGTGCGGCGCGTGGACCCGTAGAGCCGCCTGGTGCAGCGGACGGTATGACGTGTCGGTCGCGTCGCCCACCAGCATCATGCTGACCGGTCCGTGGGTCAGCCAGCTCTTGGCCCGTCCCCATGCCGATCCCGCCGGCAGGAACAGGGCTTCCTCGTCCTCTTCCATGCGGCGCGAGGCGTGGTCGCCCAGATAACTCTTGCCGGGAACCACCGGCTCGAAGACCTTCAGGGTGGCCGCAGCCTGCTCTCCATACTTCTCTTCGCCGGTCAGTCGAGAAAGGACCGAAAGGGCTTCAGCCCAGCAGCTGTTGTCCAAAACAGGTTGCTCTCGCCGCAGGAATCCAGCCTCAAAGGATTGCGGCGCGCCCGTATCGTAGCAGCCACCTTCGGATGCGCCGTAAATGCGCTGGGTGGTCGCGGCGATCTCGACGGCCCGGCTCAGATATTCCGGCCGGCCGGTGGACTGGTATCGGGCCAGCCAGGCCCGAAGGAAATACACCTGGTCGATGAGGGTGGATACGGCGCCGGTGGTCTCGCCGGCGCGGCGACTCAGCCCGCCTTGGGCACTCCAACTTCCTGACCACAATTCGTCCAGGATGTCGGCCCCCAAACGCCCATGGGACGGGCGGTTTAACACGTCGCCCGCGTGGATCAGAGACTGGGCGGCCAGAGCGTTCCATCCCGCGTAGAATGTATGGTCAATCGGTGGAGGAACGCTTGCGTTGCGGTCTTTCCAGGACCCTTGGTAGAAAGGTTCGTCGGCGTCCTGGCTGGCGTAGAACAATCTTTCATCCGGGTTGAATAGGCTGGTCAGCAGATAATCCAGGATCCCGTCGACGGCGGTTCTGTAAATCGCTTTGCGGGTGATCTGGAACGCTGCCAGATAGGCCATCGCCAGGTTGGCGTTGGTGACCAGCATCTTCTCGTAGTGCGGCACCTTCCAGTCCCGGCTGACTGCGTACCGGAAGAACCCCTGATCCTTGCGGTCGTAGATGCCGTGCCACATGCCCTGCAGGGTGGATTCGACCATTGCCAGCAGCGAGCGGTTGCCGGTCAGTTCGTAGCGGGCCAGGAGGAATTGGAGTGCCTCCCACGGAGGCTGTTTGGGTTCCAGTGCGAACCCCCCGAACTCTTCGTCGTAAAGATCCTGCAATCGACCCAGCACGGCGTCTACGGAGGCGTTGGTTCCGCTGTTGGTCGACGCCTTGGCTCTGGCGGCCGGGTTGGATAATTCCGTGGCGGATTCCCCGCTGGATATCTGCTCCAGCACGGCGGCCATCTCGTCGGCCGGAGTGTAGGGCAGACCGGCCAGGAACTCCCCGTCCGGCGTCAGAAAGGCCACCGACGGATAGGTGCCCTGGTTGTACCGCAGCGATATGTCCGGCCGTTGGTCGACGTCCACGCGCACCGGGATGAACCGGGAGTTGACCAAATAGATAACGCGAGGATCCGAATACGCGGTCTCGTCCATCACGTGGCACCAGTGGCACCAGGTAGCTCCCAGAGTGAGCAGTACCGGCTTGTCCTCCGACCGGGAAGCCGTGAAAGCGTCCTCGCTCCAGTCGCGCCAGGCGATGCCGCCGGCGCCGTGAGATTGGCTCATCCGTTTACCTCTCGACCTGAATCCCGGGTGTGGTGGTCAGGCATTGATCCCTACAGTCTCAAATGCCGTTCGTAGAACAACAGCACCCGGTGCCACATATCCTGAGCCGGCGCGGCGCGGTAGCTAGGGCGATAGTCGGCGAAGAACGCGTGGCCGGCGTTGTTGTACATCACCCACTCGTAGGTCTTGCCGTGCTGATCCAGCAGGGCTTTCATATGCTCTGCCTGTTCCGCCGTGGGGTTCTCGTCTTCCACGCCGAATAGCGCCAGCAGCGGGCAGGACAGGTCGGGAACCATGTCCATGGGCTGCACCGGGCGCAGTTCGGTGGGTTCGTGGACGATGTTTCCTCCGGCTGAGTCCACCGCCGCGTCGATATTGCTGCTGGCGCACGCCATCATCAGGGTATAGCGCCCGCCGGAGCAGAAGCCGATGATGCCCACTCTGCCGTTGCAGTCGGCTTGCGACTTGAGGAACAGCGCTGCGCCCTCCAGGTCGTCCATGGCGCGATGATCCGGAGATGCGAAAAGGGTGGCCAGCACGTTTTCCGGCTCTGGCGTGCCCTCCCGGGTGTAGAGGTTCGGGGCGATTGCCAGGTAGCCCTGTCCGGCGAAGCGCACCGCGATGTCCTTGTGGTGGTCCATCAAGCCCATACCTTCCATGGTGACGATGACGCCGGGGTAGGATCCGGCTCCGGCAGGGCGGCTGTAGAAGGCGTCGATGGTCGTGCCGTCGCGGCTGGTGTACTGGATCGTGCCGGTTTGAAGTTCCTGTCCAACGAGTACCATCATCAACCTCCGTCAGTGGATATGTCTGATCTTCCGCTCGTCCTGAGCCTGTCGAAGGAGGCCCTCATGGTCCGACGATCTCACCATGGGCGGGACGGAAATCCAATTTCAAAAGGCCCTATGGATGCGGCCAGTTGTCTTGATTCGGGTTAGGTGAGTGACTAGCCGGCGTTGTCCAGCAGGGCCAGCTTTTCCTGGAACAGTTCGATGGCCTTTTCTTCGGGCACGCCCATGAAGAAGCGCATGTTTTGCACGTACTCCAGCACCTCGCGGGGCAGCATCAGCAGGTCGTTGCGCGGCCCCGTGGACTTATAGAGGTTGTTCATCCAGTCCTCCTGGCCGACGAATAGGGCATCCTGCACGACAACAAAGTCCTGCCTTTCCATGTCGCTGCGGGCCAGCCACTTGCTGAACACGAAGGGCAGCCCGGTCCATTGGGCCCACTCCTCGCCCAGATCGTAGCGTTCCGAGTATCCGCGCACTGCCCGTCGGCCCCGCAGACCCTGGTTGCCGGTAAGGAAGACCGCGTCGTGCTCGTCGTCTCGTCCCACGAAAGTGGTTCGGCTAACCCCGTGCTTCTGGTTCAGCAGCACGCGGAGCAACTCCAGGGCCGTGGGATCGGGATCGTCCACCGCGATTGAGGGCCCGTTCATATCTGCCACGGGAGAGTTAGAGAGCAGGACGCACGAAGGCGCCCGGGTCACCGATGCCACGCAGAAGCGGGAGATGGCCGATGCCTGGTTCGACAGGCGGTCGATGTCCAGCAGGGACACCGGCCCGGCGTCCACTTCGCCCCGTTCTAGAGCGCCTACAACCTCGTTGGGCTCCATGTCGGCCAGGATGATTCCGCGGCGTTCCATGTCAAAGTAGAAGGCTTCGCACTCCAGGTTTGGGATGTGGGCTACGGTGATAGGCATGGTTCGGGCCGCCTCCTGGGATCAAATTGACGTACCTAAATCCTATTATCATGCGACGGGGCCTCCGTCCAGAGCCGAACCGCCGGTCAATCCGGTGGTGGTCCGGCCGGAGCGGAGGCCCCAGCGTTGTCCGGTGGGGTCAGGCTTTACAGACGGGGTCCCATGAACATGAGGCCCTGCTTCTGGAACACCTGGATGCGATTGCGCGGACCCTCGCAGACGAACACCCGGTTGGCGTCGTCCACTGCGACGCCGGTGGGCGCCCAGAAGTCGCGCTCACGCTCGAGGCCCGGAGCCCGGTCGCGCTCGTCCCACATCTCGGGGTTGGCGTCGAGCTTATCCTTGCCCCACTTGGAGACGGTGGCTTCGCCGGTCTTCGAGCCGCAGAAATTGCCGTCCGGGTCGAAGTACTGCAGGCGGTTGTTCAGCCAGTCGGCGACGTAGATGATGCCGTCCTTGTCAACGGCCACGTCGGCCGGGCGATTGAACTCGCCGTCGCCGTCGCCTGAGCTGCCGAATTTCATCACGAAGTCGCCCGACAGGGTGAACTTCTGGATGCGGTCGTTGCGCCAGTCGGCGATGTAGATGTTCCCCTGGCGGTCGATGTCGATGCCCCAGGGCTGGTCGAACTCACCGTCGCCAGAGCCTTGGCTCCCAAATTTCATCAGGAACTGGCCGTCGGGCGTGAACTTTTGCACCCGGTGGTTGTTGCCGTCCACGACCCAGACGTTGTCGTCCGCGTCGATGGCCAGGCCGGCGGGCCGGTCCAGTTGCCCGTCGCCGCTGCCGATGTTCTCCTGCCATTTGCCGATGTACTCGCCATCGCGGGTGAACTTGGAAATGCGGTGGAGCCATTCGTCAGACACGTAGACGGTGCCGTCGCTGGCGACGGCCACGTTGACCGGCCAGACCAGGGAGCCGTCTTCGAAGTTGTATTCGTGAGGACCCTGCTGAGGCACGCCACGAGCGAAGGCGTTGACGTATTCCTCGTCAACCGTGCAGACCGTGACCCGGGTGCCCTCGGGCCGGTACTCGGAGGACCGGCACAGGACGTACATCAAGTCGTCCTCGCCCCGAGCCATGTGGATGGGATAGGTGAACCCGGGCCCGAACTGCTCGCCGCGACCGATGGTGTGGCTGTATTGCAGCTGGACGTGGGAAATTCTCTGTGCTGTAACCATAATCGCCTCTCTGCGCCGACTAAATGAAGTCCATCTGCTCGAAGGAGCCGTTCACGATGGGCTGAGCGTCCAGGCCCATCCACTTCTCCAGCAGCGTGGAGTACAGGCCGCGGAAGTCGTTGTTGAAGTGCAGGTCGCCTTCCAGCAGCTTGTTTTCCTCCAGCGACGGGTACTCGCCGTAGAGACCACCCTTAACCTGCTCACCAACGATGAAGGCGACTCCGCCGGAACCGTGGTCCGTGCCGGAGCCGTTGTCGTGGACGCGGCGGCCGAACTCGGTGAAGACCAGCAGGATGACGTCGTCGCCGGCGTTGTGCTCCTTCAGGTCGTCGTAGAAGTCGGCGACGGCGTGGGAGGTCTCGGTCCACAGGCGGGTGTGGTTGGCCAACTCGCCGGCGTGGGTGTCGAAGCTGTTGTACGGCGCGGTGGTGTAGAGCACGCGGGTGCCGAAACCGGCCAGGTGCGTCTGCGCGATGTTGCGCATGTACTGGGCCACGGTGTCGTTGCCGTACTCAACGGACGAGGAGTACATGGCGGGCGCAGTGCTCAGGATGTCGGCGCCTTCCAGGGCGTCGAGGCCGGTCTGGGCGAAGTAGTCCAGCACCGGGCCCTGCCCCAGCATGGGCGAATAGACACGGGAGAACACGTCCAGAGCCTTGGTCCGCTGCTCTTCGACTTCGATGCCGGTGAGCACGCCGTAGGTCTCCAGGTTGCCCACCGAGGCTACGGGAACGCCCGGGGCGACCAGCGAGCGCGGCAGGCCGCGGCCGAAGTTGACGCCGGTGAGCACGTTTTCCTTGCCGGGGTCCAGGTCACGCACGGCGCGGCCCAGCCAGCCCTCGTCTCCGACCTTGTCGGGCTCACAGGTGTGCCAGATGTCCATGGAGCGGAAGTGCGAGCGGCTGGGGTTCGGGTAGCCGACGCCTTGGATGATGGCGACCTTGCCCTCGTCATACAGCCGCTTCATGGGCGCCATGGCCGGGTTGAAGCCGATGCGGTCGTTGATGGGCAGAACCTGGTCGACAGGTATCCGCACGTTGGGCCGGTTGTCCAGGTACAGCGGATCGCCGTAAGGGACGATCGTGTTCAGGGCGTCATTGCCCCCCGACAACTGGAGGACCACCAGCACCGGATCTTTCTTGGTGGATGTCATATCATGCCCCCTTTTTTACTCGAACAGGTACTCGGTGGTCGCCACGATGGACTGCAGCATCTGCCCGACCCTCTGGCCGAACTCGTCGGTGCCGGTCCACAGCTCGCCTTCGCTGTCCGCCAACGCAACGAGCTCGTTGCGGGTGACGTCGGCCAGCTCATAGTGGCCCAGCAGCTGCAGGCAGCCGTCCACCAGCCGCTCGGACGAAATTGTGTCGCCCTCGGAACGCAGGCGGTTGATGATGGCCTGCACGCCCCGGTGAGAGGTGTCGCCCACGGCATCGGCGGTGAAGTTGATGCGCTCCACCAGGGTGCCGCTGTCGATCCACTCGCGGCCGGTGTGCCAACCCTCCACGGTGGGCGGGTTGAGCAGGTCCTGGCCCATGTAGCGGATGGTCAGGGTCATGGCGTTCAGGCCGGGACGCGGCATGTCGAAGTCGCCAACCAGGCGCATGGTGCTGACCACGGTCTCGGTGGGGCTCTTCACCTTCTCGAACCGAGCGTTCTTGAAGAAGTCGGAGTTGAACAGCACGCGCAGCATCGACCGGATGTTGTAGCCGGAGCGGAAGTACTCGTCCTCGAGCATCTTGATGGCTTCGGGATCCCGGGGCGGAGTGTTCTGCCAGGCGGGAACCTGCGGCTCGTCAGCGACGAAGAAGTTGTACATGTGCCGGGCAACGAACCGGGCCGCGGCCGGCTGCCGGGCTACGATCTTCACGATGTCCTCACCGTTGAAGTTCCCCGTCTCGCCCAGGAAGGTCTTTTCGGTGTAGTCGTGGTCGGACGGATCGTAGATGAACGCGGCCTCGTACTTGCCGTACGGGTAGCGCGGAATGGAGTTGGTCACGGTCCAGCCGGTAAAGGCCCGGGCGGCTTCCTTGACGTCATCCTCGGAGTAGTTGGCGTTGCCGTCCATGCCAACGCCCAGGGAGAAGAGCTCCAGCAGTTCGCGGCCCCAGTTCTCGTTGATGGCGTCCTTGTGGCTCATGCAGTTGTCCAGGTAGAACACCATCGCCGGGTCCATGGACAGGCCCATGAGCAGTTCCTCGAAGTTGCCGAACCCCAGGGTGCGGAACATGTCGAGCTCGATACTCTGTTGCTTGGGGTACTCGCACTTGGCGTGGCCCGTGCAGAAAATGTGGTGCCAGAACAGGGCGATCTTCTCCTCAAGCGGCCGCTTGGTGTTGATCATCCGGTAGGTCCACTCTTCCTGCTGACCCTCGAGGCCGGCCTTGGAAACCCACTGCGGCTGATAGCGCATCAGAATGTCTTCCTGAATGGCTGGCTGGGATTCCGGATTCAGCAGCTCTTCGACCATGGCCTCGTAGCCCTTCTCGGCGCGTGCCTCCAGTTCATCATACGTTGCACCAAATCCGGCGCGGCGCATGAGGTGCGCCATCAAAGCAATGTCCTTTTCTGCCATTCTGTTACCTCCTGGATGCGCATATTCGCCGTGTTTGACTGCCAATATCCCGGCAGTGAGTTTTCTTACCAGGAATGACGGCGGCGCGTGCCGGGACGGCCGTTCCTTTGGGCACACGACGGTGGTTGGCAGCAATTCGTTAATTTGTGGGCCATGCTAGCCCGAATCGCTCAATTGGTCAATGTTTTCTATCATGAATAGGTTCGTGCAAAATTCCGGCCACAGTACAGATTGTCATTGCGAGGAGCGTAGCGACGCGGCAATCTAGTTCCCGAAGCAACGGCCGTTGCCGCAGCGAGATTGCCACGGTGTGCTCGCAATGACATTTTGGCACGGGCCTATAGCATCAAAGGTCGCGTTCCGTTTTAGGTGCTTTGGTTGATGATCCGTCACACCTGACGCAAGCCCTGTTCCGGGGAGCGCAAATGCTGGTGCTGAGTTGGCTGGTGCTGGAGATCAGCGGGTCTAGTAAGCAGGTGGGCTTGGTGCTTTTCCTCTACGGCTTGCCCAACGTCGGACTGCTCATGGTCGGCGGCGTGATCGCCGACCTGGTGGACCAGCGCAACTTGCTGGACGCGCGGATTCGGCATGAGCCACCTGGCGGTGATCCCGGCCTTCGCCAAGGAACATCTGGGTACCAAAGCTTCGGGGGCTGGTCTGCTGTTGCTGGCATCCGGGCTCGGTTCGTTGGCAGGGAACCTCCTTATCACCTTCATGCATCGAGCCTGGCTGTACCGCTGGCTGCTGGTCTGCCTGGTATCGTTTAGCGCCTGCTTGACGCTGTTCGCATGGTCCAACTGGTTCTGGGTTTCGTGGTCGCTGTTCCTGTTGGTGGGGGTCTTGAGCCTGGGAACCGTGTGGCCCTTCGTTATTGTGGCTGGGTGAAAACGGCGAGCCACAAGCTTCCCACACGGCCACCGCCGGCGGCGACAGCGGTGGCTGCCGACCCGTCGAGGATGTCACCCAACGCCCGCCTCCGGCGTTTTCAAATACCGCCGCGCCGCGTTGCGGGGCAGGTCTAACTCCCGGGCTACCTCCCGGATCGAATGCCCAGCTCCTTTCAACTCGTAAATCTTTTTCACTTGATCCACCTTTAGCACCTAGTCTGAAGCACCTCCGCAGCGGCCGGGGCGGCCACCAGGGGCGTCTCTAGTCCACCCGTGGACTCCAGTATTACCGCGGTGGGTTGCAGGGTTTGCAGGCGAACAAGCAACGCAGCGATCTCTGACTCCTCGTAGTTGACTCGCCAGACACAGCCAGCCGGCCGAACTGCGACATCCACCCAGTCCTTGGCCACATCGATCCCCACGTAGGTCGGTTGATGTTCCATATGCACCTCCGGTGTCCCATTGGCCCGGCCTTGCGAGATGCGGGCTCAGTCGGCCCAGGCAATCGTTCGGGCTCTGCTGGGAATGAGTGCGACGACCCTCGCTTTTCCACGGCCTCCTATGACCAATGTCCGGTCGGTCTGCCGCACTCAGAACCATCCTGGTTACAGGATTGGCTCGTATTGTCAAAGATACAATGTCCGGTGGTATGGCGCTGAGGTGCTGATCGGGCAGGGCTTCTGGGAGGCCGGTTGATGGGCGGGGCGGCCAACGCGACGTACCTTCTGACCGTGTTCCTGGAGATGCCCAGTTGCCTGGCGATTCCCCTCAAGGAGAGGCCCTGCAGCTTGGCGTGCTGCACCGCCTTCCACAGGGCCTGCTTTCGCGGCGTCGCCTGTCTGGGTGGCGGAGTGTCAACAGTGGGGCTGTTCTCATCATCTGTCGGCTCATCGACCGGTGACCCCAAAGCGGCCAGCTTCTGCAGCTGCGACCTGGTGAGGCTATGCTGGCTGAGATTCCTGACCACCTGGGCCATTTCGGGAGTGGGGGCTTGAGCTCCCTGGGCGGCCCGCAGGGCTCCCGCTTTGGGAGGAGCTTCCTGATGGTCAATCAGATGCCCGTCATGTTGGACGGCAAGGCGACCATCGCTCTGCTCCAGCACCTCCACCTTGACGCCGGCGTAGCTGGGCCGGTCCCGGGCTGGCAGCAGTTGCAGGGTGCGCAACTGGTACTTGACGGTGTTGTCCCGGGCCACCTGACGGGTGTGTTTGAAGCAGAGGATCCGTTCCGGATGCAGCGTGGAGTCCAGGGGCCGATAGGCGGCCTGGGGCTGCTGGGCCGGGACGGCCAACTGGCGGTTGAAGCGGGGGAGGAAGTCCCGCAGCACGGCGTTGGCCTGGTCGATGGTGACGGCCCCCGCCAGCCGGAGTTCGCTGACCAGCCGGTCCTGGAAGGTGCCGGCCATGCGCTCCACCCGGCCCTTGGCCTGTGGCGAACGGGCAAAGAGCTGCTGGATGCCCAATTCCCCCATGGCCCGGGTGAACTGGGTCGGTCCCACGGGCTGGGGAAGTGTCGGGGTTTGCCGCTGAACTTGAAGACGCCGTGGCGGTCGCCGTAGATGGCCAGGGGAATGCCGTAGCAGCGGATGACGCCATCCATCAGCAGGAAGTAGCCCCGGGTGTCCTCCTCGGGCCGGAAGAGGGCATTGACCACCGTGCCGGTGGCGTCGTCCACCGCCAGCAGCAAAACGAATCTGGGCCCGCGGTCTTCCAGCCAGGGGTGATGGCTGCCGTCGATCTGCAGCAGCATACCCTCCTGGGGCATCCGTTCCCGGCGCAACGGATGCTTCGGTGGACGGTGCCGCCTAGCGCTGGACAGGCCGGAGCGGTTGCACAGACGGCTTACCGTCTAGCGGCTCAGGTCGATACCCTCCCGCTCGGCCGGCGCTTCGGCGAGGTGACTGTGGTTGAAGCCGGCGTATTTCTCCCTGGCCAGCGACACCACGGCGGCAGCGACGACCTCGGGAATCGCGTTGCGGGGCTGGCGTCCCCGATTGCCGTGGACCAGCGCGGCGGCCGCGTCCCTCCGGTAGGCCGCCAAAACTCGCCGGAGCTGGCGTTCGCTGATCCCCAGAATCTCGGCCGTACGGGCCCTGGGAAGTCGGTATTCCATCGCGCTGTTGAGTGCCTGTAGTCTGGCTTGCTCTCGCTGGTTCAATATCACGTCCTTCATGGCCGGACATTGTATCTTTGACAATACGAGCCAATCCTGTAACCAGGATGGTTCTGAGTGCGGCAGACCGACCGGACATTGGTCATAGGAGGCCGTGGAAAAGCGAGGGTCGTCGCACTCATTCCCAGCAGAGCCCGAACGATTGCCTGGGCCGACTGAGCCCGCATCTCGCAAGGCCGGGCCAATGGGACACCGGAGGTGCATATGGAACATCAACCGACCTACGTGGGGATCGATGTGGCCAAGGACTGGGTGGATGTCGCAGTTCGGCCGGCTGGCTGTGTCTGGCGAGTCAACTACGAGGAGTCAGAGATCGCTGCGTTGCTTGTTCGCCTGCAAACCCTGCAACCCACCGCGGTAATACTGGAGTCCACGGGTGGACTAGAGACGCCCCTGGTGGCCGCCCCGGCCGCAACCGTAACCACCATCCACCAGGCCAAGGGCAGGGAGTGGGACGTGGTTATCGTGGGCTCTCTGCATCTGGACAACGACGAGGTGGACCGGGTGGGCGAGGAGCTGGCCTCATACTGCCGACGGCCAAGTTTCGAACCGGCCCAGCGCATCGCCGACTTTGACTATGCCCGCCAGCATTATGTCGCCTTCTCCCGTCCCAAGCGCCTCCTGGCGCTGACGGCCGCCGGCGCCGTGCATCCCCGTTTCGCCGAGGCCTGGGACGGCCTGCCCCGTTGGGACCGCATGGACCGCAGCGCACTGGCCGGTCAACGCTTTGACCCCCCGGAAGCCACTCGAGATGCGGCGGCCATCCCCGAGGCGTCGCGGCTCATCCCATACCTGAAACGCCTGGACGTGTGGGTGGGCGCCGCCCCGGACGTCGCCGCCATCCAGCCCAAGGAGATGATGAACACGATGAACGCCAAGCACGCCGTCATTGCGATGGCCAGGGCTCCGCCCGCCCGGCGCCGCGTGGCTTGACCGCCCGAAGCCGTTGCCCAAACGGAGCGGGGCGTCTGCAGCCACGACATCTTGTGGGCAGGTCCCCGCCCGCAAACCAACCCGCCGCGCCTTGTAACCGGCTTTCAAGGGCCGACCGGAGATTTCTCCCTGGTCGGCCTGTATTCATGCCCAGAGTACCGGCGCGGTAATTCAACCCCAAATCACGAAAGAGGTGATTGAAACCATGAAAGTCGTCAACAACGACCCCAACCAACCCCTGTCCCCGGCCGAACTCGAGGCCTGCCGGCAGTTCGAGCAGAGCGACCAGGACGGGCAGCTGTTGTTCAACCCCCAGTTGCCGTCCGGCGAGCCCGCACCCAGCTGCGTCGCATTCTTCGAGTGCGTGGGACGCTTCGCCGTCACCATCCTGGAAGGGCGCTACTCCATTGAGGGAGGCGACTGGTGGCGCCACGAAACCAGCGGCATCCGGACGCCGGTGAAGAACCCCCTGGAGGCCGCCTGGCAGGCCGGCAAGGCGGTCCGTACCGATCTCAAGCGCGCGGTTATCCCCAACAACTACGTCATCCCAGTGACCTGGTTCCCTGACATGACGGAGGACGAGGACATCCTGGACGAAGCCAATGGCCGCAGCGTGCGGCTGGCCTTCGGTCAGGTTGACTTGGTGCAGCTCCTCCCCAGTCTGCCCAGCGGGGAACAACTGCAGCCCCAGCTCAGCGCCGAGTACATCCGGCGGGAAGTGGCGGCACTGAGCCGCGCACCCGTCGCCGCGAAGTCGAACCCGGCTGGTGAACTCCAGCCCGTAGAAGGCCAGGCTGGCCACGTGTCCGTGCACCAGGCGGAGACCGTCAACATCTACATCACCATCACCATCGCCAACGGCGATGAGGACGCCAGTCCTCCCCTGATCACGGTGCAGGGCCGGTAAGGCCCACCTGGACGTCCGGACAACGCTTGCCGCGTTGCACGGACGCTCCGAAGCACTTGCGCCAGCTCCGGAGACCGGCGTCACGTCGTAAACCGACTCAGCGCTGGCGGGGTTGTCCATACTCGGGCGCAGACACTGCCCGGTGGGTTACCGACACCGGTCCGGCGCCCGGCTTCACCTCGGCAACTACGCCGGCGACCACGGCTGCCCTGATGATGTGGTGGCGGCAGTAGTCCTGGCCGCCGATGCGGTAGAGGGTCTTGACGTAGACGGTGTGGGGAGCGCGGACGGGTGGCTCCAATTCCACGCCGCAGGCAACGCATTGAATCATGGTGTTCACCTCCGTGAGCAAACTCATTGCCGGCATTGTAATGACAATTCTCCATGTGCCTGTGCCTGCCTCTGGCGAGCGCCCGGCCGTGGATGGCGCCAATTGGAATGCGACGGAAACCAATGCATCGGGTTCCATACCAATCCATTGCGCGGTCCATCCCATGGAAAGGGAATGAATTCCATTGGAGTGGATGCCCAACGATTGACGACCTTCGGTCCCCCGGTTTGTTTCCCAACGGAAACCTGCTGTCCTTCACCCACCGCGGCTGGTTCCATTTCCGTTTCGACGCGACCCGGTGCGCCTAGTGGAACCATCCTCAGCTGGCCACCTCGGTGTAGCGACGTTGCTTCGCCGTGGCGCGGGGGGCCGCTACCGGCCCGATTGTCACGGCGTCACGCGACGTTCCCCTGACCAATGGTCTGCCGCGAGGACGGCGCCGGCCAGCGGACCAACCGGATAGCTGCCTTCTGTCGTCTGTCAGCCCACTCCGCCCGCAATTCATTCCAGACTACCACCCCAGCGCAGCCGCCACCGCGGCCGTTCAGGAGAAATCCAATGCAAGATTCCAAAAGCCCCGTGCCACCATTCCTGCTCATGACCCTGCTGGTCCTCACCGGCCTAGGCCTTTTCCTCTGGCACTTGGCCATCCATCCCGACGCCCAGCTCACTGAACCCGGCCCTCTGCCGCAGCTCCGGACCCAGGGCATCGCGTCCTTCGTGGCCGTCGCCACCCGCCACGACGACTGCGCCGCCGTTCCCTTTACCGCTGTGGTCCATAAGCGCGACCGCGACAACTTCCGTCGCCACCTGGACCACGTCGCCATTCAGCGGGGCTGGTATCCCCATCGGGCCGGCGACGACCAGAGCCTGGTGGTCCCCGAGGACGACCTCCAGCTCCTTTATGACATGGAACGCGACCCCATCGGCTGGGTCCGCCGCCACGGCGCCGGCCTGTCCCAATCCGCTCCCTCGGCCGACTCAGCCCAGCCGGTGAACGTCACCGTTCGGGTCAAGGGGCAACCGCTGTCCGGCGCGCTGCGGGGCGTTGCCATCACCCTCTGGGTTTTCGCCGTCTTCGCCGGCCTGCATTTCCTGGGCCGCCTGGTCTGCGAACCGGACCCGCCTCAGGATGCGGCCACCGACGATTGATGACACCTGCCAGTGGCGGGGCCAAGCACGGCGCTGCCACAATGATGGTGTCGCCGACCGATGGCGACGCCGGCCGCCTACGACCGACGGGGCGGCCGACTCACCGCCAGGTCCCAAACCGCGCCTCCCATTCCCACCCAGAAGGAGCCGACATGAATACTCCCCGCAACCCTCCGGACCCCGTGGGCCTGGCCATGGCCCGGAATATCCAGGATCAGGTGCATCCGGCGCAGGTCATACTGTGCGGCTCCCGCGCCGTCGGCGACCACCGCCCCGACTCCGACGTGGACCTCACGGCCATCGCTCCCGACATCGACACCGCCGTACGGACGAAAGCCGTGCTCAGGGAACTCCTGGCAGGACAGTACGACGACCCGGTGGTCAACGTCATGACAATCACGTTGGAGGAATTCCAGGACCAGGCACCACTGGCCCAGTCCTTCGCCGGCCAGACCGCCCGCTACGGCGTAACGCTGGACGGCCGGAGCCTTGACTACCGGCCGGACAGGGAGCCAGCTCCGGATGAAGTGCGGGACCTGACACTGCGCTGGCTCAGATTAGCGGCAATGCACCTGGAAATGGTCGAGCACGTCCTCAAACGTCCCACAATGTGGGGCGTCTATTTTCTGGGTCGAGAGGCCCAGTGGGGGCTGGAACGCTCCTTTAAGGCGCTGCTGGCCGCCGGCAACGACCCCATCCGGTTCCGGCGCGACGCCGCCTTCCTATGGCGGCACGTGGAAAACGTCCGCCCCATCGGGGACCGTGGGGGCACTCTGGCGGTGGAAAACCTGCTGGCCGCCACTGCGACACCAGACGGACTCGGGTGCGGCCTCACCGCCTTCTCCGAGGCCTACCGGCGGGATGCGGAGTACCCCGACCTGAGCGACTCAGAGCTGGAAGGGGTGAAGCGCTGGATAGGGCCGGCGCTGGAAGCCTGATTGCGGAGGCGCTGGCCCGTGCGGGAGCCACCAGGGAAAACCTGCGGCGGGAACAGCGTCGCGGTGTTGAATAGTCCCAGCGCTAGTTGATACATGACAAGCAGGCGGGGCATGGGCAATTTGACGACACCAGCAGGTAGAGCCAACGTTTCAGCCGGTGGCATAATGGCCTTGTCGTTGACGAACAGCGGCGCCGGCCGCTCCTGACAGACGGGGCGGCCGGTTACGTTTGCGGCATCAACACCGCGAATTCGGCGTTGTCAATTTCATGACAGGCAGCCATAGCGAGAGGCTGCCGCCAACGCATGTACTGGCTTCAGGCCAAACGTGCTCCGTTCGGACTGCTCAACACGCGGGATGACGGGCCGGCCATCGACGACCCGCGCATCGTCGCCATGACGCTTTCTACGTTCATGTTGCTCGCGCAATCTCCCCGCGCATGCGATCCGGTAACACCAGCGAACTGCTACAGGCATAACGCTATAATACCTCACGCGACCATCGCTCGCGCAATCCTTCAGTCGCAAACGGGACGCACCATTGCTTCAGCCCAATAACCCCCAGACCCCCCAACGCCGCTACCTAACCGCAGACGTCCGCAATACAGTCCTTGCAATCCAGGAAAAACGCTCAATAGGGCCCGATTCCCGCCGCTCCATCGCTCTCCGTGATCTGGCACGCGCAGTTTTCCAACACGACGGCATGATCGATATAGCCGAATCCAAACGTTTTCGCGACTCGCAGGGGATAACGCTGGCCAGAGGCGTGTCCCACTACAAGTATGTCCGCGGAAACCTGAACGGAGACTGGTCCGGAACCGGACTATTTTGCGACGGCAATTACTACGCCGGGCCAACGGCCCTTTGCGAAGCCATCACCGAGTATGGGTTCGATCACTCTACCCGGTGGGGTTGGGCGACAGCCTTCAAACTACACCAAAGCGCCACCGTCGCCGATTACCACCAGCTTGAAAACATTTCCCAGGAGCTCTTCATCGAAACCGTTCAAAGGTCCCTCGCCGTACCAAGCTACATGCTCCGCTTGATCTACGAACCACCCAACGACATTGCTTTCAGAGCCGTCCTCATGGGATACGACGCGACCAAAATACCCGACTTTGACCACTACGTTGTCCACAACAACGGCAAACTCATCTGCTCGCAGGATACGACCCCATGGTTCCACAAAATCGAACCAATCCCTCCAGAATTCCTAAACCAACCCAGATCACCCCCATCCTACGCACAGATCCAACGAGAGATCGCATCGCTCGGCCCCGCGATGGACAAAGATTCCTTCCATCAACTACAATACGCTCCCGCCGCAAGGCGAGCCAGGATCCAGCTCAAGGAGGCCATCACACCATGACCATTCCTAGAATGTCAGCTGATAAATCTCATCTTCTCGCCTACCTGAAGCACACCCCCGGTTTCGAGAACAAAGTCTGGGATTTCATTGACCTCAGCGTCGAAGAGATCCTTGCTAATGTGGCCCAACACGATCCTCGCACCCACCGAGAGTGCATCGTCCGTTTCAACCTCCAAGAGTACGAGAAAATTCCCGCATGACCGAACACCACAATGATCTTCCATCCCAGCCGCCAAAGAGCTTTGGCGGCTGTTTTTCTACCAAATGCCGGCCGCTACTGACAGACGGGGCGGCCGTTTTCGTCCTCGGCAGCAACGCCGCAATTTAGGCGCCTCGTCAAATTGGTGACAGCCGGCCGTAGCGCGAACTCTCGAGGAACACATACACTGACTTCAGGCTGACGGCGGCTACCCAATCTGGAGGAGCCGTGTCATGCCGCAGCGACGACAACATCTCTACATCTGCACCACCTGGCTGCCCCGCCTGCTGTCGGGCGAAAACTCCTGCGAGTGGGCCGTCAGGTTCAAGGTCCATTACCGCGACTGGGACAAGCCGCCGTCGGACTTCGACCAGGCCCAGTGGTTGCTCGGCCATACCGCGCTGCTGAACCGGCAACGACGGGGATGGGAATCCCGTGGCCACCGCGGTTTGGTCGAAGGCAAGAACGCCTTCCGGTTGCGGGGGAAGACCGCCACGCTGGCCGCCCTCGACGACTGCGGCGCCACCATCATCGACGTCAAGACCGGCCAGGAACGGCCCTAGCAACGCGTCCAGGTCATGATTTACCAGTACGCCCCACCCTTGGCGCTCCCACAGTGCCGGAACCTACGAATCGGCGGCGAGGTCATCTACCCCACCCACGCGGTGCGGATTCCCAGGAGAGCCCTGCCCAACCGGTTCACCCAGGACCTCGGGGTGCTGATTCGACGGCTGGCGGCCGACACACCACCCTCCCCAGTGCCCAGCGTCGACGACTGCCGCCAAAACTGGCCATCTAACCAGTTGAGTGCTTGGTGGCGCGGGCCAATAGACTACGGCGGGAGAACGCTGGCCGTGGCTAATTTTCTCCCCTCGCTTAAATCTGGGCGCGCCAATCTCCCGCGATGAGCTTGGCTAATTTTCTCCCGTTGCCCAACTCAGGAATTTCCAGGCGCCGCCGTTGGCCTCGGCTATTTTCCGCCCGCTTCCACGGCACAAACGAGCCGCCCCCGTTCCCGCCAATTCGGTGACGAACCCCTGTCGTCGTAACCGGTTAGCAAAGGAAACGAGTCCCCTCTAGCATAGGCCAGCTTCCTGGCCCCCAGCTTCGCAGTGGGTTCTCCCTTGAGCGGCAATGCGGCGGCATTCTTCCGTCAGGAAAGCCACAGACGAAGCTGCTCCGTGTAGGGCCCGCCGATTCTGCGTTGCGCGCGTCGGGGCTTCCGCTTCCTGGCAGTCACCGCCGGCGCCTTCACCGCTTTCTCCGAGGCCATGCCCACCAGCGTTGCTGGCTCCGGTTCCCAGAATCGCCGTTGGCCGGCTTCCGGTAACCGAGGTTGGGAACACACGGCCGTTTGTATATGGCTTGGATCCGGTTCTTGACCACTCCCGTTGGTGGGCTTGGCGGTTCGCCCCGCGGCCACTTTCTCCTTCTGGTCGGTCCGCCTTGGCGCCAGTTCGTCAGTTGGCGCACGGATGGGTTCTTGGGGTTCGTTTTCGGTCCCGATTTCAGGATTCCTGAGGCAAGGGAAAAATTCGAACCAATACGGTTCCAGCGCCTTGAACGGCGCTTTCTCCCCGTCGCCATCGGCTGGGTCGGAGTTCGCCCTGTCAGGGGCCATCCCGAAAACGGCCTCTTGACCCGCATTGCGGTCCTTGTCCCGCAGGACGACCGCCAAGGCCGCCCCGGTCAGCACCAGTGGGTCCACGCCGTCAGCAGCCGATTGCGCGGCGGCGAAAGGCGAAAAGTGGGCGTCGGAAATGGCCTCCCGGAACAGTTTGCGTAGTTTTCGGGCCGTCTTGACGTCGGATTGCAGACACTCCGCCAGCTGCCTGGCCGTTACCTCCTCCCAGTGGCCCACCGTCAGATAACACGCTCCCAGCAGCTGCAGGTGATCCAGCTTGGTCGAGCCTAACCAAGTTCCCGACGTGTTCGAGAAGTGTTTCCGACACTTGCGGCAACGGTAAGGCATTGGCTTGCAGTTGGCGACCTCTTGGACATTGCTGGAGCCACAGTCCGATTGAGGGCACCTGATTCCGTCGGGCCAGCGTATGGCCACGAAACACGCCTCAGCCAGGAGCTCCAACTGGTGCAAGTCCGCGCCCAAGGACCACAACACCGCTTTGTAGCTGGCAGGAATGCCGGTCTGGGCTTGGCATCCGATGTCGACGGCTCTGTCCGGCTCCAAAGGGTATTGATGCCACTGGAACAGGGGCTGGTACTGATTATCCGCCATGCGGACCTCCGTTTGGCGTAAGTTGTGGCCTGACCTGTTGGGGCCGTCGGGACGGCCCCAAGGCGTAACTTCATTCAGCTGGTCCAACATCCTCGGCGGCGCCAATCTCGCCTGGGTTGGTTAGCAACTGCTGAAGCGCGTCACGGGGTATCAGAATCCGGCGTCCGACCCTGAAGGAATGGACCTGCCGTAGGCGGCACGCCTCTCTCATCAGCCATTGAGAAACCCCCAGGGCTTCGGCAGCCTCAGCAACCGAGTACGCCAACCGTTGATTTTCCATACTTGCCTCCCGCTTCGGATCCCTGCCGTCGGGCGATGCAATCCGGAGCTTTCTCCATCGTTTGCCCGGATTATAATCAGCGATTTTGCAATGTCCCGGTCAAGTTGGAAATCAAGCAAATCTGGGCTGCTGCCCGGGCCGGCGGTGTGGTTCCGCCCGGACCGGCGTACATTCCCAACCCTACTTCCGCGCGCCAACAGCAACGCCTCGCATGGTGCGTGTCCAATTCCTCTGGGACCCGCGGTATTGGCTGCCTCACCCAAAAACCTTCTTCGGGGCCTTGTACACACTCCAAGCCCATCCCAGTCCCAGAAAATTGCGCCGGCCGGGCGACTGGCCGGCGCAATTCCCCAGCGTGGGTGGCGCCAATATTTCTAACCGCCCGTTTGCTCTGGGTGGTCTCGCAGGAGGGCGATCCACAAGGCCGCCAGCGCGACTACTGCGTCGTACCCTTCTGAAGTTTTTTCGTATCGAGTCCCCACGCGTCGGAACCGCTTCAACCGTGCTATGACACTGTCCGCCACGCGCTGTAGCTTAATCGCCGAATGCTCAGGATAGCGCCGTTTGCGCCGGGAGTGATTGGGGATCGCTGCTTGGATGAGTCTCAACCATAGAATCTGCCGAAAGCGGTTGTTGTCGTGATCGTTCGGAGCAACCACCACCGACGGCCGCATTCCTTCCAGCAGCTTCGGTGTTCCTTTCCACTTGGCTACGTTCCCAGCCAGCAAGTGCCAGCCCAGCAATTGGTGGTCGTCATTTACCGCAACTGTGATGATGGTGTTGAACCCGCCACACGTTTTCCCTACGGCTTGCCGTTCGGGGCAATCCCAGGGCTCGACGGGCGGACACTGGTACGGGCACCACAAACCGCAACGCCGTCCTGTTCAGCCCGCCCGGGCACCCGCGGCAGAACGGTGTACCTTGACGTAGCTATTGCTGATGACGACGGTCCGGCCCTGGGCCAGCAATTTTGGTGGGTACAGATGAGCGTACGCCGTGCGCAACACTCCACCCGAAGCCCAACGCCGGAAGCGAGTTTCCACCAGACCTGTCGGCCCGAACTGGGTTGGCAGCAGGCGCCAGGGACACCCGGTTTCCAATGCATAAAGCATCCCGTTTACCTGCCGGCGCGTGGTTTCGGCGCGGCTTCCGGTGCCCTGAGGCAACAGAGGGGCCAACTGTTCCCATTGTTCGTCCGTAAGCTGAGGCCAACCCTCCGGAATTGGGCAGGTGTGGCATCGGCAGTCTCCCATGAGGGCCTCCGCCTGCCGAAGTTTCGGAAGAGGCAGGCCCTCGGGATACTAACCACATATCGCGGTGCATCTGTCCAGGGGCGACGACCCGGGTCGTGGAAGGGCGGATTGTCGGTAGGCCCTAGCTCGCACCGCGCGGCTTCGCGTGGATCATGGTTCAAGGGCGTAGGAGGTAGGGAATCGTTGTGGGCACCATCATCCAGTGCGACCAGCGCCCCAAGGACGCTGGCATCCATTTGGTTCGTGGCGCCAACAGCAAACGCGCCCGCGAGAGCGCGACGGTCCATTGGGACAAGGAAATCGGTCCGAAAACTCGACAACTGGACCTGAGCACAAATCGGCTACAGTAACGCTGCCAATACAGCGCATTTGGCTGGCACTCGAGCTACGAGGGCGTCGTACTGAACCGGCGCCGGGAAGGCGTGGACCCTTATAGAGCGCTATTGGGAACCACATCTTTCCGCTCTCGAGCAACTGGGAAACCACCAAATCGGCATCTCCCCAAATGCGGGTGCTGAAATCCAAGCTCTTGTCCCAAAGTGGTGTTGCCACAGGCATCCGAATGGCGCACAACGTTGGGAGACCAGGGAGATGGTCAGCAAAATGCCAAGACGGCCCCAAAATGGGGTCGCTTCCACGTATCGCTCAGTAAGAATGCAGCTGAAGACGAGATTGCCAACCTACCCACCGCTGCACGTTACCGGCTGCTAGACATCGCAACGCTTCACTGCACGGGTCAAAACAGTTCCACCACCTGCCTGTCACAAGTCGTCCCATCGGAGCTAAAGGCACCCGCCAGCCAATTCCCGCTAACCGTCAAGGAAGCCTGACGTACTCGAACGCTACACTTTACACGCTGCCTTCACGTGCAATGAATGCGGCAAGGCCAATCAAGCTAACGCCGGCCGCTGGGGCCCTGCAATGCGAACTTCTCCCAATGCAACGCCGGCGGCAGGAAATGGCCCAATTCCTACGGAGCGCAATGCTGAGATTCCAACTGGGCGAACTGTCCGGCCGCGCCGGCAAGCGATACCAATTCACAAACCGTAGTGGAACCGTTTCCCGGCATACTGCTGTTCGACAGTTCACGGCATCAGCAATTGCGCCTCGCGGGGACACACCCCGAAATAGTACCGTCCGAGGTCAGCGCAAGGCGTTCGCCAGCGGTCCGGCTACGTCTGACCGACCAATGGCTCGGGTGGCCCATCTTGAATCGGTTTGCGCTGACCTGATCTCGTCAAGGCCTCCAGCTGGCACCGGCCAGCATGGCGCCTCAACCTTCTGCCGGGTGCCGGGGAATGAGGTCAACTGCGGCCCAGTGTTGACAATTTGTCCAGCATTTGTCCAGCAAAACCGGCTTGGGGAGAAGATTTCGCCCGCGATTCGGCCTCTATGGAGTAGGAAACCGCCCCGCTCCAAAAAATGGAGCCGATGAAGGGACTCGAACCCTTGACCTGCGGTTTACGAAACCGCTGCTCTTCCGGCTGAGCTACATCGGCGCCCGTATATTGTACGACGGAAATCGGCGGTTTCTCAACATCTGCATTTGCTCTACAATGCGCTAAAATACTACCGGCAAACCCGATAGAGGAGGCAACCTGAACCATGTTCGTGCGCATTTACACCGGAGACGACGGCCAGACCCATTTCGAAGACCTGGACCTGCCGGCCGAACGTGCCGTCCATAGCGGAATGCAGGTGACGCCGGGCGTCAACTTCCGGCGGTTTGAACCGGGGTACTTTTCCGACTGGCACACCGCTCCGCGCCGGCAGTACGTCATCACCCTGGCCGGCGAGATGGAAATCGGCATCGGCGACGGCACCAAGCGGCGATTCGGGGCTGGCGACGTCCTGATGGCGGACGACCTGACGGGGCAGGGACATACTACGGCGGTGGTAGGCGACCAGCCTCGCCTATCCGTAACGATCCCGATCACGCGGTGGTCGCCTTGGCTGCCCGCTGCGGAGGAGTAAGGGGTGTCCTTCGACAAGTTCAGGATGAGCGGATAGGGGTGCGCTAGGCTGGTGCGTTGCCGCGAATAATTTCCAGGGCCGATTTGCCAGCGGCCTCGCCGGCTACACGCGGAGCGATAATCGGCAGCGTTATACCGGCTTCTCGATACTCCGCCAGCCGTTCTCGCCGCTCGCCGGCGTCGGACGGCAGTGACATCCGGTCAATCAGTCGCTGTGGAACCAGCCGCTCCGCTCTCGGTAAGTTGCCCTCGCGCCAGGCCCGGAGCACCAGTTCCACATCGTCGGCAAAACCCGCTTCGGCCATCAGCCGGCGGTAGCGGGGGAACCGGCCAGCATAAGTCGCCGCTACACGACGCATCCCGCCGTCTCCGGCGCCGGGCGGCGCGACGGACAACAGGGTAGCCAGTTCCACCGACGACGACTCCACTCCCGCGCGCCCCGCGCCAATGGCCACGTGGTGGGCGGCAGTGCGGGCGTGCTCCGGCGTGCACCAGGTGAGCAGGATACCCTCACTGATTTCCCCGGCAATCTCCAGCATCCTGGGAAACACAGCCGCCAAGTAGATGGGCAGATCCGGTCGCAAAACGGGGAAGTGCAGGTCAAAGGTATCAATGTTGATAACCTCGCCACGGTAGTTCACCAGGTTACCGTCGCGCAACAGAGTGCGCACGATTTCCACCGTGTCGCGTACCTTTGGGATTGGCGCCGAGAACTCCAGCCCATGTTCCGGCTCCACCTGCACCTTGTGGCTGCTGCCCAGGCCGAGGATGAAACGACCCTGGGAATAATGGTCAACGCAGGCGGCGGCCATAGCGATGGTGGGCGCGCTGCGGACGAAAACGCTGCTGATGCTGGTGCCCAACTTGATGGTGGAAGTTGCCAGGGCGCAGGCGGTGAGGATGGCAAACTGGTCGCCGCCGTGCCCCTCGGCAACCCACGCCGATTCGTAGCCCAGCTCTTCGGCCAGTTGCACGCACTGGACGATTTCAGGCGGCGACATCCCGCCACCGGTGAAGGCTACGCCTATTCGTTCTACCATAATGCGCCCCGGTTCAGGATAGTGGCTGATCGGCGGTTTCCCAGGTAATCAGAACCGCGCGGGGTTGGCTGAGCCAGCGCGGGGTCAGGCCGGCGTCCGTCCGCTGGAAAAGCCGTTCCAGGTTTGCCGATACCGACTGCCGGGCTGCGTCGTCATCGGTGTCCAGCCAGCGCATGGCCAGGGCGATGGCGTCGGTATTGGACAGGCCGCGCTCGGCGTCGGTCAGCCACCAGGGTTCATCGGGCAGGGGACGGATTTCAGGCAGGAGGCCCATTTCCCACAGGACGGCGGCGAGTTCGGGTAGACCGGGCCAAGGGGGCGGGGTTTCGCCATATACCGCGCGCCGCAGGTCGGAAGCCATGTCCCCGGGCGTGGGCCGCCAGACGGTTATCATCACCCGACGGGCCGCTGCGTTGTGCAGCTTGACGACGAAGGGCACGATGTCCCGGACGAAGTAGGTAACGTCGGAAAGGTGAACCACGTCGCCGGTTTCGTGAGACTCCAGCCACCAATCGGAGGTGATGCGCGCGTTGGTGATGCCGGCCTGATCGCGCGCTGCGATGAACTGTTCCCGCATGCCTTCCGATGGTTCGATCAGCACGACCTCTTTCACACAGTCGGCCAGGGCCAGGGAAATGCGGCCGGCCCCGCCACCAACATCCAGCAGCACGTCCGAGGGCTCCAGGTAATCGATCAACGCCGACAGGTTGGCATCCCTGGGCCGGCTGGGATCCAGCCGGAACATCTCGGCCATGTCCGCCCAGTGGTCCCCGGGCATTCGATGGTCCACAAAATGGTCGGCTGCCACCACGGCGTCATACACCGCTGCGTATCGGCCGGCGGCGGACGTCATGGCGTCAGAATCACCTTTCCCCTGGTGCCTCGAGAGGCCAGGTGTTGGTGGGCGCTGCCGGCTTCTGACATGGGCAAGATGCGGTCAACGATGAGCTTGAGCCGGCCGTCCATAATCATCGGAACCAGGTCTTGCATCGCGCCCTGATGGTCCAGGGAGCCGATGGGAGAGCGGCCCATGCTGAACCCGACCACGGTGCGATTCAGCGTGGTGATGTCGGCAGCGGACAGGTTGGCCGGCTGTCCGCTGGCGTTGCCGTAGCTGACCAGCCGTCCGTAGGAGGCCACGCAGCGCACCGACTTTTCCAGCACCGGACCGCCGACGCATTCCAGCACCAGGGCAACGCCGCGCCCTTCGGTCAAGGACTTCACCTCGTCTTCAAAGTCAACCTCGGTGTAGTTGATGGTGATGTCGGCGCCGAGAGAGCGGCATAACTCCAGCTTGTCCTCGGTGGACGCTGTCGCAATCACCCGTGCGCCCCACTCTTTGGCGAGCTGGATGGCGACGGTGCCGACGCCGGAAGCGCCGGCCTGGACCAGCACGGTGTCGCCGGGTTGCATAGCGCCGCGGGACTTGAGCAGGTGGTAGGAGGTGAGAAAGGTGATGGGCATACCGCCGGCGTGGACCGGGTCAATGCCGTCGGGATAGGGAAAGACGAAGTTGTGGTTAACAGCGACGTACTCCGCCTGGCCCTGGGGGCCCATGGCCATCACCTTCTGGCCGACGGCGAGGCGTCCGTCGGTTACGTCGGAACCGAGCGCGGCGATGGTTCCGGCTGCTTCCAGGCCCAGGGTTGCCGGCAGGTCGGGGCCCGGGTAGTTGCCCTGCCGCCGCATAATGTCGGCGTAGTTCACGCCGGCGGCGTCCACCTTGATGAGAACCTGGTGGGGGCTGGGCGTGGGTTCCGGGGCGTCTTTCCATTGCAGGACGCCAACGTCGCCGTATTCCTCAATTCGTAGCGCTTTCATTGTGTGTCTCCGTTCAAGGGATTTATGCAGCCGGGCCGCGCAGGTTGCCGGCCGTCAGGACGTCGGGGTTGATGACGCGTACGGGTTCGCCGGCGGCGAAGGCGCGGATGTCTTCGACCACGCCGGCGTAGAAGGCGCGGTAGCCGTCATCGGTGACGTAGCCAACGTGGGGAGTGATGAGGGTGTTGTCCAGGGTGAGGAACGGATGGCCGGCCGGCAGCGGTTCCACGTCGAAGGTGTCCAGGGCGGCGCCGGCGATGGCCCGGCGTTGCAGGGCGTCCACCAGGGCAGCTTCGTCAACTATGGGGCCGCGGGAGATGTTGACCAGGATGGCCGTCGGCTTCATCAATCCGATTTCGTGGGCGCTGACCAGCCCGCGGGTGCGGTCGCTGAGCTGGACGTGAACGGATACCACGTCGCCGTGGGCGAACAGGGTGTCCTTGTCCACCAGGGTCGCGTTGCATTCCGCCGCTCGTTCCGCCGTAAGGTTCTGGCTCCAGGCGATGACGCGCATATCGAAAGCGTTGCCGACACTGGCCACCAGGGAGCCGATGTGTCCCAGGCCGAGGAGGGCCAGGGTCTTGCCCTGCAGGCTGGCGCCGACGTGGATGCCCCACTTGCCCTGCTCACGGGTGGCGCGGTCTTCCTGGGGTATTTGGCGCAGGATTCCGAGAATCAGGCCCCAGGTGAGTTCCGTCGGGCCTTCGCCGGCGCCGGGGGAGCCGCAGACGGTGATGCCCAGGTCGGTGGCGGCGTTCAGGTCGAAGGAGGCGTTGCGTCCGCCGGTGGTGATGAGGCAGCGCAAGGCGGGCAAGCGTTCCAACAGGGAGCGAGGGAACGGAGTCCGTTCGCGCATCCCCATGATGATGTCGAAGTCGGCGAGGCGGGCAGCCAGGGCGTCCTCGTCGGTGATGTGGTCGCTGAAGAAGGTTACGTCAGTATCGGGCGGCAGACTGCTCCAGTCGGCCAGGTCGGCGGCGACGCTCTGGTAATCGTCAAGGATGGCTACTTTCATGCAAATGACTTCCTCAATAGTTCCCGGATTCCCGCTGGCGCGGGAATGACGGATAAGGAGCGGGTTATTTGAAGGCAGGGATTACTTTTTCGCAGAGGAGGCGGATGTTGCGCACCACGGTGTCGTGGGGAATTATGCCGCCGGCGTTGAGTTCGGCGACGACGCCGTCGAGGCCCAACTCCTCGCGCAGTTCAGTGAAGCGGTCAACCAGACCCTCGGGTGTGCCGAAGGCCACCTTGGTTTGCAGAATGTCGTCGTAGCTGAGGGCGGCAAGGCGGGTGGCGCGTTGGTCGCGCAGTTCGGTTGCCTGGATGCCGGCGGAACCGGAGTCGGCGGCGTAGAGGCGGCCCATGCGTCCGAAGTAGTTCTGGATGCTCTCGAAAGGCTCTTCGACGGCGGCCTTTTCGGTGAGGCCGAGATAGACGGGGACGCGCAGGGACACATCGCCGTTGCCATCGTGGCCGGCGGCGCGCCAGGCCTTGCGGTACTCCTTGAGGTTATCGCGCAACTCGGGCACGTCCATACCGCGCAGGCCGACGAAGATGGGGTAGCCGTCGGCGCCGGCTCGGGGGAAGGTTTCGGCGGTGGTGGCGGCCATGCGGAAGGGCGGGTGCGGCTTCTGGTAAGGCAGGGGCGCGACAGTGGCGTTGCTGACCTGGTGATACTTGCCGTCGTAGGAAAAGGGATCGCCCTGCCATGCCTGCATGATGATGTCCAGGGCCTCGCGGAAACGGTCGCGGCTTTCGGCGTAGGGGACGCCGTAGATGTCGTAGGAGCGGGCGAAACCGCTGCGGCCGATGCCGAAGTCAAAGCGGCCTTCGCTGATCTGGTCAACGGTGGCGACTTCCTCGGCGATGCGCAATGGGTTGTTCAGGGGCAGGACGTACACGGCCATGCCGATGCGCAGGCGCCGGGTGCGGGTGGCGATGCTGCTGGCGATGGTGATGGGTGACGACAGCACGGAGCGGTCGGGCGTGAAGTGCATTTCGGCCAGCCACGCGCCGTCGAGCCCGCAGGCTTCGGCGGTGTCAACCAGCTGGAAACCTTCAGCGAAAGCCTCCGCCTGGGAGCCGCCGGGCCGGGTTTCAAACTGCATAAACATACCGAAGTGCATCGTTCACGCTCCTGGAACCGCTGCTGACTGGCCCTGCTGCCGGCGATTCCGCAGTTGGGCCAGTAAAGCACAGGGGTAAAAGGGGGTCAAGTTGGGGTTGTGGGGCCGCCGGTGA
>VXTR01000083.1 GCA_009837355.1 Chloroflexota bacterium | reverse complement strand
AACCAACGCCTTCCGACCCGTCAAATCCAACCCTGCAAAAGCCATCGCTAACCTTCCTCCATCGTCGCCATTCCGGCACTCAACACTGACAGTATAACCCCGGCCATCCCCGCCGGCCCGTGCTAAAATCTACTTTTGGCGTAGTCAAAGGCGAATATACGCAAGGACATCCCCAGCGCGCCGACACCAAATAGCCAGTGTAGTAAAAGGCGGTATGGGCATGAAAACCTTCGTCGAAAACGCTTGGCGCAAGCGTCCCAGCAGCCAGTACCTCATCATCTTCATACTCCTTGGCATTGTGCTCGTCGTTGCTGGCGGCTTTGCTGTATGGCTCCAATGGGAATGGTTGCGTTCCAGTGAAGATGGCAAAGCTTCCAACGGCGATACTCTCCGCAACGTAGGCTTTATCGTCGCTGGCGTGGTCGCACTCGGTTTCGCCTTTTGGCGAGCCCAGGTTGCCGAACGCCAAGCCGACGCTGCCCAAGAGCAGACTGCAACCGCCCAGCAAAGCTTACTCAACGAGCGCTACCAACGCGGTGCCGGAATGCTAGGCAGCCCCGTGCTGTCAGTACGATTGGGCGGAATCTACGCGCTACAACGACTGGCCGAGGAATATCCGGGGCAATACCACCTTCAAGTAATGCGCCTGTTTTGCACCTTCGTCAGAAATCCCCTCGGGGAGGACGATATACCGTTCGACCTCAGAGAGGTGCCCGCAGACGTTCAAGCTGTCATCACTGCCATAGGCGAACGCAGTTCGGCCGGTCAACTGATCGAATCGAAAACCGAGTTCACGTTAGATTTGCGACGTGTCCGTCTGAAAAGTGCTGACATGAGGGAGTTGGCTTTTACGGGCGCCAATCTACAATACGCATACCTTAGCGGAGCTGACTTAGTGAGAATTGAACTCTCTGGTGCTTACCTACTAAAAACGAATCTTTCCAGTGCTGTATTGGTGCGCGCAAATTTTTCTAATGCTCGCTTGACAGAAGCCGACTTTTCCCATGCGCGCTTGACTCGTGCAAATTTTTCCAATGCTCGCCTAGCAAAGGCCAACCTTTCTGGTGCTCTCTTGGCTCGTGCAAATTTTTCGCGTGCCGATCTGACAGAAGCTGACCTTTCTGGTGATCGCTCGGTCTATGCCAATTTTTCTAACGCTGCGGCGATACGCACGAACCTTTGCGGCTCCGACTTGTCGGGAGGAGACTTTTCCGGTGCCTTGTTGTGGGATGCAAACCTTTCCGATGCGAACTTGGCAAATGCTAATCTTTCAGGTGCTGACCTGACGGACGCGAACCTTTCCGGCGCTGATTTAGAGGGAGCTATAGTGTCTGGAGCTGTCTTAGGAACCGAACCTATACGCACAGCGACAGGCGAAATAGTGCGCCCAGGGAGGTACGCACGCCTATCCCAACTCCAACTTGACCAAACTGTAGCCGACCCTGACAATCCACCCATAATACCTAATGGCTCATTTGACCCTGAGACTGGCGACCCCCTGGTGTGGCGCGGTGGGCTGGTCAACCTCCAATCTGAAAAATCCTAAAATCCTCCAAATCCTGATTCTGACAAAATACGTGCTCTCATACCCCTTGACAATCCGCACATCCGTTCTCTACACTATACACCACGTCAGGCAATCAGCACGCCCGCCGGAGCATTGCGCTACTCCCTACGGCCCCCGTCCCCAGCCCGGTGCACCGGCCCACGGACACCGCCCGACGCCACATCTGAATATCGGGTTCATCAGGGTTCAGGAACCAAACGGCCTAACCGCTGTCCTACGCGAGGACGGCACTTCGGAACTTTCTGCGCCGCTGCCTGTGCTACGGTCGGTCATCTTACCCGGCTACGTGCAGTCGGCACGGCGGGAGTCAAAACACCGCCGCGCGAGAACCGCCGGTTACCCCTGCCCCCACGGGCCAGGGTTGCGCTGAGGACTGGTATCCCTCATCGCGGCGGCAGTTAGCACGCGCAAATCTAGGACATCAAACTCGCAACACCCGCTCCCAGGCCGTAGCGCCGACATCCTGAACCCCCGAACCCGAAACCACACAAAACCGAACCGAACCACCGAAACCAACTGGCCGGACTGACCGCCAGAAGGAGCGCCCCTTCTACAGGAGCACACCCTGCCTATGGCAACTGTCAGTTACCACCAGGCCAAAGCCGCCCGGTTCCTCAAACACGCCCAGGACAACATCGCCCGCCGCGATCACCGCCGGGCCGCTCAGGCCATCGCCCGGGCTGCTTCTCACGCGGCCACCGCCCTGGCCGTCCACCGTCAAACCCGGCATAATTCCCCTCGTCAGCTCCGATGGGCTATCCATGGCTATGTCTTTGACGAACTCGGCCACGGACACCTCAAAACCTTCCGCGAAGCCTGCGACCTGCCCCGTCGCATCTCGTCACGGCCGGCCACGGATGCAGACCGCCGCCGGCTCCTTCGTCTCCGTCGCCGCGCCAACTCCTTCGTCAAAGCCGTCGACGCCATCGTCGCCGGCGAACCTCTGCCCATCCATCAAACCCGACGCTCCATCCGCAAACCCGACGAACCCGCCGCACCCCACTTTGCCACCGTGCGCGACATCACCACCTTGCCCAACTACCTGGAAATCCGCAACCGTTTCCGCCTTAATGATGACTTCGCCGCCAAAACCGACCCCCACGGCTGGTACCAATCCGGCCGCGACCCGCGCCCTTTCCCCTGTCATCCCCGGCCCCGCAACGCCTCCAAAAACCCGGACTACATCATCCTCTCTCCCCTCTGGCGCCGGGCCTTGGAAAAAACCTTCCACGTCAAACTCCCCGACCCTCTCTACTTGCACGCCTGAACCCCTCCGTTTGTGGCATAATACCCCAACCTTTTCAACCAACCCCTTACGGAGGTGCCACCCCTATGGTTGACCTCAGGCGCGCCGCCGCCATCGTGGGCATCCACGAGCACGTCACCCGCTACGCTCCCGACAAGAGCGAACTCCAAATCCAGGGCGAAAGCATCATCAAAGCCCTCGACGACGCCGGCCTCACCAAGGACGACGTTGACGGCCTCTTCACCGCCTCCAGCAGCATCCGCAACAGCGGCATGAACCTGGCCGACTACCTCAATATGTACCCCTCCTACGTGGACAACACCACCGTCGGCGGCGGTTCCTTCGAGTTCCACCTGTCCCACGCGCTTACTGCCATCGCTGCCGGCCGCATCAACTGCGCCGTCATCACCTACAGCAGCCTCGCCCGCTCCGGCGGCGTCTCCGTGGGCACCGGCGGCGTCGGACGCTACGGCCATCCCATCCTGGACCCGTCGCCCGACAGTTTCGAGGAGATCTACGGCCTCACCACCGTCGGCCTCTACGCCATGATCGCCCGCCGCCACATGCACCTGTTCGGCACGACGTCGGAGCAGCTGGCCGAGGTCTCCGTCGCCATGCGGCATCACGCCTCCATGAACCCCGAAGCTCTCTTCCGCGACCCCATCACCGTCGAGGACGTGGTCAACTCCCGCGTAATCTCCGACCCCCTCCACCTGATGGACTGCTGCGTCATCACCGACGGCGGCGGCGCGGTCGTCGTCGCCTCCCCCGAGGTCGCCCGCAACTGCAAGCATACCCCGGTGTGGATACTCGGCGCCGGCGAGGCCATCGCCCACCAGGGCGCCGGCAAGCGCGACCTCATCTACATCGCCGCCCACCAGAGCTCGCCCCGCGCCTTCGAAATGGCCGGCGTAACCCACGACGACATCGACATGGCCATGGTGTACGACTCCTTCACCATCACCGTCGTCGAAACCCTGGAAGACCTCGGCTTCTGCAAGAAGGGCGAGGGCGGAGAGTTCGTCAGCGGCGGGCGCATCCAGGTCGGCGGCGCGCTCCCCATCAACACCGATGGCGGCGGCCTGTCCTCCAACCATCCGGGTATGCGCGGTATCTTCCTGCTCCTGGAAGCGACCCGCCAGCTCCGCCACCAGTTCGACGGCACTGCCCGGCAGGTTTCCGACTGCAAGATCGCCCTGGCCCACGGCACCGGCGGCGCCCTCGGCTCCCGCCACTCCGGCGGCACCGTCATCCTAGCCCGCGACTAACCCGCTCATGGTGAGCCCGTCGAACCACCACTAAAGGAACCAACCATGACCACCCCTTGGAACAAACCCCTGCCAACCGTCGTCGGTGAAACCAAGCCCTTCTGGGACTCCTGCCGCCGCGGCCAGCTTGTCATCCAGTACTGCCGAGGCTGCGACGAATACCAGTGGTATCCTCGCGGCATCTGCGTCGATTGCTGGGGCGAAAACGTCGGCTGGGTACAGTCCTCCGGCCGAGGCACCGTCTGGACCTACACCATCACCTACCAGAACCGCACCACCGGCTTTGCCGATATGGTTCCCTACGTCCTGGCCCTGGTCGAGCTGGAAGAGGGCGTCCGTATGTTCACCAACATCGTGGATTGCAACCCCCGCGACGTCCACATCGGCATGGCCGTCGAAGTAACCTTCCAAAACGCCACCCCCCAAATCACCATCCCCTACTTCAAACCCGCTTCCTGATTATCCCCACGCCCGCAGCCGTATCGCCTCGCTGACGTCCATGTCCGCCTGTGCCTCCTCCGGCTGGTCGTTGAACAGGTACGACAGCGACCGCCGCGAGTAGTAGTTATCGTCCTCCGGGTCCAGCCGTATTGCCTCCGTCAAGTCGGCAATCGACTGCGGGTAATCTCCCACCTCGTACCAGGACACCCCTCGGTTGAACCAGGCGTCGGCGCATTCCGCGTCCAGCTCAATCGCCGCCGTATAGTCGGCAATCGCCCGCTCGTACACCCCGTTCCGGCTGTACCGGTTGCCCCGTTCTACGTACTCGACGGCCGAAGTCGGCTCCGGCGGCTGGACAAATTGCGGCCTCGTCATCGCTGGCCTACATCACCGACCGCACCAGCCCGCCGTCCACCAGCATCGTCGTCCCCGTGATGTAGCTCGACCGCGACGACGCCAGGAACGCCACCAGGTACGCCAACTCCCGCGGCTCACCGATGCGTTTCAACGCCGTCTGCTCCGCCCGCTGCGCCAGCGCGTCCTCGATGGGAATCCCCTGCGTCCGCGCCCGATCCTCCACGTTCTCCATCATCCGCTCCGACATGATGCTGCCGGGACACACGTTGTTGATGAGTATGTTCTCCTGCCCGACGTCGTCGGCCAGGTTCTTCATAAACCCGATGACGCCCATCCGCGTCGCCGCCGACAGCGCCAAATTAGGTATCGGCGTATAGACCGTGCTGGCCAGGATGTTGATGATGCGTCCGCCGCCCTGCGCCCTCAGATGCGGCAGCGCCTCCCGCGTCATCCGTGCGAAGAAGAACAGCGAGCGATTCGCCGACACCTGCCACAGCTCCTCGGTGGAATCCTTGGCGTAGGCTTGCGGCGGCCCGCCCGAGTTGTTCACCATGATGTCCAGCTGACCGAACCGTTCCACCGTGCCCGCCACCAACTCGGCGATGGTCTCCTCCCGGTCCAGGTCGCCGGCAAAGGTGAAAATCTCGGCTCCCGTAGCGGCGCGTATCTCGTCCGCCGCCCGCTCCAGGTCCGACGCCGTGCGCGCGCACATCGCCACCCGCACGCCCTCCTCTGCCAGCACTTCCGAGCATGCCCGCCCCAGCCCCTTGCTGGCGCCGCCCACAATCGCAACCTTGCCATTCAGTTCCAAATCCATTATCAGCCCGGCCTCCTCTATTGCTGCCGCCGATTATAACAGCCCGGCATCCCCTCATGGTGAGCCTGTCGAACCACCGCCCCAAGCTCGCCATGGTGTACAATCCCAACCGTTATGACCGCGCCCACCGACTCCGAACTCATCGCCATCGAGTCCGCCGCCGTCGAGTTCGCCCGAGGCGCCGGCAACCTGCTGTCCAACCATTTCGGACGCGCTCTCAACGTCGAGTATAAAGACCGTGCCCAGCAGGACCCGGTAACCACCGCCGACAAGGAAACGCAGGCTTTCCTGGAAAAGCAGATTTCCGCACGGTTCCCAACCCACGGCATCCTAGGCGAGGAGGACGATGCCAGCGCCGACGGTGACACCGTCGCCCCCGATTACCTGTGGGTGCTCGACCCCCTGGATGGCACCACCAACTTTATGAACGGACTGCCCGTGTACGCGTCGTCCATCGGCGTGCTGCACCGGGGTCGTCCCATCGCCGGCGCCGTCTATATCCCCTGGCCCGCCGGCTCTTCAACAACAGACGCGGGCAGCGGCGTCGTAGTCCACTGCCGCGCCGGCGGCGGCGCTTTCGCCGACGGCAATCCGGTGGCGGTCTATCAAACCGATAAACTGCGCGGAGACCGCCTGATTGGATTGCCCGGCTCCTTCGGCGCGTCAACCCGCGTCGGCAAAGGACTCAAAGGCCAGCCCCTGGGCCAGATGCGCGTAACCGGCAGCATCGCCTACGAGCTCGCCCTCACCGCAATGGGCGTGATGCAGTTCGCCGTCATCGGCGCCCCCCGTATGTGGGATATGCTCGGCGGCGCGCTGGCCGTCAAAGAGGCCGGTGGCGTTGTGATGACCCGCCTCCCCGGCCGCCGGCAGTGGCATCCCATGGAATCCCTGGCGCCCGCCTGGGACCAAAAGCCGCCCACTATGGCCGAGCTGCGCAAATGGGTAGCCCCCCTCATCGCGGCCAACCCAACCCTGGCTCCACTGTTGGCCCGGAACTTCCACCAGCGTCGCCGCCCTATACGTCGCGCCTTGCGCGCAGTCAAGAAAGCGTTCAACAGTGGGCGGTAGCCCGTTCGACGCCGACTTACTCCTCCGGCCCCCGCAGCAAGTCCAGGTACTTGTATCCCGACCCGGTGTTGAGCAGCACCACTTCCTCGTCGGCGCCGATGCTGCCGTCGGCCATCAGCCGCTCCAGTCCCACCAGCGTCGCCGCCCCCTCCGGACACGCAATGATGCCTTCCAGCGTCGCCATGCGGTACATCGCGTCGACCATCTCGTCATCGCTGACCGCCAGCGCGCCGCCGCCCGTTTCCCGTATCGCCTGCAAAATCAGGTAGTCGGCAAACGGCCCCGGCACCCGCAGCCCGTCGGCTTTCGTCGCCGCGTTCTGCCACGCCTCGGCCGTGTCCGTCCCGTCCTGAAACGCCTTGACGATGGGTTGGCACCCGTCGGCCTGCACCGCGTAGAAGCGGGGCGGCTTGCCCTCTATCCAGCCCAGCTCCAGCAGTTCTTGGAACCCCTTGTACATCCCGATGATGCCGGTCCCGCCCCCGGTGGGGTACACGATGACGTCCGGCATTCGCCAGCCCAACTGCTGCGCGATTTCCAGCCCCATCGTCTTCTTGCCTTCCGCCCGGCAAGGTTCCTTCAACGTGGACAGGTCAAACAGCCCTTGCTCGGCGGCGACGCCCACTGCAATCCGCCCGGCGTCGCTGATTAGACCCTCCACCAGGTTCAACTCCGAGCCGGCCACGATGGACTCTTTCTTGTTTGCCACCGGCGCGTCTTGGGGCATGAACACCTTCACCGGCGTGCCGGCCCGTGCGCAGTACGCCGCCGCCGCGCCGGCCGCGTTGCCCGCCGACGGCATGGTGAATCCCCGCGCGCCCTGCTCCCAAGCCTTTGACACGGCCGCCGCAATCCCCCGTGCCTTGAACGTGCCCGTCGGATTCAGCCCTTCTTCCTTGACCAGCAGCCGGCGTATGCCAACCTCCTTGGCCAGGGTCGCTGCCTCCAACAGTGGCGTTCCCCCTTCGCCCAACGTAATGACGGCCTCCGGATTCACCACCGGCAGCAGTTCATTGAACCGCCACATATTCGCCGGTCTGCGGTCCAAATCCGACCGCTGTACTTCCCGACGCAGCCGCGCCAGGTCGTACCGCACGAACAGAACTTTGCCGCAGTACTCGCAGACCGACGCCAGCCCGTCATACGGAAACTTCCTGCCGCAATTGGTGCATTCCAGGTGGTCAATGTAGCTGAAGCGCGTCATGCCGTACTCCCGTTAGTACTCAATTGCTGTTGGTTCTCCCGGAACCACCGGGTTGCTGATGGCCGGTCGGTTCAATCCCAGCACGTCCCGCACCAGCTCATTGGAACGAACCAGGCGAATCGCTGAGGTGGGGTATTGCGGGTTGTTGGGATTGTACACGTCGTGCCGTTCAATGATTTCATCATAAATCCACTGGTCAACCAGCTTCCGGCACTCGTACTCGTTCCAGGCCATCCCCCAGTCCAGCATCCACTGGTTGCACAGCATATTGTAGCCCACGAAGTTCATCCGGTTTTCCAGCTTCCCCATCTCTCGCACGAATACATGCATCACGTCCTGCAGCGCCGCTTCCTGGTGCTCCGACACCGGCACGTCGCCGTGCTCCGCCAGCTGGATGCCCAGCTCGGCTTCCAGCGGAAACAGCGGCGCTACCGCCAGCATGTCCCGCGCCACCGACTGGCTGAACGCGCACAGCACGATGCGCCGGCCCATGTCCCTGGCCTTGTCCACCAGTATCTGAAAATCCGAATCACCCGACGCCAGCACGATTACGCCGCAGTCCTCCCGGTCCCGCAGCCAGTCGTACACTTCCAGCAGCATCGCCGGGTCGCTGCGGTCTTTCCCGGCCATGGTGCGCGGCGCCTGGTAAGGCTGTATGCCGGTCTCATTAAACGCAGCGCCGTCGTCGGGCCGCAATCCCCAGTCGCCAAACGCCTTGCCGCCCTTAACCTCGCCAAACACCTCGCCCACGCCCTTCATCGCTTCATACAAGGTCTGCGGCGTTACGATTCTCTGATACAGCTGAGCGCCCCGCCGGATATTCTCCCAGTCTATTGCCAGTAATACACCGTTCCCGGTCTCTTCCAATTCAGTCACCTCATATCCCACTGGATTGTAAATCGGATAGCCACCCGCATTATAACCCAAAAGGCGGACTTCCACCGTGCTATACTGATTCGCTGCAATCAGCCGAGGAGGGGCTGCTCAATGTCTCAATACGAACTCATAACCTACCGTACCGATGCCGGCATCGCCCGCATCACCCTCAACCGTCCCGACCGTCTCAACGCCATCAACGACCAGATGCAGGTCGAAATCGCCGGTGCCGTGGCCGACGCCGACGCTGATCCCAACGTCCGCGTACTCATTATCACCGGAGCCGGCCGCGCCTTTTGTGCCGGCGGTGACCTCAACCAACTGGGCGGCTCGTCCAACGGCTCTGGCGAAGGCTGGACTTCCGGCAATGCCGACGAAGTTAGGCGTAGCTTCCAATTGGCGCAGAACATGATTCTAGGAGTCCAGCGCTGCGAAAAACCCGTCATTGCCATGGTCAACGGCGTCGCCACCGGCGCCGGCTTGGATTTGGCCTGTGCCTGCGACATCCGCATCGGCACTCCCCGCTCCCGCTTCATGTCCGCCTACGTCCGCATCGGCCTTTTCCCCGGCTTCGGTGGCACCTGGCTCTATCCCCGCACCCTGGGCAGCCTGGGCCGCGCCGCCGAAATGCTGTTCACTGGCGACTTCCTGGAAGCCGAAGAAGCCTACCGCCTCGGCTTCCTCAATCGCCTGGTGCCGGAGGACGAACTCGAAGCCACCACCTTGGCAATGGCGGAACGCATCGCCGCCGGCCCGCCCATTGCCATCCGCCTCTCCAAAATGATGCTCTACAAGGGACTGGAATTTGACCTTGAAACCGCCATGAAGATGGCCGCTGCCGGAGAGACCATTACCCTTACTTCGCAAGACCACGCCGAGGGCGTTACTGCCTTCCGCGAAAAGCGTACTGCCGAATATCGCGACTCTTGAACACGAGACACCGATGCGTTGCAGGGGCGACCCATGGATCGCCCCTGCATTGATGAGAACTGCTCCCAGACATCAATTCTTGCAATACGGCTCGAAGTGCCGACCTGCGCTGATGACCAGTTCTCGTAGCTCGCCGTAGCTTCTGTTCTCACCCAGCTCGCCTTCCACGCCGTCCAACAGTTCCAGCACGGCGTCCAGGTCGCTGCACTGTGCCCAGAAGGATTCGCGGAGCAGCTCGGCGAACTCGGCGACAGCGGCGGTCTGGCGGAAATATGCGTCAGTTTCGGACAGCTCGTCGGCCGCTTCGCCGGCGGTGATTTCCTGAGATAACTCGATGACCTGCCGATTTTGCGGGTCTCGCCAGCGCAAGCGCGCCGTAGCCATCGTTGCGTCAACCGCAGCGTCATCGAACAGTCGCAGCTCGTACAATGCCGACACGTCGCGGGCAAAACCCACTTCGCCGAAGTCCAGCGAGTCGTCACGAAAATCCTCGTCGGCCACTGCGCGGTTTTCGTATCCGATTAGACGGTACTTGCGCACCACCTCCGGGTTGAACTCAACCTGGATGCGAGCGTCCCGTGCCGTCTCGGTGAAAATGCCGGCCACGCTTTCTGCCAGGAACCGTTCCGTAGCGTCCCGGTTGGCCAGGTAGTGATAAGTCCCGTTGCCCCGGTTGGCCAGCACTTCCAGCAGCACGTCGTTGTAATTTCCTGATATGCCGACTCCGATAGTCGTCAACGTGGCGTTGCGCTGGGCGTATTCGTCCACGATTTTCAGTATCGAATCCGGCCCGGTGGCTCCCACGTTGGCCACTCCGTCGGACAGCAGCACCAGCCGCGCTTTCCGCCCTCGCTCCATCTCGTCGGAGGCTAGGTTATAACCCAGCGTCAGGCCGGCCTCGGCGTAAGTGCTGCCGCCGGCGCGCAACCGCTTGGCGGCGGTGGAAATCTCCCTTGCCTCGTCGCTGTCAGTCCAGTCCCGGGCCACGCGCACGTCATTGGCGTAGGTGACGATAGCCGCCCGGTCTCCGGGTATCATCTGCTCGGAAATCCCGTATATCACCTCTTTGGCCAGTCCCAAACGGTTGTCCGCCTCCATCGAACCCGACACGTCCACCACGAATATCAGCGACACCGGGTCGCGCTCATCCGTAGGCGCCGGATTGCTCACTCCTACCCGCAGCAGTTTGTACCCTTCGTCTCCAAACGGGGCTGGGCCGGCGTCCAGATGTAGCCCCAGCGCGGTGTCGGCCGGCGCGTAACCCTGGGGCAGGCTGTTCACGTACTCCTCAACTCGCACCGCGTCCGGCTCTACCAGGTAACCGTCGCGCAGATACTGTTTCAGTATCTCGTAAGACGCTGTGTCCCCGTCCAGTGCAAAGGTGGATAGCGCATCCTCGTCGGCATCAATAAACGGGTTGACGCCGTAGTGCTCGTAGTAGGTCAGCGGATATGCCCCGTCGTTCGGATTATCAGTGCCGCCCGATTCCGGCAGAATGACCGGCCCACCCGAAGCGGGGACGCTCTGACCTTGAGCTTGTGCCTGCCTGGCTGCCGGGGTCGGCGCCGACATCGCCGATGCCGCTGTCCCCGTCGCGGCGGAAGCCGGCGCCGCCGTCGGGGATTGCTGAGACGCTGAACCCTTGTCGCGCGCTGTTGATTGAGTCGAGGCCCGCGTCGCGGCGATGCGCTGTGCCGTGCTGGCAGTCCCCGTCGTCCCTGACGTTGCCGACGAACTGGACGCCGGCGCGCTGGGCGACTGTCCGGACGGCGCCGCAACGTATTCCGACCCTCCGCAGGCTAGGACGGTAAGGATTACCAGCGACGCAATGGCTGTCATCGCCGCAGTTCGGATTCTTGATGGCGAATTCATAACGTTTCTCCCTTCGTTCCTTCAATCAAATTCGCGATCGCTTGCGTCCTATTACGGCGTAAACAGCCCAGCGGATTGCCAACGCCAGTGATACAATGCCGACGCTATGACTACTGGCGTTGACAACAGCCTCTCCCCCCACGGCGGCGTTCTGGTGCAGCGTGTGCGGCCCCGACCGGATGCCAATGAGCTGGCCCGCCTGCCAACCGTCGGGGTGCGCGAGCAAATTGCCCACGAGTGCGTCAACATCGCCTATGGCTTTTTCTCGCCCCTGACCGGCTTCATGGGCAGCGACGACGTGGCCTCAGTTGCCCAAACAATGCGACTGACCAATGGCTACGTCTGGCCCATTCCCATCGTTCTCGACCTTGCCTCGGCTGAATTGCAGCGAGCCGGCATCTCTGTCGGTGATACCGTCCTGCTCACTCACCAGGGCAACCCCCTGGCCACCCTGGACGTGTCCGACATTTTTGCCGCCGACCTCACCGAGTTGGCCCGCCATGTGTACGCCACCACTGACCCGGCGCACCCCGGCGTACAGCGCACCCTCGCCTACGCCGACCGTTTCGTCGCCGGCGACATCACCCTCGTTTGCCAGCCGGTCATCAGCCCGCCCTTTGACCGCTACTGGCGCACCCCCGCCCAGCTCCGCGACGAACTCTCCGATGCCGGCTGGCAGCGCGCCGTTGCCCACCAGACCCGCAACGTCCCCCACTCCGGCCACGAGTACCTGATGAAGGGTGCCTTCATGGAGGCCGGGGCCGACGGCGTGCTGGTCAGCGCCGTTATCGGTGAAAAGAAAATCGGCGACTACATCGACGAAGCCATTGTCCTCGCCCACGATAACCTCCGCGCCCAAGGCTTCTTCCGCGACGACATTCACCGCACCACCGCGCTGTTGTGGGATATGCGCTACGCGGGCCCCCGTGAAGCTGTGTTCCACGCCCTGGTCCGCAAGAACCTGGGCTGCACTCATCACATGTTTGGCCGCGACCACGCCGGCGTCGGCGACTATTACGACCGCTACGCCGCCCACGACATTTTCAGCCAGCTGCCCGACCTCGGCATCCGGTCGGTGCTCACTCTGGAATGGTGGTACTGCCCAACTTGCTACGGCGTCGCTTACGAGGGAATCTGCGGCCACCCTGACGCCAAGCAGGACCTCGCCGGACGCCTCATCCGCAGCATCATCGACGGCGGCTCCGAACCGGCGCCCCAGACCTTGCGTGCCGAAACCCTGGCAATAGTGCGTCAGTGCGCCGACCAATACGGATTCGGCTCGCCCTTCGTTACCGAACAGTACCTCCGCCAGCGCACCCCCGTCCTCACTGTTCCACCCTCGTTCATGTGCTAAATTAGTGCCGGCAAACTCGATACCAAACACCGGAGCCTGCTAATGCTGCCCCCGCATCTCACCCACGTATTCCCCGATACCGCCAGCGCCAACGCCGCCGGCCACCTCACCGTCGGCGGCTGCGATGCCGTTGACTTGGCCGAGCAATACGGCACGCCGCTTTACGTTCTGGACGAAGCCACGCTGCGCTCCCGTTGCCGCCAATTCGCCGACGCTTTCGCCCACCGCTACTCCAACTCCCAGGCCGTGTACGCCTCCAAGGCGTACATCAACCCGGCCCTGGCCCGTATTTTCGCCGAGGAAGGGCTGGGCTTGGACGTGGTATCCGGCGGTGAACTCGCGGTAGCCCAGGCCGGCGACGTCCCGCTGGACAAGGTGTATTTCCACGGCAACAACAAGACGCCGGCCGAGCTTGAAGAAGCGGTCTCCGCCGGCATTGGCCGAGTGGTGGTGGACAGTTTCCACGAACTTGACCTGCTGGAACAAATCTGCGCCGACGCCGGAAAGACGCAGGACATCCTGGTGCGCGTTTCGCCGGGAATCGACCCCCATACCCACGCCTACACGACCACCGGCATCATCGACTCCAAGTTCGGCTTCTCCATCCAGACCGGCGACGCGGAACGCGCGATATTGCAGGCCATCTCTGCGCCCCATCTGAACCTGCTTGGCCTGCACTTTCACCTGGGCTCGCCCATCTTTGAGCTGGAACCCTACCAGGCCGCCACCGACTTGGTCCTGCGTTTCGCTGCCGGCCTCCGAGAGCAGGGATTGCGCCTCCAGGAATTCAGCCCCGGCGGCGGGTTCGCCATCGCCTATACCCGGGACGACCAACCCCCTGCCGCAAGCGACTACGCCGAGGCAATCGTGAGCACGCTCACCGCAACCTGCGCCGAGTTGGGCATGGAGCAGCCCAGCCTGGTTGTCGAACCGGGCCGCTCAATCATTGGGCCGGCCGGCGTCGCCCTCTACCGCATCGGCGCCATCAAGCAGATTCCGGGCATCCGCACCTACGTCAGCGTGGACGGCGGCATGGGCGATAACATCCGTCCCGCCCTGTACCAGGCATCCTACGAAGTGCTGTCGGCCAACCGGCCGGGGGCCGAAGCCGATGCCACCGTCACCATCGCCGGCAAGTACTGCGAGTCCGGCGACGTGCTCGCCTCGGACATCCTGCTGCCCACGCCAGCCGCCGGCGACGTGATCGCCATCCCGGCAGCCGGCGCTTACTGCCCGTCCATGGCCAGCAATTACAACCTGAACCCTCGCCCGCCCATCGTGCTGGTGAACAACGGCGAGAGCCGCCTCATCCGCCGCCGCGAGTCCTACGCCGACATGATGCTTTGTGACTTGTAGCCCTGCTATGTGGCAAACCGTTGGTCAGGACCACCTGCTCCGTCAGCTGGACGCCAGCCTGCAAGCCGGGCGCTTGGGCCATGCCTACCTGCTGTCCGGCCCGCCCAACGTCGGCAAAATGACCCTGGCCCTGGACATGGCCGCCGCCGTCAACTGCCCTGTAGCCAGCGGACTGCTGTCCGCCTTGATGGTTCCCGATGCTGCTGCCGGAGGCGGCCCTTGTGGCCTCTGCGAACCCTGCTCCCGCATTCGGCGCGGCGTGTACGCCGACCTCAATATCGTGGCAGTGGGCGGCGACCCGCGCGTGCCTACCCGCATCAGCATTGAGCAGGTGCGGGAGGCTGAAAACTTCCTGTCGGTCACTCCGGTGGAGGGCGGCTGGAAGGTCATCATTTTCGACGGAGCCGAAACCCTGTCGGCCGGGCAGAGCGAATCGGCCAACGCCCTGCTGAAAACCCTTGAAGAGCCGCCGGAGCGCGTCCTGCTCCTGCTCCTCACCACCGCCGAGGACGCCATCCTCCCCACCATCCGCTCCCGCTGCCGCTTGCTTTCGCTGCGGCCGATGCCCGGCGCTGCGCTGGCGGATTATCTGGCATCGCAGCACAGCGCCGAGCCGGACCACGCCAGCCGGTTGGCGCGCCTGGCGCGAGGCTGCCCCGGCTGGGCCATCAACGCCCTGGCCGACCCCACGATGCTCGACACCCGCTCCGAGGAACTGGACCGTATCGTGGAATCGGTCGCGGCCCCCCTGGACCGGCGGTTTGCCTACGCCAATACTCTTGGCAGCGCCTTTTCCGGCGACCGGGAATCTGTACGCCAGACGCTGTATCTCTGGCAGGGCTGGTGGCGCGACCTGTTGCTGCTCAAAGAAGGCGTTCCGGAGCATGTGCAGAATGCCGACCGTATTGAGGAGCTGGAACAGTTCGCCGCCGGCATCCCGTCGTCGGCAATCGTCACCCTGCTCCGCCGCATTCACTCCACTCTGGCTGCCCTCGATGCCAACGCCAACCCACGCCTGGCTCTGGAGTGCATGATGCTCGACGTACCGACCATATAGCCCCGCCGACATACTCACGCGGCTTCGTACTCTTTAAACCGGCCCTTGCTTACCGTCCGCAGGCGGCCCTGCCGTTCCAGCGTACGGATAGCCTGTTGCACTTGGGGGTCGCCATGGCGGCGAAACTTGCCGGTGATCTTGCTCACCGTGCGCGGCGTTTCACAGTATTCCCAGACCTGTTCGGCCAGCAACCCGCCGGTATCGGGCAAGCGTTGCATCGGCTTGACCAGTGTGTGCCCCTGGTTGCCGTCAACCGATTCGCCCGGTTGATATTCCAGGCACTGGGGATACTTGGACAGAAAGGCCCGTAGCCGAGTGCGTATTACCCCTCCTGCCCCGGTTGAGCCGTAACCGTGCACCACGTCCAGCGTCGCAGCCGCGGCGCTGCCCGATGGCACGACGCGATTGTAGCAATCGATAAACTCGGCCAGCGCTTCCGTCCAGTTCTTGCCGTGCAGGTCGATGCTGGACATAACCGCCTAATCCGCCATCGCCATCGCCGCCGGCTCCTCCTCCCGGCTGCGCCCGTTCGACTGCCAGGGAATATACTGGCGCCACTCTTCAAGGATCGTGCGGTTTTCCAGGATCCGGTAGGGGTTGGGTTGCGGCGCCGTCGGGACGCGTCGCAGCTTCATGTTAGCCTCTTCCGGAGTGCGGCCCGCCTTGTCCAGGTTGCAGCGACCGCAGGCGGCTACAACGTTGTCCCAGGTGTGTGGCCCATGCTGGCGACGCGGCACCACATGGTCCAGGGTGAGATGCTGCGAACGCTTGCCACAGTACTGGCAGGTGTAATGGTCGCGCAGGAAAACTTCCTTCTTGGATAGCCGGCGCGGAGCGAAAGGGCGCTTGACCAGGTACACCAGCCGGATGATTGATGGCGCGTCGAGAAATGCGTTGAAAGTACGGACGCGAGCCTCATCCTGGCGGTGCTCCAGCAACTCCGCCTTGCCCTTGGCTACCAGGACAATGGCGCGGCGTACTGTGCACACGTTCACCGGAACGTAGTTCAGGTTAAGCACCAGCACTGGAGCGGTGAGGCGGCCGGGAATGGATACGGCCCCATTCTTGCGAATACCGGATTCATGCTGAGACGAAGATTCAACGGCGGCGCCAGTCGTTCCATTCCGCCGGCCATCGTTGCGGCCACGTCGCGGGAGGCCTTTACCCTTGGCCGAATTCTGTTTCCGACTGGTTCGTCCCCGGCTTGCCATCTGCCAACCTCAATGCGTCGCCAGCGCGTTCCGTGCCTGTTGTCTCAATTGCCTTGTGCGGAAACCAAATGCACTGCACCATATTATACTGGCAAAAGGTAAATTTTGGCACGCCGGCGACGAAACCCCGGTGATTTCCGTCCCCGTTACAGCCAAAATACCCAGACTATTACGCCTATGAGCAAACCCAGCAGCAGTCCTCCGGCGTGGTTAATGCGGACCGTCTTGGAATCATGCCCCAGCCGCGTTTCCAGGTGCCGCCCAAAGAAGCCGATGCTGATAACGCAGATCACACCGACAAACGCCAGCGGCCCATACACCAACGCGGGACTGCTGGCATCACGGAACAACCAGGCCAGTCCGCACAGCAAGCCCACGGCCCCCAGCGACAGTGCCATCCGCAGCAGGCCGATGCGAAACCCCCAACCCATCAGGAAACACCAGCCGGCCAGCGCCAACACTTGCCACGGCGAATCAAAAATCCCGAATATCATTAACCTCCACGCCCCGATGCTATAATTCGGCCATGCCAAGCAATTCCCAAACACCACCTCGCGCTAACGGCCCCACCATCGCCATTGACGGGCCGGTGGCGTCGGGCAAAAGTTCGGTGGGCCGGGCCGTAGCCCAGCGGTTGCATTTGCGCTTTCTGGATACTGGCATCATGTATCGTGCCGTCACCTGGCTGGCCCTGCGCCGGGGCATTTCGATCATGGACGCCGGTGCCGTCGAAAAGTTGGCGACCGATTGCGCCATGGCTGTGGATTACAGCGGCTCTGAATCGGCGGCCATCATTATCGACGGACACGGTTTGAGTCAAGAACTGGCGGCCGCCGAGGTTGACCGCTCCGTCTCCGCGGTCGCCGCCCTTTCCGGCGTGCGCCAATCCCTCGTGGAGCAGCAGCGCTCCATCGGAGCCGCCGGCAGCATCGTAATGGTAGGGCGAGACATCGGTTCGGTAGTGCTGCCCAACGCCGATGTAAAGCTCTACATCGACGCCTCAGCGGCAGAACGGGCCCGCCGCCGCTGGCGCCAACAATTGAAAACCGACCCAACCGCCGACTACCGGAAAACCCTGGCCGACACCATTCGCCGCGACGAATTGGACAGCCAACGCAGCGACTCTCCCCTCACGGTGGCCGACGGCGCGCTGGTTATCAACACCGATGGTAACGAGTTCCTGGACACTGTTTCCATAGTCGTAGCCACCGTATGCCACGCCACTGGCCTCACCTTGCAGCCGGCCGCATCGGAGCAATAGCCCATGGCATGGTTATACCAACCCAGCCGCCGTTTCGGACAAATTGTATGGTCCATGACCGGGCGCTTGACCATCACCGGTCAGGAGGCGATGCCACCCTACGGGCCGCTCCTGGTCGCCAGCAATCACCTGTCGTTGAATGACGCCGGCTCCCTGGTGGTTGCTCTGCCCCGGCAGATAGTCTTTCTGGCCAAGAAAGAGCTCTGGAACAAACCCGTCGGCCGATTCTACTGCAACGCCGTGGGTGCGGTGCCTCTGGACCGGGAACGCGGCGGCGGCGAAGCGCTGCGATACGCCCTGCAGGCGCTGGAAAAAGACCAGGCCATCCTGATGTTTCCCGAGGGCGGCATCAGTCAGACCCGACAGCTGCGGCAAGCCAGAACCGGGTTGGCTTGGCTGGCATTGAAAACCCAGGCCCCCATTCTGCCGGTAGGCATCGCCGGCTCCGAGAAGTTTCCCTCCTGGCGAATGCCTGTTCCCCTCGCCAGTTGGCAAGTGAACATCGGAACGCCTTTCACGCCTCCGCAGATGGAAGGTCCAATTAACAAAGCGATGCTGAACTCCGTCAGCGACATGGTTATGGAACGCATTGCCGCCCTTCTGCCCGAGTCCTACCGGGGCGTGTACGCTGACCGCCTGCGCCCTCGTCCGCCGGCCGTTTCAACGGATCACGACGCCAGCTAACGCAGCGCGGGCTCAGCGTCCCGCCCGTAATGCGCCGGCTCCTCGCCCAGCATCCGCTCCAGTTCGGCAGCCCGCAGGTTGATGGTGTCCATGATGGCCGGAGGAATCCCGGCGTGTTCGTTGACGTAGTTGCTGAGCAGTTCCAGCTCGTCGAACCCCTGGAAGCAGTCAACTACGCCGCGCAGCGCCGGAGAGAAGAATTGGGTGTCTTGTCCAACTCCGCGCCCCACCGAGAAATGATACACGTACTTTAAATTGTCTTTGAGATAGCGCACCACCGGGTGAAAGTCGCTGTCGCCGGAGACCAGCACCGCAACGTCGAAGCTGTCCATCTTGGAAATCATGTCCACCGCGATGCCGATGTCAACGCCCTTTTCGCCGATTTGCGTTCCCTGGAAGGTAATGTTTCCGTCGTAATCGTACTCCAGCCGGTAGGGACGGAAGGGTTGAACGACATATTGCCCGACGTACTTGAACTCCAGGAAGTTGGTGTTCTGCTGTATCTCCTCAAAGACCGACTTGCGCAGTTGGTGGAATCGCCGGAATTCGTGCTCATACCACTCCTGGGCTTTTTGGATGACCAATTCAGTAGTCAACTCCGGAATGCGCGCTCCATGGTCGTCCACGATTCGCTGGGCGCGCCAGAGGTTTGGCGACCACGGGGTAATGTTCTCGGCGTAATACCAATAGACGCGCACCAGTTGATGTTCCCAGCCGGTAACGTCGTCAAACTTGGCCAGGGCGTCCTGAAAAAAATCCTGCCATCGAAAATGCTTTTCATCCAGCCGGTATTCAGGGTTATTCGGGTGAGGAGGGTCGGAACGGAAGTGAAAGTCTCTCAAATTGTGCCGAAAATTCTGTCCATCAACGAAGACAACTGTTTTTAGCGGCATTGTGTTGCTCCTCGTTACCTGTGGCCAATCTGGCTGTCTGGTTCTGCATTGCGGCCGTCCGTCCGATTATATGGAGTTATGGGATTCGAGACGCGTCCGGCGTAACCGGTGTTGTGCAACCCTCGATTCGTGGCGCCGGTGGACTACCCTCAGTCCACCGGCGCAGTAATGTCGATGTCGTATCGTCCTAGCAGTTCGTCAATCTGAGCGGCGGTTCGCTCATCCGGTGGTACCAGTGGCAAACGAGGGTCGCCTACGTTCATTCCGGCTCGGTTCAGCCCGTACTTTACGGGAATGGGGTTCGAGACGATGAATAGCCCCTTGAACATATCCAGCAGCCTCAAGTGTTCGGCGCCGGCCGCCTCAATGTCCCCTTCCAGTGTCAGGCCGATCATCTGCTTGATTTGGTCGCCTATCAAGTGAGCTGCAACACTCACCACGCCGTAACCGCCCATTGACATAATGCTGAAGGTTTCGTCGTCGTTTCCAGACCACACCCTGAAATCGTCCGATGTGTCCCGGATGACTTTGGCAATCTGTACCGGGTCGCTGCTGGCTTCCTTGATGCCCACTATGTTCTCGATTTCCGACAGCCGCACCGTCGTGTCGCTCGTCATGTTCAGGCTGGTCCGGCTGGGCACGTTGTACAGCATTCCCGGCAGATTCGTGCATTCCGCCAACGCCCGGAAATGTTGATACAGGCCCTCCTGCGGCGGTTTGTTATAAGCCGGCACGGTGAGCAGCAGGGCATCCGCTCCCACCCTCTCCGCTTCCTGGCTCAGCTCGATGGAGGCGGCGGTGTTGTTGTCGCTGGTGCCGGCGATAACCGCGCCCCTGGACCCGATGGCGTCCTTGATTTCACCGTATAGACGGGCTTTCTCCTCCATGGAGAGCGCCGGCCCCTCCCCGGTGGTTCCGGTTACTACCAGCCCATCAGTGCCGGAGTCCAGCAAAGCCCGGGCGAGACGCTTCGCCTGTTCATAGTCGACCTGGCCGTCGGCATCAAATGGTGTGACCATGGCGGTAATCAATCGCCCAATCTCAGTAGGCATAATGCGTCCCTCCTCTAGCGCGGCCGCGTCGTTTTACGCCGCGAATGGCGTTGACCGGCTGCAAATTATCGGTATATTCCCGGCATTATACACTTTACGGCAATGCTGTGCGATAGGGCCGAACGGTTTCACTGAATCGACAAATCGACGAAATCGTCTGCCCGCGTCCTATTGCTGCTCGCCTTTTTTGTGCTACCGTAGTCCGCGATACCCATCATTCATCGGACTTACCGGCGCGACGCCGGGCGGCCCGTATCACCTGCTGGAACATTCGCATGACATCTGCTTACACTTCTGCCAATGGCTCCTCTACTCCTGCAAATGCCCCCTCCGCCAATCACGGCCTGGTTGGCAACGCCCTGCAATTGCTCTCCGTGGGGCTGGGGCCATACGTAGCTTCCAGGCTCCGGGAGGCCGCCGGTATGGGCCGCTACGTCCCCAACGATGTGGATACCTCCGGCGATGTTGCCGGTGACGTATCGTTGATGTTGAAGGTGATGGCAACGGGCTGGAACGAAGTCTTCCGCGACCATCTCGGCCCCATCGAACGCAGCTTGGTGTCGGAAATCCGTGAGACTCGTAACCGCTGGGCGCACCAGGAACCCTTTGACGATGACGACCTTGATCGTGCCCTCGATTCCATCGGCCGTCTCCTGATGGCGGTGAACGCCGGCGCCGAGGCGGAGCGGGTGCATGAGGCGAAACACCGTCTGCGCCGAAAGCGATACGCAACCGAAACGCCGGCAACCTACCCACAATCTCCGACTGCTGCAGTTCACCATGCCGCCGGCGTGAAAGCCGTCGACAAGACCGACTCCCTGATCCAAAGGGGAATCGCCAACCGGCAAGAGGGAGACTTCGAGAAGGCGATCGCCGACTTTGAAGAGGCCATCGCCGCCAACCGCGAAAGCGCCCACGCCTGGTATCAACGTGCCCTCACTTGGGGACACATGGGCGAGTACCAGCGCTCAATCAACGACTTCAACCGCGCTATCGCCCTGAACCGGGACTACGCGGAAGCCTACGCTGACCGCGGCTATGCCCAATTCTGCCTCGGCGATTACACGTCAGCGGTAAGCGACTTTGAGTCGGCGATACATCTCAATCCCGACGACAATCTCGCCCGCGCCAATCTGGACAAAGCCCGGCGCCGGGGCAAGGAAGTGCGAGAAGCCCAGAGCCGTCTCCGCTAGCGCCTAGCCTGTTTCCCCCAGGAATTCCCGTATCCGCTCTACGCACCACTCCGGGTAGATGACGTTCACCCCGTGCCCCAGGCCGTGCCACACGTCCAGCCTGCTGTTGGGAATTTGGGACGCCATGAACTCCTGCTGCTCCATGCCGGTGGTCAGCGATTCGTCGCCGGTGAGCAACAGCGTGGGCACGGCAATGTCCTTCAGGTGCGGGCCAAAGTCCAGGCTGTCCAGGTAGCGATGCAGAGCTTGGCCGATTTCCCCGGGGGTCTTGTCCATCTCGGCGATGTACCAGTCTTTCAGGCCCTCGGGCGCGTGGCGCATATCCAGCCGGTAGTCGATGGTGGCAGCCGACCAGGCGCCGATTCCCCCCTCCTCCATCGTCGCCAGCCAGCTGCCGCCGGGCGTGGCGCTCTCCCGCCGCGTCAGCCGGCACGGCGAGTTGCACAGCACCAGCGCCCGGCACCGCTCCGGGTAATCGTGCGCGAACTGCATCCCCATGATGCCGCCGAATGATTCGCCCACGTACACTACCTGCTCGGCCTCGGCGTCGTCCAGAATCGCCAGCAGGTCCCCCATCAGCGTGTCCAGCGTGGGTTCGTATCGCGCCGGGTTGATGCTCGACCGGCCCATTCCCCGCATGTCGGGACGGATGACCCGATACTCCCTGCTCAGCAGCGGCGGCCAGTTATACCAGAAGTTGCCGTTGCGCGAGAACCCGTGCTGCAGCGCTATGGCGTCCGGTGAGTCTCGCCATGGGTCGGTGAAATCGTCCAGATAGTAATGCAGTGTTGCGTCGCCGCGCTGGATGGTGGGCATCTGAGACCTCGTGCGATTGCGGTTTCCGCTGGTATAGCATACAGTTTCGGCAACGGCAATTTGGATTGCCCTGAATTTCAGCGCCTCACCCCATTCACCGGAGGAACCGGTATGACAACCAACGCAACGGCGGGGACCGCGTTGCCGGAGTGCGAAATCCAGGAGCGGTTGAACCGGCTCCTGTGCGATATTCATGCGGCCACTCGGCAGCAAGTTGGCTATCCGGTGAACCAGGATTTCAACTATTCGGCCCTGCTGCCATTCTTGGACTACTCAATCAACAATGTGGGAGATCCCTTTCACCCCAGTAACTACTGGAGCAACACCCACGCCTTTGAGCGGGAGGTCATCGCCCGTTTCGCCTCCCTGATGCGCATCGACCCGGCCGATGCCTGGGGCTACGTAACCTCCGGCGGCACCGAGGGCAATATGTACGGGCTGTACTTGGCGCGGGAACTGTTCCCCAACGCAATGTTCTACTTCTCCGAAGAGACCCACTACAGCGTACTCAAAAACGTGCGGGTGCTCAACGCCCGCCACATCATGATCCGGCGACAGGAAAACGGGGAAATCGACTACGATGATCTTGAAGCCATGATCCGGGTGAATCGCGACTTGCCCGCCGTCATAATGGCCAACGTGGGCACTACCATGCGCGGCGCGATCGACAACATCCCCCGCATACGCGACATCCTCCGCGACCAGGCTGTCACCAGCCACTACATCCGCGCCGACGCCGCGCTCAGCGGCATGATCCTGCCCTTCGTGGGCGACCCCCAGCCCTATGGCTTTGACGCCGGCATCGACAGCGTATCCATCAGCGGCCACAAGATGATTGGCGCTCCCCTCCCCTGCGGCGTCGTGCTCACCAGGCGACCCTACGTCGAACGCGTGGGCCGCGCCATCGAGTACGTCGGCGTTGAGGACACCACCCTGTCCGGCTCGCGCAACGCCTTCACGCCCCTGCTCCTATGGCACGCTTTCGCCCGCTATGGCGACGCCGGCTTTCGCAAGCTCGTGGCCGGCGCCTTGGACACCGCCGAGTATGCCGTTGGGCAGTTCAACGAGCGCGGCATCCCCGCCTGGCGACACAAAAACTCGGTCACCGTGGTATTCCCCCGACCGGCCCCGGAGGTTTTCCGCAAGTGGCAGATGGCCCCCGAAGGCGACATCACCCACATCATCACCATGCCCCACGTAACCCGCCAAATGATTGACGATCTCGTCAACGACTGCGCCGCCCGGGAGCTTTCCTCATGAACCAGCCCAACCTGATGAACCGCATCGTCATCATGGCCGACAACGAGGTCGGCGTCATCGCCGACGTCACCGCCGCGTTGGCCAATGAAGGCATCAACCTGGAAACCATCAACGCCGAAACCGCCGGCGGCCACGGCGCAATCATCCTCACCGCGGATAACTACGACCGCGCCCTCTACGTGCTCAACCAGGCCGGCTTCAAGGCCGTCGGCGATGACGCGCTGGTCGTCCGCCTGCCCGACCAACCGGGCGCCCTGGCCGGCGTTGCCGGCAGCCTGAAGGCCGCCGGCGTCAACATCGAGAGTATGCACATCCTCAGTCGCCAGGCCGGTTACGCCATGATTGCCCTGAAAACCGACAACCGGCCCCGCGCCATTGACGCCATTGGGATTGACGCAGTGGTGTAGGTCAGCCCACACCACTGTTCAGGTCAGGAGGGACAGTTATGCCAGCACGCACCGGAGCGCAATACATCGCCGGCCTGCGGGAGCGCGCCGCCGACATCTACATCGGCGGGGAGAAAGTAGCCGACGTTACCCGGCATTCCGCCTTCGCCGGCGGCCTGCAAACCGTCGCCGGCCTCCTGGATATGCAGCACGATCCGGCAATACGCGACGAAATGACCTACGCCTCTCCCAGCAGCGGCGACCCGGTAGGTCTGTCCTTCATCATGCCCCGTAACGGCGACGACCTGAAACGCCGCCGCAAGATGATGCGCAACTGGGCAAAGTTCTCCTGCGGCATGATGGGCCGCACGCCGGATTTCCTCAACGTTGCCGTCATGTCCATGGCCGCTGCCGCCGACTACTCCGGACTGAACCGCCCGCAGTTCAGGCAGAATATCCTGGACTACTACGAGTACATCCGGGAAAACGACATCGTGATGACTCACACCCTGGTCAACCTGCAGCGCAGCCGCTCCGTGGGCGCGACTCCCTTTGACGACCGCACCGAAGTGGCGCTGTCGGTGGTGGACGAAAACGCCGATGGCATCGTGGTCCGCGGCGCCCGCGTCCTGGCCACCCTCGGCCCCCTCTCCGACGAAATCGCCGTCTATCCCGCCCGCACTCGCCGCGTCCCTGCCGGCGATGAGGGCAAGTACGCCTTCGGATTCGCCATTCCTTGCAACACCCAGGGCCTCAAGTTCCAGTGCCGCGATACCATCGACCTCGGCCGCTCTCACTTTGACCATCCGGCCGGCAGCCGCTTTGAAGAGATGGACGCCATCGTGTTCTTCGACGACGTCCTGGTGCCCTGGCAGCGGGTGTTCCTCTACAACGACGTGGAACTGTGCAACCGCTGGGGTGAGCGCACCAACCGCAACGCCCATACCGGCCACCAGGTGGTCACCAAGAACGTGGTCAAGTGCGAGTTTATGCTCGGCCTGGCGACCCTGATGTCGGAGACGCTCGGCTCCGGCGAACTGCCGCCAACGCAGCACCTCATCGCCGAGCTCATCGAGAACCTGGAAATTACCAAGGCCCTGCTGGCCGCCTCCGAGGCCCAGGCCGAGCTTGACGAGTGGGGCATCTTCTGTCCCGATTACCGGCCCCTGCTGGTCGCCCGCAAGCAGATGATTACCATGTACCCGCGCATGGCCGAAATCCTGCATCTCCTGGGTTCCAGCAGCCTAATGGCCCTGCCCGCCGAGGCCGACCTCAACGGCCCTCTCGCCGAGGACATTCACCGCTACATGGACACCGACACGGCCACCGCCGAAGAACGCATCCGCCTCTTCCGCCTCGCCTGGGACGTGTCGTGCAGCGCGTTTGGCGGCCGGCAAACCCTCTACGAACGCTACTTCGGCGGCGACGCCGCCCGCAACGCCGCCCTCCTCTACCAAACCTACGACCGCACCGCCCAGCGTAACCTGGTCCAGGAGTTCCTCTCCCTGGAATAGTGACACCAACCAAAGCCAACCAAACCGCCATTCCACCCGCCACCGTCATTCCGGCGAAAGCCGGAATCCACTCCCCGTAACATCCTATGTCCTTCGGGGTTCAAAAATGAGTACCAACAACATAGAACGACTGCGCGATCTGATGGATCCTAAGATGTTGAATATGTGCCTGCTTTGCGGGAGGAATAAGGGCGCAGGTTATCTTACCTGTCAGGATTGTCGTGGAGAATGCCCAGACCGTGATTGCAGGGGGAAAGGATCCAAGAGCTGGGACTGCGACCAGTGCAGTGATTGCTACGGCTTTTTGCAATCGTTGCCGGAAGGTCGCTCCTGGTTCGTGTACTTTTGCGACGACGGTTACATCGGTATGTCATCCGACCCCTACGCGCGCGACGCAGAGCATGATGAAGTTACTGGAAGGGCCATCATCTGGGCCACTCCCGCTGAGTTGCAACTAAGTAAGTTCGAGGCATTCAGGTTTGAATGGGCATTAGATGCGATGTTCCTTGCCGGACTAGGCGGATACACGTACTTAGCCAAAAGGTTTGAAATGATAACCGGGATTTACCCCTCGCCCGATGGTCTCGAGGATCGCCCCCCACTATACTGGGGCTGATTAAAAAATGATTACCGTCGCCGAAATCAACATCGCCCCCGTCAAGTCCATGGCGCTGGTTCCCCTGCAATCCGTCAACCTCGAGTTGGGCGGAATCCTTGATGACCGGCACTTCTACCTGGTCAACGGCCAGGGCCGGCTCCTGACCCGTCGCCAGGTGGGCAAGCTGGCCCAGTTGACGGCATCCTGGAATGCTGAAGCGGAACGCCTGGGCATCCGCTTCCCCGACGGCGCCGCGCTGGAAAGCAGCCCCGAACTGGACGCCCCGGCCTGGACCATCGTGTGGGGCCGCCGAGTGCGCGGCCGGGCCCTGCTGGGCGACTGGGCTGATGCGTTGAGCGAGTTCTGCGGCCAGCCCGTAAAGTTGATGATGTCCGACCTTCCCTGCCAGGTGTTCGACGAATTCCCCGTTTCTATCCTGTCCCGGGCGTCAGTCGAACGCCTGTCATCCGAAATGGGTATGTCCGACGACGACTGCCTCGCCACCGACCGCTTTCGTCCCACCCTCCTGCTGGACGGCTGCCAGCCCCATCAGGAAGACGGCTGGATGAACCGCACCCTCACCCTCGGCGATGCCGTAATCCGCGTGCTGGCCCCCGACCCCCGCTGCGCCATCGTCAACCAGGACCCCATTACCGGAGAGACCGACACCGACGCCGTGAAGTCCATCCTGGGTTATCGCCCCAACGCCTTGGCCGCCTACTTCGGCGTGTACGGCATCGTCGAGAAAGCTGGCGCCGTGCGCGTTGGCGATGCCGTAACCCCAGCCTGAATTCACCATACGCCCGTTTGCTACTGCGCCCTCCAAACCCTAGAATGTAAGCAGTCTCCGGGGAGCGCCGAACCGCGCCACTACTGCCCGGAACCATGGCGGCCAACATGCGAATGCCGGGACAGCGGCGCAGTCAGGAACCCGACGAAGTCGGCCAACGCGCCGGGCTCTTTGCCGAGTCAATCCGCGACGGCGATATGGACCTGGCCTGGGCCATGCTTTCCAAGGAAACTCGCGGGATGCGCATGGGTGTCTGGGCCACCCGCAACAGCATTGATATGCAGGTTGCCTACCGGGCCGCCTACGACTCCAATCACCCCATGCGGATGTCGTTGCTCGACGATTTCCGCACCACCGTCCTGCGTCTCTGGCCGCTGGAAGACCTGTCCGACTTGGCCGCCGCGCCAACTCGCTACGTCGACGATGAGCACGCTTTCGTCTTCCTTCCCTTCGGCGTTACCGATGAGACTGTAGTGCAAAGCAGCCGGCTGATGTCCGGCCTCATGATTCCCATGCTGTACGAAGATGCCCAATGGCAGGTCGACCTCCCCGGCTGGCGGTTCCTGGACACCTCCGGCTCCGATGGCTAAACGACACGGACGCACCCGCTCCCGCGGAACTCGCAGCGCGTCGCTGTCTCCTCCCTCCGGTTCCGGTGTAGCCAACGGCATCCGACGGGGGCATGGCCAGAGTGGCGACCGGCGCAATCTTCCGGACGACGGTACGTGTGCACTGTGTGAACGTATCGTCGAGCGTTCTACCGTGCATCACCTGGTGCCCCGCGCCCGCGGCGGCAATCACGGGCCCACCGCCTGGCTCTGCCCGACTTGCCACCGTCAGGTTCACGCCATGTTTTCGGTAACCACCCTCGCCGAGGAACTGTACAGCGTGGAACTCCTGCGGGCCAACCCCAGGGTGGCCTCGTTCCTGCGCTGGATGCGTAAACAGCGCGGAACCACTTTCCAGGTGCGCCGCTCCCGAGAGCGCAATTAGGCCGGCAGAACCTATGACCAACGCTACCGAAACCGCCGACGTCGTCATCATCGGCGGCGGCGTCATGGGCTGCAGTATCGCCTGCAACCTGGCAATCACCGCCAACACCCACGGCCTGCGGCGCATCGTCTTGCTGGAGCGCGACACGCTGGGCAGCGGCTCCACCGGACGCAGCAGCGCCGCCATCCGTATGCACTACTACTCCACCGCCGTCAACGCTGAGATGGCTTGGCGCAGCCTGCACATCTACCGCAATTTCGCCGACATCATCGGCGGCGATTGCGGCTACGTTCCAACCGGCTACCTGGTGTTCGCCGGCCCGGACGACGTGGACGCTTTCCGAGTCAACATCGCCATCCAGCAGTCCGTGGGCGTAATCACCGACATCATCAGCCCGACGGACGCCGCCGGATTGGCGCCCGGGTTTGCCGTTTCCGACGCCGCCGCCATCGCCTACGAACCCTACTCCGGCCACGCCGACGCATCCGCCACCGCTTACGCCTACGCAACCCGAGCCCGCGCTGAGGGAGTCAGCATCCGGCTGCAAACCCCCGCCGCCGCCATCGAAACCGGCGCCGACGGCAGTAGGGTTACCGCCGTCAACACCGCCGCCGGCGCTCGCATTGAAACCCCCCTCGCGGTCGTCGCCACCGGGCCTTGGTCGCCCGCCTTCCTGCAGTCCCACGACATCGACGCGCCGTTGGTCGCCACCCGGCACGAGGTGTTACACTTCCGCCGCCCGCTGGACGCAGTGCCTTACCATCCGGGTGGCGCTGACATCAGCAACCGCATCTACTTCCGCCCGGAGGGCCGGGAGTTGACCCTGGTGGGAAACGGCAATCATTCCGACGTGGTGCACGACCCCGACGTTTTCGCCCAACGCGCCAGCCCATCCTTCATACAGGACGTCTGGCAGCGATTGGCCCGCCGCATCCCGCCCATGGCCGACGCTGAACTCGCCGCCGGATACGCCGGACTCTACACCAACACCCCCGATTCACACCCCATCATCGACCGGGTTGACGGCGTGGATGGCCTGTATCTGTGCACCGGCTTCAGCGGACACGGCTTCAAGCTCTCCCCCATGGTCGGCCTGCTGATGGCCGAGCTGATTGCCAACGGCGAGGCTGTTACTATGGACATATCCCCCCTGCGCCTTTCACGATTCGCCGAGGGCGCGCTCAACAACACTGGCTACGACTATGACGTGCTGGCATGACCAATACAACACCGGAAAATAACCAATCCCCCGCCGTAACCGTATCCGGCCTCTCCAAGCGTTTCGGTAGGGTGCGCGCCGTTGACGACGTTACGCTGAACATCCCGGCCGGCGGCGTGTACGGCCTCCTCGGCCCCAACGGTTCCGGCAAGACCACCCTGCTCTCCATGCTGGCCGGCTTCCTGAACCCCACCGCCGGCGCGATAACCTTGCTGGGCGAAACCGGCGCCGCCGGCCAGCGCGCCGCTCTCAGACACGTCGGCGCTCTCATCGAACGCCCCACCTTCTGGCCCTACCTGTCCTGCCGAGACAACCTGCGATGCTTGCAGGGTATCTACGCTTCCCACGGCGGCGACGACGAGATTGAAGAACTGCTTGATACTGTCAACCTCGACGGCGACGCGGCGACGCGCAAGTTCCGGGCCTGCTCCACCGGAATGAAACAGCGCTTGGGCATCGCCGCCACTCTCCTCGGCAATCCGTCCCTCCTCATTCTCGACGAGCCGACCAACGGCCTGGACCCTTCCGGCATCGTGGAAGTCCGCGAGCTCATTCGCGACTTGGCTGCCGCAGACTCAACGCGCAACGGCCAACCCCGCACCATCATCCTCGCCAGCCACCTCCTCAACGAGGTTGAACAGGTCTGTGACTGCGTCGGCGTCATGGCGCGAGGCAAGCTGCTCTACTCCGGCCCCGTGTCCGGGATGGGCACAACGTCCTCAAATGGGCGCGTCCATATCCGCACCACCGATGACGACCAGGCCGCCAACCTCCTCAGTGAGGCCGGTTGGGAGTTGCTCGACCAATCCGAGGATGGCCTGAATGTCGCCGCAACGCCGGGCCGGGAATGGGAAATCACCCGCGACTTGGCCAACGCCGGCATCTATGTCGCCGAGCTCCGCCCCACCGTTGGCTCACTGGAGGCCGGCTTCATGGCAGTTACCGGCGAGTCGGGAGGTGAAAACGAATGACTAACATCAATCCTGTCATCGTCGCCCTGCGTTGGGAATGGTTCCGCCTCTCCCGGCGCGTCGGGTTCTGGGCCATCGTTGGTATCCTCGGGCTGTTCGTCGTTGGCGCTCTGGCGATTGCAGTCGGGATGCGATTCGTTCCTGCCGTTGGCGAAACGATGCCGGCGTATGGTTTTCCTCACGTTGTATTCGACGTGTTGTCAACGCTGGCGCCGTTCCTTGGCGTCATCCTGGCGGGCTTCATTTTCGGAGGAGAATTCGGTTGGGGAACTTGGCGCGCTTCGCTGGCCCGCGGTATGCCGGCAAGTCGACTGATTCTGCTCAAGATACTGTTGGGCGCGGTCGTTCTGGTGGTAATCTGGATCGTTGCCTGGTGCCTGGCGGCGTTGGTGGGCCTGGTAGCAGGGGAAAACGGGGCGGAGGGAATAATCCAGCAATCACCCGGCTTTCCCGAGGGATGGGGCGATGCCGGATTAAAATTCGCCAGCGCATGGCCCGTGGCGGTTGCCTACCTCGCTTTGGGAACGTTGCTCTGTGTCATCGGCAGGTCAACGGCCTTCGGTGTGGGCGTCGGCATCGGTCTGATTGTCGCTGAAACGATTGGCTATCGGCTGCTCGGACTGCTTGCGGGTCTCATTTGGGATATTGAGCTGGTCGATTACTTGCGCTGGACGTTGCAGGGTGTGAGCAGTGGCTTGCTGGGCAACGACGAACCAAAAGCGATAGTCTTCCTCCCAGCCCTGCTGGCGTACGCCGGGTTGTTCTGCTGGGTGACGTTGGCGATATTCAGCAGGAGAGATTTGGACAGTTGAAACGGTTAGCAACAGAGATTGAATTTCATTGGAGAGAGCAAGTATGCCCAGCGTTGCCATTAACTCAACCCGCTTGAACGACAACCTGGCCGCCCTGGGTCAAATCGGCCAGGACGAGTTCGGGATGCAGCGCGTCGCCTTTTCGCAGTTTGACGTGGCGGGCCGAGACTACGTGATGGAACTCATGCAAGCCGCCGGCATGTCCGTCCGCATCGACGCCGGCGGCAACGTCATCGGCCGCAAGGAAGGCGATAGCAGCGGCAACGGCCCGACCCTGCCTGCCATCATGCTCGGCTCCCACACCGACACCGTCCCCTCCGGCGGCCAGTACGACGGCGCCCTGGGCGTCATCGCTGCCATCGAAGTCGTCCAGGCCCTCGCCGACGCCGACCATGCCACCCGCCATCCCCTGGAAGTCGTCGTGTTCACCAACGAGGAAGGCACCGGCTTTCACCGCTGGCTCCTGGGCAGCCGCGCCATCGCCGGCCTCTGGGAAGCCGAGGACTTTGCCGCCGTCCACGACGACGGTGCAACCCTCACGTCCCGCCTGCCCGACATCGGCGGCAACATCTCCCGCATCGCCGAGGCCCGCCGCCGACCCGACGAACTGGCCTGCTACCTGGAACTCCACATCGAGCAGGGGCCGACCCTCCACCGCGGCGGCTATCCCATCGGCATCGTTACCGGCATCACTGGCCGCTCCGTCTATCACGTTGACATCGTCGGCGAGGCCAACCACGCCGGCACCACGCCCATGGCCCTCCGCCGGGACGCCATGTCCTCCGCCGCGCAAATCGCCCTCGCCGTGCGCCGCATCGCCGGCGCAATGGAAGTCTGCCGCGTCGGTACCGTGGGCAGCATGGACGTGCACCCCAACGCCGGCAACGTCATACCGGGTCGCGTCCAGATGGGCGTCGAGTTCCGCGACGAGCGCATGGAATCCCTCGCCGCCGCCGAGGTGGAACTGCGTCGCACCGCCGAGGAGGTCGCCCACGCCGAGAACGTCGCCATCGCCGTCACCGCCCAGCGCAACACGCCGGCCGTGCCCATCTCCGCCAATATGCAGCAGTTGGCCGCCGACGCCGCTGAAGCCTCCGGCCTCGCCCACGTCAGCCTCCCCAGCGGCGCCGGCCACGACGCCCAGGCCATCGCCGCCATCACCCCGGCCGCCATGATATTCGTCCCCAGCGTCGGCGGCATCAGCCACGCCCCGGCCGAGTACACCACCCCACAAGACTGCGCCAACGGCGCCCAGGTTCTCCTCAACGCCCTGCTCCTCGCCGACCAGCGGTGATGACGGATGGCTCCGGCTGACCATTTACGCAACGCACTCGTTCAAGACCTCGTTGACCGGGGCGCTATCACGAGCCGGGCGGTGCGGCAAGCCTTCGAACAAGTGCCACGGCACTTGTTTGTCCCGAAGGTCGATGTCGCTACCGCCTACTCTGACCAGCCGGTTTTTACTCGTTGGGATGCGGAAATACCGACCAGTTCTTCATCTCAACCCACAATGATGGCTATCATGGTTGAGCAGTTGAATGTGCAGCCCGGCTCTCGCGTACTGGAAATAGGCGCCGGTACAGGCTACAACGCCGCTATCTTGTCCCACATGGTCGGCGAAAGCGGCAGCGTCGTCACCGTGGACATCGACCGAGACATCGTGGACGAGGCCGCCGTGAACCTGTCCAATGCCGCGTACGACAATGTCAAGTGTGTCTGTGGGGACGGATTCGAAGGATTCCCGGCAGAGCAGCCTTACGATCGGATTATTGTCACCGTAGGCGCGCAGGATGTTTCGCCACATTGGGTTGACCAGCTGAAGAATGGCGGCATCATGGTCGTCCCCCTATGGTTCAAAGGATTTACTCTGAGCGTTGCGCTTGAAAAGCGAGACGGTGAACTCAGCAGTTTGTCGGCATCCCCATGCACGTTCATCCCGATGCGCGGGATGTGGCAAAGAACCGAAGGCTACTTCCCAATTGGCGATCCTACCGGCGACTCCCAGCAAATGACCATCGGACTGGAGTGGGACGACCAATCTTTCCGCCGGGATTTGAACCGCCTGTTTGCCCAGGATGCCAGGCTCCTCGAAGCCGGGCGCTCACTGGAAGGACAATTTTATCCCCAGGACATATTCTCCGGCCTCTATATGTCCCTTACGGCTCACCCAGGAACCTTCATGGTTATTTCATCATCTGAGAAAGCCCTTTTCCAAGGCTTCGGCTATTGCCTGGTTGACCTCGACAGCACCAGCGCCGCCGTACTATCGAACGCGCATCCCGAACGGGTGGCGGTTTATGGGAGAGACGACACGGCTTATAACCGGCTGATTGAGCTTCTTGATGAGTGGGATCGGCTGGGACGCCCTTCGATTCGCGACCTGCATATTCGTGCACTCTTCAACCCGCCGCAATTCATTCCGGACGGTCATTGGACAATTGCCAAAAGGTCACATTACACCTGGACCCTGTCGTGGGTAAGCTGAATTCCTATTCCAGTGTTGACTGAGTACCAGTCAGAACTCGTAGTGAGGTTACGCCATGAAACTCGATAGCCAAGTAGCAATCATCACCGGCGCCGGACGCGGCATCGGACGCGCCATCGCTCTGGCCTACGCCCGCCAGGGCGCAAAGCTCGCGCTGGCCGCCCGCAGCCAATCCGAGCTGCAGGAGGCCGTCAGCGCCGCCTCCGAATTGGGCGCCGAAGCCATCGCCGTCCCCACCGACGTTACCAGCCAGGAAGACGCGGAACGCCTGGCCCGCAGCGCGCTCGATAAATTCGGCCGCATTGACGTGCTGGTTAACAACGCCGGTATCTCCGGTCCCATCGGTCCCTTGCAAGGCAACGACATTGCTGACTGGATAAGCACCGTAACCGTCAACCTCACCGGAACCTTCCTCGTGTGCCGCGCCGTCATCCCCGTTATGCTGGAGCAGACCAGCGGCAAGATAATCAACCTGTCCGGCGCGGGGGCGGCCAACGCGTGGAGCAATATGTCCGCCTACTGCTCCAGCAAGGCCGCAGTCGTGCGCCTCACCGAAGTGCTGGCTCAGGAACTGGATGGCAGCGGCATCACGGTCAACGCCCTCGGCCCCGGCTCGGTCCATACCAGTATGTGGGACCAGATGACCGAGCAGGCCGGCCAGGCCGGAGCGGATTTCATCCACCAACTCGGCCTGCGAGTAACCTCCGGCGGTGGCGCGTCCATCGACGAGTGCGCCGAGCTCGCCGTCTGGCTGGCCTCAGCCGAAAGCGGAGCTCTCACCGGAAGACTGATTTCGGCGGCCACCGATGATTTCCGCAGCCTGCCGCCCAGAATTGCCGACATTATGGCCGGCGACGCCTACACCCTCCGCCGCGTCGGGCTGGACTAGCCTGCATCCCTGCTATAATCCCCCCACTATGGAACTATCCGGCGACTACCACTTCCCCAAACCCCCCCAGGCCGTCTGGGACGCCCTGATGAACCCCGACGTGCTCGCCGGCTGCATCCCCGGCTGCCGGAGCATCGAACCCGATGGCCCCGACCGCTACCGCGCCGCCGTCAACATCCGCGTCGGCCCCGTCAGCGGCCAATACACCGCTACCGTGTCCCTCTCCGACCTCAACCCGCCCCATTCCTACAAGATGGCCATCGAGGGGTCGGGCAACCTCGGCTTCGCCAGCGGCGTGTCCACCATTACCCTCACCCCCACTGACGACGGCGGTGCTACCACCGTCCACGTGGACGCCGACAGCCAGGTGGGCGGCGCCGTCGCCCGCGTCGGCCAGCGCATGATGGGTTCCGTCGCCAAGGGAATGTTGGATCGTTTCTTCGGCTGCCTCGCCGAATCAGTGTAGCGTCAGCAGCAGGAGCAAATATGCCGTTCACCGACGACCTCCGCGCCAAGTACCACTCCCAATGGGAGGCCATGGTCACCCACCCCTTCGTCACCGAGATGGGCGACGGGAGCCTGGACATCAACAAGTTCCGCAGCTATTTCCGGCAGGATTACGTCTTCTGCAAAGACCTGGTCAAGCTCACCTCCCTCGCCATCGCCAAAGCCGCCCCCGACTACGAGGCTGGCAAGATTCTCAACGGCTTCCTCGCCAACTTCCTCTCCGCCGAAAACGACCTGTTCCTCAACGGCTTCCACGACCTCGGCGTAACCGTGGAGCAATACTTGGAAACCGAGGCCAACCCGGTTACCCAGGCCTTTGGCGACTTCATGGTTCGCACCGCCTTTGAGGGCGACATTGACGACGTGCTGGCCCTGTTCTACGTAACCGAAGGCACCTACCTGGACTGGGCCTCCCGGCTTATCAACTCCGGAGCTCAGCCCAACAACGCCGTCTATCAGGGCTGGATCGACATTCACAGCCCCGCCGTTCTCGGCGACTTGGTGGACTGGTTCGCTGACCGTCTCAACTCAGCCGGCCAGCGCGCTGACGCCGCCAAAGCCGCCAACCTCGAACGCATCTTCCGCACCACCCTGCGCTACGAGTACCAGTTCTGGCAAGCCTGTTACCACGGCCAGGACTGGAATGACGCACGCTGAAACCTGACCGGAGGGACCACAATGACCACCAATCAAGTTCCCAGCAAGGAAGAAGTCCTGGGCTACCTGAAGGATGATGTGAACTGGGGCCGTTGGGGTCCCGATGACCAGAAAGGCGCGGTCAACCTTGTTGACGACTCCAAGCGCCTCCGCGCCGCCGGCTTGGTCAAGAGCGGCCAGGCGATTTCCCTCAGCCGCGAGTTCCCCGTAACCCCCGCGCCCAACAATCCCACTCCGGCTATCCACTATATGCGCAAAGGCCCCCGCGAGCCGGGCGGCGGTATGTCCACCGACTACTACGGCGTCTCCTACCACGGCACCGCCACCACCCACCTGGACGCCCTCTGCCACGTCTGGGACCACAACGGCATGTGGAACGGCAAAGACCCCAACGAGATGATTCAGTTCGACGGCGCCAAGTACGGCTCCGTGGAACACTGGAAGGAGGGCATCATCACTCGTGGCGTGCTGCTCGACGTGCCGCGCTATCGGGGCACCGACTACGTTACCCAGGAAACGCCCATCCACGGTTGGGAATTGCAGGAAGTCTGCGACTCCCAGGGCGTGCAGATGGAGCCCGGCGACGCCCTGGTGGTGTACGGCGGCCGCGAGAAGTGGAACGCCGACGGCAACCCGCTGTGGGGCAGCGACTCAACCCTCCGCCCCGGCCTCCACGCCTCCTGCCTCAAGTTCATCCGCCAGAGCGACTGCTGCGTCCTGGTGTGGGACATGATGGACCACACCCCCAACGGCTACGACCTGCCCTGGTCCGTCCACGGCAGCATCTTCGCCTACGGCATCGGCCTCCTCGACAACGCCCTGCTGCAGCCCCTGGCCGAAGCCTGCGCCGCCGCCGGCCGCTGGGAGTTCATGTTAACCATCAACCCCCTCCGAGTAGTAGGCGGTACCGGCTCCCCCGTCAACCCCGTAGCAATCCTGTAAGCCAAACCCCGCCGGCGAACCAGTGCCAACCCTGCTGGAACAAATCCAGGCATTGGTCGCCGCCGGCCGTTGGATTCCTAGTGGGCATGGCGGTTTACGGCGCGACCAGCGTGGCCTCGAAAATGCTGACCTGATTCATGACATCGCCGCGGCCACGACTGTAGAATTGTACGATGAACAAGGCCAGCGCCCAGCCGTGTTATCATTGCAACATGACCGCAGCGGAACGCCGATTCACGTAATATGGGGCTTCCACTCCGCCACCGGAGACGCGCTGGTGATTACCGCCTACTACCCCGGCCTTGACCGCTGGGAACCCGACTTGAGGACCCGGAGGCGCGCATGAACTTTACCGAGTTTGAGTATTTTTCCCGGGTGATTTACTACAAGGAATACGCCTTGAACATGGAGATGCGCATCCCTGACCCTAACGAATGTCCTTTTCCGTATATTCTGGTATTCGACCTGGACCGGATTGAGGACTTTCGGGATGCCATTGACCATGGCTATCTGGACGTGGCCGCTTCCCAAGGCGACTTGTATCGAGTGATCCCCCTGCACATTGTGCCAGAGGGACACAAAACGTTCCCGAGCTATGAGCGATACCGCACCCGGATGCAGGAGGCAAACGGCTACGCTGTAGAGATGCAGACCGAGCTCAACGGCATCGGCTCAGTATGGGCCGCCGGAGTAAGCCCCCAAGACAGCGCGCGGATGAAAGAAGTCCGCAAGGCCCTGGAGGCCGAGGACCTGGAAACCGCCGCGCAGTACGGCAAGGTCTATCGCCTGGAGCCCGTGGACGTTACCCCTCTGGTCGAACCCTGGCAGCCTTCCAGGAAAGAAACCGGGCAGCGAACAGCGCCGGCCGCCCCGCGATCTACCGGATGACCTGCGCATCCGGCTGCAATGGATCGAACCGATACCTAACCGCTAACGCTTATCCGACACAACCCGCCCATCCTTGATAACCAACTGCAACTGCCGCAGGTTGCTGATGTCCTCCAGCGGATTGTCTCCCACCACGATGAGATCGGCCAGCTTCCCGGCCTCAACCGTCCCCAGCTTACTGCCCACTCCGCACAGCTCGGCCGCGTGACAAGTCGCCGCCTGCAAGGTCTGCCACGTCGTCGCCCCGTCCCGCACCCATAGCCCCATCTCCAGCAGCGCCGCGTCCTTCAGCGGGCGGATGTCCGACCCCAGCGCCATCTTCGCCCCGGAGTCCAGGGCGCGCTTGAACCAATGGGCGTGCTCATCGGCAGCGGCATCGGCCCGGCATTGCAGCTCCATGGCGATGTTGCGCTCTGCCAGCCACCGCTTTTCGTATTCGTTCTGCGCCTGCCCCTCGGTCAGGTGCGAAATCGCCAGCGTCGGCACGTACCACGTCGGCGATTCGGCCAGCGTCCCGATGCACTGCTCGTCCATGATGTAGCCGTGTTCCACGCTGTGCGCTCCCAGCCGCAACGCCGACTTCACCGCATCGGGATTCGCCGCGTGAGCCATCACCGGAAACTCCCGCTGCCGGCAGATGGCAAAGGCCGCGGATAACTCCTCCTCCAGCAGGAACGAGTGCCAGTGCCGGTCCCAGTCCGGCCCCATGATACCGCCGGTCAGGTTCAGCTTGATGTGGTCAACTCCGCCCTTCATCTGCTCCCGGATAGCCTGCACAAACCCGTAGGGCCCGTCGCACTCCCGCGCCTGCCCAGAAGTCAGAAAGTGTCCGCCCGTGGTGGTCAAAAAATACCCGGAGGCAAACACTCGCGGCCCAACCACGTCGCCGGCGTCAAATACCCGCTTCCACGCCACGTCCATGAAGTGCGCCGCGCCGGCGCAGCGCACGCCGGTTACTCCGGCCTCCGTCATCGCCAGGGACAGCGTCCGTCCAAAATTGGCCGTTTCCTGCGCCACCGTCATCCCGGGCGGCACCGGATACTCGGGATGGATATGCACATCCCACAGGCCGGGCAGGAGAAAAGCCCCCGCCAGGTCAATTACCTCCAAACTGCCGGTGCTTCCAACCCGTCCCGCTCCAATCTCAACAATACGGCCATCTTCAATAACCACCGTTGCGTCGCCGGCGACGCCGGGGTTCACGCAGTCAATCAGGTTGGCGTTGGTCAGGACTAACGACGCAGGCATTTTCGCAACTCCGGTGGCTCGCGCGGCGTTTGCCGCCTTATCACCCCTATGCTATACTCTGCTGGCATTTTACGCCAACCCGAACGTGAGGCAGGACAGCTTATGGTACAAGCCCCGGAACAGCCGGTAGCGACTGCGACGCCCCCCGTCGCCGACCCGACGCTCGCTTTGGAACCCATTACGATGAAATCGCTCTTGGAGGCCGGCGTCCACTTCGGCCACCAGACCCGACGCTGGAACCCCCGGATGCGCCGCTACATCTTCACCCAGCGCAACGGCATCCACATCATCGACCTCCAGCAGACCATGGGCCTGATTAACGACGCTTACAAGGCCATGGTGGAGTTGTCGGCTTCCGGCGGCAAGGTGCTGTTCGTGGGCACCAAGAAGCAGGCCCAGGACGTCATCGCTTCCGAAGCCGAGCGCACCGGGCAGTGGTACGTCAACCAGCGCTGGCTCGGCGGCACCCTCACCAACTTCCAGACCATCAAGGGCCGCATCGACCACATGAAGCGGTTGCAGGAGCAGCGCGATTCCGGCTACCTGGCCCGTCTGCCCAAGAAGGAAATCGTCAGCCTCACCCATACGCTCAACAAGCTGGAAAAGTATTTCACCGGCCTGCGCAACATGGACCGGCTGCCCTCCGCCCTGTTCGTCATCGACATCGGCAAGGAAGACATCTGCATCGCCGAAGCCCGGCGCCTCAACATACCCATCTTCGCCATCGTGGACACCGACTGCGATCCGGGCCAGGTTACCCACGCCGTCCCGGGCAACGATGACGCCGTTCGCTCCATCCGCCTCATCACTGGCCGCATGGCCGCCGCCATCGAGGAAGGCTCGGCCCAGCGCGAAGCCATGATGGTCGCCGCCGCCGAACCGGACGCCGACGCCGACGCTCCCGCAGAGGGCTCAGCGCCCTTCAGCAGCACCGTTACCCTGGAAGAGCTGGGACAAATGATGTCCGCTCGCCCTCTCGAATAGCCCAGCGCTGCCATAAACCACACCGGATTACCTTGCCAGGAGACACTCACTTTGCCTGCCGTTACAGTTGAACTAATCAGAACCCTGCGCGAGCAGACCGGCGCCGGAATCAGCGACTGCAAAAAAGCCTTGGAAGACACCTCCGGTGACCTCGACAAAGCGGCCGAGGCCCTGCGCCAGAAAGGTTTCGAGCAGGCCGCCAAGCGTGCCGACCGCGAAACGTCCCACGGTTTGATCGAGTCCTACATCCACACCGGCGGCCGGGTCGGAGCTCTGGTGCAGCTCGGCTGCGAAACCGACTTCGTCGCCCGTACCGACGAGTTCCGCGCCTTGGCCCACGACATCGCCATGCAGGTCGCGGCAATGTCGCCCGTGTACCTCAGCGAAGACGACAAGGAAGACGGCGACGACCGTCCCGCAGCCCAGGTGTGCCTGTTGCAGCAGCCCTTCATCAAGGACGGTTCCCGCACTCTGGCCGACCTGGTCCGCGAAACCGCCGCACAGACCGGCGAGAACGTTCGCGTGGTCCACTTCAGCCGTCTCGCCCTGGGAGAATAATCCGCCGGCCGCGGATTCTCCACCCGTCGGTTGAGTCTGCCCCAGCCATACCCTGGTCAGAAAGATGGTTACCGACAGCGCCGGGGAAGCATCCGTCTATGGCCGTGTCCTGCTGAAAATCAGCGGAGAATCCCTCCAGGGCGCTGGCCCGGAAACCATTGACCCCGAAGCCGTCGCCTATATCGCCGACCAGATTATGGACACCCAGACCCGCGGCGTGGAAGTGGCCGTCGTAGTCGGCGGAGGCAACATCTGGCGCGGCGCTACCGCTGAACGTCAGGGAATGGAACGCTCCGCCGCCGACTACGCGGGAATGGTCGCCACCATCATCAACGGGCTGGCCCTCCAGGATGCCTTGGAACGCCGCGGCGTCACCACTCGAACCCAATCGGCCCTGCCCATTCAGGCCGTGGCTGAGCCCTACATTCGCCGCCGCGCCATCCGCCATCTGGAAAAAGGCCGCGTCGTCCTCTTCTGCGCCGGCGCCGGCAATCCCTATATGTCCACCGACACTGCCTCCGCTCTGAGGGCGTTGGAAATCGGCGCCGAAGTACTGCTCATGGCCAAGAACGGCGTGGACGGCGTGTACGATTCCGACCCTCGCACCAACCCCCAGGCAGTGCGCTTCGGCAACCTGGAGTACCTGGAAGCGGTGAACCGCCGCCTGGAAGTGATGGACTCCACCGCTATGACCCTGTGCATGGACAACCAGATGCCCATCATCGTTTTTGATATATTCGACCAGGGTGCCATGAGTCGCATCCTGCAAGGTGATGAGGTTGGCACCACCATCGACGACGGCCAGCAAAACGGTAAAGGAGGGGACTAAAATGACAACACGCCGAGGCAGGGACAACGACGGCCAGGACGAGCGTACTATCGAGGACGTGCTGGCCGATGCCGAATACAGAATGGGCCAGTCCATCGAAGCCATGCGCCGGGACATCAGCACCCTGCGCACCGGTCGTGCCACGCCGGCCCTCATCGAGGATCTGCCCGTCGATTACTATGGCTCCCCCACACCGCTCAAGCAGATTGCCTCCATCTCCGCCCCCGACGCCCGCGCCATCATGGTCCAGCCCTGGGACAAGCAGGCCCTCCGCGACATTGAGCGCAGCCTCACCCAATCCGAGATGGGCTTCAACCCTTCCAACGACGGCAACGTGATTACCGTTCCCATTCCACCCCTTACTCAGGAGCGACGCCAGGAAATGGTCCGGCTCCTGAAGCGCAAAGCGGAGGACAGCAAGGTCGCAGTGCGCAACGTCCGCCGCGACGGTGTGGATTCGCTGCGCAAAATGGAGCGCGACAAGGAAATCTCCCAGGACGAAAACCGGCGCAGCCAGGATGCCCTGCAGAAAACCACCGACGCTCACGTCAAGTCCATCGACGAAGTCGCCGCGGCCAAAGAGGCCGAGATAATGGAAGTCTAGCCTTCGCCTATCAACGCCAGCGCCGAAGTACGTCAGACAATCCATTGCCCACCGCCGATAGCTTCTCGCATCACCCGGGACCCGACCACCGGGCCGGCCCGGTGCCTGCCCACGTTGCCGTCATCATGGACGGCAACGGACGCTGGGCCGCCCAACGCCGGCTCCCGCGCCACGCCGGCCACCGTAAAGGCGTTGCCAACATCCGCCGAGTCGTCGGAGCGTTGAGCGAGCGCGGCGTGTCCGTTGTTACTCTCTACGCCTTTTCCACCGAAAACTGGCGCCGTCCTTCCGACGAGGTGGCTGCTCTCATGTCTATCCTGGCGGAGGAGATCGAGCCTCAAACCCGGGAACTCCATGAAGCCGGCATCCGGCTGGTTCACTTGGGCGACCTGGCCCCCCTTGAAGCCGGACTGCAACGGGCCATCACCAAAGCCCAGGACATCACCAGGGACAACACCGCCGCCACTCTCAACATAGCCTTCAACTACGGCGGCCGCGACGAAATCCTGCAAGCAGTCCGACGCATCCTGGCTGACGGTGTGCCCGCCGAGCAACTCGACGAGGCTCTGTTCAGCCGCTACCTGTACACCGACGGCTGCCCCGACCCCGACCTCATCATACGCACCGGCGGCGAGCAGCGCCTCAGCAACTTTCTGCTCTGGCAGGCCGCCTATAGTGAGTATTATCACACTCCCGTCCTCTGGCCCGACCTCGACGCCGCCGAACTGGACCTCGCCCTGAACGCCTACCGTCAACGACGCCGACGATTTGGCGCTCTCGATAAGCCGCCCCTTTCCGACGAGGCATAGCCCGTGCTGCTTCACCGGGTCTTGACCGCCCTGGTCGGCGTTCCCATCATCCTGGCGGCCATCTGGTTCGGTCCACCCTGGCTCACCCTGCTGGCTGTCGCAGCCGCGGCCATCGGTGTCTGGGAAGCCTACCGGCTGAATCCCCCCAACGGAACTGACACGGTCAACGCCCAGCAAGAAGTCGTCGCCGATGCTGCCCCGACCGCGCTCCCCGCTCTCCTCGGCGCCGTCTGGGCCGTCGCGCTGGTACTGGCCGGCGAGTTGGCGGCCAGCCCTGACGATTTCGCAATAACGGCGGCGGCCATCTGCGCAGCTGGCTGCATCGCCGCCGCCCTGTGGATGATTGCCGCCTGGCGCGGACGCCGTCCGGTTGTGGCGGCGGCATACTTGGTCATCGCGCCGGTGTACGTCGGCGGCGGGCTGGCCTGCGCCCTCGCTATCCGGCGCATCGGGCCGATGCCGGACGTTGACGGCGCAATCGCCAACCTCGGCCTGTGGTGGCTGCTCCTCGCCATCCTCACCGTGTACGCTGCCGACACCTCCGCCTACACCGTGGGACGCCTCATTGGTCGCCGTCCCATGGCGCCCAACGTTAGCCCCGGCAAAACCTGGGAAGGAGCAGCCGCCGGGCTGGTCGGAGCTGCCGTCGCAGCAGCCGCGCTGGCGATGCTGACGCCGCTCACGCTGCAACTATGGCAAGCGGCCGCCATCGGTGTTATTTTAGGTATAGTGTCGCCAGCGGGCGACCTATTGGAATCAAAGGTCAAACGCTGGGCGGGGGCGAAGGATTCGGGCAACCTCTTTCCGGGCCACGGGGGTATGTTGGACCGACTGGACAGCCTGCTGCCTTCATTCATTGTGGTGTACATCGTGGCTGCATATTCCGCTGCCGCCAACTGATCGGGGCGCTATTTTCATGCGACGCATCGTTATATTGGGTTCCACCGGCTCCATCGGCCGGCAAACTCTGGACATCGTAAGAGCCTTTCCCCAGGAGTTTGAAGTAGTCGGGCTGACCGCCGGCAACAACGTCGACCTCCTGCTGGAACAGGCTGCCGAGTTCAAGCCCCGCTACGTGTGGTGCAACGCCGACCTGCCCTCCCCGCCGGCCGGTACGCGCCTGATGGCTATGGATGAAATGGCCACGCTGCCGGACGTTGACCAGGTGATGGTAGCGCTAATGGGCGCCGTAGGGCTATGGCCCACTCTCAGCGCCTTGCGGGCCGGCAAGCAGGTCGCCCTGTCCAACAAGGAACCCATCGTAATGGCCGGCCAGATGCTTAAGGCGGCGGAAGCGGAAGGCGACGGCGTCATCCTGCCGGTGGATAGCGAGCCCAGCGCCATCTGGCAGTGCCTGCAAGGTGAAGATAATCACATCCGCCGCTTGATGATCACCGCCAGCGGTGGCCCGTTCCGCCGTACCCCTCTGGAAGAGTTGGACTCCGTTACGCCGGAGCAGGCCCTCCAGCATCCCACCTGGCGCATGGGCGACAAGATCACCATCGACTCCGCCACCCTGATGAACAAGGCTTTTGAAGTCATCGAATCCCACTGGCTCTTCTCCGTCTCCTGGCAGGACATCGCCGTGGTGGTGCACCCGCAAAGCACGATCCACTCCATGGTGGAGTTCGACGACGGCTCCGTGAAAGCCCAGCTGGGTCCGCCCAGTATGCGCCTGCCCATTCAATACGCCCTGTTCTATCCCAGGCGGTTCGCCAACGACGACATCCCTCGTCTGGACATCGGCGCGCCCTGGTCTCTGGACTTCGAACCCCTGCAACCCGAGCGCTACCCCTGCTTTGACCTCGCCATTTCCGCCGGCCAGGCCGGTGGCACCGCGCCGGCCGCCCTCAGCGCCGCCGACGAGGTCGCCGTGGATGCTTTCCTGAAGGGCAAAATCCCATTCACCGGTATTCACCGAGTAGTCGAACAGGTGCTGGCCGAACATGGCAATGACACCGAGCCGGACCTGGACGCAATCCAGGCCGCCGACCAATGGGCCAACCTTCGCGCCCGTGAACTGGCCGGGCTTCCCGCTGCCTGACGGCCACCCCTATGGACACTCTGCTGATTGCCGTCGCGTCCTTTTTCCCGATGCTGGTGCTCCTGGTCGTGGTGCATGAGCTTGGACATTTCTGGACTGCCCGCGCTTTCGGCGTCAAGACCCTGGAGTTCGGCGTCGGCTATCCGCCCCGTGCTTTCGGCATCTACACCGGACGCACCGAGACCCTGGTCACCACGGACACCCAATGCCTCAACGGCTCTCTGTCGGAGATCAAACCTGGCCAGGTGGTGCGGATTCTGTCCGGTGAAGCCGACGATGGCAAGCTGGCCGCCAGGTACGTTGAGATTCGCGGCGCCGACTCCGACCGGCCCCGCAGCCTGGACGACGTAGCCAGCGACGAATTCCTGCGCCACGAGGGCAGGGTCAGGGAAGTCCATCCCGACCGCATCGTGCTGGCCGATATGATTTACTCGCTGAACTGGCTGCCCCTGGGCGGGTTCGTGCGTTTGTCCGGGGAGAACAACCCCGCAGCGCCCCAGAGCCTCGCTCGCTGTAGCGTGGGCAAACGGGCCATCGTGCTCGCCGCCGGCTCCGCCATGAACGCCCTCTTCCCCATTGTGGCCTTCGCCATCATGGCTATGGTCCCGCACACCGAACTGGTGGGCGGCACGGTGCAAGTCACCAACGTGTCCCCCGACTCGCCGGCCGCCGCCGCCGGTTTAATGCCTGGCGACCGTGTGCTGGCTATCGGGGAGCAGCCCCTGGAATCGCCGCAAGCCCTCCCCCGCGAAGTCATGTTGGCCGCCGGCTCGGAAATGACCTGGGTGATTGACCGGGAAGGACAGCAGCAGGTTACGCAACTCACGCCTCGGGTGAATCCCCCGCCCGGCCAGGGCGCAGTGGGCATCCAGTTCACCGTGGTCGGCCAGCAGGAAGAGCGCCGTGCTGAGCCGCCATGGGTAGCTTTGCGCCTCGGCGTAACCGAAACCTGGGATATGCTGACCCTCATCGGGCGCGAAGTCCGCGGCTGGTTCGGCGGCGGCCGCGGCCCCGAACTCAGCGGTCCCGTCGGCATCGCCCAGATTACCGGCGAAGTCACCCGCCAGGGCGGGTTCCAGGGCTGGATGATTGTTGCCATCCTCCTCAGCATCAACCTGGCGATACTCAACATCCTGCCCATACCCATGCTGGACGGCGGACGGCTGCTCTTCGTCGCCATCGAGTGGGTACGCGGCGGCAAGCGCGTACCGTCCAATAAAGAAGGATTGGTCCACCTCATTGGCTTCATCGCGATAATTGCGTTGGTTATCGCGCTCACCGCCCAGGACATCCTTCGCCTCGTGCAAGGCGTCAGCCCCCTGGGCGGCTAGCGTAATGGGCGATAACGGAGACAATAGTCGGATCGGGTGGCGTTTCTTTGACGGCTCTATAGCCATCAGCGCCAGTATGTTGTTCGCCGTCCTGCTGCGCGCCTGCGTCAGCTGTAATGTGCTGCCAGTGCTGGGCCATCTGCACCGGATGACCGTCTGGGACAACGGCGTTATAATAGTGGCGACGCTGCTGCTGTTCCCTTCGGCGGCATTGATGTACGGAGGCATGAAATTGTATTTTGCAGCCAGAGAAGCAGTCCGCAAAGAATTCCGGGAAAAGGGCCGCCAGGAAGGTCTGGCAGAAGGTCGGAAAGCGGAACGCGAGCGCATCCAGCGCCTGCTGGCCCAGCGCGGGGTACCCCTGACGTCCGAACTGGCCGAAATTTTAGCCGGCGAATCCGAAGAATCGTAGGAAACAAGACGCATCGTAAAAGGACGCAACTGAACATGGTCGCCACCACTTACTCCTGCATCAACACCGAAACCGTTGCCCGACCCGCCATGATGGGACGCAGCGAAGTTGAAACCCACATCGGCGTGGTTACCCTCAACCGCCCCGAAGTCCTCAACGCCCTCAACCTCCAGCTGGTTCGTGAGCTAGACCAGGCCATCACCGATTACGAGGCCGACGACAGCGTGGGCGCGGTAATCATCACCGGGGCCGGCGAGCGGGCTTTCTCCGCCGGCGCGGACATCCACGAAAACCGCGAGCTGTCCCCCGAAGACCGTGAAGCCGGCCAGGCCGAGCGCGCCGAATACACCTGGCACCTCCACACCAGCAGCAAGCCCGTCATCGGTGCCGTCAACGGCCTCTGCTACGGCGGCGGCACCGTGCTGGCCACCAGCCTGGACTTCCTCGTCGGCTGCGAAAAGACCAGCTTCCGTTTCCTGGCGGTCAACTACGGACAGATGAACGCCACTTGGAGCCTCCCCCACCTGGTGGGCATCAACCGCGCCAAAGAACTGCTGCTCAGCGGACGCGAGGTTTTCGCCGACGAGGCCTATCACATCGGCCTCATCAACCACCTGGTTCCCTCCGAAGAGCTGATGGAGCGCACACTGGACATCGCCGCCGGCATCGCCCGCAACCGCGTTGAAGGATTGGCCAACATCAAGCAGTTGCTCCTGGAACACTCCGGCCTGCCCATCGAAGAGCAGTACCGCAACGAAATCGAAGGCCGCACCGGCCGCTTCAAGGGCCTGTCCGTAGAAGAAGGCTTCTCCGACTTCCTCGCCCGCAAAGGCCGCAAACCCCGCGACGGCTAGGCACGTTGCCACCTACCCGTCATTTCCGCATATCCCATCGTTGTTCCCTTATACCCTACCGTCATTCCGGCGAAAGCCGGAATCCAGCGGTTTCAGGGAACTAATGAACGCCGCCTACATAGCAGTAGTTACACTGCTGCTTGCGCTGGCATGTACCGCCCCGGTACCAACGCCGGTGCCTACCCCTACCCACAACCTGGACGCAACCCTCGATGCTAGGGTTTCGTCACAGGTGCAGGCTGGGATACAAACGGCAATGGCCCAAGCTCCAACAGGCACCCCCGTGCCCGCGACAACTCCTGTCTCGACCGCGACCCCGGCACTCACAGCCACGCCGCGACCGTCTCCTACGCCGACCCCAACTGCGACGCCACGACCCACTGATACTCCGCAGCCTACTGCAACGCCATCCGTTGCTGATTGGAGCCGGCGACTGAAACCATGGACGGTCCTTATTGAGACTTGGCAAGGAAACGGTACTGGTTTCTTTATCCAGGACCCATCTGATCGGTCAAAATGGTATGTAGTCACCAACGCCCATGTGGTTGGCTCCAACCGGACCGTCCGCGTAAGTGTGGAATTGGATGGCGTATCTCCTCTGAACCGGGTAAGTGTCCTCGCTATCGATGAATATGCTGATGTGGCCCTGCTTGACGTAGGCCCGGATGACTTCGACTTCGGGCGGACCACTTGGGATAGCGGCCTTGCATATCTGAACCGGGAAGGTCAGGGAGTTGCCACCTCGACGGACATCCACCTGGGGGCAGAGGTTTTAGCGGTTGGATTTCCCGAAGGAGGAGGTGGCTTAAGCGTTACGAGTGGCATAGTCTCATCCGCGGAAGCTTTGATCGACAGTGTGCATTGGATTAAAACTGACGCGGCAATAAACCCCGGCAATAGCGGCGGCCCTTTGGTTACCTCCCATGGTGAAATCATCGGCATGAACACCTGGCGCCGCCTCGACTTGGAAAACGTGGGCTACGCTCTTTCGATAGCCGAAATTCACACCCGCCTCAGTTCGCTTGCCAATCGCCAGAGCAAGAGAATTCCAACGGCGACCCCCCAGCCGTCGCCGACCCCAACCCTACGTTATCTTGATCCCGACTGATATTTCGCTTTACTGACTTGGAGCGACGGTGGCACGTACCGTTACAATGTGACCCAGTCGGGACAGCCTTGCATCGATAGAATTTGGGACACGTATGGGGACTACATCGATTGGTACGAAGATTGCGAATTCCCAGGTCAATATCTCAACGGGAAGTTCTACGTCCATTATTCCGGTCAATGGCAAGAAGCAATGGAAGTTGACCTTATTGAGCGGCCATACCAAGGTCGTAGTCGGCCAGTGCCTACACCGACGCCGGCCCCTACACCCGAAGGGACGTTCCTTGCCGTACTGACTTGGGATAATGGTTGGTACAACACTAGGCTAGACGGCTCAATTTGTGTCGACCGGGTTAGCCAGTCTGGAGCTTCGGTTCAGTGGTATGGACAATGTGAGTACAGCGGCCAAGAGCGAGATGGAACCGTGTGGGTTCGGTTGCAAGGGCAATGGCTGTCTGCCCGCTGGATTGAATTGGTCAGCCGCCCGTACTAGGAATCTGAACGATGTCCCCGCAATCCATCCCACCCCCGGCC
>VXTR01000030.1 GCA_009837355.1 Chloroflexota bacterium | reverse complement strand
TGCGAGAGGTAAGGTGGTCGTTGTCAGCCCCACGGCCGGGGGGTGGTACGCAAGGGTTTATACTCTCCGAGTGGGTGAGCCTAATGAGAGCGTCCAGTTCAGAGGTAGCCACCGTTAAGATTCGCACGGGTCATTTGTTAGCCGTACACGCCGCAGTGGGTAGCGCGCTGGAACAAGCGTGGTCTTGCGATTTGGGATTGCTGACGGTTGTGGCCGTTGACGACCGAACGAACCGGGTTGAGTGGTTGGTTCTTGTTACCTCGTTGCAGGCTAGTTGATTACCGATTTGCGCTAGCGATGGGGCTATTATGAACGCACGTTCTATTCTTTGTCAATAGGCCGGCGTCAGTGGGCATTTTAGAAAGCTCAGACGCCGGCCAGCGACCGGACACTCAGCAGGAGGGCAGGCCCAAGTGGGCAACGTCGTTGTTTGCTACGTTGGGCAGCCCGGCGGGTAGGCATCCGGTAAGTTGATTGTCGCCGGCCAGTCGTAAATGTCTCAACGCGGCCAGATTGCTCAAGGAGTCGGGTATCGCTCCGGTCAACCTGTTGTCATCGAGGTTAAACCGGGTTAAGTTACTCAGGCTGCCTAAGGTGGAGGGTATGGCTCCGGTTAGTTCGTTGTCGTCGATTCGCAACCAGGTCAGGTTGGTAAGATTGCCCAGAGAGGAAGGAATCTCTCCTACGAGATCGTTGTTATTGAGTTCCAACTTAGTCAAGCTGGCAAGGCCTCCCAATTCTGCCGGTACCTGCCCACGCAATCGATTGTAGCCGAGCAGAAGCTCCCGCAAATTGACAAGACTGGCCAGTTGAGGGGGTATCGGGCCCGACACCCCGTTGTCTTCAAGATCCAGTTCAATGACGCGGCCGTCGGCGTCGGTGGTTACGCCGTACCACTCTCCGATGTGAGCGTCGCTGAGCCAGTTGGCGCTGTTGGTCCAATTAGGCCCATTCATCTCATGGTACAACGCAACCAGCCCGGCACGATCTCCATCGTGACTCCCGGTTCTTCCGTAGTACCAGTGGCCGATTAGCTTGTCTACCTTGGCCGCCGTTTCCTCCGACGTTCCGGACTTGAAAGCCATTTCCACGTGGCAGAGGGCAAGCTCGGTGCCTTCGCAATCATCAGTGGGGTCATCGCGCAATCGCATCGAGTAGAGGTTGCGGAAGGCCCGTTGGAAGGCTGCTTTGCCCAGCGCGTGATAAAGGTCCAGGAACAACCGCTGTCCCAGCCGGTAAGAGCAGCTATACTTGTCGCCGCCCGCTTCGGCGTCGGCAATCTCGCTGATGGTGTTAAACGAAGTGCATTGCTCGCGGTTATGGACCAGCGGTCGCCCGACGCGCGCGTTCTCAGAGAGTATGACGAGCATATCCGCGCCGCCTTCACTAATCCACGCTTCGGAAGCTCGCCAATAATAATGACCACCTTCGTGGGCCGCGTGTCGCGGCGCGCGCCAATACTCCCCGATGGCGGGGTCGCGTTCAGGATTCGAAGCAATGTGCGTACCAGCGTGGTGTCCGCTGGAAACATAGTCCACAAAGTACCACACTACGTAGTTAGTGGGCAGCGGCTCACCCATGAAGCCCTCATGGTGACGCACGACGTACTCTAGGTAATCCATGTTCGGGCTGGGAGTAACGCGGTCATGAAAGCGGATGATTGCCAGCAGCACCTTGCCGGAATGAGGGAGGTTGACAATGCGTTCTTCTTTGAAAACGCTGGACCCGTCCAACAAGACGGAGACCAACTCCGGTTTGTACTTGTTGGTGCCAGCCATCAAAGTGATGATTTTTGCCTCTTCATCGTCAATGCCATCGCTGACCGCAGGATGGGTCATAAGCTCCAGAAATTCAGCGGAGCCGGCGTCCTCAAAGCTTTCCAGCGAACGAACCGCCATGGCGTCGGGGCTCTCTACGCTGTCTAGGAAGGGCATATCGAGAATTTCGGTAACCTGCCGAATGACCTCCGATTGCAGGGATTCGTTTTCAGCCCGTATGGTTGAGGACATCCTATCAATTACGATCGTTTCGTCTCGGGTAATCCCGTCGTCCATCCAAGACTTCGCCAGTATCCGGCTGGCAAGATTCGGCGATGTGTGGGCCATCCAGCGTATTTCGTATATCGCGGTGCTTTCGTAAGATGGCACCCCATCCAGGAGCCACGGCTTTTTCATGAGTGCTTCAAACACGTCGGGATAACGCCATGCGATCGTGACTAGCAGCTCGGTGGCCCTGCTCTCGGAGATATCAACGCCATCCGCGACCCAGGGCAACGCCTTGAGTTGATTTGCCAGCGCGGGTTTGTTCCGTTCAAGCCGCGCGCCATCTTTCAAACCCGCAATCGGGTTGGGCGGCGCCGGCGTACTGGTAGGACGAGGAGTAGGCGTGGATGTCGGTGCGGGTTCGGGGGTTGACGTGGGCGACGGCGTAGCGGTTGGCGCAAGGCTAGGATTAGCCGATGGAGTTGCGGTGGGTGGCGGCGTAGGTGTTGGCGATACTGCGGTGGCCGTAGGTTCTGGCGTGTTGGCGGGAGGAACCGAGGTTTCGGCCGGAGCCTGAGCGGATGTCGAGACAGAGGCCGACGGTGTCGCCATTGCCTGTGCGGTCGCCGTTGGCCAAAAGGTTGCAGTGGGCGGCGGTTCGACCACTTGAACCGGCGAGGGTTCGGGGGGCGTGCAGGCCACCAAGCCTAACGCCAGCGCCATGCTCAAGATTCCTGCTAAAAGCGTCTTGCTGAAGCAACTTTTCAGAACGGACTGCAAATATAGTCGATGGTCTATATTCGGCATATCATCGTTTCCCCAGAACAGGAACAGGAACAGAATGCGGCGGATTGTATCACGACGGCGGTGCTATAATCGGCCCAAGGGCAGAGCGGCGGTTGAAGAAGAACGAATCAACAGACGACAATAGGAGGCTTGGCATCATGGGCGCGACGGAAAAGGTAGCAAAGTGGATTGTGGAAACGACTTACGAGGACATCCCGCCGGACGCCATTCGCGTGGCCAACGAGTCCTGCTTTGACCTGGTGGGCGTAATCCTGGCCGGCTCCACGCAGAAGCTGGGCGACATCATCCGGGGCTACGCCGGCGAGCTGGGCGGCACCGAGGAGGCGACCATACTGGCGTCGGGCGAGCGGACATCCGCCCTCAACGCCGCGCTGGTCAACGGCACCATGGGCCACGCCCTGGACTACGACGACTTCGGCGGCTTCGGCCATCCCACCGTCGCCATCTTCCCGGCCCTGCTGGCCCTGGGCGAAAGCATCGGCGCCACCGGCCGCGACCTCATGGAAGCCTACGTGGTGGGCTGCGAGGTGGGCCTGGCGGTGGACTACGCCACCCACTATCACGGCCAGCAGATGCACCGGGGCTTCCACAGCACGGCAATCCTGGGTCGCCTCGCCGCGGCGGCGGCCTGCGCCAAGCTGCTCAAGCTGGACGAAGCCCAAACCACCATGGCCCTGGGCATGGCCGGCTCCATGGCCGGCGGCGTGATTCACAACTTCGGCACTATGACCAAGCCCCTCCACGCCGGCATGACCTGCCGCGACGGCGTGATGGCGGCCCAGCTGGCCCAGCGCGGCTTCACCGCCGGCGACCAGATCCTGGAGCATCCCGTCGGCTTCACCGCCACCGTCATCGGCGACGAGCACACCGACCTGGACGCGGCGGCGGACAAGCTGGGCAAGCCCTTCCGGGTTCAGGACGCCCTGGTCATCAAGAAGTACCCCTCCTGCGGCGGCAACCACGCCATGCTGGACAGCGTGTTCGGCCTGATGCGCGAGCACGAGTTCAGCCACCAGGACGTCGCCGACGCCGAGGTGGTGCAGTCCTACGCCTCCACCGTCATGCTGTACGAAGAGCCGGAGAGCGACCTGAAGGGCAAGTTCAGCGCCAAGTACAACATGGCCGCGGCGCTGGTGGACGGCAAGGTCGGCATCGACACCTTCACCGACGACCGGGTGGCCGCCTCCGACGTGCAGGACATGATGGAGCGGGTCTCCATGCGGGTGCAGTCCAAGTGGGAGCGCGGCGGCAGCGAGGTGTCCAAGGGCGTGCCCATCCGCATCACTTTGAAAGATGGCCGTGTGATTGAGCACGAAACGCCGCGAGGCGAAATCCTGGGCAGCCAGGTCAACCCCTGGGGCATGGAGAACATCGCCGGCAAGTTCCGCGAAAACGCCGCCCTGGTGCTGTCCGACGACGACCGCGTTGATGACGCCGTCCGCCAGTGGCAGGACGTTACCCAGGTCGAGGACGTGGGCGCGGCCATCCGGGACACCCTGGTGGGGTAGTCCCACGCCGTAGAGTGCGAAAACTCAGGGGATGCCCTAAGGCATCCCCTTTTTGATTGTTGAACAACGCCGAAGCGTCAGTCATCATCCGCCGGCTCGGGCATCAGCACGAATTCGGGGTAGGACTCCATGCCCAGCTCGGCGGCGTCCTGCCCCAGCCGCTCGGTGCTTTCCGGAACGCGGGCGCCGACGGTCTTCGCAATCCCGAACCACACGGCCCACGAAACGCCAAACACGAACGCCCCGATGGACAGGATGCCGATCAACTGCGTAACGATGTTGCCGCCGGCCGCGATGCACACCGCGATGGTGCCCCAGACGCCGGCGAACAGGTGAACCGGGACCGCGCCAACCACGTCGTCAACCTTGACGATTTCCAGCAGCTTGATGCCGCCGGTACAGATGGCTCCGCCCACTATTCCGATCAGCACCGACCAGGCGTGCGGCACGATGTCCGGTCCGGCGGTGATGGATACCAGCCCGGCCAGTCCGCCGTTCAGTCCCACCATCAAGTCGATGCGCCCGAAAACCAGCCTGGAAAGGCTCAGGGCCGTCAGGACTCCGGCCGCCGCCGCCAGGTTGGTGTTCACCAGGATGTTGCTCATGGCCACGGCGTCCAGCGCCGAACCCAGCGCCAGCTGCGAGCCGCCGTTGAATCCGAACCAGCCCAGCCAGAGGATGAACACGCCCAGGGTGACCAGCACCACGTTGGACGGCGGCGTTGCCCTCGCCGTGCCGTCGCGACGGAACTTGCCCAATCGGGGGCCGATTACCAGCGCGCCGGCCAGGGCTGCCCAGCCGCCGGTGCTGTGTACGATGGTGGAGCCGGCGAAGTCCTGGAACCCCATTTCCGCCAGCCAGCCGCCGCCCCAGGTCCACGCGCCGATAATGGGGTAGATGAAGGCGGTGAGCAGCAGCGTGAAGAGGAAAAAGCTCCACATATTCACGCGCTCGGCCAGGGTGCCCGACACGATGGAAGCGGTCGTGGCGACGAAGACCATCTGGAAGAACCAGTCCGACATCACGGAATAACCGCTGTCGACAACCGCCGACAACGCGGATTCGTCCCCGCCCAGCAGCGCGATTTCATCTCCCGACGGACCGTACAGCGGCCAGACCACCGTGCCGATGACCGACTGGACGTTGTTGTACATCAGGTTGTAGCCGATGAAGTAGAACGCCAGCCCGGCAATTGAGTACAGGCCGATGTTCTTGAGGCAAATCATGGAGGCGTTCTTGGTGCGTACGGAGCCGGCTTCCAGCATGGTGAACCCGGCGCACATCCACATGATCAGCGCGCCCCAGACCAGGAAGGCAAAAGTGTTGAGGACGAATTGAGTCTCCGGGTCAACGCCGGCGGCCTGGGCCGCGTGCGGCCAGGCCAGGAAAACCGCTACCGGCAACAGCAGAACTGCGGCCAGCATTGGCAGACGGCGATGACGGAAAAGGGCGGGTAATGGCGTGCTCATGTCCAATCCTCCGTGGATTCCCGCGCCGGCGGGAATGCCCGTGTAGTACGCAGGGAGGGGGAACCTGATTACGGCTCCAGCCGGATGGAGTCACCGACGTTGATTTCGCCGCCCTGCAGGACCACGGTGAGGATGCCGCGCTTGCCGAAGATTTCCTGGCGCAGGCCGGGTATGAGCGCGTCCATCTTCTGGCACGGTTCGCAGTCGCCGGTAACTTCCAGCGTAACGTGATTGTCCTCATTGCCGATGAAGAAGACGTTGCCCTGCCGGGCCTGGGACAAATCGAGGCCTGTTACGGTGATGTTCTCTTTTACCTGGCCGGGCTGAAGTCCGAAGTGGTCCAGGGTCTCCTGGTCCATGACCAGCACCTGGCGCAGGTTGCGAGGATTGCGACTGCGGTCGCCGTCCAGCCCTTCGGCGGAGACGGCGCGGGCGCTTTGCACCGGGTCGGAGGGAGTGCCCTTGACGCGGGCGATGTGCAGGTTAACGATGGTGCCGGATTGCATAAAGCCTCCTGTTTGCCGACTAGGCAAGGAGTTAAAGTCGGATACCTTGGCTGATTGGGGCGATTTTAGGGGATGGACGGGTGGTTGGCAAACCGGAAGCGGTAGCCGCCGTTCTCCGGGACGGGTAGAATGGGCGCAATTTCGCGCCGGCCGGGCATGGCCGGAGTCAACGAGGTTTTCGCCATGGCATACGAGTTTATCAAGACCGAGGTGGTGGATGGCGTGCTGGTGATGACAATGCACGACCCGCCCACGCGCAACGCGCTGGGGCCGGATATGGCCGCCGAGATGTTTGAGCGGCTGGACGAGTTCGAAAACAACCCGGAGGAACGCGTGCTGGTGCTCACGGGCACCGCGCCGTCCTTCTGCTCCGGCGCCAACGTGCGAGGGTTTCGCCGGCGCATCGACGAGCGTGAAGCCGAGACCGAGCCGGAACCCCTGACCTGGGGCAAGATGGAGTACATGAAGGGTCGGCAACGCCCGGCGGAGAGCGGGCCCCGCGTCAACTTCGTGCCCCTGCGCATTCACGACCTGCAGAAGCCGTCCATCGCCGTGGTGAACGGCCCGGCGGCCGGCGTCGGTTGCGGCTTGGCGCTGTCCTGCGACATCCGTGTGGTCGGCGACAGCGGCCGACTGTCCGAGCGGTTCGTGCTGAACGGCCTGATTCCGGGGGACGGCAGCTGCTGGCAGCTGCCCAAGCTCATCGGCACCAGCAACACCCTCCTGCTCCAATACACCGGCGACTGGATGGGCGGCGAGGACGCGGTGCACATCGGCCTGGCCAGCAAGTGCTTCCCCGACGATCAACTGATGGAAGGGGCCATGGAACTGGCCAAGCGCATTGCCAGCGGCCCCACAGTGGCCCACTCGCTGACCAAGTACCTGGTGCACGAGAGCATGGACCTGACCTTCCGCGAAGCGTTGGAGTTGGCGTCGGCGGCCCAGGAGCACGTGCGCCGCACGGAAGACCACAAAATCGCCGTGCAGTGGTTCTTGGACAAGAACCGTGGGATGCCGCCCTTTGTAGGCCGGTAGAGATCTCCCGCTGGAAACTCGCCGGCGGGTACGCAAGGGGCGTCTGCAATTTTTGCGGAGCCCGACCCTTGACGCCAATGGGGTTAGGGTCTATACTCCCTTGTTACCGACTTGCCCGATACGGCCTCCCAGAGGCCGGGTGAGCCACCGACGGAAGCGTCGGGAGCGCCTGCGGGCAAGGCGGGCAGGTTAAAAACTGAATAGGAAGTCTGAACTGCATAAAAGAACCGAGTCTAGGGAATTTGAAGTTCCTAGCGTGGGTCAAATTATGAAGGGCTTACGGTGGATGCCTTGGGACCAAGGGCCGAAGAAGGACGCGGTAAGGCTGCGAAAAGCCTCGATCAGCCGTCTAACAGGCGTAGTCGGGGATGTCCGAATTGGGTAACCTGTTCCGGCGTTGAGTCGGTCCATCCGCTTTGGCGGAAGGTAAGTGGGGGAACTGAAACATCTAAGTACCCCGAGGAAAAGAAATCAACCGAGATTCCCTTAGTAGTGGCGAACGAACGGGGAAGAGCCTAAACCGCAGCGACCTAACGGCATGAGGGCCTATGTCGTTGCGGGGTTACAGGACGCTTCTAGGGCCGCCTCATCAGGCCCGAAGCAGTTACAAACTTCATTTCTAGCCGAAGGACCCTGGGAAGGGCCGCCGTAGACGGTGAAAGCCCGGTAGGCGAAAGGGATGAAGCTGCTGAGGCAGATCCTAAGTACCATGGGGCACGTGAAACCCTGTGGGAAGTCGGGGGGACCACCCTCCAAGGCTAAATACCCTTGGTCACCGATAGCGCACCAGTACCGTGAGGGAAAGGTGAAAAGAACCCCTGGCGGGGAGTGAAATAGACCTGAAACCGTAAGCCTACAGAAGGTCGGAGTCCGTTTTTACGGATGACGGCGTGCCTATTGAAGAATGATCCGGGGACTTACTGTATGGAGCAAGGTTAAGGGACTGTAGTCCCGGAGCCGTAGCGAAAGCGAGTCTGAACAGGGCGACCAGTTCCATGTAGTAGACCCGAAACCGGGTGAGCTACCCATGGCCAGATTGAAGGTTCGTTAACGCGGACTGAAGGATCGAACTCGTGGCTAGTACAAAAGCTTGGGATGAGCTGTGGGTAGAGGTGAAATGCCAATCGAACCCGGAAATAGCTGGTTCTCCCCGAAATGCATTTAGGTGCAGCCTCGGGAACTAGGAGGACGGAGGTAGGGCACTGAATGGGCTAGGGGGCGTGAGCTTACCAAACTCAATCAAACCACCAATGCCGTTCTACCGATACCCGGGAGTGAGACAGTCACAGATAAGTGCGATTGTCGAAAGGGAAACAGCCCAGACCACCGGCTAAGGCCCCCAAGAGCAGACTAAGTGGGAAACGAGGTGGGGTTCCCAAAACAGCCAGGAGGTTGGCTTAGAAGCAGCCACCCTTTAAAGAGTGCGTAATAGCTCACTGGTCGAGGGATCCTGCGCGGAAAATGTAACGGGGCTCAAGTCTGTCGCCGAAGCCGTGGATGTACAGGTTCAGACCGAATCCAACCAATGCCAATGGCTTTTCTTCGGAATCGCCAACGGCTGACGAAGGTGCAGGTCTGGTCAACGCCTGGGCATGGTAGGGGAGCGTTCCTCGTGCACAGAAGGCAGGTCGCGAGTCCTGCTGGAGCGCGGGGAAGTGAGAATCCCGGAATGAGTAGCGTAAATCAGGGTGAGAATCCCTGACACCGAAAGCCCAAGGTTTCCTACGCAACGTTGTTCGGCGTAGGGTTAGTCGGTCCTAAGCCGTAGGCAAGCGCCGAAGGCGATGGACAGCAGGTTAATATTCCTGCACCGCCGTTGTTTCGCTTTAAAACCAAGGAGGGGTGCGGGAGGCTAGGCGGGGCGTGCCCATTGGACATGGTGCGTCCTTGCTTGTAGGCGTTCCGGGGCAGGCAAATCCACCCCGGTGCTAAGCTGAGGAGTGAGGGAATCCCGACCTACGGGAACGGAGACCCCGTTGAGGCCACACCGACAAGAAAAGCTTCGTGGTTATGGAGCAGCGGCGACCGTACCGCAAACCGCCACTGGTGGGCTGGGATAAAAGTCCCTAGGTGTTCGAGCTAACCTCCGCTAAGGAACTAGACAAAAGGGCCCCGTAACTTCGGGAGAAGGGGCCCCCTGGATGGTGAAACCGCTTGCCGGTGGAGCTGTCTGGGGGCGCAGAGAAGAAGGCCGGGCGACTGTTTAACAAAAACACAGGTCTGTGCTAAGGGGAAACCCTACGTATACAGGCTGACGCCTGCCCAGTGCCGGAAGGTTAAGGGGCGGTGTGCAAGCACCAAACTGAAGCCCCGGTGAACGGCGGCCGTAACTCTAACGGTCCTAAGGTAGCGAAGTCCCTTGTCGGGTAAGTTCCGACCCGCATGAATGGTTGAACGACTTGGCCATTGTCTCGGCGGGGGGCTCGGTGAAATTGCGGTGCCCGTGAAGACGCGGGCGACCCGCGGCAGGACAAAAAGACCCCGTGGAGCTTTACTGTAGCCTGGCATTGGGCTGGGAGCTGTCATGTGTAGGATAGGTGGGAGACTTTGAAGCGCCTACGCCAGTAGGTGTGGAGTCGCCGTTGAAATACCACCCTTGGCTGTTTTTGGTTCTAACCTCAGCAAAACTGGGGAACAGTGCTTGGTGGGCAGTTTAACTGGGGCGGTTGCCTCCTAAAAAGTAACGGAGGCGCCCAAAGGTCCTCTCAGGACGGATGGAAATCGTCCACAGAACGCATTGGCATAAGAGGGCTTGACTGCGAGACCTACAAGTCGAGCAGGGACGAAAGTCGGGCAAAGTGATCCTACGGCGCCGAGTGGAAGGGCCGTGGCTTATCGGATAAAAGCTACCCCGGGGATAACAGGCTTATC
>VXTR01000005.1 GCA_009837355.1 Chloroflexota bacterium | reverse complement strand
TTGACCTGCTGGAATCCCAGGGCATCGACACGTCGGAAATGACGGATGAACAGATAGCGGCCCTGGCGCCGGACGTGGGGGCGTCGGCCCAGCGGCAGTACAACCGCGACGTGGCCGACTTCCTGGCTGCCCAGGGCTACGACGTGGCCGAAATGACGGACGAAGAAATCGCCGCACTCACGCCGGGCGTCGTTGACGCGGCCCAAAACCAGGAAGAACGCCGGCGCGACGAATACGAGCGGCAGGTGCTGGCGCTGGCCACCGAACGGCTCGGCAATGAGGCCATCGAGTCTGCGGACGGCGACGTTGAAACCCTGGCGCAGATGCTGGGCCAGGACGCCGTGCTGCAGCATTTGGACTACGTTCGGCGCACCTCCGACCTGGTGGAAGACGCCGGTATCGACGCCGACACCGAGGGCATGACCAGGGCCGAGATTGCCGACGAGTTCGGCCAGCAGGCCATCGACGCCGTTGAAGCCGACAACGCCCGCCAGCAGCGGGGAATGGCGGCGTTCGTAGAGCAATCGGGAATCGACGCCTACACCGAGGGCATGACACGGGCCGAGATTGCCCAGGGGTTCTGTCCACATTCTGCGGGGTATTTATCGCCCGGGGGCCTGGAATCCATAGGGCTGCCCAGGCTGCCCCCACGTCCGCGGCTGCCGTGTCCACGTGTCCATCAACACGCCCGGCGTCAACGGCAGACTCTCAGGGCTGCCCACCGGCAACGCTGCCAGGGGCGGGCGGGCGCGGCGAGCTGCCAGCTCGTCGCGCAGGTCGCCAACTTCGCGCTCGGCTCGATCCAGCCGCTCCCGCAGGTCAGCTATCTGCTGGTTGGCCGTGTACAGCTCATCTCTCTTGTCCTGAGCCCTGGCAGCCGCCGAATCCCGGCAGTTCTTGCACCGGGCATATTTTCGCACCCGATTTTCACAACCGCCCTCAATGCACAGCCCGGCGGCGCGCCGGCGGTCCCTGTACTCCCTCATTCGGATTTTTGGGCTCTTAGACACCCCTGTCACTCCCAAAAACGACTAGGGCTGCGTCCCGAATGGCCTTTGCTCGGGCCACTCCCCAGACGTGGGCCGCACTCTCCGCCTCTGAGAGGGCTTCCTCCATCCCCACTGCCCCCGCCCTGGCCCGGATGGCGTTTCGTTGCTCATAGTACGCAGCCGTCTGCGCATCCTCGCTGCCGCCCTGTTTCAAGCACCGCAGCATCGCCTCGGCACACAGAGTTTCGAGCCGCGTTCGCCGCCCCGAGGACTGCCTGGATCTGCCCCTTTTCTTCCCCATATCTCCACTCCTTTGTTGTCGGTCCGTAACACTATAGCGTAAATCTGCCCCTTGTCAAGTACAAAATTTGGACAGGCCCTGCCGAATAACTACCCCGCTAAATTGGACAGAACCCCCGTATTTCATCACCTCATAGCAGAACCCTGGGGCAGAACACCCAATGGGTGCCCACCCAGAGACGGACGCTATAAGATAATGAGATACGGGGCTAAAGTCAGCCTTGCGAAGGCTGACTGCCTGACTAAATAAACCACCCTGTACGATACCCAACCCAACCAGGTAAAGCACCATACAGGAAGCCGGGCTTATTGTCAAGTGCCCGCTCATCCCGACGCTCTCAAGGCAGCAAACCGCCCGCCCAATTGCGCCGTTTAGTACGCCTGTGCTACCCTAATCCAATGGGCGCAACCACCGACACCACACCAGCGCCTAATGGAGACAACCGAATGACCTTTGTTGACAATCCAGAAGTGAGGCGAACCGTCCGCAACCTGCTCTCACCCCAGCGCGCATCGGGCAAACTCCGGTGCGCTGATTTATATTGCGGCGACGGCTTTGCCACCAGAGTGGCAAGGGCGGCTGGCGCTGAGGTCGCGTACGCCTACACGCCGGACGCGGGGGAAGCCGAGCGATACTTGGAGCAGTACGGCCAGGAACCCTTCGCGGGCAATATCAGCGACTCCTCCGAGGTAGCGCCGGAATTCGACCTGCTGTTGGTCCAGGTGGGCAATTGGGACACGCAGGTGATGATTCGCCATGTCCGGCTGCTCATGCAGGGACGGGGATTGGCTGGCGTCGTGTTCTGGGGCAAGGGGTTATCCAACAGCTATATCACCGATCTGTGGTACACCGTCGCGAGAATACCGGAGCTGCCGGAGGGCTTCACTGGCGGCACGTTCCACGACGACGACCTATCACTGGCAGTCGTGAGCAACACTCACGGCGATTCATTCCCGTGGCCGGACGTGGTAACATTGGAGACAGTGATTGCGGCGTTCGAGTAGGCGAAACTCACGCAGGGCGAGCCGTTTGGCTTGTTGACAATAATCCGCAGGGATGGTCTATGATGGTAGGGTGGTGCCGAGGGCCGGACTCGAACCGGCGACACAAGGTTTTCAAGGCCCCCGCTCTACCGTACTGAGCTACCTCGGCACCACTTGATGCTAGGCCCACCACAACGGAAGGTGTCAAGAGGTTCACAATAACAAGGAGGCATGATGCCAAAAGAGTATAAGTACGATGGTGAAACTTTCCTGCTGGACGACAGCAAGGGGTGCTACATCGAAGTAACCTACGAAGGCCTAACTGGTTATGTAGGCGTGAACTTGTCGTCCGAGGGTACGCAAGCAACACCTTACGCGTGGGCGGTCCTAAATCATATTGGTGGTGTGGTTGTGGACGACGGTCTAAATGACGGTCTCAAGGTATCCACCATTGAGGAGGGCCTGCGCAGACTTTGCAACTGGCTTATCCAGCACCACACGGAACAGCAGGCTCACAAGGCGTTTGATCGTGAGAAGGCGTGCGGCGAGCTCCATGAGTTCTACGAGAAACTGCCGAACTGAACATGCACTCCTCCAAGCGTAAAGACGTGAATAGGGAGGGTGTTGCCGTGGGCGACGGTAGTGTGGCGCGTCAAGCGTGTGATACGCAACACGTTCGTAGCAACGTCCGTGTCGCTGACTGTTGCGTGCGTAATCGTGGCATTGGGGTTGCTCGATGACACCCTCAATGCTCAGAGAGAAGCAATGCAACTCGGCACCATCATGGTCTTGCTCCTGGGGATGTACACGACCTGGCCGATCAATCTATCGTTCGGGAGAAAATGTCTCTTGTTCTTGGCGGAGATAGCGCTGGCGATATTTGCGTACACTGCAATTTCGCACATAGTAAAGGGAGACCCCACCAGTGCGAGTGTTTACATGCCAATTCTCTTGATAGTGGGAGCGTACACCGCATTGGCTCTGCTCATTATGGGCGTTGCCGATCTGAGTTCTCAATCATCGCAGAAAAGCCCTTCGCCATAGAGGTACCCTTCTTGTGGTACACCAAGTCTGACGTAGTAGCGAGCCTCACCGGCGCTGGACATGGACTATTGCTGCCTAGTTCGGTGTCTTGCAGTCACACCTACAATTCCGGAACGAATGCCACGCACTGCGGAGAGTGCTTCCAATGTCTGGACCGACGCATCGGGATTTATGGAGCAGGCGCCTATCAATGGGACAACGAAAGTCTGTACGCAACCAACATCATCACGTCTAGCATCCCTTCTGCAGAAGGCAAAACGATTGCGGTGGACTACTTGAGGCAGGCCGCTAACTTCTCAAATTGGAATCAACGGTACTTCTACAGCCAAATGCTCGACGAACTTCAAATGCTATTGGGTTGGGTACCCGGCTACGAAGATGAGAACGAACTCGTCGACAAGATTTGGGACCTGTGCTCGCGACACGGAGGTCAAGTGGCCCGTGCCCTTCGACGAATGAGAGAACTCCACGAAGGCGTATTCAGCCCGCTGGCACCAGATTCCTTGCTGAAGGTGGTCTCTGACAGGGAGTTCCTGAAAGCGCCAATCGAACGCTTGGTTACATCAATTGAGAACTGCCTTGAGTCGGCTCTCCCCAAATTATTCCAGAGTGTACGCCCAGCGAACGAGGCTGACTTGAACGATAAGATTGAAGGGCTGCTCGACGCTTGGCGCGACGATCTGTTGCGGGAGCACCCTTCTGTGCCTTTTGGTAGAGCTGGTGTGGTTCCAGATTTTTCCCTTGACCGTGGGCATTTGCTCATTGAAGGGAAGTACATACGGGGAGCCACTACCCCTAGCAGGATTACGGAGGGCATGGCCGCTGACTTGACGAAATACCCTCAGGAAGCGCATATCCTGTTCGTTGTATATGATCCAGACAGTGCTATCGTGGACCGAGCCAGGTTAAAACGAGACTTTGAGAGCAGAGGACGCTGCACCGTATGCGTCCTACCATAGACATTAGGTTTTTGCGCTTTACAGCGCAACCTCCCACCCGAAAGTTCGCAGTGTGGTACGCTTAGGCCCACCAGTACGCCAATCGTGTGAGCCCTCCCAATGCGGGAGGGTTTTTTCGTTAACCCACGAAGCGGTCGATCAGGACCACCATGGCGGCGGCGGCGACGATGAGGCCGCCCAGGCGGACCAGCAGGCGCATTTCCATCTGGGAGAGGTCGGCCTTGGTGGCCAGATGCTTCAACTCGCCCTCCATTCGGGCGACTCTTTCTTCTATGGAGCTTGCCACGCCGTATCCTCCTGCGCTTGGTCCAGTGTATCGTTGCGCACAACCGTTCGGTATGCTGAGACCAAGCTAGCACAGCGGCTGCCGGCTGTCAATCGCCGTCCTGGGGGGCGGTTTTTTGTTTGAGGAGGGCGGATTGGCGGCGTTGGTATTCGCCGTTGCCGATCATCCAGCCGGTGGTTTTGTCGCCGTGGTGGTTGGCGCCTTCGGGGCGGCCGATTTTGACGAGGCCGCGGTGGTGGAGGCGGCGGCAGATGGCGAGGACGACGGTTGAGGCGTAGGTGCTGTTGCGGGGGCCGGGGAGCTGGTCCTGGAGTTGCAATCGGCTGGCGATGACGGCGGTGCGGACGTAGGTCTCTTCTTCCAGGGCGAGTTGGTGGAGGGCGCGGAGGACGGCGTCTTCCAGGAGGCGGACGGCGCGCTCGCTCTGGCGCTGGGCCTGGAGGAGGTTGGGGATGAGGCGGTAGGTCTGCTGGGTCATGGTGGCGGTGGGGTGGGGCAGGATGTTCCTGGATGCCGGATCGAGTCCGGCATGACGGTGGGGTGTGACACGGGTCCGGTTCGGGTTGACGGGGGTATGGGATGGGGTGGTGGTAACGAAGCCGTAATAATTGGGTAACGTTGGGTGGTGATGGGGATTGTTTCGTTACAGTTAGGGCTGGTTGTGGGAAAATTCCTAAAAATTGACGGTAATACTTCGGTAACGAAACCGGGCGTATGGTATCATTTTGTTATCTGGCGACGCAACATCGTTACCGATGCGTGACCGCGTGGCCTGGAGTACCGACACTACGCCTTTGGAGGTGGGACAGCCGAACACTGTCGATGGGGGAGCGGCGCATCAGCCCTGCGCGCCGTGGCCCGTTTGATTCGAGCAGGGCGGACGACAATCCCGCAAGGAGATTTTGTCAAATGAGAAGCAAGACGAGAAAATTCATTTGGTCGGCGCCGCTGGTAGCGGCCCTCGCCATCATTGGCGCGCTGACCCTGGCCGGCGTTCTGCTGCTGCCTAACGCCGACACCGCCGACGCGCAGTCCGCAGAGCCGGCAAACGTTACCATCAGCAACGTCACGGAGACCTCGCTTGATGTTTCGTGGGATGCCGTAAGCGGCGCCTCAACTTACGGGGTGCGGTACGCTGTAAAAGCTGATACCCCTACATGGGTCGCAGACGGCACCGGCGTTCGGATTGTCGACAGGCAGGCAAGGATCACTGGTCTGACTGCTGGGACCGATTACCTCGTGCAAGTCAGGGGTGTCGGACTTGGTGATGGTCCTTGGTCCGGCTCAGCCGAGGCGACCACAAAGGCCTTGGCCAAGCCAAGCGCCGTTCAGAACTTGGAGGTTACTCCGGGCGACTCCAACACCGAGTTGAGTGTCAGCTGGGACGCCCCCGAGAATACTGGTGGCGCCGCCATCAGCGGCTACACAATAACCATTGATCCGACCGCTGAAGGCGCGACTTGTGCTGTAGATGAAACCAACGACGGTACCAGCACAGAGGCTACATGTACCAGTCTAACTGTCGGTGAAGAGTACACCATTACGGTGGTGGCTAATAACGGTGTGACTACGGGTACTGACAATGAGGCTGAGGCGACGGGCATTCCTGGCTTGTCCACCGGTAAGCTCGTGTCCAGCAGCTCCTCCGCTAGCTCCACCGTCAAGCTGACCCTTACCATCGAGCTGGAAGAAAATCTCACCGGCAGCAGCTGGGTTGAAATCTACCTGGAGAATGACTACCAGGAACCCAGTTCCCTCAGCGAGTCCGATGTGATCTTTGAGGTACGGAACCCCGCTGGTTTTGGTGGGACTTCTGATGCTACCGTGAATACCGCCTTCAACGCGGCCGCGGTTGAAATCGACGACGGCGGTGAAATCGCTGGCGAAGAAGACGCGGTGGTAATCTCCGCCCGCATCCCAGACATGAATCCCGCTGATGATGACGAAGGCTATCCTCTCACCGGCCAGCAGTTGGTCATGGTGGTAGAAAAGTCCGCCGGCATCAGGAACCCCAGCGAGGAAGGTTCCCACAGCACCGGTTTCGCCATCATTGGCGGCACCGATGACCGGGCCGACGAAGCCGAGATGAAGCTGCCCGACCTGAAGACCTACGCCAAGATCAGCCTTTCCGATGAGGACAACTCCCGCGGTTACGAGCTGACGGTTGAGGGTTCCGGCTTCAATAACGGAACTTCGGCCGGCGTGTTCGTGTACCACACCACCGCGGGAAAGCCTACCTGCGAAATGATTCGCGAAATGGGCGCCCGGGTCGGTACTGGCACCGTGGGCAGCGATGACAAGGTGTCCATCAGTTTTGAGGTGACCGTACCCATATTCAAGCCCGGCACGGATGCTGACGGGGAAGGCTTGAACTACATCTGCGTGTTTGACGGGGAAGCCCGGCACAGCAGCACGGATATCGAACAGTTCGAGTTGGAGCCCTCCATCCGCGTCTCGCCCAGCACCGCCAGCGTTGGCGACACGGTAACTATCTTCGCCCAGGACTTCCCGGAGAACGACGCCGCTGCCGCCGCCAAGCCGGTGCAGCTGGCTCGCCAGACCATCAAAACGACCAGCGGTGATATCGGCAGCGACGGCTCCGGCAACACGACCTTTGACGTCCCCGGCTGGGCCGAGGGCACACTGCGCGTGGACGCTTGGGGCGAAGACACCAAGCTCACTATCATCGGATCCCAGTTGAGCGTCAGCAAGAGTGAGGCTCTGCCCAACGAGTTGATTACCATCACCGGCGACGGCTTCAGCACTGAGTCCGGCAACTACGTGGACCCGGACGACATCAAGCTGGCCGGCGTGCCTCTGCAAGTTCACCCAGACTCCGTGGACGATGGGGAAGTGGACGTTTCCAGTTCCGGCCAGTTCGTGGCTACGGTCGTGCTGTGGCCGGTTGGCACGGACAACCCGACGCTGACCGCCGGTACCCACAAGATCGAGGTTGTTGACCAAGAGGGCTTCACCGGAACCGCAGTCATCAGGATCCCCGAGCCCACCGTCACGGTTACGCCGGGCGTGGCCGGGCCGCGGGACGTAGTTACCGTCTCCGGTGAGAACTGGCCGGTCGAGAACCTGGACGGCGGCGACATCAGGGCGATCGAGATCACGGTATCCGATGGCTCGCGTGACCGTCAGTACAGCGTTTACGCCGACGGTGCCGGTCGCTTCTTCCAGGAGCACCAGGTGCACAGCGGGGGAACCATCCCGTCCGAGAGCCGGGTGGAAGCCAATTATGATGACCAGGTGGTCAAGCTGACCAGCTACGCAATTCCCGAGGCCATAATCAACATTGAACCGACCGAAGGGCAGCCGGGTGACCTGGTGTCCATGTCCGTGGACAAGATGCCGGTGTATGCCAAGGTTAGCAGCGTGCAGATTGCCAGCCGCGACGTAATCCCGGTGGGCAACTTCAGCACTGACCGCACCGGTTCGGTCACCGTTGACGGCGTGGTCATCCCCGGCCTGGACCCCGGCACCTACAGCGTGCTGATGCAGGTCGGCGACACCGTGGCCATCGGCTCCATCAACGTCCTCTCCGAGGGCCCCATTGGAACCGAGACGCCGGTTGGCAAAGGGCTTGCGCCGATAGGCGACAGCCTGGCTGCCGTGTTCTACTTCGACAACGTCAGCAAGACGTGGTCGTTCTACGACCCGCGTCCCGAGTTCGCCGAATTCAACACCCTGACCGACCTGGTCGACGGGGAAACCTACTGGGTGCTGGTCAGCGAGGACGTTGAAGACGTGGTGCTCAACAACCGGAGCCGCAGCCTGACCTGCGCCGGCGGCAACTGCTGGAGCCTGATTCAGTGGTAAGGAGCTGAACCCCACCCCTGACCCCCTGGATTCCGGATCAAGTCCGGAATGACGGGAGAGAAGCCTAAATGACGGTCAAACATCGAAATGACGGTGAACAAATCGTTATCCCAGCGACCCTTCGTCATTCCGGCGAAAGCCGGAATCCACAGGGGCGGGGGATGGGAAAAGCCCGCACCAATGAACCGGAAGACAGCAAGGAGCAAATCGTTATGAAAAGATATGGAGCAATGGCGGCGGCGGCATTGATTGCGCTGCTGTTGGCGCTGCCCCTGGGGCTGGTTGCAGCCCAGGACGGGGGAACGCCGACCAACGTGAACTTGCCGCCGGCGTTCATCTTCGGCACGGCAACGGCCGACGGCATTCCGGTGCCGGAAGGCACCATGATTGTGGCCATGGCCGGAGAGATGAAACTGGATTCGACGATGGCCATGGAAGGCGGCAAGTTCCAGCTGGAGCTGATGCAGCCTCCCCCTGGGGCGAACATGGTGTCGTTCATGGTTGGGGACCGGATGTCCGAGTACATGTACGACTGGATGTCCGGCGGCCGGGAAGTCCTGATGCTGGAAGCCAACCTGGAAGCCATGATGGCTGGCGCCGGTGAGCAGGGGCCTGCGGGTCCCGGCGGGCCTCCGGGGATTCCCGGACCGGCCGGCGCTGACGGCATGGACGGAGCGATGGGCCCTCAGGGTCCTGCCGGACCGGCTGGGCCTGCGGGTCCGGCCGGCGCGGACGGCGCAGTTGGCGCACAGGGCATCCAGGGGCCACCGGGGCCTCCGGGTTCTGCTGGCGCTAACGGGGCGGTTGGTCCTGCCGGCGCGCCGAGTCCGATGGGTGTCATCGCGCTGATCGTGGCCATCGTGGCTGCGATCATCGGGGTGGCGGCCATCGTCATGGGACGGCGCCGGGCGTAAAGCGCTGGGTGAGTCCTGACGAGAGATCGTCGAGGGCGCAGGGGCGGGCTGAGGCTTGCCCCTGCGTTTTTTGGGTGCCGTGTTGTGCTAAAATGGCGAAAGTTAGACAAGCAGGATTCCGTCCTTCACTCCCAGGGGATACGACGATGCCAAATGAGATGAAAACGTTTAATGGACGGTTCAAGTTTGAGATAGGCTACGGGTTTATAACGATGCTGGACAGCGCCGCTCGGAACGAAGATGAGCCCGAGTGGGTACCCAGGGCGGTGTTCACTGCCGATCAATTGTTGAACGCGCTGGTGAAGGCTGGAAGAATCGTCTTCGTTGACGCCCCGAAACCTGCCGAAGCGCCAAGGGTGGATGATTAGGGGGGAGCGAGCAGTGACTACCGGCGGGACTTACCGCACCGCCAGCCGGCATCTGCTGACGCAGGCCCGGGCCGAGTTGAGCCAGGGCGACGTCCGGCAGGCGTCGGAAAAGGGCTGGGGCGCGGCGGCACAGATGGTCAAGGCAATCGCCGAGCAACGGGGGTGGGAACACCGGGGCCATCGGCAGATTCACCAGGCGGTGGTGCGATTGGCGGAAGAAACGGGCAACGAGGACATTCGGCGCTTTTTCCAGGTGGCGAGCAGCCTGCACGCGAACTTTTACGAGGACTGGGAGACGGACGTGGCCGTGGGCGGCGGCCTGAGCGATATAGCCCGGCTGCTGGACCTGCTGGAACCCCTGGCCTGACGCGTCGCGCGGTTTTTCTTTCAGCGCAGGCGAGCCAAAGCCTCCGGCGCGGGCCGGGGGCTTTTTGTTGGCCGGCGGGGCCTGATTACGAAAACGTAACACGGCTGTGGTAACGGTATGGTAACATTTTGCCGGAGGTGGCAAGATGAACTCCGACCAGCTGCTCAGGGAGAACGCGGCCCTGCGGGAGCGCCTGTCGCGCGAGGAACAGCAGGGCCGGGAATACCTGGAGACGCTGGAACGGCAGCGGGCCGAGTTCCTGGGGACGGTGAGCCAGGAGTTGCGAGCGCCGCTAACGTCGATCAAAGGTTCCGCGGCGGCGCTGCTGCGGACGCCGTCAACGCTGGACGCCGCCGAGGTTCAGCAGTTCCTGCGCATCATCGACAGCCAGGCCGACTACATCCTGGACCTGATTGGCGGGCTGCTGGACGCGGCCCGCATTGACGCCGGAGTGCTGTCGGTGTCGCCGGAGCCGTCGGACCCGGCGCTACTGGTGGAGCGGGCGGTGGGAGCGTTCCGGGACGGCGGCGGCCGCGAGAACGTGCGGGTGGAGCTGCCGGGAGATTTGCCGCTGGTGCTGGCGGACCGGCGTCGCGTGGAACAGGCGCTGATCAACCTGCTGAGCAACGCGGCGCGGCACTCGGCGGAGTCGTCGGCCATCCGGGTGCGCGCCGTGGCGGAGGGCGTTCACGTGGCGATTTCGGTGGCCGACGATGGCGTCGGAGTCGCTCCGGAGCGGCTGCCGTACCTGTTCGGGCGGGTCTTCCGGGGCGAGGAC
>VXTR01000022.1 GCA_009837355.1 Chloroflexota bacterium | reverse complement strand
TAGGCATTCACCACTCCTTGCGGGTCGTACACGGGTTTTCTGGGACAGGCTCAAAGCGGATGGATCACCAGAACTCGCCTCCCCCCGATTACCAGACCTGGTAGCCGGCCGAAATTGTGTGCCTGAACGTTGAACGACGCGCAGAATGAGTCCCTTAGGCTCGTCGCATATTCGATCCACCCGTCCAAGTCAGGCGTGGAGAAATCGCCGTCCAACCCGCAGACGAATCCGGCTGATTGCAACCCGCTCAACAACGAGAGTCCCAGTCTCCAATCCAGTAGGCCGTGGTAAGCCATGTTGCGGTAGTTCCGGAGGCAGGTGTAGCAAGATGAATCGCAGCTAGACCTGTGGGATGTGCTGATCATCGTGCCCATGAATGTGCCTGAGGCAGCATGGGTATTTGTTGCTGATGCGAGCAAGTTGTGCCAGTTGTCTCGCACCCAAGCAGTGAACCCAGCCCCGTTGAGTAGGTGATCGCTGATGATGATTTCGCCGGCTTTTTCACCGCTAGGCAGCTCGATTTGCCGAACGTTACTGATGTCGAATTCGTCAGGGTCGATGTCGAGTTGGCTTGCGGCTATTGCCTTTACGGTGAATGCCGCAGAATAATATGCGGCTTTTAACCCAGCAGAAACCACCGGATCCAGTCTCAGACCAGTTGGAACTAACGCTGGTTGGACCCGCAGCACGTCGGTTGATTTGGGCGCTACAATTGCGATGGATTCTTCATCTTCATCTGTGGCCGGCGTAAAGTTGAGCCGATCTTCCTGCTGGAATCGTCTATCAATCCACTGGTTATCCAACCGTTGCCGGCTGTTGTCACCTCTCTGCGTGGTACCTTTCACGCCACTGAACAGCTGCCCGTTGCGACTGTTTACGCGATACACCCTTCCGGAGCCAGTAAACGCGACCCCGCTGTTAGTGCCCGTTACAAATTGGCAAGGTTGAGGGTCTGACTCGGCGACGGTGGCAACACCAGTAGCAAGAAATTCCGCTTCTTCTTGAGCGTCCGAGCCTGGTCCCAGACTGGCCCGGAACCCTAGCGGAACTGCGAACTGGAACGTGCTGAATCCCGGAGTACTGTCGCTGGTGCAACCGCATTGCGGGCAGTAGGGGTCTGCCGGCTCCACGTCGTGCGTTTCAGTATGGTGACATCGCTCGCAAAGTGCCATCCATCGTTGAGAGGGCAGCGGGTTGGGTGAACTCGGTCGCCAACTGTTGTTTCGTGGTAGCAGGGGAGCGGTAAATCCGATAGCTTGGTAGATGCGTTTGTCTTTGGTTCGTTGCGAACCTGGAGCAAACTCGGTGACGGCCAAGTCAAGATCGCGGTCAATGGTCAGGGAGTTGGAACCGCGTAGCCCATGATAAAACAGCCTCACACGGGATGGCATACCGTACATCGGCAAAACTGCGGACTCTGCCAACCGTTCAGCCATTCCTTCGCCGGTAATCTCAGGATTGTTGCAGGCTTCCCCAATGGCGTCGTGCAGTTCATGACGCGCGTAGTCCGATAGGGGTCCCGGCGCCATTACTGTACCTAGTCCGGCGGACAATGCTGTCGCAATCTCGTCTACCTCCACGGACTGGGCAAGCCAATCCTGGACTATGTCCCGGCGGCCTTGGTCGTCAACCCATGTAGATGCAAGGCCAAACTCGCCGTGGCTGTCTGGTGGACGGGTACTTTCCGACCATTCCACACCCGCAACTTTGAACGCTCTGCGGAGGCACTCCTTAGCCATGAGCCGTTGGGCAATTTCCTGGCGACCGGTGGACAAGAAAGGAACCGGGGGTGGGTCGCCGGTGATGCGTCCCGGGTTTTGATAATAAAACTCGTCATGGCTGCGGCCGCGACATACGGTTAGCACTGTGGCGAAAGGTTGACCGCGCCGTCCGGCACGCCCAGCTCTTTGTTGGTAGTTGAAACGCTGTGGCGGCATATTGCCTTGTACAACGCCCTGTAGGCTACCTATGTCGACTCCTACCTCCATCGTGGTGGTGACGCTGAGCAGGTCAATTGCGTCGACTACCTCAACTAGCGGCCGTCGCGGGTCATTTTTCAAATCCACCGTGATGTCACGGAACAGTCTTTGCCGTTCTGGCTGGTCATCTGTCTGGGCGGTAAGTTCTTCTGCGTGGAGACGTATCGGTGGCCTTCGTTCGGCAGCTTCTTTGGCATAGTAATTGCGCTCGTAGAGGTCTGCACAAGTCGCATCTGGTTCGGTCGCTAGGTCTCGTTGGCAAAATGCACTGGTGCAGACACCCGGGTTGTAGAGGTGAGGGCGCCGGCATCCAGGGCAGTGCCACACACGGTCATCGGCGAGCGCAACTCGGACCAGCAATCGCCGGGGGTCAATCCTGAAGTAGGTATGGCCGCCGATGTCGCATACAGCTTCTTTGACTACCGCCAAGAGTTGGTCTTCATCGGCGCCCCAAGTAGCGGCGCATTTTTTGACGAAGTTGCGCAAGGCAGCCCGCGCCGCATTCCAATCTGGCCAATCGTCGGTGGGGTAGGCTCCGGGATCCACTTGCGGGTAACGATAGTAGTCGCCAAGCATTCTTAGCGTACCGTTCAGGACGCTGGTCAGTTGACCGTCGTTAAGCCCGCAGGTGTGAGCTAAACGCTGGACTTCACCCTCAGGAAGTTCCAGCATTGCGTATCCGAGACCGCTGGCTTCGAACCCAAAGTATGACCTGGAGAACAGTACTCCGCAGATCTCGCTCGTGACCTTTTCTCTTAGCTTGGTGCGTCCCCGGTCTTTCCCGTCAGGAGAGAGAGTAGGATGCCATCCCCCGTCTGTCATGTCGAAATTGAACAGGGTTGTCCACCTGCGCCACGCGTCGTCGTAGTTGAACTCTTGGAAAAGTACATCCTGTCCTGCTGGGTTGACGCCAAGCACTTTCAGCCTCTGGATAAGCGCTCCTGTGTCTTTGTCTGCGTCATCTCCTTCAAAAAGGAGTTTCAGTGGCACGGTGCGACTGGTGTTGCGACCGACGAGTCTAGCCAAATCTGCTTGGGCAGATGCTTTGGATTGTTGCAAAACCGCGCGGGCCTCCTCCGACAGGTTCCCCATCGCGTCGATGTCCATGTTGGCTCTTGATTCCAGGTCCGGCGGGGCGGGCGTCATAGCCGCTCTCCACAGTTCCTCGTACATAGCTTCCCGTACCAGATCTGTGTAGTGCGACCTTTCTATTCCATTGGCGAGTTCCGCCGCGTCTTGCCGGCTGTCAGAGAACGCAACCAGTTTCCTGGAGCCTTCCGGCAAGAAGTAGAACATTTCTTTGGACAAAATCTGCGTGACCCTTCCGAAGCCGGTACGGAACCCGCGTATTGGAGACTTACGGTATAGCCGGTATCTGTAGTCCGCGGCGCACAGCGGGCAACGTGCGGGCAAAGCACCTATTCCAGTTTCAGGTGGGTCAGGAATCACAAATGCGTAGCCTGGTACTAAACCGGTGATTCCTAGTTTGACTTGTCCGGTGGCCGGGTCCAAGTTGGCCTGCATCCACCGTGCGGGTCTTGTTTCGCCATTGGATAGAGGCTGTTGCCATTGGCGTTGTGCTTCTGGGTTTAACGCAACATCACCCGATGGCCAAAAAACTGCGTACTCCGAGTATGTTCGACGGTCCACAAAGCGGGCTGGTTGGCGGTCGGGTAGACCCTCGATGTCGGCATCCGTGATCAACAGCTCCCAGCCTTGATTGTCAGGTAACACGAATCGGCTGCCCCCGAACATCGTGGTCCCGCAAACTTCGCAGTAGAGCATATCCAGCACGCGGTGACGTTCTTCCCGGTTGTCGCACAGAATCCGGGCGTTGATGAAAAGCTGGCCGGCGGTTCGCCCGCCCTCCATCGCCTCAGTGTCGCAACCACATCCCGGTCTCGTACAGGCCCAAAGGCCCTCAATGTTCTTGAAGAACCAGTGCATCCGGAATCTCGGTAATTGGGGGCTGTCCCCGCACAACTCGCGCAATGCCAGCAGCCCTTGCGTGGCAGTACGGACGGTATCACCAGAGAGGTCGTCGCCAAATATGCTACGACCGAAGTCTGTCAGGCTAGTTGCACGGGAGATTCCAGTCTCCGCGCAAGCGGCCAGCATTCGTGCACCGGCTTGCCAGCCAGGCTGCTCCAGAATTTCCTCCAAGTCGACTGCTGATCCGGAAGGTGCCACACCTTGGGATTGCAACAACCCTACGGCGTCATTTGCTGCATTTAGATTGCCGTTCCCTGCAACAGCCACAAATGGCTCAACAGGTAAGTATCCCCCAAAGTCATCGCGCGGCGCATCGGCTTGGTGGCCGGGGATGATTTGCGAACTGTTCCACTCAGAGCCAAAGAACTCGGAGAGAAAGCGCAGGCTGTCAGCGTTATCAGGTTCCAACGACGCGCTGGAACCTAGCACACGCAGTTTTGGGCTGCTTGGCGTGAGGCCTAGCCTGAGTAGCAACAGCTTCAGCAAATACGAGACTTCCGTCCCGGTAGTGCCGCGGTGGAGGTGAAGTTCGTCTATGATGAGATGGAAGACACTGTCTTCTTTTTCAAGCCATTGCCTCGTCTTTTCAAAGATGCCGTCGTCCGCGTCCCTCATCAGCATCACGCTCAGCATACTGAAGTTCGTGATGAGGATGTCTGGAGGATGATCCTGCATATCCCACCGGGAACGCATCTCTGCTCCGTCCAAGAGAGGGAAGAAGTAACGGACATCTGGTCTCCCGGTTTTCATCGCGTGCTCCGCAGCCGCGTTAGCTGCGTTTTCGGCTTCTTTCAGGGACGAAACTAACCGGTTGATCCGGCCCCGGTCAGGATTTCCATGAGGGTTGAGCTCGTGTCCGGGAACCGGAGTAGCTGAGTTGTAACGTCCAAAGTAGAAGCGGTTCCCGTGGCGATTCTGGTCAAACCAGGTTCTTGCTTCATCGGAGTCCAGGGCGGTACGCAGGCGGCTCATCTGGTCTTCGACCAAAGCGTTCATTGGGTACAGGATAAGACCACGCACTGCGGCGTCGCGCTGCTCGTTACTTCTTTGCACGACACGTAGGCTCTCTTGCGCCTGCCTTCCTTGGGGCCAGCGACGGGTACGCCACCAGTCGTCTTGGCCGGCGGTTTTTGGCCCGGGTTCGCTCCACCCGGCAGATTCTTTGACAAGGTAAGCCAGTAAGGGCAGCAAGAAGGCTTCGGTTTTCCCCGAACCAGTTCCGGCTGTGACCACGGCGTTCTCGCCGGTTAGCACTTGCCGGAGCATCGCGACTTGGTGTTCGTAGAGCTCGTAGTCGCTGACCAATCCACACGATGCGAGGTCTTGGAAGGCTTGAATCTCCGTTGGGTTCAGGCCTGGCAGTTCGTCGACGCTCAGGTCCCAGACTTTCTTGCCCGAGGTACGGTAGCGCGGTATGGGCTCGATCCACGGCTCCTGGCAAATCACACCGGGTTGCCTGAGCAGGCGTTCGCGCTCCGCTTCCAACCCAGGGTACTGGGTGCCGAAAGCAGTTTTGACGTAGTCGATGTAACTGTCGCGAACTTTATCGAAGGCTCGTATGACGTCCATTGGTCTCACTTGGTATGCCGGATTGCTTGATCCAGCTTCGCGGCGACGTTGTTGAAGACGCTTGGCGGCACGCTGTTGAACCTCAGGTAGCGTCCTCTGGGGTTCGATTGCACTTCTTCTGCTATGGTTGGGCAGCATCCTCTGCACAGGCCGAACGCTCTGGCTAGCAATGTAGGCAGCGGCGCTCCGAGGGGTACGAGAGCGTCGCGGTTCTCTGGAGCGTATTGTAGTACCCGCTGACCGGTCGCAGCGAGGATTGCGTATCGGCCCCAGTCTAGATCGACTTCCGCTGACTGGTTGCTTTGCCACAGGCGGTAATGCCACACCGTGGTCCTCGGGTTCCTGTACCTGCTCAAGCGCTGGTCTGGCCTGGTTTCGCTTGGTGCGCTGAATTGGAGCCGTTCTGTATCAAAATCCTCACAATGCCAGTTGAGTTCCCGGTCACTGGACCACGACAGCTTTTGACGGTATTCGGGCAATGAGATTGACACTTGTGCCAGCAGGCGGGCCGGTGTCGTTTCCACGTATCCGGCACCGACATTATCCGCGACGGATTTTATCCAAGCCGCATCTCCTGCGCGGAGTTCTACACGGGTTGGAGCGTACGGGCTGGCAGCTGACTGGGATTCAACCAACGCTTCCACGCCGGCACTTTGTGATTCTGCCCGTAACTCTTCCATGAAGTTGGGAGACCTAGCGCCGCACAGTACCGCCTTGGGCGAGCCCAGCCCGGGCAGAGCAGCCAGCACCGGTGGAGCGATATGCACCTGTATGTTGCCCGGCTCGAACTCCAGGTCGATGTGCCCCATTGCGCTCAATTCGTGAAGGGCCCGCCAGCGGTGGCTAGTAGCGGTTTCCGTAGGAGCGTAATCGGCGGTTCCTGCGCTCTTGCGCTCCAACTCGTCGAAACATTGTTTGAATTGGCGCCAGGAAGTCTGGCGCCAGGCAGACAGCGCGAACAGCAGGATGTCACCGTTGTCATACATTACGGGCCGAGTCTTGGAGTAGTAGCCAAATCGCGCGTTGGCACTGGTCCCGTGGAGGTGTGATGCGCTTGCGCTGGTGCCAGATGACTTTTTTCCAGTCCTGCACTTCCCCGCGCGTCGGAGTGAAAGACGGGTTTTCTGGCTGTGTCGTGCCTAGAAATTCCCCGGTGAAAATTGCGGTCAACTTCCTGCCTTGCTTTTTGATTGCCCAAACAGGGATCCAGTCAGTGGGGAACGCTTCCCTTGGCCAAGTCGCAATTTGCCCGGGACGCTGGCCGATTAAGAACCCCTGCACACCCCCCATTTCGTATGCGAAATCCTCGAACATCTCGGCGGTGGTTGTGAACGTTCCATCGCCCGCACCGCTAACGTAAGCGCCTGCGACGGAAGGCTCGTCCTTGCCAAACGAGGCACCGGTGCCTGTGGGACCAAGGAAAAATCCGGGCTCCATTTGTGTAACGCTGAAATCGCCAGTAAGGAACAGGGAGAGACGATCCACTGCCTCACCGTCCCGCGCTTCCAGGGAAATCTTGGACTCCGTCGGCAGTTCACCCGTAAGCGTGAAGAGCCTGCTGTCTCCCGACTGCGAAAGTGCCAGGCCACCCCAATACACCTCGGTGTTCGGGGTACCACCCGACAACGACACCGAGGGAGGCGCGAAGTGGAAATAGTTGTTGCCGGCCCGGCTGCGGATGCCGCCAACTAACCTGAGACGTGTTCTAGACGTAAGGGTCAACGAGGTGAATTCGTCCTTGACCGCTTCGTCGCTAATGGCGGATTCTACGCCAGCGAGTCGCCACCCTTCCGGCAAGCCGTGAGTGATCGCAATTTCTTGGAACCCCCGGCATTACGTGGTCGCCCATCGTTCTAGGCGGGGCCATACGGCATCTGAGTAAGCTAAGTAGAAGGGCTGTTCCTGGGGCACCATGTGGGTTTCGACGAAGCCGTTGACGCCTTCCCATATGCCATTAGTGAATATCCTGATGTCGCGCCTTGGCAGCGTCAATTGTAAACCGAGAGCATCGTCATTCATCGTTGTCCCGTTGTTCCAGTCGATCTGGCTGGCGTCCAAGACTTCTCCAGTTGAACGATTCTTGAACGGTAGTGACCAACCGTTCCCGGCGTCCCCGGCTTCCAGGTCGCTGCCAATGAACAATCCGTCATCTGGAAATTCGCGGCTTAGCTTGCAACGTAGGGAAGCATTGACGGTACTGGCCACCCGGTCTAAATCTATGCAAATACGGAGGCCTGCCAGACTGGCCGGGTGCTGCTGCTGGCCATGATGTGGGATCTGTTCTGGCACCGTACCATCCCATGTAGCAAGTTCTTCGGCCACGGCATCTAACAGAGCGTTGTACAAGTCGGGGTATGGCCGGTCTTCCACGAGCCGGATCGTCCTCCTTCGCAGCACATCCCTTGCATATGGCCGGCGAAGTGTCCTCGCTAACTCGTCTGGCGGATAGTCTCCTGCTGGTGCCAAGCCTGCGTCGAAAAAGATGTGTGGCAGGCTTTTCCTTTCTTCCTCTACCAACAAAGATTGGGACAGCGGGTACCCAACATGGATGTAACCACCGATTGAGCGCGCTTGGAATATACCCAGTTCGCCACGCTTATCTTGGATCGACCAGTCTTCCAAGTCTTCCCAAAGTTGGTCCATACGTCCAAAGTTGGGCACCATTCCGTTGCGGCGTTCCACCATCAGTTCCCAAAGCCGGGGGTAGTATGCGTTGGGTGAAAAATCGCCGCTCACGTCGCCGGCAAGTACGAATAAAGCCAGGTATCCGATGTAAGGCGGGTAGCGTGAACCGCTTTCGCGCCAACCTGCGAACGCTTCCAAGGCTCGTTGGCAAACCTGTGCGCAGTAGGATGCGTTGGTCGGCGGTCCCGCTACAGCGACGCGGAATGTGCCTGCATCTGGCATAGCCAGTTCCATCTCGTCAATCATATCTTGATTGACGTGTAGGTAGACGTTGCGCCCGGCCATATCGGGGTTGAAGAAGCGCTCGGCCAGAGCGTCGTTCCATTTCTGGTAGGCGTTCATAATCGGTCAACCCTACGGTGTTGGCTCTCGCTTACGTTGATGGTAACGTGCCTGCCATGCGCGCATTTTGCGGCAATTGGGCATTCAATGCAACTGGGAGAACGTGGCTTGCAGACGGCTGCTGCGAAGTCCAGCAAACCGTAGTTGTGCTCTTTGAACCGTCGCCAAGGGAGTAGCGACCAGGCTATGTTCCATACCTCTGTTGCTCGTCTTATGTCTTTCGGTGGTCGGATACCCACGACTCTGGAAATGGTACGCACTATGCTGAGATCCACGATGGGAAATCTCTGACCGTAGGCAAAGCACGCCACTGCATGTGCAGTGTAAACCCCGACGTACGGGAGCTTGATCAAGTCCCCGGGATCAACCGATAGTGGCTCCTCTGTGTGCCTGATGGCTGATGAGAGAGCGAGCAGTGCGCTGGTTCGCTGATTACCGAAGCCCAACTCCGATACGGATTTAAGCAGTTCGTCTGGGTCGGCTGCCGCCATTTCCCCGGCACTGGGATACCGTGCTATGAGGGATGGCCATACATTGGCAACTTTCCCTGCATACGTTTGTTTCAGCAGGATTTCCGCCACTAAGATCCCGAACGGGCTGGCGCTGGCCTCGCGCCAAGGGAATGAACGCCCGTGCGCGGAGTAGTAGTTCTGGAAGAAGTCCCTGCGAATTCCGAGATTTGGAAGCGTGCACTTGGTTTGCTTTTCGCTTTCGCCTTCCATGACAGAGCCTTGCGGGCCGTTCGGCTATGGGTAAGTTTTTCTGTATCCGAGAGATTTGGCGATTGCGTTTGCGATCCCTTCACCGAGCGGCGGCGGTACGGCGTTCGAAACCAGCTGGACTTGCTCCGTAAAGGTCCCGTGGAGATGGTACCCGTGTTGAGGGAAGCCTTGTAACAGCATGGCTTCGTAGATAGACAGCCGGCGATGGCATTCAGGATGAACGTGCACCTCGTTGTGGCCGTAGGCTACGGTGTAGCTTGGTGCATCCCAAGCCAAGACTTTGAAGCTCAGGCCTTTGCTGTTTCCCCGCTTTAAACTACCGTCGGCGAACTTTTTTGACCTAGGCACCATCGTCACGTGGTTCTGGTGGTACGGAATGGCGCTCAGATCTAGGTCTCTGGCGCAAAATGCGGGTTCGGGCAGGCCTTCAAGGACGTCAGCGACTGTTGGCGGATCCTTATCGCCTTCTGACAGACGGAGTCCAGCTAGTGGGTAACGATCCCGGTTGATCCCTACGACTACTAAGCGTTCGCGGTGTTGGGCAATGCCGAACGTCCCGGCGTCAAGCGTCGCGGCAACGACGTCGAAGCTCACGTCGTCGCATTGATTTTCGAACTCATCGAAAAGGGCGCAGTGCCTCTTGTGCAGTAAGCCTGGGACATTCTCGAGTACAAAAAAGTCGATCTCGAAACGGTCTTTGAAAGTTGCTACGGTGTCTGCATAATTGAACAACAACCGTCGTCGGGGGTCGTCGTCGGTCTGGTGTACGTTCGAGGGCGAGTACCCTTGGCAGGGCGGTCCGCCGATAATTCCTGTTGGGGTAATGTCGCCACAGTGCTGTTCCCAGAGATCTACGATGTCCAGCGGAGGCGTAGTCGACAAGTCCATAGCAACAGTAGTCGTCCCCGGGTTGTTAATTTGGTACGTCTCTACAGCAGCAGGATTGATGTCGATGGCAAGCATCGGTAGGAATCCGGCCGTCTGGAATCCGAGGTCAAGGCCTCCTGCTCCTGAGAACAGGCTCAAAACTGGCCAACCTATCCTACTGCCGATTGCCGGCGGCGTAGTTTCGCTGGATTCCAGATTGGTTGTGAAATCGGGATCAATGTTCCTGGTACCGCATACGCGGCGTCGAACCCTTTTGGGGGGTGCTGCCATCGCGTTCTCGTCACCTCTCATCCGTGCCTCTTTACAGAGAAGCGCGGATTGGGACAATAGCATCATCGGTGAATCCGGTCAAACAGGGAGTGGCCGAGACCAACTCGCCGGGAACCAACGCGGGTTTGACCATCACCGCCACCGATCCGGAAACGGCACGTTGGCTCACTTACTAGAGGGTTCTGATGCTACGTACTCCGAGGTAAGTAGATCCTCTCCCGGACCAGGTGGGAGACCGATTACAGCGTCAGGACGAACCTCAACGTGAAGGTTCTTGATTTTGTCCAACTTGGTGGGCCTAAGCGTACCGAACTGCGAACTTTTCGCTGGGATGTGATCCTGTAAAAAGGATATACCGCATCAGGGCTGATGACAAG
>VXTR01000020.1 GCA_009837355.1 Chloroflexota bacterium | reverse complement strand
GCAGCTGTGGTCGCACCGTGCCACTTCCTGTGTCTATGACGGTAATCTCGATCCGCCAATGGCAGCTGTGGCCGCACCGTTGCCACTTCCAGTGTCTATGACGGTAATCTCGATCCGTCAATGGCAGCTGTGGCCGCACCGTCGTGCGATTCAGGATTAGCTGACTGTTATTGGCCGTTGACGACCGTAGTGATGATGACCTCGTTGGCAGGCTGGGATGGTTGGACCCCGTGCTCGATACGGGGCGGGTTTTGGTGTACACGAGGCCATTATAGAACGTGCGTTCCGTAATGGCAACAGTCCGATGTCAGTGGTTTTGGAATTTTCATGGATGAACAGGATGGACGGGATGAATGGGATGGTCGAAATCGGGATTTCAGGAATGGGGGTTAGTTGGGGATTTCGATTACGCTGTCCGGGTAAAAATTGAGCCAGGCTTGGCGATAGGCCAATATGGTGGGGAGTTCGCTGCGATTGCCGTTGACGTCGGTTGTCGTGGCGCGGATGCCTCCCGTTGCGTCGTCAAGCCACAGCGTGATGGCGCTATCGCCCAAGCTGGCCTGGATAACCTTGCCGGAGGCGGCGCGCTCGTAGGGCCAGGCCGCCGCCGTCTCGCCGACGACTACCCCCACCACGTGCTCGGCACCAGGCCTCCGGCCACGGAAAGGCGGCGCCGGTTCTATAACGACCAGCGCCAGCGTGTCAGGGTGGGCCGCTCGCCATTCCTGCCAGGTGGTCAGTTGCGACGGCAGCAGCGGCAGCGTGCGGCCGGAGGACGGGCCGGCGATGGCCATGCCCAGTGGCTGGGACCAGACGCTGCCGGAGCCGTGGTCGTACCAGGTCATGGCCCCCAGGTAGAGTGCGCCCTGGTTGCCGAACACCAACGGGGTTCCCGTTTCGTCAACCGGCCGCTGGTGAACCAGGGCGGTATAGCAGCGGGGACACCAACTGACCAATACCGGCGCGTCGCCCACCATGTCGTTGACCATCTCCCGGGTGTAGAGGATACCGGCGGGATAGGCCCGGGCGTCGCCGTCGATGGATAACCCGATGACCAGCTCATCGTTGGGCAGGGAGGCTTCCCATGAGGCGACGAACTCCGGAGCGTAGATGGGCGGAATGTCGTCGGGGCGCAGCAGCTGTACGTAGTCGGCGTCTGAAAAACCGGGAGCGGCCCGGCCATCTGGGCCGATGATTTCATCGTATGCGCCGGCGAACTCTCCGACTGAATCGGCCGGCGGCGCCTCCGGAGCGCCACAGGCCAGCAGTAGGAGGGCAATAACTATTCGCCAGTCCATACCGCCATTTTACATGGCATGGCCGGCGGGAACGCCGTGCAATCACCCCGGCTGGGGCTGGGCTACGCGGCGCAGGCGGGCGATCAAGGACCAGCGGCGCGGCGAAACCGCCACGGTAAACAGGAGCAGGGCTACCGACACCACCACAATGGCCGGCCCAGTGGGCAGATTGAAGTGGAAGGACAGGTACAGCCCGATGACGATGGCGGCCAGGGCTGCGCCTACGGTTGCGACCATCATGCTGGCCAGCCGCCGGGCCAGCAGGCTGCCGGTAACCGCCGGCACCACCAGCAAGGACATTACCATCACGTTGCCGACGGTTTTCAGCGCGGCCACCGTGGTCAGCGCTACCAGCAGCGGCAGGAGGTATTCCAGGAAGCGCACCGGCAGGCCCGACGCTTCGGCTACTGCAGAGTCGTAGGTGGTGAAGACGAGCTCCTTATAAAGCAGGCTAACCACGAGTATGATGCCGCCGGCCAGCAGCCCCACCGCCAGCGCGTCGCCCCAGGATGCGCCAAGGACATGACCGAACAGGATGCCGAGCAAGTCACCAGAGTAATTTTCCGACAGGTTGATCAGGATTATCCCTACTGCGAATCCCCCGGCGAAAAGGACTCCGATAATCGCGTCCAGGCGTATGCCGGCTCGCCGGGACACTAGCGAAATGCCGAGGGATGCCGGCACGGCCCAAATCAGCGCCCCCAGGAAGATGTTGACCCCGAAGAGAAAAGCGGCAGCCATGCCGGTCAGCGCGGAGTGGGCGATGGCATCGCCCAGGAAGGCCATGCCCCGTAGCACGACAAAGGTGCCGACGACGCCGCAGGCAGTGCCCGCGAGGGCCGATACCAGCAGTGCCCGCTGCATGAAGCCATATTGCATTGGTTCGATAATCCATTCAAACATGGGCACTCATTCTACACGCTCGGCAGCCGGCGGCGGCGAAATTCAGGGGCGGATGGAAGTCCGCCCCTTTGTTGCTGGGTTGCTGCACCTAGCGTAATAGCTCGGCCAGCGAGTCCGCGTTGGCTCGCATCATCCCGATGTAGTCGGGATGATCGTCGTCGGTCAGGGCGCGGATGAGGCCGACGGAAACGCCGGCGTCCCGGGCGACCTGCTCCAGAGCGTCGTCGGAGAATTGCGGCTCGGCGAACACGGCCGGCAAGCCCTCGTCTTCCACCAGGTGCAGCACGCGCACGATGTCGTCGGGGGAGACGTCGCCACCGTGGCCGCCCACGAAGGCCATCACTTCCATGTCGTAGCGGCTGGCGAAGTAGCCGAAAGCGTCGTGGAAGGTGACAATCACTCGGTGGTCATCGGGGATGCCGGCGAGGGCGTCAGCAATGTAGGCGTCCAGCGCTTCCAGTTCGGCAGTGTAGGCGGCGGCGTTGTCCCGGTACACGCTGGCGTTGTCCGGGTCGGCGGCGACCAGGCCGTCGGCAATCTGGTTCACGTAGTGGACCACCAGTCGCGGGTTCAGCCAGAAGTGGGGGTCGCCGGCGCCATGGTCGTGCCCGTGCCCGTGATCATCGTGCCCGTGGTCGTCGTGCCCTTCCTCTTCGTGATCCCCTTCACCCAAAACGCCCACGAAGGCAATCTTGGTCGGCTGGCCGTCCACGTCCCAGTGATTGACTACCTCCAGGTCGTGGGCGTCCAGGGCGATGACTTCGCCGGCCATTGAGTCGGTAATGAAGATATGGTCGGGGGCGGTAGCGATGTGGGGTCGCGCCCAGAAACCGGGGTCGATGTTGTCCGACAGAATCTCGTTGCTGGAGGCCAACAGGTCGACGTCGTGGGCATCGTACAGACGGATTTCGCCGTCGCTCATCACCACAATCAACAGTTCGCCGTCGTGGCTGATGGCCACTTGTATCGGACGCAGCGAGTCTGTGGCCGGTATCAATTGTTCCATGAAGCCGTCTTCGGGCTCAACGATGTACAGGCCTACGGAGGAACCCAGGGCGAAGAAGTGGTGCAGGTCATGGTAACCCCAGACCGACGTGAGGCGGAAGTCATCGGGCGAGCCGGCCGGCGCGGGGATGAACCAATCCTCATATTCGCCGTGGTCGGCTTCGAGGGCAAGCACGCCGCCGGTGCAGCCGAAGACCGCCACGTGCCCGTTGCCGGCGTCGCCGTGAAGGTCGGGACAACCCGCTTCACCACTGTACAGCACGTTGCCGTCCACGTCGCGGATTGCCACGCGCTCGGGCAGCCGGTAGTCAGAAGGGCTGCTGTCGTAATCGGGATGCTGGATGGTGACGGCGAAGAGGTCATGCGCGAGCGGCACGGCAGCGCCGTGATGCGGGCCGGCGTTGAATCTGGGGGGATTATATCCGTCGCCCTCTTCTTCCAGTTCGTGCTCATTGAGCAGGACCACGTCGCCGGAGCCGTCGTAGTAGATGGTGGCCCACTCGCCTCCGACGTACATGTGCACGGGGCGGTCGCCGGCCAAGTCGAGGTTGATGGCGCTCGGTTCGGATTCCACGAGATCGAAGTGATCGCCGTGCTCTTCCAGATAGATGCCGCCGTCAAAGACGTGAACGGCGTTGGCGTCGCTGGACACCGCGATGGCGAAGCGTCCGCTGGCCGTGGGGTAGATGCGTCCGGCCCGGGAGCCGAGGTCAAATTCGTTTTGGTGGACTGCGCCGGACTCCAGGTCGATGACGGACAGGCCGGAGCCTTCGCCGTCGCCGATGAGCAACCGGCCTTCGAGCTCGACGGCGGCCTCTCCGTGGCCGTGGTCATCATGGCCGTGGTCATCGTGGTCTCCCTCGGGGAAGGGCAGTTCAACCAGTTCCTGGGCTTCCAGCCCCTCGGAAGCGACCACCTGCACTGCGTCGGCGGAAACGGCGCTTTCAATCAGCTCATCAACTTGCACGGCAAGCTCGGCGCCGTTGCTGACGATAACGTCGGCCTCGGCGATGCGCACGCTGTCCTGGGGTGAACTTTGCCAGGAATGAACGTCGCTGCCCGGGGGAACCAGGCTATGGATGGATACGTGGTCGCCGCCCACCTGGGCCACCAGGTCAGCCAGGACGACGTTGCTGGTGACGACGTTGATGGGTTCGGCGGGCGCGGGCGCGCCGCCGCCGGAAGTCGCCCCGGAAGTAGTTCCGGAGGTGGAACCAGTATCGGGCGCGGCAGTGGCGGCGGCATCGGAAGTAGAGCCGCCGGCAGGGGAGCCGGTGGCCGAACCTGCGGTGGCAGACGAGTCAGCCGGAGGGAGCGCGGACTCGTCGCCGCCGCAGGCGGACAAAAATAGCGCGGCGGCCATGCAGAGCGCGGCGATAATCGCCGCCAGCCGCAGCGTCGTGAATTTGGTTGAGGGCTTTGAAAGGCTTGGTTGGACGTTCATTTAGTGGCTTCCTCGCGTGATCAGGTCGTTTGGGATTTCGTGTCAATAACTAGCGTATACTGATATACAGTATCAATAATATGGTCAAAATAAGCGAAAAGGCGATTCAGGCCGCGGCACAGTTGATACAGCTTCCGTACACTTCCAGCCAGTGGCCGCTCATTCGGAAACCGGCAGCAGCTGCGGCGGCGCGCAGTGACTCCTCGACGTTGCAGCCTTCCAGGTCGGCGGACACCCCGCAAACAGCGCAGAGCAGGTGGTGATGATGTCCCTGGTGGCTGAGCTGATAGCGCAGTTCCCGGTCTTCCAGCAGCACACGGCAAACCTGGTTGGTTTCCACCAGCAGGCGCAGGCCCCGATAGACCGTGGCCCGACCCACGCAGGGCAAGGATGTGCAAAGCTCCTCGGCGGTAAATGGGCGGCTCTGGGCAGCCACAGCGCTGATGACCAGGCGACGGGGCTCCGTGTCCCGGTAGCCCAGTTGGCCGAGATGAAAAACGATATCATCTACCACGGCGGCGGAACGAGGCCGCGGGTGGTCGTGGCCGGTATGCTTAAGGCTGTTAGAGACCATCGATTTGATACTCCGTATCAGAAAATAGCAGTACTCCGAGGGAATGTCAAGTTATTTTTGCTTTCGCCGCCCATGGAAAAGGTACTGCTGGGAGTAACCGGCGTACTGGCCGAAGTAGTCTTGCGCCCACTCCACCATGGCCCGGTCTGGCGGCTTCTTCTGCATCGGAAAGTACCACTCGGCCAGCGCCCGCCGCACCCACACGTCCACCGGGAAAGCTTCCAGCTTCTCCAGCGAGAACACGGCAATGCAGTCGGCTATCTTGGCCCCGATGCCGTAACACTCCATCAGCCGCGCCTTGGCATCCCCGTAGGGCCGGCGTATCAACTCGTCCAGGTCCAGAGCGCCGTCGCAAACCTGCTCGGCGGCTGCGACCACGTACGGCGCGCGGAAGCCCAGGCCCAGCTCTCGCAGCCGCGCCTCGCCGGCCGACGCCAACCGTTGAGCAGAAGGAAACGTGTGCCGCACTTCCCCGTCCAGCTCCAACGGCTCCCCCAGACTGTCGGCCATCGCCTCCATATTCTGATGGATGCGTGGGATGTTGGATGTGGAAGAGCAGATGAACGCCACAGTGCACTCCCACGGCTCCTGCCGCAGGATGCGCAGGCCCGGGTAAGCGGCAACCATCTCGGCGACCCGTCGGTCGCGGCAGATGTCGGCGTAGATTGCGTTAATGTCGTCGTCCAGCCGGAAGTAGGCGCGCAGCAACGACTCGGTATTGCCGCCGCCGGCAACCCGGTATTCCAGCCCGGCGGGGTCCTGGCGCAGGTGGAGCAGCGAGTCGCCCAGGACCCCGGAGTACCAGCCGTCGCTCAACTTCCGCCAGCGATGGGCCTGCCCACTTTCCAGGCTCTCGCCCAGGTCAAAGGGCTGGTCGATGGGCAGGAGCATGGCGTTACAGGTTCAGCCATTGGGCAGCCTGCCGGCCGGTGCTGGCGACGCTGGACTGCTGGAAGGTACAGGACGGCAGCGCGTTGAGAAAGCGGTCGCCGTAGTTGGCCGTCTGGATGCGGCGGTCCAGGATGACCACCGCACCCCGGTCGGTCTTGCTGCGGATGAGCCGGCCGAAGCCCTGGCGGAAACGCAGCACTGCGTTGGGCACCTGGTAGTCGTTGAAGGGGTTGTTGTACAGGTTGCCCCTGGCTTTGATTATCGGGTCGTTGGGCACGGGGAAAGGCAGCCGGCACAGCAGCAGCGCCCGCAGGATGCCCGATTCCAGGTCAACGCCTTCCCAGAAGCTGGCCGCGCCCAGGAGCACCGCGCGCGGGTCGGATTGCAGCCGGTCAATCAGCTGGCGCGGCGTGCCGTCAATGCCCTGGGCCAGCACCGCGATGCCCTCCGCGCGCAGCTGGCCGCGCACCCGGTAGGACGCGTCCCGCAGGGCGTTGTGCGAAGTGAACAGCGCCATCAGGTGACCGTCCAGCTCCCGCGCCATGTTGAGGATAACCTGGGCGGTGCCCTGGGCGTGGTCGGCAGCGCGGCGCGGATCGGGCAGGTCGTCGGGCACCAGTAGCAGCGTGTTGCGGCGGTAATTGAATGGGCTGTCCACCAACAGCTCGTCGCTGTCCTCGGGGAAGCCCACCCTCTGGCGCAGGAAGTCAAAGGCGGCGTCGGCGGCCAGCGTGGCGCTGGTCAGTATCACCGATTCCTTTTCCGCGAACAGCCTTTCGGCCAAGATGGGGCCGACGGCCAGGGGCGTGGAGTGCACGGTGAGGCTGCGGCGCACCACGTCCAGCCACTGAATTTGGTGTTCGTCGTAGCGACCGAAAACCGACGACAGGTTGTCGTTAATCTCGGTAATCGCCTCGCCGGCGCCGGCCAGTTCGACGGCAGGAGCGTCATCCGGCAGGTCGAACCAACCGTCGCTGACGGCCCGCTGCAAAGCGGCCAGTCCGTTGACGCACTCGCGCAGGAAAACCGACAGCGATTCCCACTCAATGGCGGTCAGGCTCCAGGGACGACTTTGCCGCGCGCTCTGGTCCAGCGTCAGCGGCTGGCGTTCCTGCTCTGCTCGGTTGCCGCCCTCGGAGCGAGCCCCGCTGCGATGCAGCCCGTCAATGGCCTCCCATAGTCGCTGCCAGGCTTGCCCGGCCTGGTTGCAGGCGGCGGAAGCGGTGGCGATGGCGTCCCTGGCCCCGGATGCCTCGGGAGCGTCGCCCAGGCGAGCGGCGGCCACGTTGAGATGATTGATGACGCGATACACCCCTTCCAACTCCTGGGTAAGCGCGCCGTCGTTGATTTCAAAGCCCAGTTGCCGGCTGGCCTCTTCTTCCAGGTGATGCGCCTCGTCGATGATGAGGCGTTGGTAATCCTGCAGCACCGTTCCGCCCACGGCCAGGTCGGCCAGCAGCAGCGCGTGATTGATGACCAGCACATGGGCCGACTCCGCGCGCTGACGAGCCAGGCGCAGGAAGCAGGGCGAGCCGTCGCGAAAGGCGGGGCAGCCCTCCATTGCGTCGGCGCAGATGCGCGACCAGGCGCCCCAGTCCTGGAGGTGCAGGTTCAGCTGTGTCCGGTCACCATCCGCGGTGTCGTCCAGCCAGACGGCGGTCTTGCCGATAACCCGGGCCTCGTCCTCGTTGAGGCTGTCCGAACTGCCCAGGTTGTTCCAGCGGTGCAGGCAGACGTAGTTGGAACGTCCTTTGAGCTGCGCCGCCCTGACTACGCCCGGCTCCAGGATGCCGGCCTCTTCCAGGATGCCGATGACGGCGGGGATGTCCTTGTTCATCAACTGCTCTTGCAGGTTGATGGTGTTGGTGGAAACCACCACCCGCTGGCCCTTGGCGGCGGCGTACAGAACGGCCGGCAGCAGGTAGGCGATGCTTTTCCCGATGCCGGTGCCGCCCTCCACGATCAGCTTGCGTCCCTGGTAGATGGCGCGGGTGACGGCTTTGAGCATTTCGGCCTGCTGGGGGCGGTTCTCAAAGCCGGGGAAGGACTGAGCGAAGATGCCGTCGGAGGCCAGTAGCTCCTCTACCTGCTGTTCGGTGAGGGGACGGCGGACGGCGTCGGCGACCGGGCCGTCGGCCGAGCCGGCCGGTGACGTCTCCGACGTCCGGTGGGACAGGCTGGACAGATCAAGCCCGCTGACTGCGGTTGCTCCGGCGGCATTGGCGCCGGCGGCGTAGGGAATCAATCCCTCCAGCAGGTCGGCCACGGAGGCGTTGGCGGCCCGGGAGGCCCGGGCGATGAAGGCGACTTTGGCGGCCGATTGTTCGGCGCCGATTTCCAGCAGCCGGTGGAACACCAGCGCGGTGGCTTCCGCGTCGCCCAAAGCCCGGTGCTTTTCGTGCAGGACGCCCAAGCGTCGCGCCAGTTCGGTCAGGTTGTACTCCGCGATGGTGGGCAGGAAAATGGAGGCCAGGTCCCAGGTGTTGTAGTGCCGATTGTGCAGCGGCAGGCCGTGGGAATTGAGGAAGTCCAGGTCAAAAGCGACGTTGTGGCCCACGATGGGCAGATCGCCGATAAAGTCGGCAAACCGGCTTTGTACCTGATAAAAGTCGGGCGCCCGTCGCACCTGTTCGTCGCTGATGCCCGTCAGCTGCTGGATGAACGGGGGGATTTTGCGTCGTGGATTGACGAAGGTTTGGAATCGCTCCAGCACCTCGCCCCGGCGGAAACGCACTGCGCCCAGCTCGATGATGGTGTCGGCGTTGGCGTTGAGTCCAGTGGTCTCCAGGTCGATGCAAACGAATTCCTGCGTGAAGGGATCGATTTGCCAACTGCTCAGGACGGTTGCTTGTACCATCGGGAATGTCCGCGTGGCTATTGAGTGCGGAGGCGGTAGGGACGCAGGCTGCTCTGGCGCAGTCCCTCCATGGGCCGAAAATCGCCCCGGTGCAGCGCGGCCAGGAACTGCGCTTCGTCAAAAATCTCGTCGGGAAACTCGGTAACAAACTTGCCCAGGCCGTGGGTGCTGTGGGCGTCGCTGCCGCCGGTTACCGGAAGGTTGAGACGCTGGGCGACTTCGGCGGCGAAATGATTCTCCTCGTCGGAGGTGCCGCCGTTGGCGATTTCCACAGCGTCAGCCAGCTGGAAGACCGGATGGAGCATCCCCTCTTCCGGCTCGGTGGGTATCGGTATGCTGGGATCTTGGTAGAGCAATGGCCGGGAGCGATGATGCTGCGCCAGCACGCCGCGGAAGGGGTGGGCCGACACGACGTAACCGCCAACGGCATGCGCGGCCTTGGTCAACTCTTCAGCCCGGTTGAATCCGCTCTGGTAGCGGTCAACGCCGAAGCAGAGGATGTGGCCCATGTCGGTGTCGGCTTCCATGGCGCGGATGAGCACCACGTTATGCAGAGCGGCGAAAGCAGCGAACTCGTGGCGGTCCCAGGGGCCGGAGTGCTCGGTGATGCACAGGCCGCGCAGGCCCAGTCGTTCCGCTTCGAGGATGAGCTCGTCGGGCGTCAGGCTGGAGTCGGCGCTGCCTTTGGTGGTATGTATGTGGAGGTCAAAGAGGCGAGCCATAAGCCTTGCCAGTGTAAGGCGGCCAGGGGCCGGCGTCAACGGCGGCGGAGGCTCACCAACTACTTTGCAACCTCGCTCAGCGCAGCCTGCAACTCGTTAAGGGTGGCGAAGCCTTCGAAGCGGTGGCGGATGATGCCGTCGCCGTCCAGCACGAATACCCAGGATTCGTTGGTCCAGTGGGGTATCTGCGTAAAGCCCCATTCGTAGGCGGCAGGAACGACGCGAGCCACGCTCAGGTCGCCCTGGATTTCCGCGGGGTTGTCGTACAGCTCCACGTGAATGTAATTGGCGGCGTCGGGATTGGCGGCCCGCAGTTCCGACACGGTGTCCACTTGCGGCCCGCAGGTTGGGCTGGTGCAGAACGCCGGCGTGGCGAACACGATGACGCTGGGGCGGCCCGAGGCCACGGCGTCGGCGACGGAGACTTGGTAAAGTTCGGCGTCGGGCTGGTAGGAGGTGGTAATGTCTGCTAGGGTCAATTCGCCGTCCGACAGAGTCTTGGTTTGGGTAGCCGGCGGGATGTCGCCCACGGACGGCACCGAGGCATCCTCTAACACGGACACCGGAATGCGCGCTTCGCCTGTTATGTCGCCGCCTAAGGGGCTGGCGGTCAGCAGGTAGTCGCCGGGCGCGGGAAACTCAATGATGGCGACGTAGGAACCGCGCACGCCGTAGGGCCACTCGTTGTAATCGGCGACCACATCGACTACCCCAGCAGGTCCATCCTGGCGGGATGCGGAGATTTGGGCGTGGGGAGCGTTGACCAGGGCTTTCTGGGTCGTGAGCAGGAAGGCGACGCGCTGCTCGCCCACCTCCAACACCTTGGTGGCCAGGTGGGAGTTGATGGCGTCGTTGTTGGGGTCAACGGTGGGCACTGCGATGGCCGCGGCCGTTGTCGCCGGGGGCGTGGTTGGCGCCGGCTCCGCGGTTGGGCTAGCACAGGCGACGGTAATAGCGACGATGCACAGGAGAGCGGCGATGGTTGCTGCTGCGGATTTCTGGATTCCGGCGAAAGCCGGAATGACGGTTGCAAAGGATGGGAGCGGTAGGCAAGGCATCACGGCCCCTCCGCATAGACGCCGAAGGTGAAAGCGAACAGGCCAAAGTCGTCGGAGTCGGAGCGCATAATCAGGACGGACGAAGGCAGGTACTCGGGGTTGTCCACCAGTTCGTACAGCCGCGGCTCGTCAACGTTGATGTAGGAGTAGCCTCTTTCGTCCCACTGCACGTCGTTGCCCGCGTTCTCCGGGGTCAGCATGGCGCCGTCAACGGTTACCACCACCTGATAGGGTTCGCCTGAGTCGGAGGTGAGCACCGCGTTGACGCTCTTGGCGGCGTAATTCAAGGCCAGGTAATCCTCCAGGTTCTCCGTAACGCGGGCGTGGCGGATGCGCTCGGGCTCAACCGACCACTGGCCCTGGAAGTACAGCTGGTGGGGTTGGATGTCCTGGGGAACGGTTACGTCGATGACGCCGGTGCTTGCTTCGCTGCGGTTTTCCTGGTCCAGGATGGCGTCGAAGTACTCCTGCTGGGCGACGTAGGGCTGGCGTCCGGCCCGGGCGGTGAGGAAGTTGCGATGCCAGCCGGCGTAGAGTTCCCGGGTCAGGGCGGCGCGGCCCAGCATGCTGCCGGCGTCCTGAAAGGCCTGGTCGCGGGCTTGGTCTTCGGGCAAGTTGAGCGGGTCGTCGGACAGGTCGGCGCCGGCCTCGACCAGGGCGTTGCGGATTTGCTGCTCGGTTTCGCCATAGCGACCCTCGCCGAAATGGCTGTAAATCTGCTCGCCCCGGCTGTTGAACAGGTACTTGGCCGGCCAGTACCGGTTCTCAAAGTTGCGCCAGGTAACCCTGTTGTTGTCCTGGGCTACGGGCCAGCCAATGTTATGCGTGGTGATGGCGTCGGCCACGTTCTGGTAGTCCTTCTCAAACTCAAACTCCGGCGTGTGGATGCCCAGGATGACCAGGCCGTCGTCCTCGTAGCGCGCCCACCATTCCCGCAAGAAGGGCAGGGTGCGGACGCAGTTGATGCAGGTGTAGGTCCAGAAGTCGATCAGCACCACCTTGCCCTGGGCCGTCAACTCGGCAATCTGGAGTTCCATATCGGTGTTCAGCCAGGCGTCGATGCCCTCGATGTTGGGAATGTTCGTATTGACCGGTATGTTCACTGCCGGCGCAGTGGTAGGCTGGGACGCGGCCGGCGCATCGGTGGCACGGTCGGCGTCGGACCCGGTTGACGAGGCGGTGGCTGACGAATCGGCAGCCGCCGGCGCGTCGGTTGCGGATGCTTGGTCGGCGGTCTGCTCCGTTGATGACGATGAGGCTGCGGATGAATCGGTTTGGGCGGCGGGTTCCGCGCTGGGGGCGCAGGCGATGACTGTTGCCAGCAATAGCGTCAGCAGGGCGGCGGCCACCGCAACGCGGCGCATGGAAAAGAACATGACATTACTCTCATCAGAAGCGGTTTAGTACGAATACGTTGACGGGGCGGAAACGGATTTACGGTTGGCAGGGTGCCGCGTAACCGCCGGGCCATTGTACCGGATTCCGTCTTTTGTGCTACTATACCGCCGCAAACAAGCGCCGCTGGCGTACTATGGAGGAATTGGAATGGCAACGATGTTGGATGGCGAGTCCTATCTGGGCCGGGTGCTGGTGCGCCCGCTGAGCAAGGAAGGCGACGTTACGATTTACTGCTGGCCGCTGCGCTGCCTGAAGGCCAAGTTCGGGGGGCCCACCTTCGGCGTGGACGTGAACGGCGAGGAGATTATCCGCTTTGACCCGCACGGGGCCCGGGGCCACTGGCACAAGGGCGGCTACGACAAGCTGGGAGCCGGCGGCTCCCACGTGGAATATCCCGACGGGATGCGGGAAGCTTCAGCGCAGCTGGACTGGTCGCTGGCGCAGGTTCTGGAGCAGACCGGCAACTACCTGGCCGAGGCGGGCCATCCTGACGCCGCCGCGCACCTGGATGCCGAGCTGCTGCAAGCCGCCACCGACGCCATCACGGCGCACCTGGCCGCCGAAGGCGACCTGATGACCGACGCCATCGCCAAGGGCGTGATTGCGGCATAACCTGCCAGTTTGGGTTGCCGAAAGCGCGAGGGCGGGTTTCAAACCCGCCCTTATCAATTCATATCATACGTGGCTTACTTTAAGGTGTAATCCTTGTGCCGATGGGGTCGCCGTTGACGCACTTCATCAGCGCGTCGGGCTGGCGTCCGTCAATGATATGGGCGCTGGGCACGGCGCCGTCGGCTAGGGCGTCCAGGCAGGCGGCCAGCTTGGGCAGCATACCGCCGCGAGCGACGCCGGAATCGCGCAGGGCGGACGCGCCGCCGGCGTTCAGACGGGGAATGACCCGGCCGCCGTTGTCCATCACGCCGGCCACGTCGGTGAGAAAGATGATGCGTTCGGCGCGCAGGGCGTGGGCCAGGGCGCCGGCGGAGGTATCGCCGTTGACGTTGAGGGGCTGGCCGGCATGGTCGCTGCCCGGGGTAACGTCCACGGCAATGGGGGAAATCATGGGGATGAAGCCGGCAGACAGAATGCCGTTGACCGGCGCGGGGTCAACGGCGACGATTTCGCCGACGTAGCCAAGTTCGGGGTTGGCGACGCGGGCCTGCAGCAGGCAGCCGTCGGTGCCGCTGATGCCGATGGTGGGGCCGCCCAACTGCTGCATCAGGCCGGTGAGTTCCTTGTTGACCAAGCCGCCCAGGACGGCGACGACGATTTCCAGCGAGGGAGCGTCAGTGACGCGGAGGCCGTTGACGAAGTTGGGGGCCAGGTTCTGCCGCTGCATCCAGTTGCTGATGACGTTACCGCCGCCGTGGACGATGACGATAGGCCTCCCGGCGCGGTGCAGGGCGACCAGGTCCTGGAGGGAGGTGTCGTTGCCGCCCAGCGTACTGCCGCCGATTTTGACGACGATGGGCCGCTCGGTCAGGGATTGGGACATTGGAACGCCTACGCTTACGTGGTGTAGGCGCTGTTGACGATGACGTACTGCTCGGTGAGGTCGCAGCCGTAGGCGGTGGCGGCGCCGTCTGCGAGGTTCAGGCTGACTCGGAAGTCCACCTGCTCGCCGGACATGAGGGCGACCACGGCGTCCCGGTGGAATGGTATCGGCGTGCCGGCCTCCATGATGCAGACACCGTTGACGAACAGGTCAACCTTTTCCTCCACGGCCTCGGCGCCGCTGCGGCCCAGGGCCATCATCAGGCGGCCCCAGTTGGGATCGGCGCCGTACACGGCGGACTTGACCAGGTTGCTGCCGGCGATGGTCTTGGCGGCCAGGCGGGCGTCGGCGGCGTGACGTGCGCCATCCACCAGCACGGTGATGAGTCGGGTTGCGCCCTCGCCGTCGCGAGCCAGCATGCGGGTGAGATTCTCGGCGACCTGCTGCAAAGCAGCGCGGAAGTTATCGGCGTCGGGCGAGCGGTCGTCGATGACGGGGTTGCCGGCTTGGCCGTTGGCGAAGGCCAGGTAGGTGTCGTTGGTGCTGCTGTCGCCGTCCACCGTGAGCATATTGAAGGTCTCGTCGGCGACGGCCTTGATGGTGGTTTGCAGGAAGCCGGGATCGACGGCGGCGTCGGTGGCGGCGAAGGTGAGCATGGTGGCCATGTTGGGGTGAATCATGCCGGAGCCCTTGGCCACGCCGCCGACGGTGATGGTCTGGCCGGTCGAGGCGACGAAGGATACGGCGGTTTCCTTGGGATGGGTGTCGGTGGTCATCATGGCGCGGGCCAGTTCGTTGCCGCCGTTTGCGTCCAGCGCGATGTCAGCGACTCCGGAGCGGATGAGGGACATGGGCAGCTCCACGCCGATGACGCCGGTGCTGCACACCAGCACGTCCTCGGCGGCCAGGCCCAGCTTGTCGGCGGCCAGGCGGGTCATCTCCTCGGCGTCCTTGTAGCCCTGGGCGCCGACGCAGGTGTTGGCGATGCCGGCGTTGACGATGAGGGCGCGCCCCCGTCCGGTAGCCACGCGCTCCCGGTCCAGGTCAACGGTGGCCGAGCGGATGGCGGAGGTGGTGAAGACGCCGCCGATGGCGCATTCCGAATCGGAGACCAGCATGGCCAGGTCCAGCTTGTCCTCGCCGCGGGTTTTCAGGCCGATGAAAACGCCGCCTGCGGAGAAGCCCTGGACTGAGGTGACGGTGCCGTTAGGGATGGGAGTGATGTCTGCGCTGGCGGGCATGGTGAGACGCTCCTGCTGGCCGTGATGAACAGGTATCAATAATGCCGGATCAATATACCACAGGGCTAGCTCTGCGCCCGGCGTTCCTCGAAGGCGGCTGTGATGGTTTGCTCGGCGCGCTTGCTGTGAATGGCGATGAACTGCTCCAGGCGGCGGATTTCTGCTTCAGTCTCGCCGGACATGGGCTGCCGGCCCGTCTGCTGTTTCAGTCTCGCCAACGCCTTGCGCGCCTCGTCAACCTGCTGGACGGATTCCAGGGCGGCCAGTTCGTCCTCCGCGGCCTGCTTGATGGTGAGCACATGGCGGCGGTTGTCCTCGGCGTCCTGAAGCCGCTCTTCGATCTCGCCCATGGCGGACAGGGCCATTTCCAGCGGCGCGCTCCCGTAGATGGTCTGGCGAGGCAGCCGGCGCAACTGGGTGCGGAACTGCGTGATGGAGGCGTCGAGCTGTTCCTCTTTGTGGCGGATTTCGGCCAGCGACAGCCGCAGGGCCGCCATGGCCTGTTGCAGTTGGGAAGTGGATGACACGCCTAACCCTTGAAGCCGACTTTGGGCAGCACCCGCTCCAGCGCTTCCAAAACCTCGGCGATGTCGGCCTTGGAAACCCAGCCCAGGTGGCCGATGCGGAAGCAATGGCCGGTGAGCTTGCCCTGGCCGCCGGCCAGCACCACGCCCTCCTCCTCGCGCATCATCGCCATGAACCTGCCGCCGTCGATTTCCTCAGGCATCTTGATGGCCGTTACAGTGTTGGAGGCGCGGGCCTCGTCGTTGGCCAGCAGCGTCAGGCCCAGGGCCTTGACGCCGGCTCGGGTGTATTCGCCCACTTCGGCGTGTCGGTCGTACACGGACTCCAGCCCCTCGCTGAGGATGCGGTCGAGGCCCAGGCGCAGGCCGTAGAGCAGGGCTACGTTGGGCGTCCAGGGCGTCTGGCCGCGAACCAGGGAACGCTCGGCGGCCATCAGGTCGAAGTAGAACTTGGGCATCTTGGCGTCCTGGTAGGCTTCCCAGCCCCGGGGGCTGATGCTGATGAAGGCCAGGCCGGGAGGAATCATAAAGCCCTTCTGGGAACCGGTGGCGACGAGGTCGCAGTTCCAGCCGTCCACGGGCAGGGGCAGGCAGCCCAGGCTGCTCACCGCGTCCACCAGCAGCAGCTTGTCGAACTCGCCTTTCACGACGCGGGAGATGGCTTCCAGGTCGTGGGTAACGCCGGTGGAAGTTTCGTTGTGGGTAACCAGCACGGCCTTGATGGACGGGTCTTTTTGCAGTTCGGCGCGGATGGCGTCGGGATCGATGGCGTCGCCCCACTCGAAGTCCATGCGCAGGACGTCGGCGCCGTAGGTATCGGCAATCTGGACGAAACGGTCGCCGAAAGCGCCGGCGGTGCAGGCGATAACCCGGTCGCCGGGAGACAGGGTGTTGACCACGGCGGCTTCCAGGGCGCCGGTGCCGCTGGCGGTGAGGATGTACAGATCGTCGGTGGTCATGAAGACCTGCTTCAAGCCGGCGGTGGTGGCCTCAATCAGCTCCTTGAACTCTGGGCCCCGGTGATTAATCATGGGCAGGGACATCTCCTCGACGATGTCGTCGGGGATGGGAGTAGGGCCGGGGGTGCGCAGGTTTTGCGGGGCGATTTTGGTCAAGGTCATGGGGGAAGCTCCTGGGGCGCGGCAAGAGGGCCGGCCGGTTGAAACGGTGTGTGGCGCGAGGCCGGCGGGCCGTCCGGGCCGCGTCGGATAACGGCGGCCGAGAACGGACACGTTGCTACGATTATAGCAGGGATTGACGAAATCTGTCGTTGCGGCGGCGTCCGACGAAGTCCGTCGCCCACATGGCGCAGACTGAGGCGAAGGTGAAAGCGGCGGAAAGGATGAAGGCCTGGACATAGTTGCCCTGAAGGTCGAACATGATGCCGCCGATAATTGGCCCGAGGAATATGGCCGAACCTCGTCCCATCTCGACGAAGCCCATCACGGTCCCCAGGGACTCGGCGGGAAAGAGGTCGGCGGCCTTGGCTCCCACGATGAGGCCGCTGATGCCATCGGTAACGCCGGCGAACAGCACGTAGATTGCCAGGGGCCAGAAACTCGTGCCGTCGCCGAAGTAAAGGACGAAGAGGAGTGAACCGGCGGCGATGCTCATGCCGACGGTGTACACCGATTCCCGTCCCCAACGGTCAGTGGCCATTCCGACCAGGGGCCGGGCGAAAAGGCTGACCAGGCCGACGGCTCCGATGGTGTTAGCCGCCGACTGAGCGCTGTAGCCGGCCAGCACGAAGAAACTTACCAGGTGGACCCGTATCAGCTGGATGCCCACGGAGCCGGTGATCCGGGTGAGCACCAGCAGCCACATGGTGAGGTCTCGCACGGAGTTGGACAGGGCCGGCGCGCTCCGGCGCGAAGGCCGCTGGACGGGCGTTTCCGGCGGTGTAATCTCGACCACTGGCCCAGCGGGAGCCTCCGGGACGCTCTGGGAGTGTGAATCGGGGGCGCGGCGTTGGAGCAAGCCGTTGGGCAACGCAATCAGGACGGCGAAAACGATGCCGAAGATGCGGTAGGCCCAACGCCAACCGACCTCGCCCGTGAGGTATCCGGCCAGGGGCGCAAAGATGGCGGCACCAATGGGGTTGCCGCTGTCGGCCAGGCCGAGCATCCGACCCCGGGTTTGGGGGAACCAGGGAGCCAGGGTAGCGGTCATTGAGAAGGAGGAGATGCCGGTGTGGCCGATGCCGGCGAAAATGCCGTAGAGAATGAACATCTGCCACAGGTCGGTGGCGTAGCTGGAGGCGACCCAGCCAAATAGTATAAGCAGCCCGGCTAAAGGCAGAAGGATGCGCGCGCCCCAGCGGTCCAGCAGTATGCCCAGCAGGGGCGCAGAGAGGGCGCCGATGAGGCCGGCTGTTGAGAAAACCGCCGACGTGTAAGTTGCGCTGCGTCCAAAGGCGTCTTTCAGCGCGTGGAAATAGATGGACTCGCTGTTCTTGGTGCCGCCTTCCACGGTGAGGTTGCCCAGGGACAGCACGAAGACGACCCAGCCGTAGTGGAGGCGGGCGCGGGCTGATGCAAGCATCCGCCGATTATACACGGCAGGCAACCCTTCCCGCCGGCTGTCGTATAATGCTGTCATCTCGACCACCGGAGCCCTGCCGACTATGGCCACCATCAAACCCTTTCGCGGCTGCCGCTTCAACCCCGGCGTGGTGGGCAGCCTGTCCGACGCAATCTGCCCGCCCTACGACATGATTGGCCCGGAGTTCAAGGCCGAGTTGCAGGGGCGGAGCCCATACAATGCCGTGCACCTGGAAGGCGGCGAGCAGCCGGACCCGGTTGACCCGCAGGCCGGCTATCAACAAGCGTCGCGCCTGTTCCGACAGTGGCTATCCGACGGCGCGCTGCAGCAGGATGATTCATCCTGCTTTTACCTGATGCGCCACGCTTACGACTTCAGCGGCCGGACGCGGCAACACGTGGGCCTTTTCGCCGACGTTCTGGTTGAAGACTACGATGCCGGCGCGGTGCTGCCCCACGAGTTCACCCGGGAGCCGGCCGTGCTGGACCGGGTGGCGCTGCTGAACGCCTGCCAGGCGCAGTTCAGCCCGATAATGTCGTTGTACCAGGACTCCGACGGCCAGATGCGCCGCATTTTTGACCGGGTGATGGCCGACTCGCCCGACGCGACAGCGGCCACGCCGGCCGGCGGCGACGCCCAGCTGTGGCGCGTCGCTGATGCTGAAACCCAGGCGGCCGTCATTGACACCTTTGCCAATCGCCCGGTGTTCCTGGCCGACGGCCACCATCGGTATGAAGCGGCGCTGCGCTATCGGCGCAGCCTGGCCGCCGAGCGACAGGCCGACGACCTGGCCGCCGGCAACTACGTGATGATGACGCTGGTTGAGTTCGATGATCCCGGCTTGCTGCTGCTCCCCTATCACCGAATAGCCGGCGGCATGAGCGACGAGCAACTGAACGAGGTGCGCGCCCGCATCGACGAGCTGTTTGACGCGCGTCCGCTGAATCCCGACATTACGCCGGCCGCCGCCGTGGACGAGGTGGCACGTGTGGGTGAAGATTCGCATTGCTTCGCCGTGTTTTGGCATGACGCCGCGCCCACCCTGCATACGCTGCGCGCCGGCGTGGACTGGACGGCCTGGGGTTCGCTGGCCGTGTCGGAGGCGTGGCTGCTGCAGGAGCGGGTGCTGAGTCCGGCTTTGGGCGAAGCGCTGGCGCAGCACGTGGACTACAGCCCCGACCACGACGCCATCGCGCAGCAGGTCAACCGGGGCGAGCAGCAGATGGCGGTTCTGCTCAAACCCTTCCCTCTGGAGCCATTCCGACAAATCGTGAGCGCCGGCAACCGCTTGCCGCCCAAGTCAACGTTCTTCTATCCCAAGCTGCCGACGGGCCTGGTAATTAACCGCCTGGATGGCAGCATCTAGGCCACTTCCTGCTGGGCAGATACCGCTTGTTTGGCCGGCCAACCTTTGTTACAATTCCGGCGCACGAATGGTATGGCTGGCAAGGTACGCTTTTGGCGCCGGCCTTTCATCGCACTGCTATCGTTCGCGTAACCAATGGAGGAGGAAATACTATGCCGTCGTTCTGGGAAAATATCCGAATGCCAGACCCAGCGGAAGATCGTGAGTCCGGGGCCAACATCGCCGAGGCCGGTGATATGGCTGCCTACGTCAGCTTCCCAGCGCCCAGCGCAGGCACCAGCCTGCCCGCCATCATCGTGGTGCAGGAAGCCTTTGGCGTTAACCAGCATATCCAACGCGTCGCCGACGGGTTCGCGGCCGCCGGCTACGTCGCCGTCGCTCCGGCCATGTTCCACAGGAACGAGCGCAATCCCAACCCAATGCTGGGTTACACGCCCGACGACTTTGACGCCGCCATCAACACCTATATGCCCGAGCTCTCCGGCCAGGGCATCGTCGCCGACATCAACGCCACCGTTGACTACCTGCAGCGCACCTATCCGCGTACCCGCGGGCAGAAAATCGGCATCGTAGGTTACTGCATGGGCGGGCGCGTGGTCTATCTGGCCGCCAGCGCCTGCGACGGCCTGTCCGCCGGCGTAGTCTATTACGGAGGCGCCATCATGGGCGCCTACAGCGACGGCGTAACCCCCATCGACGGCACCGCCAACATCAGCATCCCGCTGATGGGCAACTTCGGCGATACGGACGGGAACCCGACACCGGACGACGTGGCGCAAATTTCCGCAGCTCTTACCGCCGCCGGCAAGGCACACGACTTCAAGTCTTACCCCGATGCCGGCCACGGCTTCAACTGCGACGACCGGGACAGCTACAACCAGGCTGCAGCCGATGACGCTCAGGCCCGCACGCTGGCTTTCTTCAACCAGCACCTGAAGTAAGGCCGCACATCGCTGCGAATCAGCAAGCCCCTCTCCGCAACCGGAGAGGGGCTTTTTCACGTTAGCCTACGACACCGGCGGGCGGTGCTGGCTCCAGGGCCGGGCTTCCTCAAAAGCCGCCATGGCGCGCAGCACCCGGCCCTCGGCTCCCGACGGGCCGACGATATGCAACCCGACGGGCAGGCCGGCCGCTGAAAAGCCGCAGGGGACGCTGGCCGCCGTCTGGCCGCTCATGTTGATGGGGAAAGTGAAGGGAAGATAGCCCCACCAGGGTTCCACCGCCCGGCCGGCGATGCTGGTGGGATGCTCTCCGATGGGGAAGGCGGTTACCGCCATGGCCGGCGTCAGCAGCAGGTCGTAGTCGTTGAAGAAGTCGGCGAAGCGTCGCTTGTGGCGGTCAACGTAGGCCAGGGCGCGGGACAGGTCGGCGGCGGTGTGCTTAGCGGCGGCGTCAAAGGTATTGCGGACGTAGTGGGTCAGCTCGTCGCGCCGCTCCGGGTACAGGTTGGCGTAGGAGGTATAGGACGCCGTGCCGAACACCGTTGAGAAAGCCGGGAAGGGGTCGCCCTCGATTTCCGGAGCGGCCTCTTCGACGATAGCGCCCATCTCCTGGAACACCTGGGCCGCGGCGCGGGTAACCTGTACCACCTCCGGGTCAACGGCGGCGTAGCCCAGGTCGTCGCTCCAGGCGACCCGCCAGCCGGCAACGCCGCCCTCCAGCGCGGCACTGTAATCGGGCGGCGCGTCGGTCATGGTGTTGGGGTCGCGGGAGTCGGGGCCGGCCAGCGCCTGTAGCAGCATGGCCGTATCGCGGACGGTGCGGCTCATGGGGCCGCTCTGGGAGAAGTGGTTGACGGCCGGCCCTCCGTAGCCGCCATAGCGGGGTACCCGTCCCTGGGAGGGCTTGATGCCGGTTACGCCGCTGAAACTGGACGGGATGCGGATGCTGCCGCCGCCGTCGCTACCGGTGGCCAGGGTGCAGAGGCCGGCGGCCAACGCTGCCGCCGCGCCGCCGCTGCTGCCTCCGGGAGTGTAGTCGGTGTTCCACGGGTTGCGGCAGGGTTCGCTGACCAGGTTCTCGGTGGTGCCGGACTGCCCGAACTCCGGCGTGTTGGTCTTGCCCAGTATGATTGCGCCGGCGGCCTTGACCCGTTCCACGACGATGGAGTCAATCTCCGGCACGCGGTCGCGGAAGATGGCGGAGCCCAGGGTGGTGGTGACGCCTTTCGTCAGTTCCAGGTCCTTGACGGAGATGGGAATGCCGTGGAGCGGGCCGAGGGTATCGCCGTTGCGGACAGCGTCATCAGCGGCGCGGGCGTAGGCCAGTGCCTGGTCGGGGCAGAGGGCCAGGTAGGCGTTCAGCTGCGGATTCAGCGCGTCGATGCGTTGGTAGAACAGCTCGGTAAGTTCAACCGACGATACTTCGCCGCTGGTGATGAGACGGCGGATTTCGGTGGCGGGGGTGAAGGCGAGTTCGTTGTCCATGGGGATGCTCCTTCGGGGGTGCTCCTTCGTATCAGTACGCGGGTGCTGGATAGTGTATAGTAAGCCGCTGTTCCGTGCCCGCCGAAAGCGGCTCTGAGACGTTTTGTAAATGGCTACCGTTGGAATTATTGCTAACCCTGCTGCCAGCAAGGATATTCGCCGGCTGGTGGCGCAGGGACGAGTGGTGCCGGACTGGGAGAAGGTGAATACCATCCGCCGGGCGCTGATTGGGCTGCAATCCACCGAGGTGGAGCGGGTGGTGGCCATGCCCGATAGCGGCAATTTGTGCCGCCGGGCCGCCGACGATTCCAGCATCAATATCCCGCTTGATATGCTGCCCATGTCGCCCTTGTACACCGAGGGCGACACCACCCGCGCCGCGGCGATTATGGCCGAGATGGGCGTGGGTTGCCTGATTACCCTGGGTGGCGACGGCACCAACCGCGCCGTGGCCATGGGCACGAATCAGATCCCGGTGGTTGCCATTTCCACCGGCACCAACAACATCTTTCCCGTAATGGTGGAGGGCACGCTGGCCGGCATCGCCGCCGGGCTGGTGGCGTCGGGCCGGTTGAGCGTGGCCGATGCTGCGGTGGTCAGCAAGACGCTGCACATCAGGGTGAACGGCGAGTTCCGCGAGCTGGCCCTGGTGGACGTGGCAATCTCCCGGGAGCGGTACGTGGCGACGCGTGCCATCTGGGACCTGCATACGGTGTACGAGGTGTTCCTGACCCGGGCCGAACCGGCCGGCATTGGGTTGTCCTCCATCGGCGGACGTTTGCATCCGCTTTCGCTGGGCGACGTGGGCGGACTGCGCTACCGGCTGGCGGGCCGGGACGACGGGGAAAATCCTGCTACGACGGTCATTGCCCCGGTAGCGCCCGGCATGGTGGAGCCGGCGGTCATCGCAGAGTGGCAGATGCTGGAGGAGGGCGTGCCGGTTCAGTTGGAGCAGCGCTACTGCACGGTGGCATTGGACGGCGAGCGGTCGCTGGTGTTGACGCCGGAGGACGCCGTGGAGATTGTCCTGGCACGGGACGGCCCGCCGGTGGTACAGGCCCAGCGGGCATTGTTGAGGGCGTCGCAGCTGGGGTTGTTCAGCATCAAGTGATGCTTGCCGGCTGGGAACTGGTGATTGGCCTGGCGGCGCTGCTGCTGGGTTCGTTCGTCTTCAGCGCCGTGGGTTTCGGGATGGCGCTGGCCATGGCGCCCATCCTGCTGTTGATACTGGCGCCGCGGGAGGTGGTGGTGCTCGCCAACACGATGATTGTGCTGGCGACGCTGCTGATACTGGCGCAGACCTGGCGACATTTCTGTTGGAGCCGGTCGTGGCTGTTCATCGTCGCCGGCCTGCCGCCGGTTCCCCTGGGGGTCTTCTTGCTGAACACTGCTGCGCCGACCCTGCTGCGCATGGCCATAGTGGCGTTAATCCTGGCGATAGCGGTGCTGAGCCTGTTCAACGTGCGGGTACCGGCGGCGCGGACCCGGTGGGCTGCCGTTGGGTTCGGCTTTACGACGACGCTGCTGACGACGACTTTGAGCATTGGCGGGCCGCTGGCGGGGATTTACGCCATTGAACAGGACTGGCCGAGGGAACAGATGCGGGCGACGCTGGCGGTGTATTTCCTGCTGGCCGGTGTGCTGGGATTGGCGCTGTACGTGGCCGTCGGGCTGGTTCCGACGGAAATGGCGTACAACATCGGCGTGGGCGCCCCGGTGGTGCTGGTGGGAGCGACGGCCGGCGGGTGGCTGGCTCGGCGGATGAGCCTGCGGGTTTTCCGCTACGCCGTGCTGTTCGTGATTATCGGCGGGAGCGCAACCCTGCTGGCGCGGGAGTTGGCGCGGTTATGGTGATTCTTTCCTACGACGACAGGTCGTGGAAGGCGGACAGGGCGGCGGTGATGCCGTCGCCCACGGCGGCGCCCAGCTGACGGGTGGACTCGGCGCGAGCGTCGCCGCAGACGTACACCCGGGGAATGTTGGTGCGCATATGGATGTCGGCGTGGATGTGGCCCAGTTCGTCCATGTCCAGCTGTTCCTTGAAGGCTTCGGTGTTGGGGTGAAAGCCGACGTAAATGAAGGCGGCGGCAGTGGGGTAATCGTACACCTTGCCGGTTTTGAGGTCTTTGACTCGGGCGGCTTCCAGGACATCGTTGCCGACGAATTCCTCGACGACATGGCTCCACAGCCAGCGATGCTTGGGATTGTTGAAGGCGCGGTCTTGCAGGACTTTGGTGGCGCGCAGTTCGTCCCGACGGTGAATGATGGTGACGGAGTTGCAGATGCCGGCAAGGTAAAAACTCTCGTCCATGGCCGAGTCGCCGCCGCCGATAACTACCACGTCCTGCCCGCGGAAGAAGTTGCCGTCGCAGACGGCGCAGTATGATACGCCGCGCCCGCTGAATTCATCCTCGCCGGGAACGCCCAGCTTGTTGTGCGCGCCGCCGGTGGCGATGATGATGGCCCGGGCGGTGAAATCGCCCTCGGAGGTGCGAATCAGCTTGCGCTCGTCGTGGAGGTTGTCCACCGACTCGACCTCGGCAAACTCCATCTTGGCGCCGAAGCGTTCGGCTTGGTTGTACATTTCGTCGGCCAGTTCCTGGCCCTTGACGCCTTCCCGGAAGCCGGGGTAGTTTTCGATATCGTCGGTAATCAGGAGTTGCCCGCCGGGACCGATGCTTTCAATCATCAGCGTGCTGAGCATGGCGCGTGTGGAATAGAGGCCGGCCGACAAGCCGGCGGCGCCGGCGCCGAGAATCACAACGTCGTAATCTTTTGCCATTGAAGCGGTTCCTCCTGTCAGGTGGCGAGTCTGGCCCGTCCGGAGCGACGCACCATTGAGTTGCGAACGTAGTCAACGGAAAGGCGCAGCCCCTCTTCCAGGGATACTTTGGGTTCCCAGGCTAGTTCCCTGCCAGCGCGGCCTGAGTCCAGGGCGATCCTCAGCACTTCGCCGGCCCGGCGAGGCCGATAGACCGGTTCATCACGGTAGTCGGTGCACTCCTGCAACAGGGAATAGATGCGCTTGATGGTGACGGGTTCCCCGGTGCCAATGTTATAGGTTCGGCCATCGCCGTGATACATCGCGGCCAGGTTGGCTTCGACCACGTCGGATACGTACACGAAGTCCCGCTCCTGCTTTCCGTCCCCGTAGATGTTGGGGCTGCGGCCGCGAAGCATCGAGCCGGCGAAGATGGAAATGACGCCCGCCTCTCCGTTGGGGTCCTGGCCGGGTCCGTACACGTTGGAGTAGCGCAGGATGGTGTAGGCTAGCCCGTAGGTCTGGTAGAAGAGCTTGAGATACAGCTCGCTGACGTACTTGGAGAGGGCGTAGGGAGTGAGCGGAGAGACCGGCGTGTTTTCGTCGCAGGGAATGGTGTCGGGGTTGCCGTAAATCGCGCCGCCGGTGGAGGAGAAGACGATTTTGTCCACGCCCTCGGCAGCAGCAGCGGAGAGCAGGCCGATGGTTCCGAGCACGTTGGAATCGGCGTCCGCCACCGGGTCCAGAGCCGACTGGCGCACACTGCTCTGTGCCGCCAAGTGGAAAATTATCTCGGGGCCTTCCCGCTGGATAATCTGGTTAATCCGGGGATCATTGATGGGAGCGTGGTAGAAAGTTGCCCGGTGATTGACGTTGCGCAACTGGCCGGCGCTCAGGTCATCGACCACCGCCACGGCGTAATCGTTATCCAGCAGGCCGTTCACCAGATGGGAGCCGATGAAGCCGGCGCCGCCGGTAACGAGGACTTTGGTGGTTTCTGCCATAGATATGCGTCTCAGCGGAGGGATGCGGCCGCGTTTGCAACGTATCGTGTCTATCGTAATTCAAACGGCCTGATCGGGCAAGACGGCGGGCCGCCCCGAGGCAGTTTGCCTTGACATACGGCTACCCCTGTAACAGAATAACGCCATCCCAACCTCCCACAGGAACGAGAGCATGACCACAGTTCAGAGCGGTTCCCGCACTACCGTAAACGTCAACGGTACTACCGTCGAAATGTATTCTGGCGGCAGCGGCCCGCCGTTGGTTTTCTTCCACGGCGCCGGCGGTTCCAACGGCTGGCTCCCCTGGCACGAAGACCTGGCGGAAGAGTACACGGTGTTCGTCCCCAGCCAGCCGGGCTTCAACGGCACCGAGGCGCCGGCTTGGGTGAAGACCATCGGAGACGTGGCCCACTTCAACCATATGTTCATTGATGCGCTGGGCCTGCAAGACATCGTGCTGGTGGGTTCCTCAATGGGCGGCTGGGTGTCCGCCGAAATGGCGGCCATGGATGACCACAACATTGACGCTCTCATCCTGGTGGACGCCGCCGGCATCAAGCCGCGGGAAAGCGACATCGCCGAGATTTTCATGGTCTCCGGCGAAACCCGTCTTAAGCAGCGTTTCTACGACCCCGGCCAGGTGGAGAACTACGAGCGCTACACCCGCGAGCTCTCTCCCGAAGAGCAACTGGTTGTGCACTCCAACGCCATCATGGCGTCGCAGCTGTGCTGGAAGCCTTACCTGCACAACCCGAGCCTGCCGTACACCCTGTCCCGTGTGGAGACGCCCACTCTCATCGTGTGGGGCAACCAGGACGCCATCATCCCCGTTGAGTGCGGCCACCTGTTCCAGCAGGCCATCCAGGGCAGCCAACTGCGCATCATCGACAACTGCGGACACTCGCCGGCCGTGGAAAAGCGCGGCGAATTCGTCGCCGCCGTTACCGGGTTCCTGAACAGCCTGTAGGCACGTTACCGCACCGCCGCACCATTCAAAGGAAAAGGAGCAATCATCATGGCGCATGAACTCGAAGTATTCTGGTTCTCGGAACAGCCCTACGGCCACGTCACCGAAAGCGACCTGGAACCCTACGAATCAGGGCGGATGCACTTCCCCAACACCCACTTCGACCCCGAAAAGGCCCACGTCCTTTACGGCAACTATCACGACCAGTATCAGTTGGCCGACGAAGTGGGGTTCGACGGCATCATGTCCAACGAGCACCATAGCTCCTACTGGTGCATGAAGCCGTCGGTGAACGTGGACGCCGCCGTCATCACCCAGCGCACCAAGAAGGCGAAAATCGCCATGCTGGGCAACGTTATCGCGGTCAACGACCCGGTGAAGATGGCCGAAGAAATCGCCATGCTGGACTGCATCAGCGGCGGGCGCATCATCTCCGGTTTCGTGCGCGGTACTGCCGTGGAGACGCTGCACGCCGGCTACCCTCCCACCGAGAACCGTCCCCGCTTCGAGGAAGCCCACGACCTCATCGTCAAGTGCTGGACGCAGCCCGGCCCCTTCCGCTGGGAGGGTGAATACTGGCCGCACCGCATGGTAAATCCTTGGGTGGTGCCCATTCAGAAGCCCCATCCGCCGGTGTGGTTCCCCGGCACCGGCAGCCCGGAGTCGGTAATCTGGGCGGCCAGGCACCGCTACCCGTACATGAACCTGGGTTCGCTGCTGGACCTCACCAAGCAGCTCAAGGGCATCTACCACGAGACCGCCGCCGAAGAAGGCTACGAGGCCGGGCCGGAGCATTTTGGCTACCTCATCCGCTGCCTGGTCGCCGACACCGACGAGAAGGCCCAGGAAATCGGCCGGACGTTCCTCTGGACGGAGAACCATCGCAACCGGGGGCCGATGGAATTCAACGACCCGCCGGGCTACCAGTCCCGCGAGGCCCTGCGCATCAAGATGTCACGCCCTCTCATCGGCACCGGCACGATGGGTCGGCGGATGTCCTACGAGGACCTGCAGGATGCCTACAACATCATCGTGGGCAGCCCGGAAACCGTAACCGAGAAGCTGCGCCACATCCGCAAGGATCTGGAGCCGGGCTACATCCTCATCTACGGCAACGAGGGCCACATGCCCCACGAAGACGTAATGCGCTCCGTCGAACTGCTGGGCACCAAGGTAATCCCGGCCCTGAAAGAAGGCTAGGCGGGCAATCGCTTCCGATGTGGCGGCGACCGCTGGCATTTACGCCAACGGTCGCCGCTTTTGCATGGGTGTTAGCTGGGCAAGTGGGGGAGTAATTCGGCCTGTTCACTATGTTTGCGCGCTGCGATAAAATACGAAGCGCAGGGAGGGAATAGGGACATGACCGCACGCAACAACCGCTTTACAGACCCTACGCCATTCACGCCGTTGAGCCAGCTGTCGCCGGAAGCGCGAGAATGGCACACCAAGGTGGCTGACGCCAAAGCGCGGGAGCATCGGGGTGAACCGGGCGCTGTGCAAGAGTTGATTAATCTAGGAGTGTACCCGCCAGACATGGAAGAGGTGCGTGCCCGACGCGCAGCAGAACGAGAAGCGCGTCTAGCCAGGGACAATGTTGCCGACGAGGAGGTTAACGTGGAGCTGGATAAAACAACGGTCGACGAGATCAACAAGCGCATTGGGTTGGGCCAAACCTATGCCCGCATCTACAGAGAAATGAGATTGGCCGAAATGGGTGTGGACTTTTGGACAATGAGGGAATACGCAAAAGCCGGCTGGCTAGGCACCAAAGTCCAGATAACCAACCGGCTGAATAAGTTAAGCAGGGAAAACGACCCAGCCAAGAGAGCGAAGCTGGTGGAAGAAGTAAAAGAGCGGGTTACGTACCTTTTTGAGGGAGGAAAGGCGCTGGGCAAAACAATCGACAGAATCGAGAAAACCATCAACGGCTAGGTGACGACATGGAAACCACGATTGTCCTTCCTTCCGAAATTGAGGACCGGCTGAATATCCTCGCATCCGAAACAGGTCGCTCGAAGGAGTTTTTCCTTCGTGAGATGATCGAGCGTGGGATGGAGGATATTGAGGATTATTACCTTGCCGTAGAGGTTCTCGAACGCATCCGCGCCGGCAAGGAACGCCTCTATACATCGGCCGAGGTGAGGCGGGAGCTTGGCTTGGACGATTGAGTATTCCGACACGGCCCGGAGTCAATTGCGCCGCCTTGACCGGCAAATGGCCCGGCGGGTGGTGGACTATATGGGGGAGCGGGTTGCTCCGCGAGAGGACCCGCGCAGCGTTGGCCGAGCTTTGACTGGCCCTCTGGGTGGGCTATGGCGTTACCGGGTAGGTGATTGCCGCGTCGTCTGCGAGATTCAGGATGATGTTTTGCGTGTGCTAGTAGTTCGCGTCGGCAGGCGCGATAACGTGTACTGCTAACCCTTGCTAAACGCATAGCATAGGGGCGGGTTTCAAACTCGCCCCTATCGTTTGCCCGATGGATCCCACCGCCTACTCCTCGTTCCGCTCCTGCGACCCGTCGGGATAAAGGTCGTCCCACAGCGCGTCGCGCCAGTCCACGCCCAAGGGCAGGACGGCCTGGGCAGGGCGCAGCATATAGTAGTTGTCGCCGGCGCCGGGCGGGACTCCTCCCTCGGCCACCGTGCGCGTCGCCTGCAGCAGCTGCCGGCGCGCGTAGATGATGGCCATGTCGGTGCGGCTCAGGTTCTCCCGCGAGCGGTCCACGATGTGGCCCATGCTTTCCTGCACGGCCACGTCCTGTGCGTTCACGCCGTCGATGCCACTGAAGGTTTCCGTCTTCTGCACGGCACGGTCAATCATCCAGTCGTTGTCCCGGTTGACGCGAGTGCGGAAGCTGTCCAGCATATGCTCCGGCCCGCGGCCGTAGCTGCGGTCCATCTCCACCCGCTCCTCGGTCTCGATGGGGTCGTCGTAAGACAGGTCCCAGTTCCAGACCATCACGCTGTGGTCGTCCATAGGCACCCACATATGACCGGAGGCCAGGAAGCCCACCGGCCCGGGCCTGCCCCGGTAGCCGCGCTGGCTGGCCCGAATCTGGTGGAAGGGCATGATGAAGTGATAGGCACGCACGTGGTTGCCCTCGTCGCCCAGGGAGCGGATGCCGGCGTAGCGGTAGCCGTAGTCGGTGATGTCCACCTCCAGTTCCGGCGGCCGGCCCTGCACGTGGGTGGAGTCAATGCGCAGACCGGCGTGGGGCGTGTCTGGGCGCAGCGTGCGGTGCAGGATGGTGGCGTGGGCCGAGTCGATGCCGCCTTCCAGGGCCTGCAGCCAGTTGCATTCCTGGATGTTCTTGGTTACGTGGCGGTGGGTGTCTGGCACGGCGGCCCACTCGAACTTTGGCGGCGGCGGCGTGTGCTCTTTCGGCCCCATGTAGGCCCAGATGACGCCGCCCAGCTCCACCGTGGGATAGGCGGTGGTGGTCATCTTGGACGGGAAGTCGCTGTCGGCCGGCTCGTTCATCATGTCGGTGCATTGACCGTTCACGTCGAACTTCCAGCCGTGATAGACGCAGCGCAGGCCGCACTCCTCGTTGCGTCCCAGCCACAGGGAAGCCAGCCGGTGAGGGCACAGCTCTTCCAGCAGCCCGATGCGTCCGTCGGTGTCGCGGAAGGCGACCAGCTGCTCGCCCAGCAGCTTGACGCGCACCGGCTCGCCGTCGGGTTCGGCCAGTTCCCAGGACAGGAGGGCCGGCATCCAGTAGCGGCGCATCAATTCGCCCATCGGCGTGCCGGCGCCTACCTGCGTCAGCGCCATGTTGTCAGCCTGTGAAATCATAGGGCGTACCTCCTCTTGATGCCTCGGTTTAGAGAGTAGCGGCTGGTGGTGTCGGTCGGCCCGCCTACTCCCAGGCGACGAAGCCCATGCCGCAGCCGGTGCCGGCCGGGGAGCGGTAGCAGGGGACGTAATCCAGCAGGCGTGCGTTCAGGTGCTCGGACGCGCCGGCCGCCGCAATCCAGTTGCGTATTTCCGAGTTGCCGGAGTTCAGCTTCTCCCGGGGCAGGTTGCACAGCGTGTCAGCGTCCCGGTTGCGGAAGGCGTCGATGGTCGTCATGTCCAGGTTTTCGTCCACCACGAAGTGGCTGAGGCCGCCGGACGCAATTACGCCCACCCGCAGGTCTTCGTCCCACGATTCCACGGCACGACGCACCGCGCGCCCGAACTCGTAGCACCGCTGCGGGGTAACCTGGTTGGGTGGGTAGTAGGTGTTTATCATCAGCGGGATGGTGGGCGTTTGCTGCGGCGCCATTATCCGCTGGTACACGAACCCGAAGGCGTGGGCCATCCCCATGCCCTGCGGCAGGCGGCGGGTGTGGGCCACGTCGAACTGCTCTTCCATCAGCGACTCGATGACGTGCAGCGAGAGGCGATGCTGAACCGGGTAGTCGATTTCCCGGTCGGCAGCCCAGCCCCAGGCCGAGGCCTTGCGGCTGGCCGGCGCGTTCTCCGGCACGTGGGGCGGCACGTTCTTGATGGTCTCGCCCCAATAGGCGGCCAGGGCCGGCATATTGTCGTCGTGGAACTGCTCCTGCTGGTCGTTGCCCATGATGATGAGGGCGTCAAGGTTGGCCTCGGCAAAGGCGACGGACAGGCTGGCGATGCCCTGCTGGCAGGCTTCGTAGCGGGCCGCGAACTTTTCGGGTGTCAGCTCCTGCTCCATGGCCGGGTCGGTCATATCCAGCAGTTGCTCGTAGGTATAGACCTTGCCGTCGGGCGCGTGCAGGGCCGGATTGTTCATATCCCGCTTGGCATGTTCCGACCATAACTCCGGCGGGGTGCTCAACTGCGGACTGTGCGGCGTTCCCATTCCCAGTACGATGTTCGCCATAATCTTCGCCTCCTCCGGGTGATTCCGACGGCATTATACAAAAATCCGCATCCCGTGTATCCTGCCCGACGATTCCCCTCTTCCGGTAGGGAGAGGGTCAGGGGAAGGGGCATTTTCTGTCATGCCAATCGTCGACACTCACGTCCACATCGGACTGGACCACTACGAGCCGGTGGAGATGCTGCTGGCCCAGATGGAGCTGAACGAAGTTGCCAAGACCGTCCTGGTGCAGTCCACGGCCACGCTGGACAATTCCTACGTCCTGGAGTGCGTCCGCCGCTTTCCCGGCCGCTTCTCCGTAGTCTGCCGGGTTGACGCTGACGACCCGACGGCGCCCGATACGCTGTCCGGCCTGCGCGACGCCGGCGCCGAGACCCTGCGCATCCGCAACTTTCACCGCTCGCCGGGCAGCGACTCGCTGGCCGTCTGGCGCGCCGCCGCCGACCTGGGTATGTCGGTGAGCGTGGGCGGTCCCGCCGACGGGTTCGCCTCGCCCGACTTTGATGCGCTGGTGGCCGAACTGCCCAACCTCACTTTTATCATCGAGCATCTGGCCGGCATGGGCATCCACGCCATCGGCGCGCCGGAGATGCCGCCGGAATCCACCTTCCGTCAGGCTTTGACGCTGGCCCGCCATCCCAACACCGTCATCAAGATTCACGGCATGGGCGAAATCAGCGACCCGCCGTTTCCCTATCGCAACACGCCTCCCTGGGTGAGGATGGCCTACGACGCCTTCGGTCCCGACCGGATGGTTTGGGGCTCCGACTGGCCGCGCTGCACCAACCGCGAGGGCTACCGCAACTCCCTGCGCTACACGATGCAGCAGATGGAGCAGTGGTGCCCGCCGGGGGATATGAGCAAGATTTTCGGCGAAACGGCGCTCAAGCTGTGGCGATTCGCCTGACGATGGAGTTAGCGCATGGTTGCTAGATACTTGAAATACCTTGGTTGCGGGGCAATCCTGCTTGCGCTGCTGGCCTCCTTCGCGTGCGGCCAGGAAGAGCCGACGACACCGGCGCAGTCCGCGCCGGCCGCCGTTCAGCCGTCTCCCGATGCGCTGGAGGCGACCGCGGCGCTCACTGCCGGCGAAGCCACCGCCATGGAGAACCAGGGGGTGAGCCGGCTTCAAATCGTGCGAGACCGCGGCACGCTGGTGTGCGCCAGCATCAACACCGTGGCCGGCTTCGGTTTCTTGGACTCCGGCGGCAACACGGTCGGCTTTGACATTGACCTGTGCCGCGCCGTCGCTGCGGCGGTGCTGGGCAATCCCGACGCGGTGGAATTCCGAACGACCACCGCCGCTGAACGCGGGCCGGCCATCCAGTCCGGCGAAATCGACATCATGTCCCGCAACACAACCTGGACCAGCACCCGAGATGCAGCCTGGGGCAATTTCGCGCAGACCATGTTCTACGATGGCCAGGGTTTCATGGTGCCCCGAAGTCTGGGAATTACAGGCATGTTGGAACTCAGAGACGCCAGCATCTGCGTGCAGCAGGGCACGACCACGGAGCTGAACATCCAGGACTTTGACAACCAGAACAGCATGAACTTCGACATCCTGACATTCCCGGACGGCGTCTCGAGCAATGACGCATACCTGAGCGGTCAGTGCGATTCACTTACCACCGACCGCTCCGGGCTGGTCAGCACGCGCTCCGGTTTCGACAGTCCCGACGACCACATTATCCTGCCGGGTACCATTTCTGAGGAGCCCCTTGGACCCTTGGTTCCCCACGGCGATGACCAGTGGTTCGACGTCGTCAAGACCGTTATGGCCATCCTCATCTACGCCGAAGCCTACGGCGTAACGTCCGACAACGTACCTTCCATCGCCACCGGAGATACTAAGGTTGACCGTCTCTTCGGGCTGGAGGGTTCCTTCGGGCAGGAAGCCCTTGGCTTTCCGGACACGGTAGCCCGGGACGTGATTCGTGGAGTCGGCAACTACGGAGAGATTTATGAACGCCATCTGACCCCGCTGGGACTCCAACGCGACGGCAGCCGCAACGCCCTGTGGAGCAACGCGCCCTGCCGTGATTGTCCCCGGGGCGGACAGATTTACGCCGCTCCGTTGCGTTAACCCGGTCGAGTCGCGCGGGCGACAGTTCAGATTCCACGGAACCTGTGCCAAAATGCGGCGCGGCCCCAGCGTCAGTGCGTGGTACAATATAGGCCCAAAATGGAAACGGCAGTTACGCCATGACATCAAAGGAGGTACTCCAAGTATGAAACCACTAATCAAGTACATGGCCGGCCTGGCGGTCATACTGGCTCTCGTTGCAATGTTTGCCTGCCGGTCGGAAGAGCCGCCCGCGCCGGCCACCGGAGCTGCAACCGAGCCGACCACCGCGGCCGCGCCCACCGATGCCATGGAAGCTACCGCCGCGCCCGCGGCCACCGACGCCGTGGCCGGAAATAACCAGGGTGAGAGCCGTCTTGACGCCGTGCGCGCCCGCGACAAGGTCATCTGCGCCAGCCGCAACGACGTTCCCGGCTACGGCTTCCTGGACGACAACGGCAACAACGTCGGCTTCGACATTGACCTGTGCCGCGCCCTTGCCGCCGCCGTTCTCGGCGACCCCAACAAGATTGAAATTCGGCTGATTACCGCCGCCGAGCGCGGCCCCACCATCCAGTCCGGCGAGGTCGATATGCTCGTCCGCACCGTCACCTGGACCACCTCCCGGGACGCCCAGTGGGGCAACTACGCCCAGACCATGTTCTACGACGGCCAGGGCTTCATGGTGCGCAAGGACCTGGGCATCAGCAGCGCGCTGGAACTGCATGACGCCAGCGTCTGCGTTACTCTCGGCACCACCACCGAGTTGAACCTTCAGGACTTCTCCAACCAGAACGACCTGCATATCGAAGTGCTGACCTTTGAAGACACGCCCGCCGTGGTCGCCGCCTACGAAAACGAACAGTGCGACGCCTTCACCAATGACCGCTCGCAGCTGGCGGCGCTGGGCACAGCCCTCCAAAACCGGGCTGACCACGTCATCCTGCCCGAGACCATCTCTGAAGAGCCGCTGGGCCCGGTGGTTCCCCATGGTGACGACCAGTGGTTCGACATCGTAAAGACCGTCATGGGCATCCTCATCTACGCCGAAGCCTACGGCGTAACCTCCGCCAACGTCCCTACCTCGGCCACCGGCGACACCAAGGTTGACCGCCTGATGGGCCTGGAAGGCTCATTCGGTCAGGAGCCCCTGGAACTCGACGACACCGTGGCCCAGAACGTGATTAACGCCGTCGGCAACTACGGCGAGATTTACTCCCGCAACCTGGGGCCCGAAGGCATCAACCTGCCCCGGGAGAACGGCCGCAACGCGCTGTGGGCCAACGCTCCATGCCAGGACTGCCCCAAGGGCGGCCAGATTTACGCGGCTCCGCTGCGCTAATCACCGACTTACTCACACCCGCGCGATTCGTGGGGTGGCCGGCCACAGGCCGGCCACCCCGCATTCGTCATTTGACGAGTGGAAGGCAGGGTGCGCGGCCGGCCGATTTGCGCTACAATGCCGCCAGGTTCGCCAAGTTGCGCCGGCAACGATACGGTGAGCGCGTTTGAAGGAACTCCGGTCAAGCCATGGCTGTATTGCGTCAATATCTGACCTATCAGGGCATCCCGGTCTGGCGGCACGCCCTGATTATCCAGTGGGCCGCCCAGATTGCCTCGGCGATCCTGGTGGTGGCGTTGGTGATGTGGTTCTTCGGCAATATGGCCTTTGCCATTGACGACCGGGAAATCCCCTTCGGTTTCAGCTTTCTGTCTCGCGAATACCAGACTCCCATCGGGGAGCACATCCTGCCCTATGAGTCCTCGGACACCTTTCTCTACGCGCTCGTCGTAGCCGCTACCAACACCGTCGTCGTGGCGGTCGCCGGCGTCATCCTTGCCACCCTGCTCGGCATCTTCATCGGTGTTTGTCGTCTCTCGCCCAACTGGATTGTCGCCAGGCTCGCGACGGTTTATATCGAATTCTTCCGCAACGTTCCGCTGCTCGTCCAACTCTTCTTCTGGTTTTACATCATCCTCGCGTTGCCCACGGTGCGCGAGGGCTACGTCATCGCCGACCTTTTCTACGTCAACAACGCCGGAATATCATTCCCCTCGCCAACGGCCAGCGGCGCCGCGCCGGCGTTGGTCTGGCTGGCGCTGGCCGTGGTGGCTGTGGTGGCCGGCGTCATCGTCCATCACCGCCTGGTTAGACGGGAGGAAGAGACCGGCCGGCAATCGTACCCATTCGTGGTTGGTTGCGCAACAACGGTGGGTGTTGCGGCGGTCGGCTGGCTGGTGCTCAGCGGCATTTTCGGTGAAGCGCCGTTCGCCGTCTCAACGCCGGCGCCCCAGGGACGGTTCGGACGCATCGACGGCGGGGTTACTATCAGGGCCGGTATGCTGGTGATGTTGATTGGCCTGGTGATTTACACGGCGTCGTTCATCGCCGAAATCGTGCGTGCCGGCATCCAGTCCGTGGGCCGCGGCCAAACCGAAGCCGCCCGCGCGCTGGGATTGTCGCCCATGAACACCCTCCGGCAAGTTACCTTTCCCCAGGCGTTGCGCGTCATCATCCCCCCGTGGATTAGCCAGTGCCTGAACCTGACCAAGAACAGCAGCCTCGGCGGTGTGGTCGGCTACACCGACCTAACCAACGTCGCCATCACCATGACCCAGACCGCGCCGGCCATCAACATCTTCTTGATGCTCATGGCAGCATACCTGGCCATGAGCCTCACTTGGTCTCTGATTGGCAACTTGTACAACCGCCACATCCGGTTCACGGGTTAGCAGATGGCTGCCGATACGCAAACCTCCACCGCCAACGCGCTGCCGCCACCTCGAACGGAGGTCGGCGTCATCGGCTGGATGCACGCCAACCTGTTCAGCAGCCGCCTGAACTCCGCGCTCACGGTGGTATCGGGCGCGCTGGCGCTGGTCATCCTGTGGTACGGGATGCGCTGGGTTTTCTGGTCGGCGGACTGGACGGTGGTCGAGCGTGTGGGCGGCTTGTTCCTGATTGGCAGCTACAACACCGAGCTGGCCTGCCCCGGCCAGAACTGTTTCTGGCGTCCCCAAGTGTCGCTGCTGCTGGTTACGGCCTTGCTGGGCATGATTTGGGGCATCCTGGGCGGCGGCGTCGCCAAACGCATCGCGATACTCACCGCCGTGGTGGCCGCGCTGTTCGCTTTCCTGCCCTACAGCCTGGAGCGCATGGGATGGGACGTTCGGATTCTACTGCTCGCCAACCTGCCGTCAACCGCCATCGGGTGGGCGGTGGCCAGGTACACGCCGTTAGGACAGCCCCGCTGGGTGGTGGCCTGGGGCGTGGTGGTCTTCCTGATTACGCTGGTCCTGCAGCGCGGCCTCCCCAACGTGCCGGGCCTGCAACCGGTGTCCGTGGTGTACTGGGGCGGGCTGACGCTGAACCTGATATTGGCCGTGGGCGGAATCAGCCTGAGCCTGCCCATCGGAATTGCGCTGGCGCTGGGGCGACGCAGCAATCTGCCGATGGTGAAATTGCTGTGCGTAGTGTTCATCGAGGTGTTTCGCGGAGTCCCACTGATAACTCTGCTGTTCATGTCGCAGACGTTGGTGCCCTTGGCCTTTCCCGAAGACTTTCCCCAGAACTCGCTGTTCCGGGCCGCAGTAGTGATTACGTTGTTCAGCTCTGCGTACATGGCGGAGAACATCCGCGGCGGCTTGCAAGCCCTGCACCCTGGACAGGCGGAAGCGGCCCGCGCGCTGGGCTTGCCCGGATGGCAAACCACGATGCTCATTTCGCTGCCCCAGGCTATCCGCAACGTAATTCCCGCCATCGTGGGCCAGTTCATCGCCCTGTTCAAAGACACCAGCCTGGTGTACATCATAGGGATGGTGGACATCGTTGAGATTGGTCGCGTGTTCATCAGCCGGCCCGAGTACCTGCCCAGCGCCCGGGAGATGTTCGTCTTCCTCGCCGTGGTGTTCTGGGTGTTCTGTTACGCAATGTCCTACGTCAGTCGCCACATAGAACGCAACCTGGGAGTTGGGGAGCGGTAGGCGCGGCTCTCTGCTAGAATGCGCACAGCGTCGGTTCTTCGTTGAACAATTACAGCCGGGCCACGGAGCGGACATCATGACTACCAACGGACACACCGTTAGCGACGAAGAGATTATCGTCTGCCGAGACGTGCATAAGTGGTTCGGCAACTTTCACGCTCTGCGGGGTGTCACCACCTCCGTCAAGAAGGGCGAGGTAGTCGTCATCATCGGCCCATCCGGGTCGGGCAAATCCACGTTCATCCGCACCATCAACCGCCTGGAACAGCATCAGCGCGGCGACATTATCGTGGACGGCATCGAGCTGACCAACGACGTGCGCAACATCGACGCCATCCGCCGGGACGTTGGGATGGTGTTTCAGTCGTTCAACCTGTTTCCGCACCTGACGGTGATGAACAACATCACCCTGGCCCCGATGAAGGTGCGCCATCTGCCGGCCAACGAAGCCGAAAACATCGCCATGGAGTTGCTGGAGCGGGTGGGCATACCGGAACAGGCCGACAAGTACCCGGCGCAGCTCTCCGGCGGGCAGCAGCAGCGGGTGGCCATCGCCAGGGCCTTGGCGATGCAGCCGAACATCATGATGTTCGACGAGCCGACCTCGGCTCTGGACCCGGAGATGATTAAGGAAGTGCTGGAAGTAATGCGCGAACTGGCCGCGTCGCAGATGACCATACTGGCCGTCACCCATGAGTTGGGCTTTGCCCGGGAGGTGGCCGACCGGATCGTGATGTTCGACGAAGGTGTAATCGTGGAAGACCAGCCGCCCGACGACTTTTTCAACAACCCGCGCCACGAACGGGTCAAGCACTTCCTGTCCCAGATTTTGTAGCCCTTTGCATTGTGTCGTTGCTGTTGAAATTCCGCCGCTGGCTCTGGGCCGGAGGCGCTCCCGAAACGCAGTGGGCCCGGGAACGTCAATTGCCCTTCTGGGAACATCCCTGGTTCAATCGTCTGTACCGCATCGTGTTCCTGACCGGCTGGGCGGCGATAATCCTATTCTTCCTGCTGTGGAACCTCTGGTGGGCGACGCCCTAGCTGCGAACGGGTTGCCGCTTCATCCTTCCAAACGTACTCATCGCTTGTCATCAGGAGATAGTTATGCCTGACCAGCAAATGCAAATCGGCGTGGTTTTCCCCCAAACCGAAATCGGCGCCGATCCCATCGCCGTGCGCGATTACGTGCAGGCTGCCGAAGAGATGGGCTTCGCTCACATCATCGCCTACGACCATGTGCTGGGCGCCGATACCTCTTACCACCAGCCGTGGACGGGCAGCTACACCAAGGAGAGTATGTTTCACGAAATTTTCGTGGCGTTTGGCTACATGGCCGCTCTCACCAGCAAAGTGGAACTGGTATCTGCCATCGTCATCCTGGGGCAGCGTCAAACGGCGTTGGTCGCCAAGCAGGCTGCCGAGGTGGACGTGCTCAGCGGCGGGCGGCTGCGGCTGGGCGTGGGCATCGGTTGGAACCCGGTGGAATACGAGGCCCTGGGCGAGGACTTCACCACCCGTGGCCGCCGAGCCGAAGAGCAGATGGAACTGCTGCGCCACCTGTGGACTGAGGAAGTGGTGGACTTTCACGGGCGCTACCACGACGTAACCAACGCCGGCATCAATCCACTGCCGGTGCAGCGGCCCATTCCCCTGTGGATGGGCGCCGGCAGTAGAGCCCGAGGGCCGATTCCTACGGATCGGGTGCTCAGCCGCGTGGGACGTTGCGCCGATGGTTGGTTCCCGCAGTTTGATGCCGACCACCCCGACGCCGTAGCCACCATCGCCAAGGTGCGCCAGGCCGCCGAGTCCGTGGGACGTGATCCCGACGCCATCGGCATGGAGCCGCGAGTCAACTATTCGGACGGCGATCCGGAGTTCTGGCAGGCGCGGGCTGAAACCTGGCGAGGTATGGGTGCCACGCACTTTTCCATCAACACCATGTCTGCCGGCCTGGCCACGCCGGATGCTCACATCAACGCGATTCGCGAGTTCAAAGAAGTAGTCAACGGCTAAATGTCCCCTTTTCCTTGATGGGGGAGGGCCACGTTGAGGGTGAAATCCGAAGGAGGCAACACCATGGGCAGGCTGGACGGCAAGGTAGCGTTAATCAGCGGAGGCGCGCGCGGGCAGGGCGCAGTGGAGGCGCGAATGTTCGCCGCTGAAGGTGCTTGCGTGGTATTCGGAGACCTGCTTGACGACGAGGGACGCCGGGTTGAGGCCGAAATCCGCGAACTGGGCGGCCGGGCCACCTACGTGCACCTGGATGTTACCAGCGAAGCGGATTGGGCGGCCGCCGTCAGCGCCGCCGTGTCGGAATATGGGCAGCTCAACGTGCTGGTCAACAACGCCGGCATCGTTATGGGCCGCAGCATCGAGGAAATGACGGTTGAGGAATGGGACCGGCTGTTCGACGTAAACGCCAAGGGAGTGTTTCTAGGCACGAAGGCAGCGCTGCCGGCCCTGCGGGCAGCCGGCGGAGGCAGCATCGTCAACATATCCTCAACCGCCGGACTGGTGGGCAACGACTACAACCTGGCCGGCTACAGCAGCACCAAGGGGGCCGTGCGCCTGTTCACCAAGTCAACTGCCATACAGCACGCCGGCGAGGGCATCCGTTGCAACTCGGTGCATCCCGGCCCCATTGACACACCGATGCTGCAGGAATCACGCCGGGGCCGCAACAGCGGGCTCAGCGACGAGGAGCAGCGACGCCGGGTGCCCCTGGGACGCATCGGCCGGCCTGAAGACATTGCCTACGCCGTAGTGTACCTGGCATCGGATGAAGCGTCCTTCGTAACGGGAAGCGAGGTGGTCATTGACGGCGGTCGCACCGCAATGTAGCGGTCGCACAAATCAAAACAGGCACGTCAAGCGACGTGCCTGTGGCTGGTGATAATGGTCGGGGCGGCCAGATTTGAACTGGCGACCCCCTGCACCCCATGCAGGTGCGCTACCGGGCTGCGCTACGCCCCGCCCCGACACATACATCATATCACGGCAGTGAATCACGCGCAACGCGCCTGCTCCGCAATGGAAAATTGCCGGCCGCATCCGGCATACTGACTGCGATGGAACGGAACTGCTACAGCATTCTCGGTATTCCCCGCACGGCGACCACGGCCGAGATTCGGGCCGCCTACCGCCAGCTGGCCCGCATGTACCACCCGGACTTGAACGCCGAGCCGGAAGCCGAAGCGCGAATGAAGGAAATCAACGAAGCGTATAACGTCCTGTCGGATCCCATACGCCGATTCCAGCACGATACCGACGTCAACGCTGTTGGGCGGCGACAGCGTCAGAGTCGCCGGCGCGGTGGCCGGAGTGGCGTGGCAGTGCGAGAGCGGGACCCCCGGCGGGGTGAAGATATCGAGGTCGATTTGCTGATTACCCAACGTCAAGCGGCCGGCGGGGTGCGCAAGTCTTTTCCGACTTCGCGCCTGGAGACGTGTCCCCGCTGCCGTGGGTCCGGCGTTGAACCGGAGGAAACCGCCGCGGCGGGAGTGTGCTGGCGCTGTGTCGGGGAGCAGCGGCTGCACCGGGAGCTGCGCTTGAATGCCACCATCCCCGCCGGTGTCGCCGATGGCAGCCGTCTCCGTCTGCGCGGGCAGGGCAATGCCGGTCTGGATGGCGGGCCCGCCGGCAACATTTACATCACCGTGCGGGTCACCCCCAGTGAAGGACTCGGGCAAACGCTTTCCTTCCTGCTGCGGCACGTCTTTCCCGGATGAACACCAGGAATGGCGGACTATCGGCCTCTTACCGACTACCTGCGCCGCTGGCTGGCCGCAGTGCCGGCCGTAGGGTTGGCCGTCGCGGTGACGGACCGCCAGCAAACTCTCTACACCGCCGCGCTGGGGTACGCCGACCTGGCCGCGCGCAGCCCGGTAACGGCGGATACGACCTTTCAGATTGGCAGCATCGGCAAGTCGATGACCTCCCTAGCGCTGCTGCAGTTGGTGGATGCTCGCCGCCTTGACCCGAACGTCCCGCTGAGTGCGCATCTGCCCTGGTTCGCCATGCCCTCTCGCTACGGCGCCATCACTCTGCGGCACGTGCTCTGCCATACCGCAGGTTTGCCGGCCGGAACCGACTTCACCCCCGCCGCTCGCTACGAGGGATTCGCCCTGCGCGATACCGAAGCCCCCTGGGAACCGGGAACGCGGTTTCACTACTCCAACACCGGCTACAAGCTCCTGGGCTGGCTTCTGGAAGATATTACCGGGCAGGACTACGGCAGCGTCATTCGGGAGCGGGTGCTGGTCCCGTTGGGAATGACCGCTACCGACTCGGTGATGACACACCACACACGCCATCGCATGGCTACGGGCTACGTGCCGCTCCACGATGATCGTCCCTATCGCAAGAACGATACCCTGATTCCTGCCACCTGGATGGAGTACGGCGTGGGCGACGGCAGCCCGGCGTCCACTGCCGAAGATATGGCCCGCTACGCCCGCCTGTGGCTGAACGACGGTCGCGGTGAGGCTGGCCCGATAGTATCTCCGGCAACGTACAGTCTGATGACGACGCCGGCCATCAACATGGCCCGGGGCGAGGATTACGAGCACGATTACGGCTATGGATTCGGAATCATATCTCATCAGGCCGACGGACATCACTTCATCGGACACGGCGGCAGCACGGTAGGCTTTCGCGCCATAATGATGGCCGACCAAACCGACGGGCTGGGCGTGGTCATCCTGTGCAGCGGCTTCGACGTGGACACCTACGGGCCGGCCCGCTACGCGCTGCAATTCGCAGCGGCGATACGCAACGGTCAACCGGCGCCCGAGCCGCCGCCCGTTCCTGACGTCACCCGCGTCGCTGACACCAACCGATACGCCGGGGATTACGTTGACCAGTCAACCGGCACTACGCTCTCAATACGCTCGGAGAAAGGCGGGCTGCGGCTGTACGCCGTTGGCGTCAACACGCAACTGGAGTACATCGACGGCAGCGCTTTCTGTGCGCCCCACGATGCATTCGACCCGTTTCCACTGCGCTTTCGCGCCGCCGGTGCTGACGAACCGACGGTTGAAATCCACCACGGGGCGGACGTTTACGTGCGCCGGGGTAGCGAACCCCTGGCTGCCACGGCTCCGTACCCTGAGGAATGGGCGGCTTTCACCGGACACTATCGCAGCCACGCGCCCTACGTATCCAACTTCCGGGTCATCCTGAGGCGGGGCCGTCTGTACCTGGCCTGGCCCAACGGCGGCGAGCAGCCGCTGACGCCGCATCCGTCCGACGCTGGGCCGTCGCCGCGTTTCCTGGTCGGGCCCGCCGGCGAACCGTCGGCGGAATGGGTGCGCTTCCATCCGGTGGTGGCCAGACGGGCGCTGCGGGCGCTCTGGGCCGGTGGCGGGAGCTTCTACCGGGTGTGAGGCAGATACGTCAGCGGATTACCAGCACGGGAACGTTGGAATGTCGGATGACCCGGTCGGTTACGCTGCCGAGCGTCATGCGTCCCAGCCCGCTGCGACCATGCGTTGACATCACCACCAGCGAAGGCTGGGCGCTGGCCCGATCGATGATGGCTTGCGCGATGTTGTCGCGAACGACCTGTTCCGTAACCACGCCGTGAGCGTGGTCGATGGCCATGCGATTGCTCACGTCTTGCAGATAGGCGGCAACGTCCGCCTTGTCCTCGGCTATCAGGTCGCCCGGTCCCAGCAGTTCAAGGTCGGGAATGGCTCCCAGTTCAGGCGTAACTGCGCTTAGCTCCTGGCGGTAGTGTTCCTCCGACGGCGTAACCCGCAGCACGGTAATGCTGGCCGACAGCGTCGCCGCCATGCTGATGGCGTGAGGCAGGGAAAGTTCGGAACGAGGCGAACCGTCCAGCGGCACCACGACGGATTGCAGCGACGTTTCCGGAGACGCCGGCCCCAACACGTTGGCCCGCACGATGAGCATCGGGTTGGGAATCGTGTGCAACACCTTGTCGGCAACGCTGCCCATCACCCAGCGGGAGATACCGCCGCGGCCATGGGTGGACATCACCACCAGGGCCGACGGGTCGCTGCTGGCCTGCGCGCTGATAACGTCGGCGGCAGAGCCGCGCTGCGTAACTGCGCTCACGGTAAATCCGGCTTCCTCTAGGCGCCGGCGGGCGGGTGTCAGCAACACTTCGGCTCGTACCTGCGATACCCGCTCCAGTTGCTCGACCCCCTCCCTCCGGTGGCGAGCGCCCAGCAGCGTGGCGGGCAATATGTCGTAAGCCTGCACCAACTCAATGGGCGCCGACAGCGATTTGGCGACCATTTGCGCGTAGGGCAGCGCCTGTTCGGAAAGCTCCGACCCGTCAAGAGGGACAATTATCTTTGAGTACATGCTGATTCAATGCTCCAACCGGAATGATATGCGGCAGCGCGGGTATTCTAGCATAGCAGGAGAGGGGCGAACGGCGGTTACTCTTCGACTTGGACACCCACTGTCGCCGGGTCAACGTTGCAATGAGCGAGCACGGACAGCGTTCGCTGTCGAAAATCCCAGCCGCTCCCCTGGCGGTCGAACCACAGAGGCGTACCATCGATTTCAGTGGCTTTCAGGGACTTGTTTGAGTTGAGGGTACGCCCCTGCAATGCCAGTAAGTAACTGTTTCCTTTTCCGGGGGTCGGAACTGGCACATTTTCGTGAGTGAGTTTATGGGTGGCCCATAGCCACCGCGCTGCCGAGGTGACTAGGTCGTACCAATGAACAACAGTTCGCTGAGTTCCATCTGGAAATCGTATTAATACGGGTTGCTTGGTCGGATTTTGCTGGATGAAAGAGTCCAACGGAACCCAGTTTTTCTGTTCCGGCGGGGGTGGAGGCGGCGGGTCTTCGCCTCCGTTCCCCAATACTGGAGTTTCGGCCTCAACCGGTCGACCAGATGCCAGGTTGGGGTGCCACAGCAGCAGCATTTTCAGCGCAACCTCGTGCGCCGGCGTGTTGGCGATTTGTATGTCTAGGACGCACTTTTCCGGCAACGCTACGGGTTCGACGTTCGGTAGAGTTGCCAATGGTTGCCATCGGTGACGCCTGCGTAGGCTATACCTTGCTGAATGCAGTAGCCCACTGCTTGCCCGAGATGGTTGTCAACAAACGTACCCAACCGTTTCGCTTCAATCACTGCGGACGGCTGGTTCCCTTGGCTTTTGAGAGCATAGTCGGCCCAACCCACATCGGTACGGTACTCGAGCGTAACTAGACCGGGGTCTGCTGGGTCCCATCCCAGCACTTTCAGAAGAGGGTTTATGAGCGTGGTGCGCGTTCTTGCTTCACGCTGCCCTCCTTCGTTCCGCAAAAAGTCGCCGTGTTCCCGTAGGCGTTCTTGCAGCGTTTTTATCTCGCGTACCAGGTCGTCCAGCACGATCTTTTCTCCCGATGTGGCGGTAGTTCATCACGCCGCCTGTTCTGCGGCCGCCAACTCGCAACCTATTGCTTTGAGGGCCTTGGTGACCTGTCCAATGGGCGTGCAGTAATCCAGGCTCAACAGCTGGTCGGCGTCCAGTTCGCTGATACCCAGCCGCTGGGCCAAATCTGCCCGGCTGACGCCTTGCTCCCGCATGGCGGCGTACAGGTCCAGCTGCGCGGCGATAACGGGCTGCACCGTCAGCAGTTCCTGCCCATCCTGAAAAGGGCTGGGCGTGGGCAGTTCATGCCCGAGGTCAACGTAACAGGACAGCGCTACTACCATGCAATCTTCCGCAAGGATGATGGCTTCCTTGAAGGTTTTGCCGCTGGTATGCGCTCCCTTCACGTCTGGAAACGAAACCACGAAGCCCCAACTACCCTCTTCGGTGTCCGGCGCTATATTGCAAGGAAAGGTGTACTTCACGATTTCAGAACCTCCGTGGATCGATGTTCAAGTCCCGCAGCATACCCCGGAGTGTGCCCGTAGCAATCTCGCCGTGCTGTACAGCGGTATAGAGCTCGCCTATGAAAAACCTGCCGTGACTACCTTTGCCCCGTGCCGGGTCGAACCGCCATTCCAGCCCGTTGCGGCGTGCGTAGCGGCGTGCGCGCCTCACGAACTCTCTCCCATTCATTGGAAGATTTTAGCATCCGTAAGTTGCGCATACAAAACTCTACTCCTCCAGCGTCGTTATATCCCCCGGGTCCAGCCCCAGCTCCTGCGCCTTCAGCAGCCGCCGCATTATCTTGCCCGAGCGCGTCTTGGGCAGTGTCGGCGTGAACTCAATCTCCGCCGGCACCGCAATCGGCCCCAGCTCTCGTCGCACGTGCAGCTGCAGCTCGTTGATCATCCGGTCGGAGCCTTCGCTGCCCATGCGCAGCGTTACAAACCCCTTGATGACCTCGCCCCGCAGCGAGTCGGGCTTGCCGATGACCGCCGCCTCCGCAACCTCCGGATGCGACACCAGCGCCGACTCAACCTCGGCGGAGCCAATACGGTGGCCGGCTACGTTCAGCACGTCGTCGGCCCGGCCCACCACCATGTAGTAGCCGTCGGCGTCGCGCAGCGCCACGTCGCCCGAGGAGTACACGCCCGGCACCTGGTTCCAGGTGTCGGCGTAACGGTCGGGGTCGCCCCACACCGTGCGGGAGAAGTGAGGGAAGGGCCGGCGGATGACCAGGAACCCGCCCTTGTCCGGCTCTTCGATGGGCTGGCCCTCCCGGTCAACGATGTCCATGATGGCGCCGGGCAGAGGCTTGCCCACCCGTCCGGGCCGCGCCGTCATGGTGGCGGTGGTGCCCAGGCAGGGGCCGCCCGTCTCGGTCTGCCACCAGTTATCCACCATGTGCGCCCACTCGCCGCCGCCGCAGATGTGCTGGTAGGCCCAGCGCAGCGCTTCCGGGTTCAGCGGCTCGCCGGCGCAGGTCAGGAACCGCAGCGAGCGCAGATTGTAACGGCTGGCCGGCTCCTCGCCGTAGCGCATCAGCATCCGCACCGCCGTCGGCGCGGTGAAAATCACGTTGACGCCGTACTTCTCAATAACCTCATAGAACACGGCGTTATGCGGGAAATCGGGCGCGCCCTCGCGGAACACCGTCGTCGCTCCCGCCACCAGCGGCGCATAGACGATGTAGCTGTGGCCGACCACCCAGCCGATGTCCGACATGCACCAGAACACGTCGTTGTCCTTCACGTCCCAGAAGTTCTTGAAGTGGTAGTGAGTGCCCACCATGTAGCCGCCGTGGACGTGCACCACTCCCTTGGGCTTGCCGGTGGTGCCGCTGGTGTACAGGATGTACAGGGGGTCCTCGGCGTCCATCACCTCGGCGGGGCAGTCGATGGCGCTGTTGGCCAGCAGTTCGTCGAAGTCGGTTTCGCCGTCGCGCAGGTCCTCCCGCGCCAGTTCGCGGCGGAACACGATGACGCTTTCCAGGCTGTCGCAGCCATCCACCGCCTCGTCGGCGATGGCCTTGAGGTCAACCCGGTTGCCCCGGCGATAGCCCACGTCGCCCGTAATCAGCGCCTTGGCGTCGGCGTCCTGGATGCGGTCCCGCAGGGAGCCGACGCTGAATCCGGCGTACACCACGCTGTGAATCGCCCCGATGCGGGCGCACGCCAGCATACTGATGGCCCCCTCCGGCGTCAGCGGCATGTAGATGACCACCCGGTCGCCCTTGCCCACGCCCAGCGACTTCAACCCGTTGGCGAAGCGGTTCACCTGCTGCGCCAGCCGGGCGTAGGTATAGACCTGTTCGGTTCCGTCCTCGCCCAGCCAGATAAGCGCCGCCTTGTTGCGCCGCTCGGTGGTCAGGTGGCGGTCCAGCGCGTTGTAGGCGATGTTGGTCTGCCCGCCCACGAACCACCGGAAGTTGGGATACTCCCACTGGAACACCTCGTCCCACTTGCGGAACCAGTGCAGTTCCTCGGCCGCCTCGGCCCAGAAGCCCTCCGGGTCGGCTACGGAGCGGGCATAGACGGCGTCGTAGTCGGAGAGGGTGGCCTGGCCGGCGACGTGCGGCGGCGGCGGAATCTCGCCGACTTCCTGCAAAAGATGGTCAATCTGTCCCTGCTGAACCATAGAAGCGTACCTCGCAATAATCGCGTGAAGTACGCCTATTATAACGGCGTCGGCGCGTCGGCGTCGGGAGCGACCACGACAGCATAGCCCCCTCCCTTGACGGAAGGGGGCGTTCGGACGGGCCGGAACTCGGTGGCTGAGGGCCGGAACCCCCTAGCCGGGCACGGTGACGGTTACCGTGTCAACCATGCTGTTGGCCCCGCCGGCCCGGACCACCAGGGAGAAGACCAGCGTGGCCGGCCCGGCCGGCGCGGTGAAGGTGGGACTTGCGGCGGCGGGGTCGGACAGTTCAACCACCGGGTCGCCGCTGTCCTGGATCCAAGACCAGGTGAGCTTGTCGCCGTCCGGGTCGCGGCTCCCGCTGCCGTCCAGGGTTACCGTGACGCCGGCGGTGACCATCTTCTGGTCGGGGCCGGCGTTGGCGATGGGCGCCCGGTCCTGGACTTGCTTCCGCTCACCGCCGCCGCCGCCACCGCTGTTCCTCAGCACGGAAGCCGCCTTGACCGTAATGGTTACTGTGTCGGCGGCGCTGCTCGCCTTGCCGTCGTTGACCACCAGGGAGAACACCAGGGTGGCCGGCCCGGCCGGCGCGGTGAAGGTGGGAGTTGCAGCGGTGGCGGAACTCAGCGTAACCGTCGTCCCGCTGTCCTGCGTCCACGAGTACGTCAGCGTGTCGCCGTCGGGGTCGCTGCCGCTGCCGCGCAGGGTTACCGTGGCGCCGGCGGTGACCATCTTCTGGTCGGAGCCGGCATTGGCGATGGGCGCCCGGTTCTGGGTTTGCTTCTGCTGGCCGCCGCCCTGCTGGACGGGTTGCTGGACGACGCCCTGCTGTTGGGTGGGTTGTGTGACACCCTGCGGTGGGGCGGTACTTCGGCTCGTGACGAAGCGCTGTTGTTGGGTGAACTCCTGCGTGGTAACAACATTGGCTGCGGCATAAGGCCCTTGGCCCACCGGGTTGATGGCGGCCACCCGCACCTGGTTATAATCCTGCGGGTTGGACAAGGCGATGGTGACCATCGTGCCCGTGTCGGTGTGGGTTGCGGTCTGCCAGGTGGAGCCGTCCGTGCTGTACTGCACCGAGTAGCCGGTGATGGGCAGGTCCCCGGTGTCAGTGGGCGCGGTCCACCCCACGACGAGGCCGGTGTTGGTGACTGCGGCGATTACGGCCGTGGGTTTGCCAGGCAGGCTGAACGCAAGGGAAGCCGTCCGGCCCATGACGCCTTCCACGGGCGCTGGCCGCACGTCAACAATATACCCAGTGAGATGCTCCTGGGAGATTATTGTGGGGAAACTGGCCCGCTGGTTAGCGGCATCCACACCCGATACCGGCACGTTACTGAACGCGGGCATGCCAATTCCAGCAATATATTCCCGCTTCTCGTAGCACACCACCTCGTCGCAGTTCGGCGGATCCTCATTGATGGCGCTGTAGCGCGGGTAGTGGTTCCACGATACGGTCAGGGTACCGCCGGCCCACACCGCCGACAGGCCGCCAACCGGGCCTAGGTGCTGGGGGCCGAACTGCTTGTCGCTGGAGCCTAATCCCGTCCCCTGGAAGTTGGCCGCAAGCTTGGGGTAGTCGGCGCCGGAGCCGAAGACCCAGGGCCTGTTGACGTAGTAGTTGCCATAGGTATCGAAACTCCACCAGTCGGCGTAGATGCCGGAGTTCCTGTCGGGCGCCTTCAGCTCGGCGGTGGTTTTGCCGGTTACGCCGGCCGTCGCCGTCTCGCTGCCGTCAATCATCCCGTTGCCGTCGGTGTCGTCCGAGCCGACGCCGACGCTGAGGCCGGAGGACTCGGTGTCCCAGTAGGAACGGGCCGCCGTCGCCGGGCTTCTGCAGCCAGTGTTGTCTGTGTTCGGCTCGCAACCGGTGAATGCGTTGGCGTTTCGTCCTACCAGGCCGCCTATGCTGGGGCTGATTATGGGGCTGGAGGGCACTACCGTGCCGGTGGAGTAGCTGATGGTTATGGTGCCGGTGGCGGCGTTGTTGCCCACCAGGCCGCCGGCGTTGCCGGTGTTGGTGGAAACCTCCACCGAGCCAATGGAGTAGCTGGCGGCGACGTTGCCGGCGTTGTTGCCGACCACTCCGCCGGCGTTGCTTTCGGCCTCAACATCTACGCTGGTCCACACCACGCGGACTGTGGCGCCGTCGGAGTTGTTGCCCACGGCGCCACCCACGTTTTCGTCGCCTTCAACGCTGCCGGTTACGTAAGTCCACCGGATGTGGCCGGAGTTTTGCCCGACCAGGCCGCCCACGTTGTCCCGCCCGGTAACGTTGACTTCTTTCAGGGCTAATTCGTCAACCATGCCATTGGCGCCGATACTGCCGAACAAGCCCACGTTGTCGGTGGAGCCCCGGTCGATGAACAGGTTGCGGACGCCGTAGCCGTTGCCCCGGAAGGTGGCCGCGAACCCGTTGATGGGTTCCCAGCCGTCGCCGCCGGTCCAGGCGGTGTTGATTGTGCCGTCGGCGTAGCTGCCGGGAGCGTCAAAGTCCAGGTCGGCCTTATTCGCATAATAATCCGTACGGTCCGTGCCACTGAAGAAGATAAATGATTGTTCGGGCTGTATGTTGAACAACTCGTAGCCGGTGCAGGTGCTGGGGCAGCCCATGCCGGCCACGGCGTGGGGGAAGGCGGCGGTGTAGTTGAACGCGTCAGTACCCGTCGTATCGGGGTCCGAGTTGTCGTCCACCTCTCCGTCGCCGTCTAGGTCCCAGCGGATGGCGTTGAGCTGGTCCAGGTTGGTGATCTCGATGAGGCCGTCGTCGTCCCGGTCGTAGTCGCCGGTAGGCAGGTTGTTGGGAACGACATCGTAATAGCTGTCCGACAGACCCGCCGGGGTGTCGGGATGCAGGTTGACCGCCTGCACCTCGATGTCGTACTCGCCCGCCAGGGGGTGGGGGATCGTAAAGGTCTTGTCGGTGGTGTCCGTCCAATCTTGGCTCCAGGTCATGCGATCGCTGTCGCCACTATTGTCATAGCGATACTGGTAGCCGGTGGGGGCGCTGCCGGAAATGGGCTCGCTCCAGGTTACGACTAGGATGTCATTATCCATGTCGTCCTGCTCCAGCCTCACGGTCAGGCCGGCCGGCGCACCGGGCGGGCGCTGCGGGCCGAGTTCCAGGGCGCTTGAAATGGCGCCGTCGCCGTCAAAGTCCACCTCCAGCGCGGGGTATTGGGAAGCGGTGCCGAAGTGCCACGGGTCATCGTTGTCCGCTAGGCCGTCCACGTTCACGTTCCAGTTGGCATAGATGCCGGTGCCGTAGTCGGTGGGGGTTTGCAGAGCGGAGGTAGTCTGGCCGGAGCCTCCGTTGGAAGTGGAGCGCCCCGACGTTTGGGTGTCCCAGTAGCTGTAGGTTACGTTGGAGGCTTGGCCGCTATGGCTCAGTACTCCAACTAGGCCGCCGGCATTGGTGCCGCCAGTCGGCAGTATATTGCCGATGGAGTAGCTTGCGGTGACGGTGGCCGTGTCCCGCAGGCTGCCCACCAGGCCGCCGCGCGACACGGAGTTGCTGCTCCCGGTCACCGTGCCGGTGGCATAGCTGGCGGTGATACTGCTCCCCTGCCGATGGATGCCAATCAGGCCGCCAATGTTGGCGTCGCCGCTGATGGAGGCGGAGGTCCAGACGGCGCTGATGGTGGTCGTGTGGCCGGAGTCCGGCCCCACCAAGCCGAATAGGCCGCCGATACCGCCTTCCCCGGATATGCTGCCAGTGGAATAGACATTGCGGACCGCGCCGCCCCGTAACTGACCCACCAGAGCTCCGACGTTGTTGGTGCCGGTGACGTTGGCTTTGACGATGCCGACGTTCTGAATCGTGCCCGAGGTGGCGCCGAAAAACCCGGTGTGGGTTTCGCCGGCGCGGCTGATGAACAGATTGCTGATGATGTGGCCGTTGCCGTTGAAGGTGCCGGCGTACGGGGTAGCGGTAACACCCGGACCGGAGCCCTCGCCGATGGGTTCCCAGCCGTTGCCGGAGTCCCAATAGGTGCTGTCAGCGGAAGTGATGGAACCGTCGCTGTTCTCGTCGAAGTCCAGGTCGGCAGTCAATTCGTAGCCGGTGCAGGTGCTGTCAGCGGGATTGGTGCCGAGGGCGCAGCCGATAGAGTTGACTGGGAAAACTGAACGGTATGCGGCTTCGGCTGATGCGTTATCTCCATGGCCGTCGCCGTTCAGGTCGTGGCGGATGGCGTTGAGCTGGGCCAGCGTGGAAACCTCTATGAGGTTGTCGTCGTCCGAATCGTAATCGACGCTCTGCGCCCATACGTCGGCGGCGGAGAGGATGGCCAGGCCGGCGACGAGGCCCGCCAGAACCAGCAGCGCGGCCAGGCCGGCCAGGGCTTTAGCGGCGCGGTAACCTAAGAGTCGGGGGGGGGGGGTGGGGGGTGGCGGGCCAAGGACCATTGGTTGTGAAATTTCGCAAAGGGGCGGATTGTT
>VXTR01000065.1 GCA_009837355.1 Chloroflexota bacterium | reverse complement strand
GACTGACAACGACCGAAGTGAAATTCCGGAAACCGACCTCAGGCAGGCTACCCAACCACCAACCAAAGGAGGCCAACCCAAAATCCCCTTCATCTCATTCATCCATGAAAAAACAAAACCCGACCCCGCCGGTTGCGCCCTCTGCCCTCCGTGTTAGAATGGCCCAACCGTACAGCGAACCCCACGTCCCCGTACTACCATGCGGGGCCGTCCGCCCTGTTGAGGAGGCACCCGATGACCGCTCCGGCGCGTATGAAGTTTGGCGTTTTTATGGCCCCGTTCCACCGGGTCGGCGAAAATCCGACCCTGGCCCTGGAGCGCGACCTGGAACTCCTCCAATGGTTGGACCATCTCGGCTTCGATGAAGCCTGGATTGGCGAGCACCACAGCGCCGGCTGGGAAACCATCGCCTCCCCCGAGGTCTTCATGGCCACCGCCGCCGAGCGCACCCGCAACCTGCGCCTTGGCACCGGCGTGGTCAGCCTGCCCTATCACCATCCATACATGGTCGCCAACCGCATGGTCCTGCTGGACCACCTGACCCGCGGCCGCGTCATGCTAGGCGTCGGCCCCGGCGCCCTGGCCTCCGATGCCTATATGTTCGGCATCGACCCGGCCCGCCAGCGCGAAATGATGGACGAGTCCCTGGGCGCCATCAAGCGCCTGATGGACAGCCCCGAACCCTACACCTACCAGAGCGACTGGTTCGAGCTCCACGACGCCCACCTGCAACTGCGTCCTTATCAGCAGCCGTTCCCGCTGGTCGTCGCCTCCGTGCAGTCGCCGGCCGGCGTTACCACCGCCGGCAAGTACGGCGCCGGCGTCATCTCCCTCAGCGTGCCCCGCGATATGGTGCGTTCCACCAGCCTCAAAGACCAGTGGGCCATCGCCGAGGAAACCGCCGCCGAGCACGGCCAAACCGTCAACCGCTCCGAATGGCGGCTCTCCGTAGGCGTCCACCTGGCGGAGTCGAAGAAAGAAGCCATGGCCGACATCAGGGAAGGTTCCGCCCGCGTCGTAACGGAATACTTCGGCAACACCTTGGGTCACGAAGTTCCCGACGTGCCCCGCGACCAGATTGTGGACTTTATGACCGACAACAAGCAGTGGATTGTTGGCACCCCCGACGACTGCATCCAGCGCATCAACGAGTTGCAGGAGCTTTCCGGCGGCTTCGGCGGAATGCTGGTCCGTGTCGAGGACTGGGCGCCCCGCGACAAGCTCCATCGCTCCTACGAACTGATGGCTCGCTACGTAATGCCTCAGTTTCAGGGTACGCTCACCGGTATCCAGGCTTCACAGCAGTGGGCCTCCGACCTGCGCGAAACCCTGCAGGTTAACCGCCGTGCCGGCCTGGAACGAGCCACCCAGACTTATGAAGAAAGTCGGCAGCAGCGGTAAGCGGGTCCTGTGCGGGAATGGCGATAATGCGCAGCGAAAAATGATGCTGCGCAGCCAATGGCAGGAGTATGCTGGGAACGACGGTATCGTACAGTGAGAAAATATCAGGCCGGGATTGACTAATCGGGGGGAAAAGCCATGCGGAAGACCAAGATTATTGCCACCATCGGGCCGGCCTCCCGGTCTCCCGAAACGCTGGACCGCCTCGTCGCCGCTGGCATGGACGTGGCCCGGCTGAACTTCTCCCACGGTACTCTGGAGGAACACGCCGAGGTCATTGCCGCCGTGCGCCAGGCCTCGGAGCGACACAATCGCCCGGTGGCCGTGCTGCAGGACCTGGGCGGCAACAAGTTTCGCCTGGGGCACATGGCGGAGGCCGTCCAGCTCAACTACGGCGACGAGGTTTCCATCGTCAACGAAGCCAGTTCCACGTCGCCTGCCCTGCTCCCCTTTCCGGAGCCGGAGATCCTGCGCAGTATGCGCCCCGGCAACTTGGTGTATATTTCCGACGGGACGGTGTGCCTGGAAGTTCAGGAAGTAACGCCGGAGTTGGAGATTAAAACCCACGTTCGCAACGGCGGCAACCTGTCATCATACAAGGGCGTCAACCTGCCGGACGTGCCCATCGATATGCCCGTGATCACCGAAAGCGACAAGATTGCCCTGCAATTCGGCGTGGAGCAGGAAGTGGACTGGGTGGCCCTGTCCTTCGTGCGCACTGGCGAGGACGTGCGCTACGCCCGTGCCTACCTGAACCAGCTGGGCAGCCGCGCCCCGGTGATGGCCAAGCTGGAACGTCGGGAGTGCATCAACAACTTGGACGACATCCTGCAAGAGGTGGACGGCATTATGGTGGCCCGCGGCGACCTCGGCGTGGAGATGCCCATGGAAGAGGTGCCGGTCATTCAGAAGGATATGGTAACCCGCGCCAACGGCGCCGGCCGCATCTCCTCCGTGGCAACCCAAATGCTCCGTTCCATGGTGAACTCGCCGACGCCCACCCGCGCCGAGATTTCCGATATCGCCAACGCCGTGCTCGACGGCTGCGACTCCATCTTGCTGTCCGATGAAATCGCCGTCGGAGCCTACCCGGTGGAGGCTGTGCGCATCGCCGACGCTGCCATCGTGCAAGCGGAGACCATGTACCATTACTACACCGAGTTTCCGCAGCGCGACCAGACCCAGTCCGTTACCTGGGGGGCAACCCAGCTCACCAAGTCCCTCAACGCCAAGCCCATAGTCATCACCAGCACCGGCCGGGCCGCCTTCGAGATGGCCCGATTCCGTCCGGAGAACGACATCATCGTATTCTCCCACGACGCAGCAGTGCAGCGCCGTGTTTGCATGGCCTGGGGCCTGGTGCCCAAGGGCGTGATACCCGCCGAGCCGGACGTCGCCAAGTTGGTTACCTTGCTGGTGGACGCGTCTATGGCCACCGGGATGGTGTCCGAGCGCGATGTGGTTACTTTGGTGCACGGCTTTATGACCGGCGTTACCGGCACCACCAACACCATCCAGGTGCTCAATGTCCAGGAATACTTGGACCACATCGGCCGCAACGCCGTCTCCCACGCCGCGCCCCTGTAGCCACCTTGCGCCTCATGCGCTGGGTTGCTACAATTGAACCCACTAACCGGCGTGGTGTAGTGGTAGCGCATCGGTCTCCAAAACCGAAGGTGTGGGTTCGATTCCTGCCGCCGGTGCCACGTAATCCCTACTTTGAGTAGGGATTTGGCATTTGTGAATTGTGTGTATTACTTTGGGTATCATAGCGTGTTATTACAGGAATGTAGGATGAGGACTGACCGGAAAGCATGCGGTCGCATCCTGGAGGTCCTTAATTGTCGACCTCGGCCGGCGCCGATCAGCGCAAAACGAAGAACGACGGGCCGCCGGAAACGCTGATTGGTCAGACTTGGCCGGACGGCTGGTGCAAGCCCTGTGCAGACGCCGGCCGGTACCACTTCGAGGTTGATTGCCCCAAAGCTCGATTGCCGACGCCGAGTTGAATGGTAGGGAAACACTTTCCCGTTCAGGCGCCCAGCGTCCGGCTGCTCAGTGGCTCGGCCGCGCCCCGGCGCAGGGAACCCCTTCGTTAAGGTCGCCCCAAGGGCCCGCGTCAGCGGGTTCGTCCTTGCTGAAATTAGTGCACGCGAAGGGCGGGTGCTACACAGTTGCTCCGGCCAGCCGGCACTTGATCCGCCATGTAGTTGATGCGGCCGAGGCAAGAATCTCCAGCGGTAGGAAGGTGCCGCGGAGATAGTACTTTTGACGAATTCTCCAAAGCCAACAGCCGGACCTTACAGGCGTTCCATCCCCGTAGGCCTGCTACGGTGCTCAATGCAATCTAACGTGGGCGACCGGGAAAGCGCCGAATCTGTCCCATCTGTAATGCCATGCGAAATGGCAGCATTTCCGCTAGAGCCGACGTTCCGGCGGTCTAGCGACTCGTCTGCTTCGCCAATCAACCATGGATCGAAATTCGTCTTAACCATTCTGCGTCCAGCCCACGTTGTTGCCTGGGCCACTAAGGGTAACGGTACGTGTCCGGCGGTGTGATACCGTGTAATATCGAGTATTGGGAAATCAGCGCATGCTCTCCGCCGATTTTGCCCCAGACCAGAAGCGAATAAGCAACGTCGCCGTACTGGTACAGGATGTCGCTGATATCCGCCTTGCCTGCAAACGCGTTGGCGCTGGCGCTCCACTCCATACCAGGCCCAACGCGATGAACGTCTTTAAGGCGATCCACAGCACCCGCCGGGCTTTGAGGGCGTGATGGAACCATTAACTTGGCAAGAAACCGTCACTTACCTGGGCTTAATCGTGACTTGGTATGCCGGCATCACAGCGTTCTACAATCTGCAGCTCAGGTGGGTGATTTACCCGTGGACCTTGCTGTGCGCCGCGTTCTTGCTCTTCATCTGGTACGCCCTTCCGCTATTGGATCCGTTCCTCCCGCCGGCGGCCATCCCCACCATGGTTGGGATTTTCATAGCGATCGACATGTTGATCCCCGTGGGCGTCGGGTGGATTATGTTCCGTCATGGCGGTAAATGGAAAAAGCCTGGGTTGCTGTTGATGGCAATCGCTTTTGCCTCCACGATTGGGTGGCTGTCATTCGTGATTTACGCGGCGGCGGCCGGAATGATCGCCAAAATCTTGTGAAATGACGCTCGACGTTCCGGCTCGTTAGGCCGTCATCCCTCAGAACCGAACGACAACCCTGTGATTTGATGGCGACGGTGGAGGAGTAATCAAATGCGTTACTATATTTTCTGTAGGGTGGAATTTGTACGAGCCGTGCAGCAGCTTCAGTAGCGGCTCGCCGCCAACGCGTCCTGCACCACTTCGACAAGCTCGTCCGCCTCTGGCAGACGGTCCAGCTTAACTCGCCGGCCGTCGATGCTGTGAATGGTCGCTGACGTACCGACCAACAGCTTGCCCAGCAAGCCTGAACTGGTAATCTTCGCAATCTGGCGATGTTCGAATTCCACCAGGTGGCGTCTTTGTCCCCACTCAGCGACGATGATGCGCTTGGAAGTCACCACGCACTCGGCGCCTCCGTACCGTTCCCGCAGCGTGGACCGAGCGGTTAGGGCAGAAGCCAGCCCAATGCTGAGGACTACTATACCTGGCAGCACGAAGAGGAGCAGCCCTATCAGGGTGCGGGTCGCCATTCCAAGCCAGTAGCTCTTTGGCTCCAGGTTTGGGTTGGCAACGTAAATCACCCATGGCGCGTTGGCTCTTGATTCACGATTCTCGACTTCGGCGACGATGGCGATGCTGTTCCCAGCGTTGCAGCCGATGACTAGAATTGTGGAGAGGTAGGAGCCCCCACCTACCGCAATAGTTTCGACCTGCCAGAGCGGCCCGCCCCAATTGGGAAGGTTCCCGCCGAAGTAAGTATGAATCCAAGGCGGTGAGCCGTTGTAAATCTCCTGGCGAGGGGTTCTATGGCGCCGGTCAGTTCGCTCGGAGATGCTTGCCCCATTACGGAGCCCAGCCTGCTTTGATGCGCTGTCTTTATCTGCCTAGTGGAGGCCCACGAATCAGTTGCAGTGATGTACACGTGCTGTTGGTTGCGGTACCGCTCGGCGGGCATGGTCCTCGACGCGGGCAGAACCAGGGCAGTGTTGTATGCTTGGTTGAACTCGTCGGTGCTGATGATCAAGGCCGGCCGTCGGCCCGAAAGTTCGGCCCCGTTATCGGGGCCGAAGTCATAGTCGTGGATGTCGCCTTGTTGGGCGGTGGGCGTGGTTCACCCTGGTTACACGGCGTTGATGAAACGTAGGTCTGCTTCGATCTCTTCATCGGTTTGATGGAATCTGGTGAAGTCGGGCTGTGAAAGAGTCCGATTCTCGGCGAGCAGGTAGGCCGCTTGGCCGACCTCGTGGACTTCAAGCCAAGCGTAGCAGGCTACCAGCAGTGGGTCGGGTACCTCCGTCGTGCCGAGGAGTTCTTGGAGCCGTTCGTACTTTTCACCAGTGAGCCACTGGCCAGCAATGCCCAGCGGTGATATACCCCCTTCCAAGCACCGTTTCGCGAGGTTTCGGATTTCCTGACGAGCGATGTCGTCGAGGAACTCGACCATCACACGGTCTACTTGCCTGAGGTGGTCCGTACTGAAACCCCACTCGGCAGATTCCATGTACGCAAGGCGCTCGTCCGTGTCTATGTCGAGCAGTGCTCCCGCTCGGTAGTAAGTCGCCTCAATGGCTTCTTCCTTGGTAGCCTGCGCTTGGCGCGGTTGGTAGAACTTCTCGGCCGACTGAGCTTGGCTTTGGGGCTCGAGAAGCACTGTAGGTGAGTTCATGATTTTCATTCTTCCATTTCGTTGGCGACAATTATGACGGGATGGTGGAATTTTGCCTATCGACGGTGCCAATTGAGGGGCGATTTCGCTAATTTGCTTGGCTGTCGGGCTTATCCAGGTACTCCGGAAGCGTCTATACTTTTCGCTCGGGGTTCGGTAAAGAATCCCGTCTTTTGGGGTGCTGCGCACGCCCCCGCGCCTTCGGGCGATAGCCGTGGTCATCCGATCCTCGCTTTATAATTGGTGAGATTTTGTAATGCAGCTAACGCCGTTGCCGATAAATTTCAATGATGTCCCCGCTTTGTGCCGAGGCATGGAACCGATAACGGTAACGCCTCCCTTTCATCTCATAGTAAGTCCCATACGCCGCTAGGTTATGCGGACTTAAATCCCGTGTTGCTCTCAACACTCATTTAGGTACCTGATGAAGGTCGTGCCTGCCGTTAAAAGTCTGCCATTCCTAAACTAAAGCCAAGGTGAAATGCGCAGATAGTGGGGGTCAAACGACGGAGCCGGGTCGTTCCCCAAGTACGGATGACTCGAGTCTTCTTAGGTGGGCCGGACTGGGAAAGTGACCGGCAACGGGTAAGAATTTGGAGACGGGTAGGCGCCTACAAATTTATTAAGGGTTCCTCGTAATCCTTTAGCTTGTTGTAGATTTGAAGCCGGTGATGGTAGGACTCCAAAACTATGATCCGGTCGTCTGCGTCAACGTTGACAGCCACTGGCCGCCGGAACCGCCATTCAGGCTCCAGATCTGTCCGCCGCCTGGCTTTGATGATATCCGGATTGGCATCGATGTAGGTCTGGGCCCATGGCGAAGGCTCTTGGGCATCACCGACCAGCGCCGTAATATATTGGCCGTCGGCGGCGTAGATCTGGACTCGGTGGTTCCCCCAGTCAGTTACGTAAACATCTCCATCTGAGTCCACAGCTACACCGGATGGCCCTTTGAGCGAACCCACCCCGGCGCTGGAGCCTTCGAACTTAACGAGCAACTCTCCAGTAGGGGCGAATTTTTGCACCCGGTTATTTCCCCAATCCGCGACGTAGATGTTGTCCTGACGGTCGATGCAGATGCCCCATGGCATCTCCAGATCTCCGTCACCGTCCCCTCGCTTCCCGAATTTGGACTGAAACTCACCGATCTGGCTGAAACTCTGCACCCGGTGATTCAAGCTGTCCACCACCCAAACGGTTCCCTGGGAGTCGAAAGCAATTCCCGATGGTCCGCTTAGCTGCCCGTCTCCGCTGCCGGACCTGCCCCAGTGATATCGATAACTACCCTCTTCACTGTAAATGGTTACCCGGTTGAGATACTCGTCCGTAAGGAACACTCGGCCGTGGCGATCCAAATCAATTGACCGGGGCCAAACGAAGCCCCCGTCGCCCTCGCCGACGGAGCCGAACTGTCCTTGAAAATCGTGGTCAAAGTTGATCTTGGTGACACGCTGCCCCAATTGTTCCACACCGCGGCTCAACACATAAATTCGACCGTTCGGTCCCAGGACGAAATCCTGGGGAGCCCAGAATCCCCTGCCGTCCTGACTGTACATGCCTATGCAGTAGCTGTAGTCATACACCCGGCCGGCGGCGACGGTGGTCAGCATATCCCCTCTCCCGCGAACTATTTTGAGGTCCTGAAGCTACACGAAGGACATTTGCTCGAAGTGTCCACCGACGATGGGTACAGGGTCGAGTCCCAGCCACTTTTCCGCCAGAGTGGAGTAGAAGCCACGGAAATCATAGTTGGGCGCCAGGTCTCCCTGAGTGAGATCCCCCGGTTTCAGCGAGGGATAGGTCCCGTACATTCCACCATTCACCCGGTCGCCAATGGCGAACGCCACCCCGGCCGCTCCGTGGTCGGTACCAGTGCCATTATCCCGGACGCGGCGCCCAAACTCGCTGAACAACATAACAACCACCTCGTTTGAGGCGTCGTGCTCACGCAGGTCGTCGAAGAAGTCGCGTATGGCAACGGAAATTTCCGTCCAAAGTTTTTCATGTGGTCCCAGCTGGTCATAGTGGGTGTCGAAGGGCCCGTGGGAGGTGTAAAAGACCTGGGCGCCCAGCCCGGCCAGATGCACTTGGGCGACGTCTCTGAAGCGCCTCGCGATGGCATTATTGGCGTACTCTACGTTTGAAGAATAGGTTTCGGGAGCAACCCGGATGATGTCAGCTCCTCGCAACGCATCCCGTCCTGCCTGTCCCAGATATTCCATGGTCGGTCCGGTGCCGATGGTGGGAGCGTACATGCGGGCAAAGGTCTCCAACAACTGGATCCGATCTTGCTCGGAGGCGATTCCCGGATTTGATGAGAGTACACCGTATGAAGGCAGGTGGTTGACAGAAGTAACCGGAACCCCCTTCATGGCCAGTGCCCGAGGCAGCCCCTGGCCCAGGTTCACTCCCTTCAGCACGTTCTCGCCGCCAGGATCCAAGTCCCGGACGACCTTGGCGAGCCAACCGTCAATCCCGATGGAATCCGGCTCGCAGGTATGCCAGATGTCCATGGCACGAAAGTGCGAACGGGGTGAATTTTCAAACCCGATTCCGTGAATGATTGCCATGTTGCCCTGGTCGTAGATTTCCTTCAACGGCTCCATACCGCCCCGGAATGCCAGTTGGTCATTCATGGGCAGTAATTGTTCTTCAGGGATATGGACCTTGGGCCGGTTATCCCAATACAGGGGATTGCTATAAGGAACAATCGTATTGAGATAGTCGTTGGCCCCAGTTAGCTCCAGCACGACCAGCACGGGGTCTTTATGGGTTGATGCCATTTTAATCCCCTTCTACATCAGTGGTATGCGCTTGCCTAGGCAAACTGATATTCTCGCGAGGCGGCAATCAAGGTCAAGATCTTGCTCACATTGCGCATTGTAGCCCTGAATTCTTCGTGGGTGCTCCAGGGTAGATCGCCACATTTTTCGGCATGGACAATCAATTCAGAGTGGGTCGCCCTACTGACTTCCAACAGTCCCATCGCATCGAGACAAGCTTCCACTATCGCCTGGGGGGAATAATCCGCTTCCACATGCACATTCACCAACACCCGTTTGACGATAGCCTGCACGCCGGGTAGTGAGACGTCTCCAAATATCCTCGCGGCAAAGTTCACCCGGCGCATCAAAACGCCGGGGTCGATCCATTCTGAGCCTGTGTGCCAACCCTCCACGCTGGGAGGATTGAGCAGCGCCTGTCCCTGCCAACCGCACTCCAACGCCAGATTGTTGAGTCCTGGCTTGAAGCCTTCATAGTTGCCCGCCATACGCACAGTGCCAACGATCAATTCAGCCGGGCTTTTCACCCGGGCGAAGCGGGCATTCTTGAAGAACTCTGAGTTGAACAACGCTCGTAAAATAGACCGGATGTCGCCACGGGATTCATTGTAGGCATCCGCCAACAATTCGATGGCTTCAGGGTCAACTGGTGGTGTAATGTTCCAACTGGCGACATGGGGCTCGTCGGCGACGAAGAATCTGTAGAGGTGACGGGCTAGGAACCGGGCCGTAGCCGGTTGATCCGCAATAATGTCCACGATGTCTTCGCCATTGAAGTTCCCAGTATACCCCAGGAAGGTCTTCTCCCGATCGTCGTGGTCCTCGGGTTTGTAGTCGAATAGCCAGTGGAAACGACCGTAAGGATTACGGGGAATCTTTGGGGCAATCGTCCATCCGGTAAAGGCCCTGGCTGCTTCCCTGATATCATCCTCTGAGTAGTTTCCGACTCCGAGGGAGAAGAGCTCCAACAGCTCCCGCCCCCAGTTTTCATTTATGGCGCCGTCACGATTTCCCTGGTTGTCCAGCCAGAAGATCATGGCTGGCGACTTTGCAACCTCTACCAGGAGGTCGCGGTAAGTACCCAATCCGTATTCACGGAAGATGGCAATCTGACGAGTCAACTCCAGTGGATTGTCCACCTTGGAATTGCTGGTGGCGAACAACTGATGCCAGAAGAGGGCCATCTTCTCTTCCAGAGGACGTTGGGTGTTGATCATCCGGAACACCCAATTGGCCTGATTTATTGGCAGCGCCCCGGCCCCCTCGTAACCCGGGAAGAACCTGTACAGCAGTTCGTCGTCTATGGCCGGCTGCCGCTCTGGATACAGAAGCTCCTCGACCACGGCTTCGTAGCCTTTGGAGACACGCTCCTCCAGTTCCTCACGGGTATCACCGAAGCCTGCCCGTCTCATTAGATGGGCCATCAATCGGATGTCTTCTTGGTGGGGCATTACCACCTCTCCGTTTATCGAGCCCAGAACACTAAGCCAGGCGCCGATTAGCAGCATATTAGGATTGGCCAAGTCGAATGTCAACAAAAAGCCGAAACAGGTAACGGTTCAGAGTTGATGAGGCGAATTTGCCGGGTCCACGGTCTCGCTGAAAAACACTGGCACCCAAGCTCGAATCCACCGAAGGGAAACGTCGGCGGTAGTCGGACGAGGGATGAAGGGTCAGGGAACGGGCTGGCGAGGACCTGAGGCCGATGAAATGGACGATGCGGCATGGTGGACAGGTCAAACGCCGAGGACGGCGTCAGGAAGGGAATGGCAGGACTCGCAGTCTCGCCAGGGCAGAGCTGAACTGGTTTTGCCAGGGCTAGCCCTGAGGGAGATGCAGGGTGAGACGGCGTGCTTTGCGGGGACGCGTCCGGTCAGGGAGAAGAAGCGTCGTCTGAGAGTCTTGGTGGTCATTAGCGCTCACCCTGCCCGATGTACGCTGTACAGCGGGCCAGGTATGTGCCAGCACTTGCACGGCCGCCAGGCGCCGTTGGCGGCGAAGCGGCGAGGCTACGAGCTCGGCGTTCCCCGGCCATCTTGGAGAATCCCGGTGTGGGAAGGTTCACGTAAAGTTCCTCGCGCGAATCATGGTCCGTGCCGTTAACGCCGCATCGTCGCCGCGGAGGCTGTTTTGGCAGGATATGCCCGAGCAGGACGGGTTGTTGGGACAGCGTTGCTGCGTTTATTGCAGCGTCTGCCGCGTGGCGGAAAAGGCAGACTTCCGCTCAAACTTTCCCATTACGGTTGCCCGGCAGATAGAAAGTGCCGTACTCATGGACGGCTTGGTCAAGCGCCCCAAGAAGATCGGTGCTCAACAATTCTCAGAATATTGGCCGCCCGTCTCGGCGACCCGCTGGTGCGGCGGGCACCGTTCGGGGCTCGCCCATGAGTAGAAACGACAGCGCTCCCACTAGGCTCACAACCCCTAGCAGGAGAAGCTGGACAGTCCAGTCGCCGATGGCGCCCAGGAGAAAGCCGGTCAGCGCGGGTGAGGAAAATCCTGTGAGGTTAAAAATGCAAAGGTAGCGGCCTAGGACCGTGCCCAAGTTGCGCCGGCCAAAGTACGTGGTCACCGCTGCGAGATGCAGGATCGCCCACGCGCCGGACCCAATGCCGAACAACGCGGCGGATACGAGGGATAAAGGGAGCGAGTGGGCAAAGGCCGTGGGGAACATGGTGGGCCGGACTGGACAAAATCGAGAACCGATGCCGACTCACGGGTTACCC
>VXTR01000012.1 GCA_009837355.1 Chloroflexota bacterium | reverse complement strand
CCCCCCCCGCCCCCGGCCCCCCCGCGCCCCCGCCGCGGGGGGGCGCCGCCCCCCTACAATGGAGTTGCGGACAACCAACGCTGCGCAGGCGGTTACGCCGGCGCCGGCAGCCGCGTCGTCAAGAGCATTGGAATATCGCCGAGTCAAGGACATCACAGAGGGCTCCGTTGTCCGGGTAAAAGGGATGCCAATTTTACGGCATGCGGCATTTCTGCCACGTCACTATTGCTATGTATTTCTATGACTTATTGGCACTTTTCCAATTTGGGGGTACAATTGCTCCCGGTGACCTAGATTGTTGCGCCCGGCGGGGCGGCCCCGCCGGGCGCCTCGCGTCCCCTCGAGGTGCTGAGCTGCACCTGCCCGACGAGCGAGACCAGCGCCTCCGGGAGTTGGATGCTGGGAGCAGAGACGTAGTCCTGCAGACTGCCTGTAGCGTTGGACGCTTTCGGCCAGTTGGCGCTAGCCACCCGGCCCGATTGGCGTCAGGAACACGTTGTCAGACCCCTGGTTATCCATGGGCCCGAATTCGAGGCCAAAACCGCTTATGTCAATAGATGTGGTTTCATCGAATACGTCAAGGAAGCATTCCCGATTGACATCGGCGCCGCACTCCTGCAACCGCGCGATGGCCAAGCGTCCCACGATATAGCCTTCCAGCGAGATGACTCCGGGTTCCGCTTCGGAATCGTACGCGGACAAGGCGGCTCGATACTCGGCAACAACCTGGCTGCTTTCATCGCTGGGCAGGGGCACCACCTCGGCCACGTAAACGTCCGCCAGGGATTGGTCGAGTTCCGTGAGCCGCGCCTTGAGCGCGCTGCTGCCGACGAATGACACGGCCATGAAGACGGGGTCATCCACCAGCCTGAGGCGGGCGTATTTGATGAATTCGGCCGTAGGAGCGTAAGACCCGATGATGATGACCGCGTCGGGCTCCGCCTCGGCGATACGATACGCTGCCGCCTTGACCGCAAGGGTGTTGCGAACGTAATACCACGATGCCACCAAGCTCATGCCATCCCGCTGATCCAGCGCCTTTTTCACCCCATCCAGTCCGTCACGGCCGAAGGAGTCGTTCTGATAGAGCACCGCCACCCTGGTCTTGCCCATCTCTGCCAGACGACCCACCATCGCCTCGGTTTCATCGTAGTACGAGGCTCGCACGTTGAGCACGCTGGTCTGATCCTCCCCCCGCAGCAGCTGCGCTCCGGTGAACGCCCCGACGAAGGGAACGTCGCCGGCCTCCACTATCGGCAACACCGCGCGAGCGGTCGGCGTGCCCACCGAACCGATCAGTCCGAAGACACGCTCCTTCTCAATCAGCCGACCGGCGCTGGAGAACGCAAAGTGGGGTTCGTAATAGTCGTCGATCGTATTAAGCGTCAGCCGCCGGCCATTGATGCCGCCCGCCCGATTCGCCTCGTGGAAAGCGGCCAGGATGCCGAGTTGCATCCCTTCTCCCAAGGCCGACGCCGGCCCCGATAAAGCGGCCGACTGTCCAAACTTGATCTCATCGTCGGTAACGCCGGGCTCCGCAGCTTCTACCCCGGGCATTGTTGACGGGTGTGGGTAGCCCTGTACGTCGGCGGCCAGACCGTCAATTTCATCCAGCAACCGCAGCTGCAGGTTCGCGATATTCGCAACCAGGGATCTTTCATGTGTTATCAAGCCGATCCGATGTCGCATAACGTCGAGGAGGTGCCCGCGGGCGAATATTTTTTGCTGGATGAGTTGGAGGACGGGCTGCAGCTCGGGGCCTCCATTCTCCGACAGATATCCAATGTCTCGCTCAGCGGCGGCGGCCTTCGCCTCGAAACCTTCGAGGAATCGCCCTACGACTATAGGATTATGGTGCGTGTTCGCCGCCATGAGCCCTTCGGCTGTCCGTTCAGCGTCTCCCGTCAAATTTTTCAAGTGGGAGTAGCGGAGCACGTCCTCTGTGGAGAGATTGCCTGAATCGGCTGATCCGCCGTCATGACCGCCGGTCACCAGGCGATAGAATTCGTCGTCCAGGCTGGTCACGGCAGCCGGGGTTAATTCTGTGGTGATGGTTAAAGACATTTGCTGCCTGGTTCTTACCCCCGTAACCAGCTCCTTCAACAATTGGTCCCTTCCTTGTTGGATGAGCGCCGCGTTGGCCTCCAGATCGTTGACTAACCTCATAATCTCGCCGGCCCGCTCGTCATGGCCGGTTTCGGCCAAAATGTCCAGTTGTGCGGCCAGGGCGGCCTGGTGGTCGGCTACCGCCGCCGCGGATTTGGCGAGGTCTTCCTGCGTCATCTCAGGAGTAGTGGGGCCGGAGAGGGCAACCAACTCGCCGGCGTGCCTGGCGATGCTCATCGCGGCCGCGAGAGCCTGCACGTCCCGGTTGGCGTCTCCCCGAACGTTCAGCGCCAGCCAGGTGGCAACAGCGGCCAGGGTCGCTGCTACGATAACGGCGACCACCGGTAGTGCAATCCGTTTCATAGTCATCTCACTATCTCCACCGTCTCTCCCGGCAAATGTAAAGGATGTCCAACTTCAACAAGCTGACCGTCAGCCGCCAACCACGCCGTCAAGACCATCGCAATGCAGCCGGGTTAAGGGCATCAACCAGCCTCCCCTCCTCTCGGATAAAAGCGCCACCAGTCTATTACACCCGGCATTTCCTCCACGTCACCATTGCTATCAGTTTCTATGACTTATTGGCACTTTCCCAAATTGCCGGTACAATTGCTCCCGGTGACCCATATTTTTACGGTGCCGGGCCGGCCCTGATGGCCGCCGGCGTCCCTTGGAGGTGCGGCGTTGAACCTGCCCGACCAGCGAGACCAACGGATACGGGAATTGGAAGAGCGCCTGGCTCTCCTTAGCCAGGCCAGTCTCCGGGTCAACGAGAGCCTGGACTTCGACACCGTCTTGCAGGGTGTGCTGGACTCCGCCCGGGCCCTCACCGGCGCCCGCTACGGCGTCATCGCCCTGCACGACGATGCCGGAAGCGCCGGGGACTTCCTCTCCTCGGGGATGACGGCCGAAGAGGCGGAAAGGGTGTGGCAAATTCAGGGCTGGCCGGAGCACTTCCAGTACCTGGCGGGGCTACCCGTCCCCCTGCGGGTCGCGGACCTGCTGGGCCACATCCGGTCCCTGGGCCTGCCCAAGCTGGAGCCCCCGCTGGCGGTAAGCCCCAGGGTGTCCTTCCTGGCGGCTCCCGTGCTGCACCTGGGAGAACGCGTCGGCAGCGTCTTCCTGGCCGAGAAGGAAGGCGGGCGGGAGTTCACTCTGGAGGACGAGGAGACCTTGGTCATGTTCGCGGCCCAGGCGGCTATGGCCATCGCCAACGCTCGCCGCCACCGGGAGGAACAGCGGGCCCGGACCGGGTTGGAGACCCTGATCGACACCTCCCCGGTGGGTGTGGCGGTCTTCGACGCCAGGACCGGGGCGCCGGCGTCCTTCAACCGGGAGGCCACCCGCATCGTGGACGGCCTCCGGGGTCCCGGCCAGTCGCCGGTGGACCTGCTGAGCGTTTTGACCCTCCGGCGGGCCGACGGGCGGGAGTTCTCCCTGCAGGAGTTCCCTCTGGCCGGGCTCTTGAGCGTGGAGGAGACGGTCCACGCCGAGGAGATCGTGCTGCGGGTCCCGGACGGACGCAGCGTCACGGTGCTGCTCAACGCCACGCCCATCCTGTCCGAGGACGGCGGGGTGGAGTCGGTGGTGGTCACCATGCAGGACCTGGCCGGGGTGGAGGAGCTGGAGCGGATGCGGGCCGAGTTCCTGGCCATGGTCAGCCACGAGCTGCGCGCCCCCCTGACCTCCATCAAGGGCTCCGCCAGCACGGTGCTGGAGTCCAATGCCGACCTGGACCCGGCGGTGGTGCGCCAGTTCTTCCGCATCATCGGGGACCAGGCCAACCACATGAACGACCTGGTGTCCGACCTCCTGGACGTGGCGGGCATCGAGACCGGAACGCTAGCGGTCAGCCCCGAGCCGGCGGAGGTGGCAGCGCTGGTGGACCGGGCCAGGAGCGCCTTCAGCGGCGGCGGCCGGAACAGCCTGACCATCGACCTGGAGCCGGACCTGCCCCTGGTGCTGGCGGACCGGCGGCGCATCGTGCAGGTGCTGGGCAACCTGCTGTCCAACGCGGCCCGTCACTCCCCGGAGGGTTCGGCGATCCGGGTGGACGCCGCCCGGGATGGGGTTCACGTGGCCTTCTCGGTGACCGACGAGGGCCGGGGCATTCCGGCGGAGCGGATGCCGGACCTGTTCCGGAAGTTCACGCGGCTGCCGTCCGGCGAGCCGGGTGGGGACACCGGCCTGGGCCTGGCCATCTGCAAGGGCATCGTGGAGGCCCACGGGGGCCGCATCCGGGGCGAGAGCGACGGCCCGGGTCTGGGCGCCCGGTTCACCTTCACCCTGCCCTCCGTGCAGACCGCCGCCCAGGGCCCGTCCTCTCCGGCCTCGGACCACTCTCCGCGGCAGGAGCGGGGTGAAGCGGAGGCGCCGGTGAAGGTGCTGGTGGTGGACGACGACCCCCAGGAACTGCGCTACGTCCGCGACACCCTGACCAACGCCGGCTATCAGCCGGTGGTCACCGCTGACCCGCAGGAGGCGCTGTACCTGATGCAGGAGGAGCGGCCCAGGCTGGCCCTCTTGGACCTGGTGTTCCCGGATGCCGACGGCATCGAGCTGATGCGAGACATCCTGAGGATCGCCGACCTGCCGGTCATCTTCCTGTCCGCCTACGGGCGGGACGACACCATCGCCCGGGCCTTCGAGTTGGGAGCGGTGGACTACGTGGTCAAGCCCTTCTCCCCCACGGAGCTGGCGGCCCGGATCGGGGCGGCCCTGCGACGGAGGGAGGTGGCCGAGCCCCTGGAGCCCTACGTGCGGGGCAGCCTGGTCATCGACTACGCCCTGCACCGAGTGAGCCTGGACGGGGAGCCGGCGCCGCTGACGACAATGGAGTACCGGATGCTGGCCGAGCTGTCGGCCAACGCCGGGCGGGTGCTCACCTACGAACACCTGCTGGAGCGGGTCTGGAGGGAGCCGCCCGAGGCCAACCTGAACCCCATGCGCACCATGGTCGCCAAGCTCCGCGCCAAGCTGGGGGAGGACGCCCGCAACCCCAGATACGTCTTCACCGAGGCCCGGGTGGGCTACTGGATGCCGGAGGGGGAGGGAACAGGTGAGGAACCTCGGGACCCGCAGTGAGCGGAACGCCCCTATCCTATGCGGAACGCCCCTATCCTATAATGAATGTTGACACCGAGGGATTCGGGACCGTGGGACTGTCCAACCTCGCCGTAATCGCTGGCTGAGGGTCACGTGGGAGCGTCGCGGGTCTGGTTGGAATCAAAGGTAGGGTTGATATAAATGAGGTCGAAGCTGTCGGAATTCATACCCGTAATGGCGCTGGCGGCGGCAATCGCCCTGGCTGGGGCGTCCTGTGGCGGCAATGATGGGCAGACGGCCGCGGAGACAGGGACGGCAACGCCGTCGCCGGGCGCCGGATCGGGCGCTCCTGCCTTCCCGCTCGATACATCGGCGCCGCCGGACAATGACACTGTGCCTGGGGAGGTAGAGGCTGCGGCACGGAGGCTTCTGGCCGACGAGTTAAACGTGGGCGAAGGGGCATTCAGGCTCGATAGCCTCGAGGGAGTGGGTTGGTCCGACGCCAGCCTGGGATGCCCGCAGGAGGGCATGATGTATGCCCAGGTCATCACTCCGGGCTACCGGCTGGTCTTTGACCTGGCGGGTACTTCCCACGCGGTGCATACCAACTCCGACGGCTCCCACATGGTGGTTTGCCGCGACGGGCGGTAGCGCTTCGCGGCAATTCGCCGAGGGGATGCCAGCTATTCAATTTTTGCGTCCCGGCCAACTTGGTGACCCAATTGGTGTGGACAGGACGGGGGATAGAGACCAGCCCCACTTTCTGCTTACCAGTGCGGCCGGTTTTCCGGAGTTCTCAATCTGTCGACCGCCGCCATCTTGGACTTGCCATACAGAGTGACGGACGTATCCATCATGGCGCACTTGGTGATTCAAGGAGGGTAGTTGTGTATATGATTTCCCGATTTCGGCGCATCTGCAAAGTCTGGCCCACCACGGCAGAGGGGTACGCCGTCATGGGCGTAGCCGTCATTGGGACTTCCCTGCAATTCACGTTTATAGTCTCCAATGGAGACTTACCGCGCAACCTCCTATTGTTGTTGCCTAGCAGCCTCCCGATGTGGCTCGTGACCGTCCTCATCATCCGGGCCGTTGATGAATGGAGATATAGGGGGCTCCGGGACAATTGGAAAGAGGTCAAGGTGTTCCACGCGCCGCCGGACCCCCTTATCCTACTTGGCACAGGGGAGGTTTATCCGCGCGGCCCCACAATAGTAATAGCGCCGAATCGTACCGGGGTAGAGGAAAAGGGATTCATGGGCGAGCGTCTTCTGTGTCTGTACTTCAACGATGGAGTTCGAAGGAAACCGATTCAGGGGGAGCCCGTCTATTGGCAGGGTACGTGGGGAGAGTTGGAACTGGCTTCAGTTCCCGCCTCTTTTGAGCCGAAACACGGTTCCGAGACGGGGGTGCGGTTTACCAGAACGAGCCATCTGACGGGGAACCCTGACTTTGACTAACCTGACTATGACGCCAGCGAACGGAGTTAGGTTGACCGGCGGATGCGTCCCTGGGGTTCCCAGCACGCGTGTTGCAATTAGGGCGCTTGTTCTCTTGTTGTAGAGTTTGTGAATCAAAGCCAATCTGCGCTCCCCGGGGAGATGGTCGTTTATGTTTCAGCAGCAATTCACGCCAACTGTTTGGGAAGGCAGGTTGTCGCAGTGCCTCCAGGAACTGGTTGACCACGAAAGGTGGTTGGAACGCGAACTCTCCTTTCTCAGGCGGCAAACCGAGGACGCATATGGGCTGCCGAATTCTCACGACGACCGGAAAGACCGGGTTCGAGACAGAATTGCAGGATACTGGGGGTCCCTCGTGGACACGCCATCTGAGGGTTCCGAGTATCAGCGGAATGTGTACGGGCAGCTTAGCAGGCTACAGAACGTGCTGATCGAACACCCCGCGATGAAGAACGCTGTGTACCGAGAGACCCAGGGCTTGCTGGCTCTGGGGCTGAACCTAGGTACATCCCGGAACCCCTGCCACCAGTTGATTTTCATGCTCAAGGGGCTGGTCGACCACGCCGTCGAACACTCACCCCAAGCCACTGCCAATGCCCTTGCCCAGTTGATCCAGAGGGGAGAAGACAAAGACCTGAGTTCCTACCGGATTCTCCTCTTCCGTGGGCTATATGCAGAGAGAAGGCACGACTTCCCGAACGGCCTGTCAATCATTCCATTTGAGGAAGTGCGGCGATTTATGCCGGATGAACGACTCCGCCTAATGCTTGAAGCGAGCGATACCGACATAAACCGGGAGCCAATCGGGGCGGTTGTTTTCGAGAGTAAGTGGGGACCATTGATCGTCCCAGCTGGATACGACATGGATGGCATGGATTGGCCGGAGAGACCACTGACCTTCAGGGACGACGCGCTCCTGTTGTTGGATGTCTTGGCCGTAGTCCACCGGCTGCCCGTAAGCAGTTCCCGAACACACACAACCGTTGTCGAGCGTGAGATCGAGCATCTCGTGGGTCAGGGGCTCCATTCCTCACGGTTCGTCCGGGACCTCCTCGGTGTCAACACAACGAAAATAGAGCCCATTGCGACTCCAGCTATCTCGGACGAGAAACTCTCGGAATGCGAGCAATTGCTCCTCAGTTGCAAAGAAGATGTTCCGCTGAGGTTGGCCTTGGCCCGACTCGCATCCTCGCTCACGCGGACTGGTGTGCACGGGGACTTTGACAAAGTACTCGACGTCGCGATCGCGTTGGAGGTTGTGTACCAACTCGATGCTAAGCGAGGGAAAGGTAGCCTACTCTCCAGTCGCGCCCGTCAATTCATTGGCGGAGACCGAAAGGATCTGAAATGGATTGATAGAACTGCCAAATCCATCTACGCAGCGCGCACCGGCGTTGTCCACAACGGGATGTTGCCAGAAGACGCGAACCAAGTCTACGAAGATGCTTTTGAGTTAGGCCAGAGAACGCTACTCCATGCAGCCTTGTCGGGGTGCCCCGCAAGATGGACGTGACCCTGGATTGGTTCAATTGGAATGTGGCCGGTCCGCCGCACCATCATCTGCTGAGGTCGCTCACGGCTGGAACGCTAATTTGGGGAGGTGTGCCCAAGGAATGAAGACAATACTCCCTATCTAAGCGAAACACCGCCTTCACGGACGACAGGGCCCCGGAGACGCTTGTTACGGTGGGTCGCATCGAACCTGTCCGGGAAAAGCTGGCGAACACGGCTGTCATAGGGTTCTCAGCGAGCAAGTTCCCCATCCCACTTACAGATGAAATTCAGATTGCGGCACGTTAGTGCTATTGCGAACACGAGGGAGGGGCCGAAGGCATGCGGCGCTAGAAGGAGGATAAATGGGAAGGCCTAAGCCGTCATGAGCCCAATGCGCCCGATGGTCGCCAAGCTGGGCGAGGACACCCGCAACCCCAGGTACGTCTTCACCGAAGCCCGGGTGGGTTATTGGATGCCGGTGGGGGAGGGCCAAGGTGAGAAACCTCGCGCCGCTTCCTGAACAGGACGGCCTTACCTTAGAATAAGTGGTGACATCTTGAAGCGAAACACTGAGGCAGCGTGGGACCAGCATGAGCTATAAGATTGCGGACATCCCCTTCACCGAGGAGTACAGAAAAACGCACGATGCCCTTCACTACAGGACTGAGTACAAAGTGCGCGTCGAAAGCCCCACGGCTTTCCGGGTCTATGTTCGTCGGGTGAACGTATCGAGTCGGGCTTTCCTCGCAGGCACGCCAAAGATAGTCAGATTCTCGGAAAGCCAGTACGCCATACCCAACTCCCGAAACATCAGACTACGCGCAGCTGCCTATTATCGTGACTGGGAGGAGAGCGACGGGTGCGGGATTGGTGATGCGGAGGAAGCGACCTTTCGGCGGGAGACTGATTTCGCCACCTTCCAAAGGGAGGCAGGCCAGATACCAATTTCCGGCGCACGCCACATTCAACTCACTTTAACCCATAGGAAGGAGTGCTGGGTTCTCTGCACCGCGATGGCTCCATGGTCGGTGACTCGCCTGGACGGGATGCGGGCGAATGTTTGCCGGGGTTACGATGCCGCGACGCTCATTGAAGACCCTTCGGAGTTCGCCAGGCAACTGGGAATCGACTTCGGAAACGCTTTACGCACCAGCGACTTGGAGAGTCCAGGTCCGATATGGTGGACTTTCCGACCAGAGGTTTTCGTGGACCACGGCCCGGTGGTGTATACGGCGTCTCCCTCGGATGTAATTCAGAGATTCCCGCAGGCGTCCTGGGAACTTGTCACTCCGTTTGTTAAACGCGCCCACTTCTCCCATCAGAAGGAATACAGGTTCGTCGTTTCCATCGGCGGGCGGGGCGACCCGAGACAGAAGAGCCTGGATTTGAGCATCACCGAAGAACTGAGAGCACTAACCCGCCTAATATAGGAGGCTCATCCTACAAGGCCTAACGCCCCCACGGTGTCCTGTGGTGCGTTTGGGCACCGTTTTTGTGACTTGCCCGCTACAACCCTGCCCTCTCCGCTTTAAGCCTCGCAATGCGGTGCATTGGCACCGGGCCAAAATTGTCCTTGAGTGCATCACCAGCCTGAGGCTCAACTGACCGGCACGAGGCAGTCGAGGATTGGAGTTGAACGGCGGATACTTCGGTTAAGGTTGACCAGGGCGCAGTTGAAACCGCTCAGGATTTCCAGACAGTTCTCAGTCCTGATGATTCGGTGTCACCGCCGATATTAAACTGTGCAAAATCGCCAAAATGGAATTGACCCACCCTAAGGCAATGGCATCATCCGCAGACACGCTGCGAAGGTGCTTGAGATAAGGTGCTAAAGGTGGGTCAAGTGAAAGAGATTTACGAGTTGAAAGGAGCTGGGCGTTCGATCCGGGAGATTGCCCGGGAGTTGGACGTGTCACGGAACACGGTGCGGCGGTATCTGAAGACGCCGGAGGCGATGCGGCCCAAGCCGCGTCGGCGTCGGGTCTCGAAGCTGGATGCGCACACCGAGTACATTGACCGGCGGATGGCCCAGGGGCTGGAAAACTGCGTGGTGCTGCACCGGGAGTTGGCGGCGCGGGGATATGGCGGCGGCTACTCGATCCTGAAGGGCTACATGTCGCCGCGGCGGCGGAAGCGGCAACCGGAGGCGACGCTGCGGTTTGAGACGGCGCCGGGAGAGCAGGCCCAGGTGGACTGGGGCAGCCTGTCGTACCTCAGTGAGGACGGCAAGCGGCGCAGCGTCTGGGTCTTTGTGATGGCCATGGGCTGGTCCCGGGCCTGCTACGTGGAACTAGTGAGGCGAGGGGACACCGCCGCCTTCATCCAGTGCCACGTCAACGCTTTCGAGTATCCGGGCGGCGTGCCGCGCCGCTGTTTGTACGACAACGCTAAGGTGGTAACACCGGGCCGGGACGAGGAGCAGCGGCCGGTCTGGAAGTGGACTTATCCGGTTCGAATTTCGAGGGAGCAAACTTCGGATGAAACATTCCAGGTGGGCGGGACAACGGAGGGTGCCAAGATGGTGGGGAACAAGGTGACCGTAGGAAATGACAAAGGTCAGGAGATTGACGATACGGTAGACACTGCCGGAAACCTGAATGGAGAGCAGGAGGACCAGTCACCATAAGGCACTGTTCCGGCGGTCTCCAGCGAGACTCGTCACGCCAGTCGAACTGTAGATCATGGCCTGGAAGAAGGGCCGGCGCAATGGAGTGGTGTTACGCGGCGCCGGTGGGCCGGGTGGAGACAGTATGCGCATCGGCGGCCGCATTCCCCGGGGCGCCGAGGTGGAGTACGCCTACGCCACCGGCTACGACGGCCACGGCCGGCTGTTCGTCAACCACGTCGTGCGGGAGCCGGGCTGCTCCGCCCTATTGGAGAAACCCAGGTAAGCCCGAATCGAGCGCAACGGCAAACAAGCCCACACCATGCTCCCTTCCTACGGGGGAACCCCGATACGGTACCCCTTCGGCGACGTCCCAGAATTGACCCCAAGCAACCGCCAGTCTATCATCGCCAAGGGCTGGGGAAACGTTGACGCCAGCCTCCCGGAACCGGTAGCGCGGCAGGCAACTTACCATGATGCGATCTCGAACGATGACCGGATTCGGCCCCGACGAGTGGGTGGTCTACGTGGCCACACCCGGCTTTGACGCCAGGGGTTACTGGCTCGGCATCACGACCGGTACCCTGATCGGGCTGCTCCTCTTCATCCTGCCGGGCATCATCGTCCTGGTGGCGGGGCTGTTTTCAGGCCTCACCGCACGGTCCGCGCTTCGGGAAAGGTACGCCGATGCCGAATGCGTGGTCACTACCAAGCGCATCATCGTCGCCGAATGGGGGCAAAGGCGCCGCTTGGTCGAGTTCGAGCATCGCCGGATTGCCAGGATAACCAGCTCAGGTTGGTTGGCCAGGCTGCTGCTCGGCGGGTCGGCAACGATCCACGGCATCGACGGCCGTAGGGTGAAACTGGACCGTTTGCCCGATGCCGATGAGCTGGTCGAAGTGGTGGCAGAAGCCTTGGCGGCCAGCCGCTACTAAGCGGCTAGGCCGTCCTGCAGCAGGCCCGTCAGGGCGGGGCGCACCATGGCCGGCGGCTGGCCCAGAATCGTGGCCAGTTCGCCGGCGTCGATGAAGGGTAGGTGGTCCTTGGCCGGCGCATCGGGTCGGGAGTAGGGACGTGGACGTGCGGCCACGCCCTTGACGTAAGGGCGCGCAGTTCGTACGCGAAGCAGAGGGGCACGTGATGGCCGCTGACTAACAGGTGCCCCACGGCGTCGGGAGCGAGGGAATCCTAGCCTAGGTTGAAGGCCGGTCGGAACGAGCGGTGGGCACGGACGCATTGCGGCTCACTGCCGGCGTCGGCTCGGGCGTAGGCGGCCAGTTCCGACAGGAACCAGGTGATGCCGCAGTCATGGTTCGTTTGTCTAATCCACTGGTGCCCCTCTGCTCCCAAGCACTGGGTATTACGAACAGCGCAACGGACGGGGGAATAATCCTATTCGACGGTGGCCGCAGACGGCTATAATGAGAACGGCATCGACACTAATCCGCCGCCATACGGTCCTTAGTCATCGGCATGACCTATTGCATTGGACATCAATCTGGAAATTCCCCTTGCTTTCGATAGCCGTCGTAATCGCTACCCACAACAGACCGGAATTGCTGGCCGCGCGCTCCCTTGCGTCGGTGTCCGAACAGTCTCGTCAGCCTGATTACCTGGTTGTGGTAGACGACTCAGACTTGGAACTCAAGCCCGCCAACGCCAAAGCGTTGTCAGACGTGGATATCCGCGGCACCAGGGTCATCTATCAGGAGAACCAACGGACGCCGGGGGCATCCGGCGCTTGGAACACGGCCCTTTCCTGTCTGTACGACCTTGACCCCGAGGCTTTCGTGGCGGTTCTGGACGACGATGATTCGTGGGAACGGACCTACTTGGAAAAGTGCGAGTTGGCAGTTTTGGATGGTTGCCTGGACATGGTAGCCGCCGGTCTGGTATTTCACCAATCCCACGACTCGGAAGGAGACCTGCTGTCGCCACCCGAAAGCCTTGATGTCAGTGACCTCCTTGTGCGCAACACACATATCCAAGGTTCCAACCTGTTTGTCCGACTGCGAAAGCTGCTGGAGGCTGGCTTATTCGATGAGGCTCTGACCAGCACAACCGACCGGGACATCTGCATCAGGCTGGCCGACCTGGGGACTGTGAATTTCGGGCCCCTGAATGAGTGCCTCGTCCACCATTTCGCTGAAGATGACCGACCACGGTTGTCCTCGGCGGGAGGGAACGCCAAGCGCGCAGGCCTGACCCACTTCTACCGCAAATACCGGGGCCGCATGTCCATAAGCCAGCGTGCGGCCTTCCTCGATCGATGCGTGAGGCTTTTCAACTGCGACCCCACGGTATCGGTTGAGATTTCGCCCCCTCAAATGCCGAGCTTTCCAATGGGCAAATCCTCCAGCAATCTGGTCATAGTCGCCGGCGCCATCACGTCACCGGATACCGACTATACGGACCGGCTTCTCCACTTTCTGGAAAGGAAGATTGGAGTATGCGAGAACGTGACTCTGAAGGTGGTCCTTTTGGAGAATGGCGGTCCCAATGAGGCATCCCGGGAAGCCCTGAGGTCACCGGTGGGCAATGCGCGGGGTCGGGGTACCGATGTTGTATTCAGGACTTTGGAACAGCAGGCAGCCGATGTGGCTGCCGGCGTTTTCGAGGCGTCGCCAGAGCAGCTGTCCGGGCGCAAGAGCATTGCGCTAAGCCGCACCATGCTTCAGCATTACCTGTACCAGGAAGCAAAACCTCTTCCCGGGGTCGTGGTTTGGATTCTGGACGACGACGTGACGCTGGAGGGTGTACTCTGCGGCTCCGACGGAAAACCGCAGGTTGCGGACGTTGATTACGTGTCGGCCATCAGGGAATTGATGGAAAGTGGCGCGGGTGCGGTCCTCTGCGAGGTCACCGGGGACCCTCCCCTGCCGGCCCTGAGTTGCGTCCGCACTCAACTGGTGGACCTGTATCACAACCTACACCTCCTATGCTCGCTGTCCCCGGATACCCGATGGCCTGACCTGAGCGCTGAAAACCGGCTGGCGCGGCGAGGTAGCGCGGACTACTACTATGATCTCTCCGGCAGCGGAACCAGCCAACTGGAACGTCCCTTCTGGTTCGCCGCCGAAATGGAGACTGCAACGGCGGAGGAAACTTTCCGTGAAGTGGTCGGCCAGCTGCCGGATATTCTGTCGGGCGTGCAGGTCTTCCGGCCCCTGGTGCAGGATGAGCCCGGCGGAATGGGCTCATCCTTACTTCCTTCCACGAACCGGGGGCCGGCTACGCTGGTGTTCGACGTCCAGGCCCTCCGCGACTTCCCCAATTCCGTTCCAAGCGTCAACGGGGTTGACCTTCGCCGCAGCGATATGGTCTGGAGCCTATTGAATCGCCATGTCGGGGGCCGAGACATTCTCCAGTCTCGGCTCCCAGTACGTCAGGCCAGGAAGGCAAGCGCCACGGCCAAGATGGATTTCACCACGATGGGGCTGGACCTGCTGGGATTCGCGGTGTGTTCGTCGTTGAGGGACCTGTTGCAGCAAAAGTCCAGCCAAGGTCAGGGAAGCGGCAAGTCCCTGCGAGGCAATGAACTGCTACTGTTCACCGACAGCGAAGTCGACGATGCAATAGAGTCGTGCCGGAAGTACCTCCACCAGCGATTAACGGCCTATGAGTTGAACTTCATCAGGATTGCGGGGCTGACCAGCGCGCTCAAGGTCTTTTGCCAGAGCATTCCATCCAGGTACCCGAGACCGTGGTGGCTTAACTCGCGAGACCTCTCAGAGGACACGGCCCGATTAGGCCAGTTCGTGATTGAGTTGGAATCAGCGTTTACCGACGCGCGGCTCGGTGAATTCAAGCGCTGCGCCGGCAATTTCGATTTCCAAGTCGTCCGGGACTTTCTCCGCGACTTGCCCCAGATCGTTGACCGATACCGAATGAACACCCCTTTGCCCGCGGACCAGTTGCGGCAGGTTGCGGAAGCACATATCCGCGACGAGTTCGGAGCCGACAACCTGACCTGTCTGGGCCTCGGAGAGGAGGGCGTAGCGCTGACCGACGGGAAACTGGTGTACAAGTATTTCCACTATTGGAAACCCGGGGACCGCGAAGAGCGGATCGTGTTCCTGCAATCGCTGGTGGGAAAGCTCTCTGGGTTCCGGACACTGCCGGACCTTCTTGAAGTCCGCCGACGGGGGGAACAGGTAGTTGCCGTTTACCCCTACGAAGCGGGTAACAAATACGAAGGCGGTCAATTGGAGGAGATGCTCACCCTTCTAAGGGAGGCTCGGGAGGCCGGAATAGCCTGCCGCAACATCCATCCGGACAACCTGCTGACGACCTCGTCCGGGTTGAAGCTCATTGACTACGGCTCCGACATCGTTCCATGTGACAATGACGAGTTCGACCACATGTGCCGGCGGGCCTTTCTCTCATACCGTTTTCATTTCCGTTCCGACCTGAAGAGCCTGATGGCCAGAGCACTGACGGACTACAACCTCCCCGAACTCGTCGGTTTTGATCACTTCAGGAGGGCGCTGGCTCCCCGTAGTCTGGACGAACTCTACTACGAACCAATGGCGGAACTGATAGCTGGGGAAAGACCGGAGGCGGTGTTGGACTACGGTTGTGGCGACGGGAGGCTCTCCGAAAAACTGGCCGCCTTGGGTATCACTGTCTCAGGTTATGACCCTGACCCCGATTGCATCGCCCGCTGCCTGGAAAAGCCCGGCTCCACCCTCTACGGCGGGGCCGAACTGCTGGAGAGGCTCCTCGACGAAGACGCCAAGTTCGACATCGTTGCCTGTGGCAGGGTGATGTGCACCATCGCCGACGACGCTGAGTTCCGTCGTGTCCTGGAGGATTTGCGCCGCTTGGTAGCCGAATCTGGCAAGGTCCTCATCTCGGTGTGCAATCCCCTGCACCTGTCCACGGACGCCACCGAGTTGTGGACCCGACACCTGCCTCCCCACTCTCGATACGAGAATACCTTCGTCTACGAAAAGACCGTAGTATCCAGTGGGCAGCTCAGAAGCGAAGTGCATCGGAGCGTAGCCCGTTACAGGTCGGCTTTCGCCGCCGCAGGGTTCAGAATTGACGAGGTCGTGGAACTGGACGGGACGGACACCGGGAATCTTCTTCCCGCTTCCGATCACCTGGTATTTCGACTCGTTCCGCAGCCCGTCCCCAAGTACAAGGTCTCCCTGCTGATCAAGACGTGCCTGATGGAATGGCGCATCATTGAACGACTAGTTCGGCACCTGGTTAGGCAGTTGGAAACTCCAACGCGGTTTTACCAGAAGGTCATCGTGGTGGATCCTTCGGAGGGGCCGTTTCTCCGCCAGCACGACTACGTTGATGCCGAAGCCCATAGCAGGGCGATGGACCGCCTGCTGGCAGACGGCGTGGTTGACCAGGTGGTGTATGCTGCCGACGACCCGGATGTCATTCGCGCTACGTACCTGAAGTGGTTCGGCTATGAATCGACCGAAACCCATGCGGTCGGTGGGCAGCAACTGTTCGCCACACTCTTCGGTTTCGACTCCTGCTCGGGCGATTATGTGCTGCAGGTGGACAGCGACCTGCTTATCGCCAGGAACGATGCCGACCACGACTATCTGAGCGAGATGGTTGATGTCCTTCGCGGTGACCACAGAGCCCTGTTTGCGTCTCTGAGCATCTGTGGTTCCGCTTTTCGTCCCTACTCGCACGAAGGGCCGAATGGCAATTGGCGGGTGGAGGTGCGAGTTTGCCTTTTCGACCGGGAAAGGGTGCAGTCGGTCCTGCCTGTGGCGAACAACCTGGAGCAATGCCGGTTCAACCTGGCGTGGCACCGGGCCTTTGACCGGTTCATCGCCGAAACCGAATATCGGTCCTACCGAGGGGGAAACCCCCGCACTGCGTTCATTCACGTGCCTAACGCAAGGAAAACAGATGTTGACGGTTGGCATGAGGTTATCGCCTCGGTCGAACGGGGCCACGTCAGCGCCAGCCAAGCCGGACGCGTGGAGCTCGCCGGAACCGCTTGGGATTGGGCGGGACCTAAAAGGGAAGAACCCGTCGTTTTCGTGATATGTGGGCGCAACGTGGAGCCTGCCAGGTTCAAACGCTGCTTCGAGTCCCTCGTCGCTCAAAGCAACGGAGACTGGGGCGCCGTGGTCGTGGACGACGCATCAACCAACGGTTTTGGAGACTATGCTGAGGTGTTGCTGTCAGAATTGCGGGAGAGGGTGACTTTGGTTCACAACCCACAACGACGGGGAGGGCTGTACAATACCTGGAACGCCGTCGCCAACTTTTGCGCCAACCCCGACTCCGTGATCATCACGTTGGACGCCGACGACGCCCTGATTGGCGAGCGCGTTGTGGACCGAGTGCTTGAAGAGTACGCAGGCGGGGCCGACGCCACGGTGGGGTCCATGCTGAGGCTCGACAAGGAAGGACATTATCCCGTGAAGTTCGACAACCCCCGGTGGTGGGACAGCAACGTTTGGCAGCATCTGCGAAGTTTTCGTAAGCGGCTATTCGACGCCATTGACGTTGCGGATTTCAAGGTTAACGGCGAATGGGTTGACCTGGCCACCGACTGGGCCTTTATGGTTCCCATAATCGAAATGGCGTCGAGTCCGAGGCACATCCGCGAGGACCTGTACCTCTACGAACCGGCCAGACCAAAGGATGACCAGGGCCGGCGGGAGAGGGCCTCGGTCATTGCCCAAATCCTGGCGAAGCAGCCCTACCCAAGACTAACGCAACGGGGGTGAACAGGTTGATGTCCTTCGTTGGATTCGTCAGGTGAACTTGGGCTTACCCTGAATGCCATCACAGGGGCTCTCCAGCGGCCTTGTCGCTCGGTCCCCCCTTCCCTGAAGCGTCCTGTCTCTACTGGGCCCGAATGAACTATCGGACTTCACAATCCCCGCCTGATGAAGTCGGCAATCCGTTCACCCATCATCATTACGGTTACGTTGATATTGGCGCGGACGCATTCCGGCATGACCGACGCGTCCACTACTCGCAGACATTCGGCTCCATATACCTTTCCGTACTGGTCCACCACGGCCATGGGGTCTGAGGCTGGCCCCATCTTGGCCGTGCAAGAAACGTGGTGGCCGGTCCTCACCCACCGTTTCGCCCACCGATCCAGGGATTCGTCCGACCCCAGGTCCGAGTCCTCGGGGTAAACCCTCTTCTCGATAACAGCGGCCATGGCCGGGTGGTCCTCCAGCCCAACCACCATGCGGACGCCTTCCCGGAACCTGCGGAGGTCCTCTTCGTGTTCCAGCAGGTTGTAGTTCAGATGCGGATGGTCGCGATAGTCGCCGGAGCGCAATCTGACCTCTCCCTTGGACAGGGCCAGGTTCAATCCGAGATTGGCCCCCAAGCCCAGCGCCGAACCGTGCTGGCCGCCTCTGCTTCGTTCTATGCCTGCCGAGCCGTTCAAGTACACGATCATGTCGTTTTCCAGAGGCGACCCGTCCGCCGTATACTTCACCAGCAATTGCGCGCCGGGAAGGTAGCTTCCCAGCTCTACCTCTGGCTTGGTGGCCCACAGGATATTGATCAACGGATGGTCGGCCAGGTTCTGGCCCACTCCCGGCGCGTCGATGATCGACTCAATGCCATGCTCAGCCAGGTGGTCCGCTGCGCCGATTCCAGAAAGCATCAGGATCTGGGGCGACCCGATGGCGCCCGCGCTCAGGATGATCTCTTCGCCTTCGACCACGAAGGCCTCTCCGTCAGACACCACCTCCACGCCCGTTGCCCGGGGACGTTCCCCAGTGGCGTCGAACAGTATCCGCTTTGCGGTCACGTTTGGCCGGACGGTCAGGTTCAGCCGGTGGCGGGACAGGCCCAAATACCCGATGGCCGTGGACCACCGGATGCCGTTGGGGTTGTTCAAGGGAATCGGTCCCACTCCCGTGGTGCCGGGCGCGTTGTGGTCCTCACAGTAGGGTTGCCCCCGGTCCTTCCACGCCTCGAACCAGACCCGGTTTCCCTGCCGCCACTGCTCTTCCGGAAATCGGTGGCAAATGATGGGACCGCTGGAACCGTGAAAGTCTCCGGGGTCATCTAGGTAGGTGGTGTCGGTCTCCACCATGTTGAAGTAGGGTACCAGCTTCTGGAAACTCCATTCTTCGTTACCCATGCCAGCCCAGTTGTCATAGTCCTCAGGGATGCCTCTCAGGAAGATCTGGCCGTTGATGGCACTGGACCCACCGGTCACCTTGCCACGGGGAATTTCGATCTCGTTGTCCCCAGCGCCCTTGGCGCGATATTGCCAGTTGTGGTCGCTGTCCCAAACGCTCTTGGTCGACATGTAGCCGTACTTCACCTCTTCGGGAAGGCTGTCCATGTCCGGATAGTCGGGGCCGGCCTCCAGCAGCAATACCGAGGTGCCGGGGTCTTCGGAAAGCCTGGTGGCGACGATGGCGCCGGCCGAACCGGCCCCAACTACGATGTAGCTGTACTTCAATGCTTGCCTCTTGATGTGATGAGATCGACGCAGTTCAATTAGGGAATTATATACCAATTTACCCACGCCTTCCCTTCCGTCAGTTGGCGGCAGCGGCGTGGCGTTGCTTGCGCCATTAGGCGGTTTACCCTTGCAGTTCGCACAAGTATGTTTAAAGGTCGGTCGTCACGTCGGCCGCCATCGGTGCATTGACGGAGCCCGGCGGGAGGAATATTCTTGCTCCAAGTTGCCTATGATCTTGGTGTAGCGATGTGGGCATTGCCAGCGTAAGCCGTAGGTCAGACACGACCTCGGAGGCAAGAGCGTCATGGATATGGCTAGTGGAAAATCGCGTTTTCGAATAAGGCGCAAAGGTGAAACAAGGTGACGTCGCCACGAAGGAGACGCAACAACGGCGGCTCGGCGACTGCTTCGGGCGGCGATGCCGTCACTGACTACCGCGCCGACCTCTGGCGTATGGCCGACGCTTTGCGGGGCAGCATGGACGCGGCCGAGTACAAGCACGTCGCGCTGGGGCTCATCTTCCTCAAGTACATCTCCGACGCCTTCGAGGAAGCCTACGCCAAGCTGGAGGCCGAGCGGGGTCAGGGCGCCGACCCCGAGGACCCGGACGAGTACCGCGCCCAGAGCATCTTCTGGGTGCCTCCAGAAGCCCGGTGGCAGCACCTGAAAAACCAGGCCCGCCAGCCTACCATCGGCCGGCTCGTGGACGACGCCATGGCCGCCGTGGAACGGGACAACCAAGCGCTGAAAGACGTGCTGCCCAAGGAGTACGGCCGGGATGCTCTGGACAAACAGCGCCTCGGCCAGGTGGTGGACCTGGTTAGCAACATCAAGGTCGGTGGAGCGGAAGCCCAGGCCAATGACGTGCTGGGGCAGGTGTACGAGTACTTCCTGGAGCAGTTCGCACTGGCCGAGGGGCGCAAGGGCGGCGAGTTCTACACGCCGCGCTCGGTGGTGCGGCTGCTGGTGGAGATGCTGGAGCCGTACCAAGGCCGGGTCTATGACCCTTGCTGTGGTTCAGGCGGAATGTTCGTGCAGTCAATGGACTTCATCCGCGCCCACGCTACCGGCAACGGCAACGGCGGAAAAGCTCGGGGCGACGTTTCCATCTACGGCCAAGAATCCAACTACACCACTTGGCGGTTGGCTCGTATGAACCTGGCTATCCGAGGCATTGAAGGCCAGATTTCCCACGGCGACACCTTCCACAACGACCGACACCCGGACTTGCGGGCCGATTACGTTCTGGCTAACCCATTCTTCAACGATTCGGATTGGGGCGGGGAACGGCTGCGAGACGACAAACGGTGGGAGTACGGCGTGCCTCCAGTGGGCAACGCCAACTTCGCCTGGGTACAGCACTTCTTGCATCACCTGGCGCCCCGGGGCGTCGCCGGCTTCGTGTTGGCCAACGGCTCCATGTCGTCCAACCAGTCGGGTGAGGGAGACATCCGCAAGAGCATTGTCGAGGCGGGCTTGGTGGACTGCATCATCGCTCTACCGGGGCAGTTGTTCCGCTCCACCCAGATACCCGCCTGTCTCTGGTTTCTCCGCAAGGGCCGTGGCGCCAGGGAGAAGCGATCAGGCGAGACGTTGTTCATCGACGCCCGCAAGCTGGGCCACATGGTGAACCGAACCCACCGGGATTTGTCGGTGGAGGATATAGGCCGCATCGCGGATACCTACCACGCCTGGCGGAATCATGGGGGCGATGGGGATTACGCCGACGTACTCGGCTTCTGCAAGAGCGCGTCGCTGGAGGAAATCCGCCGGCACGGCCATGTGCTCACCCCCGGCCGCTACGTGGGCGCGGAGCCGCAGCCCGACGATGGCGAGCCCTTTGAGGAGAAGATGGGGCGGCTGGTCGCCCAATGGCGGGATCAGCAAGCGGAGGCGGTCCAGTTGGATGCGGCCATCGCTGAGAACTTGAAGCGGTTGGGGTTCTGAGGATGGTGGCTCTCGGAACGGGCGCGTTATAATAGGCTAGACAGACTAGACGGAGCTTACGATGACTACCTGGCAATTGCAGGACGCCAAGAACCGGTTCAGCGCAGTGGTGGACGCCGCTCTTACCGGAGAACCCCAGGAGGTCACTCGTAGGGGCAAGCCGGTGGTGGTGGTGGTCGCCTTTGAAGAATACCAGCGGCTATGCCAGACGGAGAAAGCCGCCGCGCCCAACTTTATCGAGCACCTGTTAGCCATTCCCAAGGGTGGGCCGGATGACTTGTTCGAACGCATCCCGCTGAAACCTCGCGACCTGGAGTTGTGATGTTTCTGATGGACACCGACGTAGTATCCGCGCTGCGTCGACCGGAACGCAATCCTGCCCCAACACGATGGTTGGAAGCTCAGCAGGCGTCGGACGTTTACCTCAGCGTGATAACGATGGGGGAAATTGAGCGCGGAATTGCCCGGCAAACACGCCAAAACCCCGACTTTGCCCGTGACTTGGCGCAGTGGTATGAGCGAATCCTGTCATGGTTTGCAGACCGCATTTTGCCGGTGGATGTTGCTATCGCGTCTCGCTGGGGCCGCCTCTCAGCCTCCGTTGGCAACGAAAGTGTTGACCTGTTTATCGCGGCCACTGCCCTTGAGCACGGCTTCACCGTCGCCACCCGCAACGTCCGCGACTTCGCGCCCACCGGCGTTTCGGTGCTGAACCCCTTCGAGGACAACGATGACTGACCGCCTGAACTTGCCGCTCCCCTACCGGGAAGAACTGGAGGCGCTGCTGCGCGAGCACGTGCCCGGCGTGGAGGTGTGGGCCTACGGCAGCCGCGTCGACGGCCGGAGCCACGACGGCAGCAACCTGGACCTGGTTTTGCGCAGCCCCACCCTGGAACCACTGGGCTACGAGTACGTCGAGCTGGTCAAGGCCCTGGAGCAGTCCGACATCCCCATCTTGGTGCAAACCCACGACTGGGCCAGGCTCCCGGAGAGCTTCCACCGGGAGATAGAGCGGGATTACGTGGTCGTGCAGGATGTGGGTCTCGAATTGACGTCAAAGGGTTACGGCGGGTGGGCCCAGGTGTCTATCGGGGACATGGTTGATATAAAGCACGGGTTCGCTTTCAAGGGCGATTACATACACGACGAACCTCGAGGCGACGTGTTGCTCACGCCTGGTAACTTCGGCGTCGGCGGAGGGTTTAAGGGTGAGAGGTTCAAATTTTACGACGGGCATGTGCCCGAAGAATTTGTTCTCAGCAAAGGTGATTTGCTGGTCACGATGACCGACCTGAGCAAACTGTCGGACACTCTTGGGTACCCAGCACTAGTACCCGATAGGCCAGAGGGACGCCGCTATTTGCACAACCAACGTCTTGGAAAGGTTACTCCCAAGAGAGCCGAAGCGATCGATACGAGATTCCTCTACTATGTCATGTGTACCGCAGACTATCGCCAAGAGGTCCTTGCCAGTGCAACCGGCACTACGGTGAAACACACGTCTCCAGATCGGATTAAACAGTTTAGGTTCATGCTCCCGCCCCTGCCCGAACAGCGGGCCATCGCCCACATCCTCGGCGCGCTGGACGACAAGATCGAGCTGAACCGGCGGTTGAACGAGACGCTGGAGGCGATGGCCCGGGCCATCTTCCAGGACTGGTTCGTGGACTTCGGCCCCGTCCGCACCAAGATTGAGGGCCGGGAACCCTACCTATCCCTGGATCTGTGGGACCTGTTCCCCGACCGCCTGGTGGATTCGGAGCTGGGAGAGATACCGGAAGGTTGGACGGTAGGCGAGATTGGGGACGTAGCGACTCAACGCCGGCAAGCGGTTAAGCCGAAGGATATTGGCCCTGGTACCCCTTACATCGCCCTTGAGCATATGCCGAGAAAGTGCGTCGCTCTATCAGAGTGGGATCATGCGGAGGGTCTGGCGAGCGGCAAATTCAGATTCCATAAAAGCGACATCCTGTTCGGGAAGTTGAGGCCATACTTCCACAAAGTTGGCGTTGCACCATTAGATGGGGTTTGTTCGACAGATATAGTAGTCGTCTCGCCGAAACCGAGCGACTGGTTTGGCTTGGCGTTAGGCCATTTGTCCAGCGCCGAGTTTATCGACTACACCGACGCCACGTCGACGGGCACAAGAATGCCGCGCGCTAACTGGAAGGATATGGCCTTATACAAGATCGGGTTGCCGGGTCTTGAAGTTGCTCGGTCCTATGCTGAAGTGGTTTGGCAGTGGACCGATAAAATAGTTTCAAACATCCACGAATCCCGCTTCCTCGCTGCCCAGCGGGATGCGTTGCTGCCAAAGCTGGTTTCCGGGGAAATAATCGCAAATCAATGGAGCACTTAACGATGACAGAACCGATCCAAACTTGCCCTATTTGGGGAACTAGATACGAGGCAGAAGGAAGCTACGACCCAGAGAAGAAAATCTACGACGTAAAGGAGTCGAAACGCGCTTTCGCGGGTTATATGATCACGGAGGCAATGCTGGATATCTTTGTCAAGCCGATGCGGGACAGCGGAAAGGCGCGGCTGACCACGTGGCTTATCGACCAGTGGTGCCGCGGGAACTACAAGCCGCAAATTACGTTCAGAGTCTACGAGGAATTGCGTAGCAAACGACCACTACCAGTGCACGCGCGAGCCGATAGATTGCTTAGGTATATTTCTTGGGGCACCAGGTCGCAAAGCTTGGGTAAATTTGGCCATCTTCAGGGAATTTGGGACGAAATACTGGCTTGGTCTGAATCGACAGAACAGCTTGATGTCCGGTACCTCTTAGATTACCTAGAAAAGAAAGGCTGGTTGGAACGGGACCCATTTGGCCCTGAGTTCGGTCGGAATGTAAATTGGAGGGTGTCAGTCGAAGGCCACACCAGGGTGGACGAGCTTCAGCGTGAAGAAGACGCATTGGACTCGTCCCAAGCGTTTGTTGCTATGTGGTTTCACGAAAGCACTAAAGAGGCTTGTGAGAAAGGTATCGAACCAGCCATCGGGGACGCTGGGTATAAGCCGCTGCGAATTGACCGTAAGGAACATATCAACAAGATCGACGACGAAATCATCGCGGAGATCAGGCGATCAAGGTTCCTGGTGGCGGACTTCACTCAGGGTAAAGATGGGGCTAGAGGCGGTGTTTACTACGAGGCAGGGTTCGCCCATGGTCTTGGCATTCCGGTCATCTTCACTTGTCGGAAGGATAAGGTGTGTGCCCTGCATTTCGACACCAATCACTACAACCACATCGTCTGGACCACTCCCGAAGAGCTGCGTGAAAGCCTGAAGAATCGCATCCTGGCTGTCATCGGTGAAGGGCCAGAGCAGCACCGGGGCTAATGTCCACCCTTACCCGTGTTGGTGGCGTGTTGCAGATGCCCAACGCTTATGATAGTTTCGAGGTGGAGGCGCTCCACCGTGACGACTGCAATTGAACCTGCCACCACGCCTGTTTGGGAAGGCATCTATGAGCCGGCCGAGGCCGCTCGCTATCTGCGTGCAACTGAGAACGCTGACGCCATCTACCCTATGCGCTCCACTAAGCTGGTCAGGTGGATTCGCCGTGGGTTTGCCGCCCCCGAACTGGCGCAAGTAGCAGGCCGCGAACTGCTCATCGATTTCGATGACTTGATTTCCATGCGGGTCATCGCTGCGCTGCGTGCAGCCGGCGCCAGTTGGAATGAAATAAGGGGAACGGAACGCTGGCTGCGCGAAGCAACCGGCGTTCGGCATCCCTTTGCCACTGAAACCCTTTGGGCCGGCAGAGGGCAGGTCTTTGCTGAGTGGGAAAGCCGGCTAGTTTCGGGGAGCCGCCACGGCCAGATTGCTCTCGATATAGTGAGGGAGTTTCTGCTCCCGATACACGGCCTTACGTTCGGCGGGGAAAGCCGTAAAGCGATTTCATGGGAGCCTTATGCCGGCGTAATTCTAAAACCCTCTGTACAGTTCGGCGCTCCATGCGTCCAAGGGACACGAATCCCTACTCGTTCACTGGCCGGTATGGTGGCAGCGGGAGACTCAATGGAATGGGTGGCCGGCGCGTATGGGGTGTCGCCCAAAGCGGTGCAAGCTGCTTGTGATTGGGAATTCCGGCTCCAATCCCAATGAGTTGCTATTCCTGCTGGATGAGTCGCTTACGCCTGCGGTGGCGGATGCGTTGAATCTAGTGGGCTACAACTTTACCACTGCCGAGGCAGAGTTCGGCCGCAGGGGTGCCCTGGATCCCGAAATCATTGCTTGGTGCCAAGCTCGCGGAGCGGTGTGGGTCCACGCTGATGACCGCGCGCGACGACATCATAAGGCGCTGCTCCAAACGAGCAACGTCAGAACGATATTGATCCATCGACCCGGCGGCCGCATGACCGGTAGGGAGCAACTACGCATCCTGTCATTCGTTTTGCCCAAGTTTCTCGAAAATACCCAAGGGCGTTCGGGAAACCGACATTACCGTGCCACTGCCTCCAACCCAACATCAACACCCAGTCTCAGGCCCATGGCGATATAATCGCGAGCGCTAGCCGTGACCACTCTCACCGAATCAACCGTGGAAGCCGCCACGCTGGAATGGCTCGTCACCATTGGGTGGCAGACAGCCCACGGGCCTGACATCGCGCCTGGTGCACCGGGCGCGGAGCGCGATGACTACGGGCAAGTGGTACTGGAGCGGCGGCTGCGTGATGCTCTGGGTAGATTGAACCCGTCCCTGCCGGCTTCAGCCCTTGACGACGCCTTCCGCAAACTGACTCAGCCCGAAGGGGCGACGCTGGAGGCCCGCAACCGTTCCTTCCACCGAATGCTGGTCAATGGGGTAACGGTGGAGTACCGCTCCGCCGACGGCGATATACGGGGCGAGCCGGCCAAGGTTATCGACTTTGACGATTGGGCGGTCAACGACTGGCTGGCGGTCAACCAGTTCACCGTCACCGAAACGGTGGGCGGAAACCGGAACAACCGCCGACCCGACGTTGTTTTGTTCGTCAACGGCCTGCCCCTCGGCGTTATCGAGTTGAAGAATCCTGCCGACGAGGACGCCACCATCTGGAGCGCCTGGCAACAGCTCCAGACTTACCAGGCGGAACTCCCCACCTTGTTCTCTATGAACGAAATGCTGATGGTCTCCGATGGCCTTGAAGCTCGTATCGGCGTCCTGGGCGCGGGCAGAGAATGGTTCAAGCCCTGGCGCACTGTCACCGGCGAGACACTGGCGGCTCTTGACTTGACCGAACTGCAGGTGATGCTGGAGGGCGCCTGCTACCCGGAGCGGTTTCTGGCGCTGCTGCGCGATTTCATCGTGTTTGATGACGACGGGAGCGGCAAGCTCGTCAAGAAGATGGCCGGCTACCACCAGTTCCACGCCGTTCGTGCCGCCGTGAGCGAGACCCTGCGGGCAGCAGAGTTGCAACAGGAGCAGGCAATCGCTGCGGGCTCAATTCGCGGCAGGTACGAAACGGGGAGCAGGCCGGGAGGCGCTCCCGGCGACCGACGCATCGGGGTAGTCTGGCACACGCAGGGTTCGGGCAAGAGCCTGACCATGGCCTTCTATGCCGGGGCCATCGTGCGTGAGCCGGCGATGGAGAACCCCACCATTGTTGTCCTCACCGACCGCAACGACTTGGACGACCAGCTTTTCACTACCTTCTCCCGTTGCCAGGATTTGTTGCGTCAGCCTCCCGTGCAAGCCGAAAGCCGGGCTGACCTACGGGAAAAACTGTCGGTAAACGCGGGGGGCGTGGTGTTCACCACGATCCAGAAGTTCTTTCCTGAGGAGCGGGGCGACACCTACCCCACTCTGTCGGAGCGGCGCAACATAGTCGTCATCGCCGACGAGGCCCACCGCAGCCAGTACGACTTCGTTGACGGCTATGCCCGGCACATGAGGGACGCGCTACCCAACGCCTCCTTTGTCGGTTTCACCGGGACGCCCATCGAGTTGCAGGACGCCAACACCCGGGCGGTGTTCGGCGACTACATCAGCATCTACGACATCCAGCGTTCCGTGGAGGACAGGGCCACGGTGCCCATTCACTACGAAAGCCGCCTGGCCCGGCTGGAACTGGACGAAAGCGAACGGCCGGCTATCGACCCTGATTTCGAGGAAGCCACCGAGGGTGAGGAGATCGAACTCAAGGAACGGCTGAAGACCAAGTGGGCGCAATTGGAGGCCATTGTCGGCGCCGAAAACCGGGTCAGGCAGATTGCCCAGGACATCGTGGACCATCTCGAGCAGCGGCTGGAGGCGCTGGAGGGGAAGGCGATGGTGGTGTGCATGAGTCGACGCATCTGCGTTGACTTGTACGACGAACTGGTTCGCCTGCGCCCGGAATGGCACCATGACGACGACGCCAAAGGCGCCATCAAGGTGGTGATGACCGGTTCCGCGTCGGACCCGTTGGAGTGGCAGCAGCATGTGAGGAACAAAGCCCGGCGGGAGGCCCTTGCCAACCGTTTCCGGGACCCTGACGACCCCTTCCGCATTGTGCTGGTGCGGGATATGTGGCTTACCGGCTTCGACGCGCCCAGCCTGCATACCATGTACCTGGACAAGCCAATGCGGGGGCACGGGTTGATGCAGGCCATCGCTCGGGTGAACCGGGTGTTCAAGGACAAACCCGGCGGGTTGGTGGTGGACTACTTGGGACTGGCCAACGACCTGCGTCAGGCGCTGGTCACCTACACCGAGAGCGGGGGAACCGGACGGACTGCCATAGACAAAGAAGAAGCGGTTGCCGTCATGCTGGAGAAGTACGATGTTGGCTCTGCCTTGTTCCACGGCTTCGACTGGTCGAAGTGGACCAGCGGCACACCGTCGGAGCGGCTGGGATTGCTTCCGGCGGCGCAGGAGCACATCCTGGCTCAGGAAAACGGCAAGGACCGTTGCATGACGGCAGTACGCGAGCTATCCCAAGCCTTTGCCCTGGCAGTGCCACATGAGGAGACCTTCCGCATCCGCGACGACGTGGGTTTCTTCCAGGCGGTGCTGGCCGCCCTATCTAAGCAGACCGCGGGAGAGGCACGCCCGGAAGAGGAACTGGAACTGGCCGTGCGACAGATAGTTTCCCGCGCGGTGGCGTCCGAAGGAATGATTGACATCTTCGCGGCGGCTGGATTGGACAAACCGGATATATCGGTGCTGTCCGAGGAGTTCCTGGCCGAGGTTCAGGGGATGCCCCAGCGCAACCTGGCGGTTGAGTTGTTGCAAAAGCTGCTCCGAGGCGAATTATCAAGCCGCCGGCGCGCTAACGTGGTTCAAGCCCGCTCCTTCGCTGAGATGCTGGAACAGACCCTCCGCCGCTACCAAAACCGGGCGATAGAGGCGGCGCAAGTCATTGAGGAACTGATCCAACTGGCCAGGGAGATGCGGGAGGCGGCGTCTAGGGGTGAAAGGCTCGGATTGACTGATGACGAGCTCGCCTTCTACGATGCCCTGGAAACCAACGACAGCGCTGTGCAGGTGTTGGGCGACGAGACGCTGCGCGCCATCGCCCGCGAGTTGGTGGAGACCGTCCGCAGCAACGTCACTATCGACTGGACGCTGCGGGAGAATGTGAGGGCGCAGCTCCGTGTTCTGGTGCGGCGCATCCTGCGCAAGCACGGCTACCCGCCCGACAGGCAGGAGAAGGCTACTCTGACGGTGTTGGAACAGGCGGAGGCGTTGTCAGAAGGGTGGGTGCTAGCCTAAATTGCCGCCAGCGGACACGTAGTGGAAGAACCGACAGAGCATCGCAGGGCCGTGCGGAGGGATTCTGTCTACTTGCATGCATAGTGACTGGATACCCGGTTCAGAGGCCGTAACAATGAACCCAGTTTAACAGGAGTGCGAGAAAAGTTGACGGCAGAATTTTTCCGTAAGGTGTTGGCGGGCTTCCGTTGGTTGTCCCGTGGCGAAAGAGAAACGCGGCGTGAGCTGCGTCAACATCAACGCGAGGTTGCCGATTTCCATAAAGAGCGCGATCCTGAAGAAAATCGCCTAACTACTCCGCCTGACGATGAGGCGGTGGTTGTGCATTGCGCTTGGGCAGTGGAGTTTTATACGCCAGCCCACACGGACGAACTAATCGAAAACCTGAGCAGCTTCAACAGGTCTAGTAGCCGATCCGAGTACGACGCGGAGCCGCTGGATTCTTGGATCAAGCGATTCCACAAAGTAGCCCACGGAGGGGGATGGGTCAACCTAGGAACCTGGGAACCCAAGGGCCTTCCTAGGAAATTCATTGGTCCTAGTCGTTTGGTTGATATGCCGCCTACAGTAGCCTACGCGCTGGCAAAAGCTCACCGCATTTCACCCGCGATCACGTGTATCGCTATCTGCTTCGTGTTCGAAGAAGATTTTTCGACCAGCTTCGACACCGCATTGCGCAAAAGTCGAGATACCTACACCCGCCCCGTCGCTGCAGGTTTCTCAACCCACACACCTAGGGAGCAGAAAACCGAGGCTATAGAACTTATCAGGGCGCAAATTTCTGACGATTTCACGTTCTGGTTCCGAGAGCACATCCCAGGCATTTTTTCTTCCGACCCAATTGACGGGCGAGTCCCGATTTGTGAGTTCTTAACCTTACAAAAGGCTACGCCGTTCGCTGACCGTGAATCCCGCTCGGCCGCAGGCCTCGAGTACCTACGTATCCTGGGGCTTGATGCAAATTGGGAAGCATGGAGACATTCGTCAGTACCAGAACTGCACTTCTCGATACAGCGCCAGTACCTTGCTGCCCCGCTGCGCTACTCAACGTTGACGGCAAACGAACCCAGGTTTTCGAGACTGGTGGGCGACTACGGTGGCCACAAAGGACAGCTTGCTCAAATTCTTTATCTCGACGAGAACATGCACGATCTGTTCTGCATGTGGGCAGGGTCGTCTCTGTTTGACGTCTTTACCGAAACTCTCAACCGGGTCAGGAACTCTGACGACTTTCGATTTGGGCAGAGTGGGAATAGCGTAGCCAATCTGCAACGATTGCAAGACCACATATTTTCGCTCCCCGATATTGAAGCGGTTTCGACGGAATTCGCAAATGACATTGGCGCCTCAGGTTGGTACTCCCGGTCAACCAGGATGTTCGTTCCGTGTGAACCAGAGCTGTACACTCCCGATGACACATTGTCAACAGTATTCCAGCGGCGCATCTCCAAGCGGAGCGATTGGCTTCAGCGCACTGAACGTGCCGTGCGGGACCAACTTGCCCAGACTGGAGCGATCATTAACGCCTATGAAAACGTTCGCCTCCAAAAAAACGTGAACAAGCTGACTTGGTTGGTAGTCGTCCTCACTGTTTGTTCAGTGTTGATCGGCGGGTTGCAATTGTCGGACATCGATTTGATACAGGGGCTTCTCCAACAAATCGGATTCGATCTCCAGCAGCCATGACGATTGGAGGGGAAGAACTACACCTCAAGCGGGACCACGACGCCGGCAACCCAAATTACATCTCCTCTCTGCCTCGCGTCGGATACCGCATGGCCCGACCCGAAACCTCAAACCCCAAGGGCGACACCCGGTAGATAAGCCGAGAGGCCGTTCCTTATGCCTGCCATCGGCACAGTTCCTGGGACTCTGCGAGTGTGAGATGGCCGGAAGTAGTGGGCGCCTAGTCGTTGATTGGGACCCACGTAACACGTCAACTTAGAAGGTGAGCATGAACATTTCGGATCTGGCGGAAATGCGGGACGATAGTCTTGCCAACTCTGCCGTAACCGCTTTTCTCGGTGCTCTTATCATGGCTCAGTCGTGGGAAATGTGGGCAGGCCCCCAAGCCGCCACAAAGCTACTCACGTTGACAATCCCGGACTATTCGGAGTTGGTAGTCCTCGCCATAGCGGCTGGTCTGTTCGGCTTGTCGCTGTTCTTAGCCACGGCGTCGATGGTAACGCCGCTCCGGCGTTGGGGACTCAGGGTATCCCAGTTGGCTACACCTATCATGCTGGTGATTGTAGCGCCTTCCTTCCTTTTGAACTGGATGTCTTCATCCTTGAATCTGCCTCAGGACCAATGGTGGTCGCTAGTCCTCTTCGTTGGTGGTTTCGCGATGTTCATCTTCTTATGGTTGAGGTCATTAGTGACCCTCTTTCGATTCTCGCATCCAGGCAGCGTGTCCACGCCATCAGGAGAAACTGAACTCAGAGATAGAAACGGCGCAGAATTTGACGAAGCCTCTGGCCGAACAGTCCGCCTTGGGCGACTTCACGATCTACGCTCAAGACTCCGTATGCCAGAGTCCCGCGGGTTCTGGGTCACCGTGTCAACGGTCGTCGTGGTCATTGAAGTCGCTCTTGTGTTAGTGCTGTGGGATTGGTTAACCTACAACGAGTCCGGAAGCGCAACGATACGAAACATTGGGCTGGTCGTCGCTGGATCAGTAGCCATCCCACTGGCGATATGGCGCGCAGTAGTAGCCGATAGACAGGCATCGGCAGCGCAAAATCAAACCGCCATCGCTCAGCAAGGTTTACTGAACGAGCGCTACCAAAAAGGGGCCGAGATGCTTGGCAGCGAAGCGCTCTCGGTCCGGTTGGGTGGGATATTTGCGCTGCAACGCCTTGCCGAGGAATGCCCGAAACAATATCACGTCCAAATCATGCGGCTTTTCTGCGCTTTCGTCCGTCGTCCTACTGAGGAAAAAATGTTCGAGTCGAGGCGGGAGGGAAATAGGGAAGGTCATGAACCAGGAATCCCACAGGACGTAGAGGCCGTCATGAACGCGATTTGTTCTCGTCCCGAGTCTCGAATTGCTCTTGAGAGGGAGACCAACTTCAGGTTGGACCTACGTGGTGCCGACCTTCGCGGGGCACAGTTGTTGGACGCAAACCTGACCAATGCCTTTTTACACCACTCCAACCTATCCGGCGCTAACTTTGCAAATACGGATCTTACGGATTCCTTCCTGGCTTACACTGACCTGTCTCAGGCCCAATTCTACAATGTGAACTTCTCCCGAATTCGCCTCTGGTTTGCCGATTTGTCCGGAGCATTGCTCCAGGACTCGGACCTGTCTGGGGTTGATTTCTCGAACTCGATGTTACACGGCACAAATTTCCTCAGAGCCAACATGTCCAGGGCAACTTTTCAGTACGCCACCGTCACCAAGGCGTTGTTGGAATCCGCATGTCTTTCAGGCGCCAGCTTCCTGCGGGCAAACTTGACCGACGCACGACTTATGTCGGCTGACCTGAACGGAGCGCATTTCTTGGACGCGGACCTGACCAATGCGAATCTTGCCGGAGCCGATTTGTCGGGCGTCGAGTTTTCCAGAGGCGGTTCCCAAGCAGCCAAAGGTTTGACCCAAGCGCGGTTGGACCAAGCCTGTGCCGATCCTGGTAATCCGCCTGATGTGTCCGAAGTCATGGACTCCGAAACAGGGAATCCACTGATATGGAGTGGCGAAAGGTAACTCGACCACTTGAAAAAGCTCCCATGATAGCTTAGTGTACCTTCGTGCCTACCACCGCATCCACATTTCAAAAATGGTACTGACTACCGTCAAGTCAGGCCCACCAGCGAAGACCGCTCCACTGGCCGGCGGCTGGAGATAGTCGGGCAGTCGTACTTTCTCTCCAATGTTTACTGGAACTGGCAGTGGATAGTAGATTGCCTTTCCCCTTTCCGGAGGGCTGGTACTTTATCGCCAGCCGTCAGGACCTGCCGAAGGCAAGGCTCCTCCAGAAAACCTGGATGGGCCGGAACGTCGTTGCTTGGCGCGACGAGAACGACCGGATTTGCGTCGCCGAAGCTGTTTGCCCCCACCTGGGCGCCGACCTCGCGCCCGCCGCCGGAGGCCGTCTTTCTAAGGGTCGCCTCGTCTGCCCCTTCCACGGCTTCGAGTTCGATACCTCGGGCTCCTGCGCCGCCACCCCCTTCGGAGACTCGTCCAGATCAGTGCGGTTGCGCGTGTTTGAAACCAGGGAGATCCTCGGCCTCATCTTCGCCTGGTGGGGCATCGAAGGGCGAGGGCCCCAGTGGAGCCTTCCAGAGGCCCCGCCGGAGGAAAACGGCTGGAGCCGAATGGAAACCTGGACCGTCCGCTTTCCCGGCCATCCCCAGGAAACCACGGAGAACTCCGTCGATATGGCCCACCTACGCTACGTGCACGGGTATGACAACGTGCACCGAGTCGGGACAACGTCGATTGACCGGCACCTCCTCGAGAGCCGCTTCGACTTCAAACGCGCCCGCAGGATCGCGGGAATCGCGACCCTCACCTTCGACGTCTCCGCTAAGGCCCATATCTACGGGCTCGGCTACTCTTTCGTCGAAATACACGAACGGTCCATCGGAATGGACGCTCGCCTGTGGGTGCTGGCAACCCCCGTTGACGGCGCTCTCATCGACCTTACCCTGATCAGCCAGGTGCGCGAGATGCGCAGCCCCAGCCGCTGGCTGGCCGGCCTGAGATTCCTGCCAACACGGCTGCGCGCTCCGCTCATGAATAAGTTTATCGCCCTCCAGCAACGGCAGGACGTTCTACAGGATGTGGTCATCTGGAGCCGGAAACAATACCTGCCCCGTCCGCGCTTCTACGGCGAGATCCTGCTCTATCGTGATTACTGCGCCCAATTTTATCCCGACCCGGAGCTTGTCTAGCCCGGCCCGACGCCATCCGGCGCCCCTCGTCTATGGCGCGACACCTCTCAATCCGGTATAGTCTGCCAGACTGTTTCACGCCGGAAGCCTGCCCCAATGCTGGAACTGAGGAACATCACCCCCGACGAGTTTGAGCGGTGGATGCGCACGGAGTCTCGGGCGCATGGAAACCGCTTTAACCATGACCCGGAGGCGCTACGACCGCACTTTGACTTGGGGCGGTCGATTGGCGTCTTTGAAGATGGGCAGATTGTCGGCGGGGCGCATTCGCACCTGCTGAAGATGTCGGTGCCGGGCGGCGTCGCCGCAGTGGCCGGTGTCTCCAACGTGGAAGTGCAGCCGACCCACACCCGGCGCGGCATCATGACCCAAATGATGCGCCACCAGATTGACGGCATTCACGAGCGAGGCGAACCCCTGGCCGCCCTGTTCGCCACCGAGAGCGCCATCTACGGGCGGTTCGGCTACGGCGTCGGTTCCGTGCATGAGCAGTGGAGCATCGAAAAAGCGCACAGCGCATATGCCCAACCCTTCGACGGCCCGGGCCATATCGTCTTCATCGACCCCAAGGACATCGGCAAGGAGCTGCCCGACGTGATGCGGCGCAGTACCGAGGGTCGGCCGGCGGTGTTCCAGCGGGCCCCTCACCACTGGGAGCGTGATGCCCACGACCCGATACACTCCCAGGGAGGGCCGGGCGGCGTGTTCTACGCCGCCTATGTCGAAGATGGCAGGATCGACGGCTACGTGAACTATCGCACCCAGCGGCCCGCGGTAATAGTCAACGAGCTGATGGCCGCCACCCGCCAGGCATCCGCTGCACTGTGGCGGTTCTGCTTCGACCTCGATCTCTACGAGCGCACTGAGGCCATCAAACGCCCTCTGGACGACCCAATGCCCTGGCTGCTGGCCGACCCCCGTCGTCTGCAACGCTTCGTCAGGGACGGGCTGTGGCTGCGAATTGTTGATGTGGCGGCAGCCTTGGAATTGCGTCAGTACCTCGCCAGTGACCGGCTTACCCTGGAAGTCCGCGATGACTTCTGCCCCTGGAACTCTGCCCGTTTTGAACTGGACGGTTACCTTGAAGGCGCCGACTGTCACGCCGTCGCGTCATCCCCGGACTTGACCGTTCCCATCGGCGCCCTGGCCTCGGCCTACACCGGGGCAGCGACCTTCACCACGCTGGCCCAAGCGGGCTTGGTGACGGAGCACACAGCCGGCGCGCTGCTGCGCGCCGACCGGATGTTTGCCGTCCAACTGAAGCCCTGGACTCCCTACAACTTCTAGCCCGCCGCGCAGCTCAACATCCAATTCACGCCGAATCGGTCGGTGCACATCCCAAAATAATCGCCCCAGAACATATCTGCCGGCGGCATGGCAACGTTCCCTCCCTCCGACAGCGCCGCAAACAGCCGGTCGGTCTCATCCCTGCTGTCCGTCGAGACGCTGACCGAGTAGTTGTTGCCCACGTTGGGCGGCGGCCCGAACGCGGAAGTGGTGTCGCTGCCCATCAATACCGAATCGCCTATCGGCAGCGAAACGTGCATGATGCGATCCTTCTCACCGTCTGGCACCGATGGCATATCCTCCGGTCCGTCGGCAAAGGTCGCCACCCAGGCGAACTCGCCGCCGAACACCGAGCGATAGAACTCGAAGGCCTCGCGGCAGTTGTCGTCAAAGTGCAGATACGTGTTCAGTTGCATATGCTGCTCCATGCGTGAACGGTTTGCCTACCTTTACTCATCGTCCGGGTGCGTCGTGATGAATCGCCCCGCCCGGGCCGGGTCAATGTGCGGCGCGCGGACTTCCACGCCGGCCTGTTCCTCCTGCAAGCGCACCGTAACGCTGCTGTCGGATTCCGCCCAGCCCCGGTTCATCGCCTGCAACGCAATCTGTTCCGCCAGCGTGGACATCGGCATGGGCACGTCGTACTCCCGGGCCAACTCCGTCGCCAGCGAAATGTCCTTGTGCGCCAGGTTCAGCGCGAAACTGGCCGGCTCAAATTCGCCACGGAACATCGTCCGCACCAGCCCTTCGTGCAGCACCCGCATCCGGCCCAGCGAACCCCGGCGCACGCATTCCCACAGCGCCTCCGGTTCCACGCCGGCCTTGACGCCCAGGGTCAGCCCCTCGGCGATCGCCTGGCGCACGCTGTGCCCAATCATGTTGTGCACCAGCTTGGCCACGCTGCCTGCCCCAATCTCTCCCGCGTAGAACACCTTGTCCCCAAAGGCGTCCAGTATCGGCTTCACCTGGTCGAACACCTCCCGGTCTCCGCCCACCATCACCGCCAGGTTCCCCGACGCCGCACCCGTCTTGCCCCCGCTCACCGGCGCGTCCAGCACGTGGCAGCCCTTGGCCCGGAACTTGGGTTCAATCTCCCGGATCAGCGTGGGCCGGCTGGATGACAGGTCGATGTACACGCTGCCCGGCTTTATGCCCTCCAGCACGCCCTCGGCGCCGGTGGACACCGCCTCCACCTCATAGGGGCCGGGCAGGGAGGTGAAGGTTACGTCGCTGGACGCGGCGACCTCGGCGGGAGTGTTGGCCAGACGGGCGCCGCCTTCCAGCAGGGGCAAAGCGGCCTCCTCACGCAGGTCATAGACAATCATGGGGTAGCCGGCGCGTTGGATGTTGGCCGACATCCCGCCGCCCATGTTGCCCAGACCAATGAATCCTACGGTTTCCATAGCTGCACACGCTCCAATGTGTTCGTTCGTAAGCTCGCCTGCGACGCCATTGCCTCTTCCCCCCAGACGCCCAGCGATTGTAGCACGTAAAGCCCGCATCCGACGGCAGCCTTACCCACGCCGTCATCCCGCGCCCCACCCGTTATGCCGGACTTGATCCGGCATCCAGTGGCCGGGCGGGGGCCGCAACTCCCCAAATCCTGACAATCCACCTTTGACACACTCCATCATCAAACCTAAAATAGAATATATGTCCAATCAAATCACCATCACCGCCAGCGAACTACCGGACTTCCAACCCCTGCCACCCGCTCCTCTCAAACCCTCTCATCAACCCCTCAAAACCACTGAAATCACTCCCAAAACCCTCTCATTTCACCCCCAAGCCGCGACCCAAGCCTACTCAAATAAGAGGAAACGAGAGGAAATAAGAGGAAAATCGCATTTTCTCCCTCTGACAATCACGCGAGGTAACCTCATGACCATCTCCCAACTCCGTTGCCGTGTCAACGCCCTCAAGCACCGGTTCGCCCGCGAACTCGCCATCATCCAGGCCCGCCGCGTCGCCGAAGCCGTCGCTGACCACTGGCAGCGCTCTAACCCTCCGGACACGCCCCAGGTCATCCGGCGCTTCACCGACGCCCGCATCCGGTCCAACTCCTACGGCAACCTCGCCGAATACCTGGACGAAAGCCGGCGCAAGGACGAAATCCCCTACCCCGACGTCATGGTCTGCAATCTGCTCCGCTATGCTTGGAACCACCGGTACGACGAACTCTTCCGCTGGGACCTCCCGCCCCAAGAGCCTCGGCACGATTGCCCCAACCTGCCGGCATGGGTATGATTGGGCAGCATCAGAAACGGAGCGCCGTCTAGGAGGGCAATGAGATGGCCGACAAACAAATCCTGTGCGCCTATGGCGTTGACCTGGACGCCGTGGGCGGCTGGCTTGGCTCCTACGGCGGGGAAGACTCGCCCGATGACATCTCACGCGGCCTGTTCGCCGGCGAGGTGGGTACGCCCCGGCTGCTGAAACTCTTCGACCGCCTGGGCATCAAGACCAGCTGGTTCATTCCCGGCCACTCCATAGAAACTTTCCCCGACGAGTGCCGGATGATTGTGGAACATGGGCATGAAGTGGGTATGCATGGCTACTCCCACGAGAATCCCATCTCTATGTCGCCGGAGCAGGAAGAAGCGGTGCTGTTGCGCTGCATTGACCTGATTACCGAGCTGTCCGGCCAACGGCCCCGCGGCTACGTCGCCCCCTGGTGGGAGTTCAGCCACGTAACCAACGAGCTCCTGCTCAAGCACGGCATCAAGTATGACCACAGCCTGATGCACCGCGACTTCGAGTGCTACTACGTCCGCGTCGGCGACCGCTGGACGAAAATTGACTACGCCATGCCGGCGGACTACTGGATGCACGCCCTGGAGCGCGGCCAGGAGACCGACCTGGTGGAGATTCCCGCCAACTGGTACCTGGACGACCTGCCGCCGATGATGTTCATCAAGAAGTCGCCTAACAGCCACGGCTTCGTCAATCCCAGGGATATCGAATCCATGTGGCGGGACCAGTTCGATTGGGTCTATCGGGAGTACGACGAAGCCGTTTTCCCCATAACCATTCATCCCGACGTCAGCGGGCGGCCCCAAGTGCTGCTGATGCTGGAGCGCATCACGGAGTACATCCGCTCCCACGACGGAGTGCGGTTCGTCACGCTGGAAGAGATGGCCGACGACTTCCTGGCCAAGCACCCCAGACAACGATCATAGAGCGATTCGACAGGAGACGAATATGCGCAGCATCGACTTTCACGCCCATCTGACGCCCCAGTGCTTCTGGCGCGCCACCGAAAACGGCGGCGACTGGCACGGCATCAGGAGGGAGCAGGATGCGCGGGGCCGACAAATCGTAGTGTCCGGAACTTCCCGCGGGCAGTTGCCGCCAAAGGCCAGCTGGACTCCGGAACAGCGGCTGGCCGACATGGAGTCTCTGGGGGTGGACATTCACGTCGTTTCCCCTTTCTCCGGGTTTTACAACTACGAACTGGATGCCGGCCTGGCCATGGCCTCCTCCAGAGAAACCAACGATGAAATCAGCCAGATGATGATGTCATGGCCCGACCGCTTCCACGGCCTGGCCACCCTGCCCATGCAGGACGTTCCAGCCGCAGTCCAAGAGCTGGAGCGCGTGATGGTTGAGTTGGAGTTCAAAGGCGCCGTGATCGACGACAAGGTCAACGGGAAACTGTTGGACGATCCGGAGTTCATGCCTTTCTGGAAGGCGGCCGAGCAGCTGGGAGCAGTGATTCTGTTCCACCAGGGCGGCGAAACCATCGTGGACCGGCGCATCAAGCGCTACCACCTGCCTAACTCGGTGGGCAATCTGGCCGACCGTACGCTGACCTTCGCGTCCTTGGTGATGGGCGGCGTCATGGACGCCTGCCCTGACCTCCGCATCTGCCTGTCCCACGGCGGCGGCTACGCCTGTTACGGCGCCGGGCGCATGGATCGGGGCTGGGACCGAATCCCCCAGGCGGACCGCCTGGCCGCCCATCCACCCAGTCAATATCTGAACCGCTTCTACTATGACTGCATCGTGTACACCGAGCAAGCCCTGCGCTTTCTCATTGACTCAGTGGGTATTGAACGGGTGGTGTTCGGCACCGACTGGCCCTACGACATGGCGCAGGACTGGCCCGTTTCCTGGATACTGTCCTTGGACAGCATTACCCAGGAAGAGAAGGACGCCATCCTATGGAAGAACCTGGAAAACCTGCTGGGCGTCTAGGTGTACTAACGATAACGCCATTCCCGCTTTCCCGGGAATCCACTGACCACAACAGAGGATGAAAATGAGAGTCATAGACGTACACGCCCATTTGGCGCCGCAGGTACTGTGGAGCGCATTTGAGCAGGGCCATTCCTGGCATGGAATGACCCACGAAACTCGAGGCGACCAGGAATTCATCGTAGGGCACGGCAAGCGGATACTGATTAACTCGCCGAAGATTCGCTACACGCCGGAGCAGCGGCTGGCCGACATGGACGCCGAGGGGACGGATATGCAGGTCGTTTCCATCCACACACCCCTGTTCCCCTATCATTGGGAAACTGGGGAAGCCATTGAAGCGTCCAAAGAGGTGAACGACGAAATCGCCGGCATGACCAAGCGCTGGCCCGACCGGTTCGTCGGCCTGGCGACCCTGCCGCTCCAAGACGTTGACGCCGCCATCGATGAGCTGGAACGCGCCGTCAAAACCCTTGGCCTCAAAGGGGCCGAACTGGACATGGTGGTCAACGGCCTCAACTGGGACGAGCCGCGCTTCCTGCCGCTGTTTAAGGCCGCCGAGTCCCTGGGCGCCCTGCTCTTCTTCCATCCCCAGCCGCAGGACAACATCGTCGCGGTGGAGCGCACGTTGCGATACGGCCTCCCCAACAGCGTGGGCGTGGTGATGGAAGACGCCCTGGTGGTCGCGACCCTGATTTGCAGCGGCGTCCTGGACGAGTGTCCCAATCTCAAGGTCTGCATCGCTCACGGCGGCGGCGGCGCCTGCTTCGCCATGGGTCGTTTGGATCACGGCTGGCAAGTCCGCTCGGAGGCCCGCGTCAACATTCTCAAGCCGCCCAGCGCCTACCAGAACCAAATCTACTACGACTTCCTGACCAGCAGTGAGGCTGGCCTGCGTTTCCTCATCGACAGCGTCGGCGCCGATCGCGTCGTCATCGGCAGCGACTGGCCCTTTGTTGGTTGGGATCCTTCTCCCTCCGGATGGCTGGACGGGCTGCAGAGCCTGTCTGCGGAAGAAAAGGAAAAGATTGCCTGGAAAAACCTAGAAGCGCTTCTGGGGATCTAATGACCAACGTTGCCGTCTGGCGGACGAGGCTGTCCCACGCTCTTCCCTTCTACTACGGTTGGGTGGTCGCCGGGAACAGCGTAGCCTTGAGCCTGTCCACCCGAACTGTGATGGCGGTGGCAACCCTTTCGGTGTTCGTCGTCCCGATGACCCAATCCATGGGCTGGTCGGTGGGGATGTTCTCCGGGGCTGTCAGCCTGGGCGGCCTGGCCGCCGTCTTCGTTTCGCCCATCGTGGGCAGATGGTTGGACCGGTACGGGGCGGGAGTTATCCTGGGAGCGGGTTCATTCGCCACGGGAGCAATAGCCGTCGGGCTGGCCTTCGTTGCTCATCCGCTGGGCTTCTATCTCCTGTACGTGCCGGGGCGGATGATCTTCTCAGGGCCTCTGGAGATGGGGCTTCCCACCGCCATCAGCAACTGGTTCATACGGCGGCGTCCGGTAGGATTGGCCGTGGACCACATCGCCAAGGGCGCCGGCCTGGCCATCGTGCCGTGGGCGATGCAGCTAATCATCACGGGGTATGACTGGCGAACGGCGTGGATCACCCTGGGCATACTGACCTTTGCGTTGGGGGTGGTTCCGTCCCTCCTGCTGGTGGCGAGGCGACCGGAGGATATGGGGCTGGAACCCGATCCGGCCCCGGCGCGAGAAGACTCGGCAAACAAGGACGCTGAGGCAGCCAGGGGTTCGGTCAACTCGGGCAGCTTCGCCGAGATCGACTTCACGGTAGGACAGGCGTTGCGGACGCGGGCATTCTGGATCCTGGCGGTCTTTTCCGGCGCGGCGATGATGGCCCAGGCGGGGTTGAGTCTGCACCAGGTCTCCCATTACATCAGCCAGGGAATCGACCCGCGTTTCGCCGCGATCAGCGCGAGCACCTTCGCTCTGGCCCAGATGCCGGCGGGCCTCTTCTGGGCAGCCCTGGCCCGCCGTATGCCCATCCGATATCTGATGACGGGCTCTTCACTGGTGGTCGCGTTGGCCGCGGTCAGCACCGTGAGGAGCGATTGGGTGCTGCCGGAGATAATCTCGGCGGCCGGGATCGGGTTCGGCGTGGGCGGCCTGCACCTGCTGATACGGCTGGTCTGGGCCGACTACTACGGGCGCCAGAACCTAGGAACAATCCGGGGGCTGACGATGTCGGTGCAGGTGGGTGGACAGGCCTTGGGGCCGGTAATCGCCGGGTTCATGTTCGACTATTTCGACAGCTACCGCATCCCGTTCACCTTTTTCGCCGTGGCCGTGTTTATGGCTGGGATAATGGCCCTGGCAGCCAAACCGCCAAGAACTCCGCTCCCTGAACCACCAAAGGAATCGGCGAGTGTTTCCGGGTAATCCGACTTCGCCCCAACCACGGGTCACTAAGCCGCCGGCGAAGCCTGTCCCTCCTTGGACAGAGATTCTTCCCAATCGGGTATGAGGACGCGGGAGGATGATTCCAGCAACAGGATGAAACCGACTCCGGCGAGACTGGCCACGATGGAGATGACCCAAGCCAGGTCGTAGGAGCCTCCACCGATGTCGATGAAGCCAAGCCACCGCGTCGGAACTTCGGCATTGCGGAAATCGTAAATAACACCGCCAATGAGGCCTCCTACGGCCATCCCAAAACCGGAGCCCAGATGCTGGAATCCAAAAATCGACCGCACCGGGCCCATGCCGTAGTACTGCCGGTTGGCGATGAGGAAGGCGGACATCTCCCCACCGAAGCCGATGCCGAAGAGTACGGCAAACAGGTAGAACTCCCACGCACTCTGGGCCCAGAAGAGCATTGCTACCGTAATGCCCTGTAGAGCATAGGGCAGGATCATTGTCATCTTGGCGCCCCAACGGTCGGCAAGGATGGGAATGAACAGGCGGCTGCTGACGCTGGCCATGGTGTATATGGTTACGATCCACGCCGCCTCAGGAAGCGTCAATCCCTGTTCGGTGGCGAAGAACACCACGTGCCAGATAACGATGGCATGACCCACGCAGCCGAGAAAGTGGATGAGCGGAAGGTTCCAGAAGGCCCGTGTCCGGCGGGCGTGCCGCAGAAAAACCTTGCTCCGCAACCTGGCGATTTCCGAATTGGCCGGCACCGGCGCCGGGTCGTCGTCGGTGGCTCCCAGCGGCTTCATCCCGCGGTCGGCAGGTTCGCTGTGGAAGAACAACAACAGGGAGAACAGGATCGTTCCACCCACCGCGGCGATGATCCAGAACCCAACCTGCCATCCGGTCAGGGCCACCAGCAGCGCCAGGGCCGGGGCGGTAACCGATGCCCCCATGCCCCCAAAGGACTGCTGGATACCGACGGCGATGCCGAGCTTCCTCTTGAACCAAGCGGCAACGGTGGTAGGTATGTTGACCGTGAAAAGTGCCTGGGCTAATCCCAACAAAATGCTGTAATAGATGTAAAGCTGCCAGAGCTGGCTCACGGTGCTGAGGAGCAGCATACCGGCCACGTAGAGGGCAGCCGCAACAAACAGGGACCTGCGTGCTCCATAGCGGTCGCCGACCCATCCGGAGACTGGGGAAAGAAGGGCGCTGGCGAGGCTTCTAAAGACTTGGGCTAGGACGATGGCGGTGACGCCCCAAGCAAAATCGGTCTGCAGGACTACCAGGATGACGGCGAAGGCCTGGCTGACGAAATTGGCGGTGACCCTGAGCATGGTGCCCATGCCGACCACGAGCCAAGCGTAGTGGTACTGCTCCCGCAGGTAGTTCATCCGGTCCGATACGTCGATATTCAAACCGAATCACTCTCCAATATCAGGAACCAGGCATTGATACCCTCTTTGAGTTCACAGCCTGACCGTGTTGGGAAATTGGTGCCGAGGGAGGGACTCGAACCCACACACCCCGTAAGGTAGCGGATTTTAAGTCCGCCGCGTCTACCGTTCCGCCACCTCGGCACGTAAGCGATGATAACAAATAACCGCGCTACGCTTCCTCTGTCAAAAGCGTGGCGCGGTACCAATGTGGGCCTATTCCCGGGCAGGTCGCAGCCTGTTGAGGGAATTGGAGGCGACGGGCGGATTCGAACCGCCGAATAGAGGTTTTGCAGACCTCCGCCTTAACCACTTGGCTACGTCGCCTTACTGCCATTCCTTACGCGCTATTCGCGCTCGCTAGTTTGGTTGCTTAGCCAACCGAACCAACTTGGTGCCGAGGGCGGGACTTGAACCCACACGAGCGAAAGCCCACGGCCCCCTCAAGACCGCGTGTCTACCATTTCCACCACCTCGGCATTACTGAGCCGACTATAGCACAAAATGCGTCGCCTTGTCAGTTGACGTGGTGCTCCCGCTGCAGCAGCTCCTTGGCAATCGTGCCGATTTTTGCCTCAATGCAATCGCGCAGCGCCGAGTAGATGGACCGGTTGATGGAGTCCATCATCCAGGACTCGTAGTCCGGGGCTGACTGGTACTCGTTCTTAACGCCTACCAGCTGTCGCAGAGCCTCCAGGTAGTGAGCCTGCAGCGGGGTCAGCGACTCAATGTCGTAGTCCTCAACCTGCGGCCCTGCCTGCTGCTCAACACCCAGCGGTGTCTGGTTCACCATCGGGTTCTCGTTATCCAGACCACCGACTTCCACATCGTCTTTCTGTGATGCGTTCATTGCATTTCTCCCAATTTACGGAGGGCAATACCACCGCGGCAGATGGCTCGCTCACCATCATTATAGCACTTTCGGCGGCAAGCAACACCCCGTCAGCCCGCTTTACAAGGGATTTGCCCCCCAAGGGTCTCTAAACTTCCCGGAACTCCCCTTCTACGGTATCGTCGCCGAGGTCGTCCGCCGTTGGGCCAGCGCCAGGACCAGGTTGCGAATAGACAGCTTGACCAACACGCTCCAGAGTGGCGTTGAGTTCGTTCATCGCCGATTGCATCTGAGCAACATTATTGGCGGCTATAGCCGAGCGCAACGCTTCCAGATTACCTCCCGCCTCGGTCTTGAGGTCGTCCGGCAGAATCTCGTCATGCTCACTGAGCAGCCGCTCAGCCGAATACGCCAGGCTGTCCGCCTGGTTGCGTGTTTCCACCTCGGCACGCCGTTGACGGTCGCTCTCCTCGTTGGCCTGTGCCTCCGACATCATCTGCTCAATGTCTTCTTCGGAGAGGCCGCTGCTGGTCTGGATGACAATCCGCTGCTCCTTCCCGGTACCCTTATCCTGTGCCGAGACGCTCAAAATGCCGTTAGAGTCAATGTCAAAGGTGACGTCAATCTGCGGCACACCGCGAGGCGCCGGTAAAATGCCGTCCAGCATGAATCGCCCGATGGTTTTGTTGTCGGCCGACATAGGACGCTCGCCTTGGAGCACGTGAATGTCCACGCTGGGCTGACCGTCGGCGGCGGTGGTGAAAGTCTCAGTTTTCTTCGTAGGAATAGTGGTATTGCGGGGAATGAGAGCAGTGGTTACGTTGCCCAGAGTCTCAATGCCCAGGGTCAGCGGCGTAACGTCCAGCAGCACGATGTCACCCACTTCGCCACCCAGCACGCCGGCCTGGATAGCCGCGCCCAAAGCCACCGCTTCGTCCGGATTCACCGAGCGGGAGGGCTCCCGGCCGAATATCTGCTGAACTTTGGCCTGCACCGCCGGCATACGGGTCATGCCGCCTACCAGGATAACGTCGTCAATGCTGCCCGACGCTATGCCGGCATCGCTGACAGCCTGACGACAGGGCCCTTCCGTGCGGTCAATCAAGTCGCTCACCAACTGTTCCAGACGGGAACGGCTCAAAGGCTTGACCAGATGCTGCGGGCCGCTGGCGTCCGCGGTGATAAAGGGCAGGTTGATTTCGGTTTCCAGCGTGCTGGACAGTTCAATCTTCGCCCGCTCTGCAGCATCACGCAGGCGCTGCAACGCCATACGGTCCTGTGAGAGGTCAATGCCGGTCTCCGCCCGGAACTCAGTGACAAGCCAGCCGAGGATAGCTTCGTCAAAGTCGTCGCCACCCAGGTAGGTGTCGCCATTGGTGGACAGCACTTCGAACACGCCCTCGCCCAGTTCCAAGATGGTGATGTCAAAGGTGCCGCCGCCCAAGTCAAACACCGCAACAGTGGAGTCGGTCTGCTGCCGGTCAATGCCGTAAGCCAGCGATGACGCCGTGGGCTCGTTGATAATCCGAAGCACTTCCAGCCCGGCAATAGTGCCAGCGTCCTTGGTCGCCTGCCGCTGAGCGTCGTTGAAGTACGCCGGCACGGTGATGACGGCCTGAGTGATGCGCTCACCAAGCTTCGCCTCGGCATCCTGTCGAATTTTCTGCAACACCATACTGGATATCTGAGGCGGAGCGTAGGCTTGGCTGCCCATCTCCACGTGGGCGTCGCCGTTCTCGCCGGCAACAATCTTATAGGGAAGTCTTCCCGCTGCGTCCTGCACTTCTGGGTCTTCGTAGCGACGACCCATCAGTCGCTTTACGGAGAAGATGGTATTCTCCGGGTTGGTGACTGCCTGACGTTTGGCCGTCTGGCCGACGTAACGCTCGCCGCTGCGAGTATTCACCGCCACGACGGACGGCGTGATGCGGTTCCCCTCCGCGCTTTCCACCACTTCGGCCTCCCCGGCCTCTATAACCGCCGCCACCGAGTTGGTAGTGCCAAGGTCTATGCCCAAGATTTTCGCCATTGTCGTAACACCTCAAAATTGGTTTCTTCAAATTACTGGTTGACCACCACCTGCGCCACCTGCACCACCCGGCCATGCAGACGGTATCCTTGGCGCACCACTTCGACCACGCATCCGGAGTCCGCATCACTTACCTGGGTCATTCCCACTGCCTCATGCACTTCCGGGTTGAACGGCTCGCCCAGGGTCTCAATGCGAACTACTCCTTGAGATTGCAGGAACCCGGCCAGCTTACGCTGAATCAGGCGTACGCCCTGAATCCACGATTCGGACAGAGAATCATCGTCGGCAGAACCGTTGCCTTCAAGATGATTTAATGCCAAGTCAAGCTCATCAACGATGGGTAGCAGCTGCACTAGCAATCGGCTGTTGGCCTGCTGTTGAATACTCAGTCGTTCCTCATCGTGGCGGCGGCGGGCATTGGCCAAGTCGGCCTGTCCTCGCTGCACGGCGTCGGCCTGTCGGGCGATTTCCTCGTTGGCTTCAGTTAAAGCCATTCTCAACATGGCCGCTTCCTGCTCGGGTGTCAGGGGTGGAGTTTCGGTGAAGTCATCACCATCAACTTCCTGACCGTCTCTTTCCTGAGAGACGTAAAACTCGGACGCGAGAACGCCGTCGTTGCCGTCTTCAGTGGGTTCGTTAGTTTGGTCGGTAGACATTTGTCGGTTCCTGGGTGGGTTGCATGGATGATCCCGATTAATCCGGGGTGGGCAGGCTCAGGCTGTCGCACAGCAGGGCGACCTCATGCCGGACCCGCTCGGCAATGGCGGCGTCGCCAGTGGAACGGGACAAGCGCCGGGAAAAAACGTTCAGATTGTCGACCAGCTTCAGGGCGAACTCAACGCCGGCCAGATTCAACCCCAAGTTGTCCATCAGGTGCCGGATGAGCATTACCTTGCGCAGGTCGTCCTCGGAATATAGCCGCAGCATCCCCACCGTGCGACCGGGGTTAATCAAGCCCAGGCGCTCGTACTTGCGCAGGGTTTGCGGGTGCATTTCCAAGAGACGCGCCGCCACCGATATTATGTACACACCCTCGGGCTCACCGCGACCAGCCGAGCCGTTGCGGGCCATCCTATCGTTCGGCACGAGTCCCCCGCCATTGGGCCAAAGAGCCGGCGTATCGGCTATAGGGGCCGGATACGATTCCTGTCTAGGGCGTCCGGCCTGAACCTGTCCGGGCCTTCGCTGCTGCATCCCTGCCCCGTTCCTCCTTGCTGAGCTTCGTCAATGTGAATCATATCACATTGCTTCCGAAATACTATATCCCTTGATACAGACCGTGTCAAGGGATAAAATCCTGTTCACAACGCCGTGAGTGTTCATCCCTGCCATGGAAACCCTAAAGGATTTGCCCTCATGCGCTGCAATCCGATTGTCGCTTCCTTTCGTATATTGAGTCGCCAAGCCAAACTTGCCCCGTACAGTCGCGCTGTAAATCCCAGAATCGGCAAGGAGGTTATCATGAAGCTCAAGTTCAACGCTTGCCCCAAGTGTGGTGGCGACCTGCACCTTCGCCGGGACATCTACGGGATGTTCGTCAACTGTCTCCAGTGCGGCCTGCAGCGAGATCTGGACGCTCCTACCAAGGCGGTCGAGGTAACTCGTCCGGAAACCGAAGTCGCGCCGGTACGCCCGTCCAAGGAATTCTTGCGCGCCGCCTAGTCTTCACATCCCGGACCGAGCCCAAGGCAGGTGCGAGTTTCAAACCCGCACCTGTTCTTTATCAGGCGCCGTGCAAACTTACCCGCTCAGCTCAGGCCAGAAGCGTTCCTCCTGCCAAGGATCAGCGTTGTTGTTATAGCCTCGCTGCTCCCAGAAACCGGGTGCGTCTTCCGCCATCAGTTCAATGCCGTTGACCCACTTGGCCGACTTCCATCCGTAGCGGCTGGGAATAACTAGGCGCAACGGCCAGCCGTGATCCTTGCCCAGTTCGGCGCCATTCTGACGGTGCGCCAGCAGTCCCTCAGCCAAGACCAGATCCAACGGCACATTCGTAGTGTAATCTCCAAAACAGTGCGCCATTATGTGGCGAGCCTCCGGCAGTATCCCGGCCTGCTCCAGCAAGGTCCCCACCCAAACGCCTCCCCAAGTCTGGTCAAGGGCCGACCATTGGGTCACACAGTGAAAATCGGCGTTCACGACTACCTGGGGCAAACTGCAAAATTGCTTCCAGTCCAGCTCAATCTCGCGTCCCACCAGTCCCCACACCCGTATGCTCCACGTGGACAGGTCAACCTCCGGCGTATCGCCGTACGTAAGCACCGGAAAAGTCTTGGCGACGAACTGACCTGGTGGTACCCGCTCACCGGCCGGCGGCGCAATCTTCACCTGGTCGGGGCGCTTCAGGCCGAACTCCGGCCGTCCGGCTATAGATTGCTGGCTTCGTTGGTCGGAAGTAGTCATCAGAAATGCTCCGGATAGATTCACGGTGTGGCGACGATCGTTCCTGCTGGCCCTTCGGTGATACGACCGACTATCGCGGCGCACTGCGCGCCCTCATCTTGCAATGCAGCCACCAAAGCATGCACGCGTTCGGCGGGAACGGACATCAGTAACCCGCCCGAGGTTTGAGCGTCGCACAGTAGCATTCGGTCTTCGTCGGTCAGTGCCTCGCCCCAGTTCACCACATCATTGACGCTGCTGACGTTGCGATGCGTGCCGCCCGGCGCCACTCCCCGTTCCAACAACTCGCGGACGCCGGGCAGCACCGGCACGGCGGAGAGGTTCACTTCGGCGGCCACGCCGCTGCCCTTCACCATACTCTTCAGGTGGCCCAACAGGCCGAATCCGGTAATGTCCGTGGCCGCGTTGACGCCCACTTTAGTCATTGCCTGCGCCGCCGGCCGGTTCAGCGCTGCCATGGTTTCCACCGCGGCGGCCAGCGCCTTCGCATCGGCGACGCTCTGTTTGCCGGCCGTGGTGATAATACCGGTTCCAATGGGCTTGCTGAGCACCAGAACGTCTCCAGGGTTGGCGTTCGCATTGCTGACCTGCTTACCAGGTTCAACCACGCCGATGACGGAGAGTCCATACTTAGGCTCCGGGTCGTCCACGGTGTGACCGCCGACGATAAGACATTCGGCCTCGGCGGCTTTGGCATAGCCGCCCTGGAGGGTCTTGCCCAGGATCTCCTTGTCCAGCGACGCCGGAAATCCGACCACGTTCAGCGCAATAAGGGGCTTGCCGCCCATAGCGTACACATCGGACAGCGAGTTGGCGGCGGCGATTGCGCCGAACTCATAAGGGTCATCAGTGATGGGCGGGAAGAAGTCCACCGTGACGATGAGCGCCGTATCGTCGTTCAGTCGATAGACGGCGGCGTCATCGCCAGTTTCGGCCCCCACCAGCAAGTCGGGATGCGACAGGAGCGGAACGTAACTCAGGACCTGGCCCAGGTCCTCAAGGCTCAGCTTGGCCGCTCAACCGGCACAATGAGAAAGCTCGGTGAGACGGATGGGAGTTTCGAGTTGCGTCATGTAGTATGACCTCTTTCAAAGCGAACTGCAGGCATAGGTTGCCTGCTACAGCTGGTATTCCGGCCGCCTCAGCAGTTGCCGTGCGATAACCAGCCGCATGATCTCGTTGGTTCCTTCGCCGATAATCATCAGCGGGGCGTCGCGGTAGTAGCGTTCCACGGGGAAGTCTTTGGTATAGCCATAACCGCCGTGGATGCGCATGGCTTCCATGGCAACTTCGCCGCATATCTCGCTGGCGAAGAGCTTGGCCATGCCCGATTCCAGGTCGATGCGCTCGCCGCTGTCTTTCTTGGCAGCGGCGTCATAAACCAGCAGGCGGGCTGCCTGTATCTTGGTGGCCATATCGGCGATTTTCAGCTGGATGGCCTGGTGCTGGCCGATGGGCTGCCCAAAGGTTTCCCGCTGCTGCACGTAGCGCATGGAAGCGTCCAAGGCTGCCTGGGCCACTCCCACTGCCCGCGCGGCCACGTTGATACGGCCGGTTTCCAGCCCGCTCATCACCTGACCGAACCCCACGTTTTCTTCCCCGCCAATCAGATTTTCCACCGGGATGCGGAAGTCTTCAAAGAACAACTCGCAGGTATCCAGTCCCCGGTAGCCCAACTTATCCAGATGACGACCTACTTTGAAGCCGGCACTGCCATCTTTTTCGATGACAAAGGCGGATAATCCACGGTGCTTGATTGATGGGTCAGGGTCAGTGCGAGCCAGCAGGCAAAAGGCGTCGCCGGAGTCCGCATTGGTGATGAACATTTTGGAGCCGTTGACGACGTATTCTTCGCCGTCTTTCACGGCTCGGGTTTGCAGGGCGCCGACGTCGCTCCCGCCACCGGGCTCAGTCAACGCCAGGCCGCCACGGATATCTCCACTGGCCAATCGTGGGAGAAAACGCTGCTGCTGTTCGGTAGTTCCGTAATTGGACAGGACATAGGTGAGGATGTGGTGTGTGCCGAGGGCTCCCGTGAGCGCCATGTAGCCCTTGCTGATTTCCTCGAAAATCATGGCAAAGGTGGTGTAGTCCAGCCCCATGCCGCCGAATTCTTCGGGTACGTTAATGCCAAACAACCCCAGTTCTTTCATCTGGTCGATGAGGTCATAGGGCACGGTATCCTGCGCGTCGTGTTCGGCGGCGACTGGCTCCACTTCCTGGCGTACGAAATCGCGCACCATGTTGACAATCTGCGAGCGGGCTTCTAAGGGAGTTTGGGCTACGGGGGGCTTGTTGCCGGTGGTGGTCACTACGACGGCTCCTGTGCTGTAGCTGAGCGATGTTTGACAGTCAGTCTATCCCAGTGCAACGGCGTGCGCAACTCAGCCGTAACCCGGCAACCTGCTGGCAAGAAGCTGCTCCGCTGCCGTGCAGATGTCCTGAATTACCTCTCCGGCCGGCCGGATTGTCTTCACCTGGCCGACGCCCTGGCCCATGTACACGGAGGCAAGCTCAGGGTCGCCACGGGCGCGGGCCGACGCCGCGTCCGAGGCCAGTTCTTCCCGGCGGGCCAGAACCTCGCTATCTCTGCCGTGCCATTGCCGCACCAGCAGGTTGCGATACACGCGGCCGGCGATGCCCTCGGGCCAGGGGTCATCACTCAACAGGTCGTAAAGCCTAGTATAAGCGGTATCCTGTCCCCCGGAGCGCAGGACTTGCTCCTTGAAGGCATCGGGCAATTCCACCGCTTCCGGTGTAGCCATCAGAGCCGTACCCAAGGATGCTCCTTCCGCTCCGGTCGCCAGCACGCCGGCCAGCGCCCTCCCGGATGTGATGCCGCCCGCCGCCAGCACCGGCGTGTCCGGATGCCGTTCCACCAACTCAACCAGCAGGGGCAGCAGGTTCATTTCACCGGTGTGTCCGCCGGCTTCATTGCCCTGGGCCAGCAGCACGTCCGCCCCAGAGTCCAAGGCGATTTGCGCAGCCTCGGGAGTTTGCACCTGGCAGATGACGACAGCTCCGGCATCCCGGGCCTGTTCAATCCAGGGGCGCGGGTCGGCGAAAGAAAATATCACTACCGGAACGCCCTCTGCCAGGGCAATCTCGAAGTTCTCGGGAGCGCCTTCAATCAACTGTGTGATGAAGCCGACGCCAAAAAGCCGTTCGGTTTGGGTGCGTATGAACGCTATCTGCTCTCTGAACCAATCGGCGCCGAAGCCGTTGCTGCCGCCGAAGGTTCCCAGGCCGCCGGCCGCCGAAACCGCCGTCGCCAACCGCCCGCCGCTGTGGTTGCTCATAGGCGCAGACATCACCGGATAGTCTAAGCCCAGCAGTTCGGTGAAACGGGTTCGTATCATCGTGGAGTTGTCCAAGTTCAGCCGTTCGTTGCCGAGGCCCACTTGGCCAAAGCTTTCGACGCTGCGGTAATATCGTTGATAGAAGTGTAGTAGTAATCCCGCCAGTCCTGTTCGGGTATTCCCGTGAACAGCATCAGGTTCAGTGGATACTCCTCGCTATCAGTGGCGCGGCGGAAATCGTCGCGGAGAAGGAAAGTCGGCTTCCCCAAGGCAATGGCTATACCCAGTTCTACCATCACACCTTCGTCAGGTGGCACTCCGTTGACCACGGCAAAGATGGCGTCGGCGGCAACTACGTCGGCGAAGTCTTTTTGACCGACGCGGTAGGCCCAACCTGATTGCTGGAAGTCCACCTGATTATTGCGCGCAAAGGGCTCCCACACTCCCAGACCCAGGCTTTCCAGCGCAGCGATGATGGGCGGCAACAGGGCGCTTTTCTGCTGCTCGGAAAAGCCGTAAGGATTGGCGAGATAGATCGTCTTGGTCATAGAGTGGGCCTGCAGCGACACGCTATTGGGGTATAATGTAGGCGCTGAGCGGGCGTAGCTTAGTGGTAAAGCCCCAGCCTTCCAAGCTGGCTACGTGGGTTCGATTCCCATCGCCCGCTCCATTTTATTGCAATCGCCACGACGCTTCACCGGAATCGAGCGTTACGGCGCGCCGACGGCAATTATGCTGCGGCTTCCGACGGGCTGCAGCGGACGGTTATTGGGGCCGTGAGTCAACTCCTGCAGCCGCTCGACTTGGCTTTGCGACACCGTGCCCACGAACTGCATGACCATCCAGCGGACGCCTTCAGTACAGGGTGGCGTGGTCAATGAACCGTCGTATCCGTAGTAGTCCGTGCTGGCAGGGACGTAGTCGGCGGCCGGCGGTCCGTACGTCAGGTCAATCGAGCCTATACCATCCGGTGCGGCATCGAGGATGTGCTGAACCGACGGATTGGCCTCTCCCAGACGGTACAGCAAGCCAATTACTGCCAAGGTCCCATCGGTGTCCTGATGCACCAGATGCAGTTCGGCGGCGAAACTCTCGCCGTCCAGTGTGTGCTCCGAGGGTGAATGGTAGTGTATGCCCTGCAATTCGTAACGCTGCCCGCCCACGTCAATGGCATTGCCCGGCCGGTAGTCGAGATATGCGGTGTGTCCGTTGTTGCGGGCAGCGATTGCCACACCGAAGTAATGGAACGCAACCAGCAGTCCGTCGCCGGGTGTGTAGCCGGTTATATCGATTGGAGATTGCTCAGCCCCGAGCGCGCAGGTTCGATATTCTTCGGACAGACTACCCCAATATGCCGGGCCGCTGGCGCCGGTATAGCTCCACCGGATGGAGTCAGCGGTCATTAACGATCCTAGCCGCGGGCCGTCGCCAGGGCGCGTACGGCGGCGTCCTGCAAGACGGCCAAGTCCAGCGTCGCCTTCAGTTCGTTATCGTCGTTCATGCCGAAGCTCTCTTCAACTCGGAACTCTTCGATGAGCGCGGCGATAGCGCTCTGCCGTTGAGACTCGGGTGCGGCGGCAAGAGCAGCGAGATTGCCGGCGGCGACGTGCCGCTCAATCTCAGCGGCGAGTAGCTCTTCCTCCACTACCTGGCGCTGAATCAGGCCGATGTTTTGCAGATTGCGGCCCAGGTAACAGCCGCCGAACTGCATAATTTCACACTCCCGCCCTTCCAACCCGTCGATTTCAGCGTACCAGTGGTAACGGGGTTCCAGTTCGTGCTCGCTCAGATAATCGCGCACTTGCTGGTCCTCCGGCGCCGGGTCGGCCGGGTCGAATACCAACTTGACGGTGTGCATCATCAGGCCGGCGGGTTCAACGGTGATGTACATATCATCCCTCTACGGCGCGTATGATGCGGTCAACGTTCTCAGGGCCGGGCGCGACGGATTTGCTGTCCACCAGACGCATGGCCTCAACGATGGCGTCGTGATATGGCGTAGCCACGCCGGTTTCGCGGCCCTTTTCGCAGATGAGGCCGTTCATGAAGTCCACCTCGGACTTGCGGCCCTTGTGCACGTCCTGCGCCATGGACGCCAGCCAGTTGACGCGGCCACCGGCTTCCGACAGTTTGCCATCCAGTTCCTCGAATACATCGCCCCGATCAGCCTCGGCCCAGGTTTCTGCCGGAGTGCCGTTGATGGACACGACCCTGAGACCCTGTGCCAGCCCGACCTGGGAACCCTCCTTGGCCAGGTTGATTCGGATGCGGCGGATGCGGGCGTCGCCGGCCATTTCCTGGCTGCCCAACTGGCTCATAGCGGAGATGGCGTTGCCCATGCCGTTCTGGCAGAGCTTGGCCCAACGCTCGCCGGGCAGGTTGTCGGTGGCGTAGGCGGCGTCGATGTGGTCCAGCTTGGCGGCCAGTGCTTCAGAGCGCGCGGTGATTGCGCCGGTGAATTCGCCCACACGGAAGACGGTGTGGCCGTGGTCGCGTCCGGGTGCGCCGCCCCGATTGACGTGGGCCGGCTCCCACAATGCCACTTCAATGTGAGAGGCGATGCAGCCCAACTGCCGCTCGGCGCCGACGATGTCGGCTATAGTGGGGTCGTTCCAGCAGTTCTGGATGGATACGAAAGCGCCATCGTCCTTCACGTACCGCTTGATGAAGTGCGTCGCCCACTCGGTGTCGTAGGACTTGACGGTGATGAAAGCGTAGTCGAAAGGCTCGGTGATGTTTTGGGCGTCGGTGAGGTGCATGGCGTTGACGGGCACGGTGAAGTCGCCCTGGCTACCGCTGGCCCGCAGGCCCTCGGCGCGCATCTTCTCCACGTGCTCGGGCCACATGTCAATGAAGGTGATGTCGTCCTCGCCGGCCTGAACCAGGAAAGCGCCCACGTAGCTGCCGACGGCGCCGGGGCCCATAATTGCGATGCGGTCTGCCATGATGTCATCTCCGGTAGGTTTGGGAGTGCTGGGCCTGCATTTTTACAGCGACAGGGCCGGTTTGTCTATCTCAAGTCGCTTACATCGCCACCACGCGGGCGTTGTCCACCTGGGGCAGGGCCTTGACTTCGGCCAGAACCGTTTCGGATATGGGGTCGTCGGACCCTACCACCATCATGGCCTGGCCGCGGGGCGCGATTCGGCCCACTTCCATGAAACTGATGTTGATGTTGTGCCGGCCGGCCGTGGTCCCCACTGCGCCGATGATGCCGGGCTGGTCCTGGTTGTCCACGAACAGCAAGTAAGGGGCGGACGGCGCCACGTCCATCCAGTAGTCGTTGACCCGTACCAAATGCGGCTCGTCACGCATCGACGTGCCGGCGATGGTAATGTCGTCTGCGGTGGTATGCAGAGTGGCGGTGATGAGGCTGGCGTACTCCCTGCTGTCTGCGGAGGTCTGCTCGGTGATTTGCAAACCGCGCTGCTGGGCCAACACCGGCGCGTTGATGACGTTAACCGCCTCTTCACCGCTCACCGGGGAAAGCAGGCCCACCAGTGCGGCGGCTTTCAGGATAGCGGTGTTGTGCTCGGCAATATCGCCCTGGTAGCGCAGCGTAACGCCGACGAACTGGCCCTGGGCCAGGCTGGTGAGCAGACGGCCCACCATGGACGCCACCGGGACGTAAGGGGCGAGAATAGCGTGAACTTCCGGGGGCACGAAGGGGGCATTGACGGTGTTGCGGGCCGGCTGGCCATCCAGTACGGCCAGCACCTGCTCGGCGGCCTCGATGGCGACCTCCCGTTGGGCCTCCTCAGTGGACGCGCCCAAGTGGGGCGTGGCGACCAGCTTGGGATGTTTGAGCAGAGGCAAATCGCCGGGGGGCTCTTCCGTGAAAACGTCCAGGGCGGCGCCGGCCAGCTGTCCGTTTTCCAAGGCATTCAATAGCGCGTCCTCGTCCACCAACTCGCCGCGGGCGACGTTGATGAGGCGGGCGTCGGGTTTCATCATAGCCAACTGGGGCGCGGAAATGAGCTTGGTGGTGCCCGGCGTCAAGGGAGTGTGCAGGGTGATAAAGTCGGCCTGCGCCAGCACGTCGTCCAACGGCATCACCGACACGTTCATGCGGGCGGCGAAGTCGGGAGCGACGAAAGGGTCGTAGGCTACCAATCGCATCCCGAAGCTGGCGGCGCGACGGGCTACTTCGGAGCCGACGCGGCCCAGGCCGATGATGCCCAGGGTCTTGTTGCGAACCTCGATGCCCATAAAAGCGGAACGCTGCCACTGTCCTTCCTTCATGGAGGCATAGGCCTGGGGCACGTTGCGGGCCAGGGCCAGCATCAGGGCAACGGTGTGCTCGGCGGCGGCGACGGTGTTGCCGATGGGCGCGTTGACCACGGCCACGCCGGCCCGGGTGGCGGCGTCCAGGTCGATGTTGTCCACGCCGATGCCGGCGCGTGCGACGACTTTGAGGTTAGCGCCGGCGGCTATTACCGGCTCAGTAACTTTGGTCTCGCTGCGCACCACCAAGGCGTCATATTCCGGGATGGCGGCAATGAGTTCGTCTGGAGAGAGGCCGCGCTTGACATCGACGGGCAGGCTATTCTTGAGCAGGTCGATGCCTTCGGCGGCCACGTTGTCGGTAATGAGTACTTTGGGCATGAAGACAGAAATCCTCCGGGCCGGCGCCGGATTGGTGCGTGCAATTGCGAAAAGGGCAGCCGGCAAAAACCGGCAAATCAGGAGTGAAAAAACGGCGCTTGCCGGCGATAACAGCATCAAGATGGTAGCACAAAGGCCGCCACGCTGTCATTTTTCCAAGGTGCCGGCGGCTTGCGTGTACTCGCTTTCGCAGTGGGGCCGCGCCGTCACAATCAGGGTTCGCAGGGCTTGGGGATTTTCAGGGTTGGTTTGGCGGATGGTTCCGTTTCGTGGTGTCGGTTTCGTTGGGGTTCCTCCTGTGGTTGGTGTTGGTTGGGTAGCCTGCCTGAGGTCGGTTTCCGGAATTCACTTTGGTCGCCGTCAGTCCC
>VXTR01000019.1 GCA_009837355.1 Chloroflexota bacterium | reverse complement strand
ATAGGCATTCACCACTCCTTGCGGGTCGTACACGGGTTTTCTGGGACAGGCTCAAGGGGGTGATGCACTGCCACAATCCCATCCGCACCATCACGGACGCCGCCAACCGGATGGCTATGTCGTCTCGGGACGTCATCCTGATGTACCTGCCCCTGTTCCACTGCTTCGGGCTGTACGAGGGGCCGCTGATGTCGTGGGTTACCGGCGCGAAAGTCGTGCTGACCACCATGTTTGAGGCCGGCGAGACGCTGCGGCTGATTGAAGCGGAGCAAGCCACGGTGATGAACGGCTTTGACGCCCACTTCTACGACCTGTGCCACCATCCCGACGTGGACCAAACCGACCGCAGCAGTCTGCGCACCATTCTCCTCGCCGTGGGGATGGCCAGCAGCGAACCCGTCGCCCGCCTGGCGCAGGAGAAGTTCTGTCCCACCCTGTCCGCCTGGGGCATGACCGAGGTCGGCGTCGGCGCGACGCGGACGTTCCTGGACGCGCCCGTTGACGACCGCTGCGTGGAGAGCGGACACCCGCTGCCCGGCTACGAGTTCAAGGTCATCGACCCCGACACCGGCGACGTGCTGCCGCCGTCCACCATGGGCGAGCTGTGCGTGCGCGGCTACGCCACCATGCAGGGCTACTACAAGCGCCCTGAGGCCACCGCCGAGGCGATTGACGGCGAGGCCTGGTTCCACACCGGCGACGTGGCCACTATCCGGGACGACGGCAGCGTGCGTTTCCTGGGCCGCTACAAGGATATGCTCAAGGTGGGCGGCGAGAACGTTGACCCCACGGAGGTGGAGGCGTTTCTGCTGGAGCATCCCGCCATCAGCAAGGCGCAGGTCATCGGCGTGCCGGACCCGCGCCTGTCGGAAGTCGCCTGCGCCTGCGTGGTAGTGGAGCCGGGCCAGGCCATCAACGACGGCGACCTGGACGCCTTCTGCCGGGGCAAGATGGCCAGTTTCAAGATTCCGCGCCATCTGCTGGTGGTGGACGACTACCCGATGACCTCCAGCGGCAAAGTGCAGAAGTACCTGCTGCGGCAGATGGCCGCCGAGCAGCTGGGGTTGAACGGCGGGTGATGATGCCCTACATCGGTATCACGGGCTTTACTTCACCCGACGAGGTTGCCGCGGTTCTAGCGTCGTTGCCCGATGCGCCGGAGCGGCTGCTGATGTGCGGCGTCCTGCTCAGCAACGCCCTGCTGGCCGGCGAGCCCAGCGACGCGGCCAACCGCTGCCCGGCGACGGACGCCATCGCCGGCATCTTTGCTGACGACCCGCGCTGTTTGAACCTGGTCCATTACCGTCCGCAGCCGGGCGCGAACCTGGCCGACGCGCTGACGCGGGCCAGCGAGGTGGGCGGCCCTAACTGCCACGGCGTGCAGATCAACGCCACGCGCGGCGCGCCCTGGCCCGAACCGTCGGCGCTGGTTGAGTATCGGCGTCGCAGCCATCCGCAACGCATCGTGCTGCAGGCCGGGCGGGAGGCCATGGCGTCGGTGAACGGCGATGCCATCGCGCTGGCTGGCCGCTGCGCTGAGTACGCTGGCATCGTTACCGACGTGCTGGTGGACGCCTCGGAGGGGTTGGGCCGGCCGCTGGACGCGGCAGCGTCGGCGCGGTACTTGTCGGCCATCGCTGAGGCTGCGCCGGATTTGGGGCTGGTGGTAGCCGGCGGCCTCTGCGCTGACAACATCTACGAACTGCTGTCGCCGCTGCTGCCGCAGTGGGGCCACGTCAGCATCGACGCCGAGGGACGGCTGCGCGACGCGGATGACGTGCTGGACGTTGGGGCGGCGGTGGGGTATTTGGAGGCGGCAGAACGGTTGCTAAAATGAGCCTTATGGACGCCGAACAGGTTATCTGCATCAACAGCGACGGCTATCAGGCCTCACTGGTAGTGCAAAAAACTTATCGTACGATACCGGATGAAGAAGCCGAGCAGCACGGCCTCATACGCGTCATCGACGAGACGGAAGAGGATTACCTCTACCCGGCGTCGTACTTCGTGGCCGCAGAATCCGCGCGCGATGCGGAGAGGCAGTCCCACGTGGCAGACTGATATATGCCTGCTGCTCCCACCGTCAAGCGCATCGTCTGTCTTGCCAACTCTCGCAAGTATGGCGGGCGCTGCGTTGCGGGCAAGGAACTGCTGCCCGATAGGAGGGCGGGCGGCTGGATTCGCCCGGTCAGCAGCCGGGAGAATGAAGAGGTTTCGGAACGGGAGCGCTGCTATGCTGACGGCGAAGACCCACAGGTGCTGGACATTATCGACGTGCCCCTGCTCAGACCTCACCCCAAAACGTACCAGCAGGAAAATTGGCTGCTAAACCCCGGCCTCCGCTGGACTAAAACCGGGCGCGTATTATGGAACGACCTGCATTCCATGACTGACCGGGATGCTCCACTCTGGACTAATGGCTATAGTACACTCGCCGGCCAGAACGACCGGGTTCCCATTGATGATACCGACGCTATTGATAACTCGCTGCGTCTGATACGAGTTAGCGCATTGACCGTAACCGTGTCCGAACCCTCTCACCCTAGTGCCGATTTCCCCATACTGCGCGGTTCGTTCAACTATGACGGCGAGGAGTATTGCCTTCGCATTACCGACCCGGAAAGCGAAAACGGCTCAGTGAACTTGTCGTACCGCGACTATCCGGTAGGCGAGAGATATTTGGTCATTAGCTTGGGCGAACCCTTCGAGGGTTATGCCTACAAACTCATCGCGACTATAATCAAGCCCTGACGGAGGACTACATATTGAGCCTGACCCAATATCCCATCCTTACCGTCGGCCATTCCAACCATGAGGCAGACGCGTTCCTGCAACTGTTGGTGCGACACGGCGTTGACGAGGTGGTCGATGTCCGCTCCGCTCCGTACAGCCGCTATGCGTCGCAGTTCAATCACGACGCCCTGCGGAGTGCGCTGGAGGATGTCGGCATTGGCTACACCTACCTGGGTGGCGAGCTGGGTGGCCGGCCTGCGGACCGTTCATCTTACGACGCTGACGGGCGCGTCCGGTATAACCGCGTAGCCGATAGCGACGACTTTGACGACGGCATCCGCCGGGTCATCCGCGCTGCCGACGAAGGACAAGTCGCCCTGGTGTGCACCGAAAAGGAGCCGCTGGAGTGCCACCGCACGCTGCTCGTGGCCCGCAACCTGGTGGAGCGTGGCGTCGCCGTCGGCCACATCTTGGCAGACGGCGGGCTGGAAGCTCACGACGCTACCATGCTGCGGCTGGTAGAGGTTCACAAACTGCCCCCCGACGGTGATATGTTCCGCACCCGCGACGATGTAATCGCCGAGGCCCTGGAGCGTCAGGTGCGCAAGTTCGCTTACGTCGGTGAGAGACCGCCGCCCGCCGGCGACGATTGGCATGGTGCCCTATGAAACTCTACACCATTGGCTTTACGCGCAAGTCGGCTGCGCAGTTTTTTGGCCTGCTGCGGGAGTCCGGCGCCAAGCGCGTAGTGGACATCCGTCGGCGCAACACCTCGGGGCTTGCCGGATTTTCCAAGAAGGATGACCTGGCGTGGTTTCTGCGGGAATTGTGCGGAATGGACTATATCCATTTGCCCAAGCTGGCCCCCTCTGACGAACTGCTGGACGCCTATCGCGGCAAGCGGGTTACCTGGGACGAGTACGTTCCCATCTTCACCCGCCAGATTGAGCGCCGCCTCATCCACGCTTCCCTGCCACGGGATATAATCGCCGATAGTTGCCTGCTGTGCAGCGAGCCTACCGCTGACCGCTGCCATCGTCGCCTGGTTGCCGAGCACCTGCAGCGACACTGGGGCGACGTGAAGATTGTCCACCTGGTTTGACGCCGCCGCTTCTTTGAGGACTGACCATGAACATCGGCTTTTCCCTTTCCAACAACCAGGGCCTCACCGACGTGCGGGACGTGGTGAGCGTCGCCGCCCGCGCCGAGGAGCTGGGCTACGATTCCGTGTGGGCCAGCGACCACGTGTTCAACGTGAGCTACGTGTACGAACGCATCGGCCGGCGTCCCTACTACGACCCGCTGACCATCCTGGCCTTTGCCGCCGCGCAGACGGAGCGGGTCATCCTGGGCACCAGCGTGCTGGTGCTGCCCTATCACAACCCGATGCGGCTGGCCAAGCAGGCGGCGACGCTGGACCAGCTCTCCGGCGGACGCGTCGCGTTGGGCGTGGGCGTGGGAGTGATTGACACCGAGCTGGAGGCCATGGGGGTGCCTTTTGCCGAGCGCGGCCCGTACACCGACGAGTCCATCGCCATCATGAAGACGCTCTGGCAAGAGGACGATCCCCGCCACGAGGGACGGTTCTTCCAGTTCTCCGACATGGCCTTTTCGCCGCGTCCGGTTCGTGCCGAGGGCATCCCGCTGCTGATTGGCGGCACCAGTCGGGCGGCCATCCGCCGGGCAGCGCGCCGCGGCGACGGCTGGCATCCCACCGCCATGCCGCCGGAAGACCTGGCCCAGGGCATCCGCTACCTGCACGAGCAGGCGGAGCAAGCCGGCCGCGACCCGGCGTCCATTCCCGTGTCGGTCAGCGTGCCCTTGCAGGGTGGCCGTCCGGGTCGGTTTACGCTGGGCACGGAGCCGGCGGAGATGCGGGCCAACGCCCAGGCTTTGGCCGACGTTGGCGTTTCCCGCATGGTGGTGTCGCCCTACTCCGGCGACCCGGCCGAGGTGTTTCCCGCCATGGAGACCATCGCGGCGGAGGTAATGCCGGCGGTGCGGTGAGTGTTTGCGCTGGCGTCCGTCTGTGCTATCCTTGCCGGCGTCCAATCCCTCAACCGGAGTTTTGCAAGATGACAACCGCCGCTCCTCAGATTCCCCTGCCGGTGCCGCAGCCCGAGTCCGACTTCTACTGGGAAAAGTGCAAGGCCGGCGAACTGTGGCTGCGCCGCTGCGCCTGCGGCGAACGTACCTTCTTCTACCCTCGCGACTTTTGCCCCTTCCCCGACTGCTTCCGCCCCGGAACCGAGTGGGTTCAGAGCAGCGGACGCGGCACTCTCCACACCTTCGCCATCGTCCACCGCGCTCCCATCCCCGCCTTCCGGGACAAGGTTCCTTACATCACCGCCGTCGTCGAGCTGGAAGAGGGCGCGCGCATCCCCACCTGGCTGGTTGGCATCGACTTCGCCGAGGGCGAAATACGACCCGACGCCGTGCAGTGCGGCATGCCCGTAACGGTAGTCTTCGAGAAAATCGACGACAACATTACCCTCCCGATGTTCCGCCCGGCCTAGCTGCCGCGGTTGCTATAATGGGCCTATGGCCCAATCCCGTTCCGATACCCTCACCTTCCCCGTCGCCGGCATGACCTGCGCCGCCTGCGTGTACCACGTGGGCGAGGCGATGCGAACCGTGCCCGGCGTCGCCGACGTGTCGGTGAACCTGGCCACGGCCCGCGCCACCGTAAGCCTTGACGCCGATGCCGTCGCCGACCCGCCCTTGGACGAGTTGGCCCGTGCCGTCGCCGACGCCGGCTATCGCCTGGACACTGATGCCGGAGAGGTGTCAGCAGCCCACGCCCGCAGCGACGAAGAGCGAGACTTGCTCCGTCGGCTGCTGGTGGCCATGGCCGGCGGCATCCTGCTGCTGCTGCTTTCCCGCTTCGTTGCGCTGCCATGGCAGGACGGAGTGGGGTTGGTGGCGCTCCGGTGGTATCCCCTGCTGCTGTGGGCGGTAGCGACGCCGGTGCAGCTGTGGGCCGGCTGGCCCTTCTACGTGGCGGGATGGGCCGGACTGCGCCGCTTGCAGCCCAATATGCACACGCTGATTGCCCTGGGCACCAGCGTGGCCTACGGCTACAGCGCCATTTCGGTGCTCCTGATGCTTTTCGCACCCGACGCGCTGGAGGTGGTTGGACACGGGCTGCACTTTGACATGGCCGCCATCATCGTCGCCCTGGTGCTGCTGGGGCGATGGCTGGAGGCCCGCGCCCTCTCGCGGACGTCGGACGCCATCGGCCGTTTGATGGATTTGCGGCCACCGACGGCGCACCTGCTGGATGACGCCGGCGACATCACTGAGGTTCCCGTTGAGCAGGTGGCCGTGGGCGACCGTCTGGCGGTGCGGCCCGGTGAGCAAATCCCCGTGGACGGCGAGATAGTCAGCGGTGCTACCGAGGTGGATGAGTCCGCCCTCACCGGCGAGAGTATGCCGGTGGAAAAAGCCACCGGCGACAGCGTCGCTACTGGCACCCTGAACGGCACCGGCGGCTTCCTGATGCGCGCCATCCGGGTAGGCGCCGACACCACGCTGGCCCAGGTCATCCGGCTGGTGGAGGAAGCCCAGGGTTCGGCGGCGCCAGTGCAGCGGCTGGCCGACCGCGTATCGGCGTGGTTCGTGCCGGCGGTGGGACTGATTGCCATTGCCGCCGCGCTGGTCTGGCTGTTCCTGGGGCCGACGCCCAGCATTTCCTACGCCATGCTGACCCTGGTGGCCGTGTTCATCATCGCCTGTCCCTGCGCCCTGGGCCTGGCCACTCCGACGGCCATCATCGTAGGAGTGGGTCGGGCCGCTCAGCGTGGCATCCTGATACGCAGCGCAACCGCGCTGGAAACGGCCCATCGCGTCAACGTGGTCGCGGTGGACAAAACGGGCACGCTGACCCTGGGGCGACCCAGGGTGTCGGCAGTGGTCGCTGCCGACGGAGTTGCAGAGGCCGACGTGCTGCGCTGGGCGGGGTCGGCGGAGCAGTTTTCGGAGCACCCCATCGGCAAGGCGCTGGTTGAGCAAGCCCGGGAGGATGGCCTGACGCTGGCCGCCGCCACGGATTTCGTGGCGCAACGCGGGGCCGGCGTAACGGCCACCGTGGACGGGCAGGCGGTGGCGGTGGGCAACGAGTCCATCGTGATGGGCGCGGGCGCAGCGATGGACGCCGACTTGTCGTATGCCGCCAACCGGCTCGCCGGCCAGGGCAGCACGCCGGTGTTCGTGGCGGTGGCCGGCCGGATGCTGGGAGTCATCGCAGTGGCCGACGCGGTAAAACCCGGCACACCGGAGGCGGTGGCGTCGCTGCGGTCGCTGGGCGTGCGCGTGGTGATGCTGACCGGAGACCGGCCCGAAGTAGCTGCGGCGGTGGCGGCCCAGTGTGGCATCGAGGAATATCACGCCGGGATGCTGCCGGCGGACAAGGCCAACGCGATTGCCCGGCTGCAATCCGGCGGCGACGCAGCGGCCATGGCCGGCGACGGCATCAACGATGCGCCGGCGCTGGCGAGGGCCGACGTGGGGATCGCCATGGGCGGCGGAACCGACATCGCCCGGGAGTCGGCGGACATCACGCTGATGCGCGACGATCTGGCCGGGATCGCCACCGCGCTGCGGCTGTCCCGGGCCACGATGCGAACGATACGGCAAAACCTGTTCTGGGCGTTTTTCTACAACGCGCTGCTGATTCCGGTGGCGGCCGGCGCGCTGTATCCGGTGTTTACGGCTTTGGGCGGCGTGCCGGGCGGATTGACGTTCTTCTTCGGAGACGCCGGGTTCCTGAACCCGATACTGGCGGCGCTGGCCATGGCGTTCAGCTCGGTGAGCGTGGTCAGCAATTCCCTGCGGCTGCGACGGGCCAGGCTGGGTTGATGGCTATGAGCATATTGCACAGCGCCTGGGCGAGGGGAGCCTTGCTGCTGTCGTTCGTTCTGCTCCTGGCCTGCCAGGGGACGGAGCTGGTCCCGACGCCGGTGCCGACGGACACGCCGGTTCCCACCATCACGCCGGACATCGTGGCCACGGTGGACGCGCGGGTGAGCCGGATGCTGGGTGAGGTCGCTACGGTTACGCCGCAGCCTACTACCACTCCCCGGCCGACCGCCACGCCGCAGCCCATGGTTACTCCCCAACCGGAACCGACGCCGCAACCGTCGCCGACGCCCCAACCCACGGCCACGCCCCAAGGGCAGCCCACGCCCCAACCGACGGCGACGCCGCAGCCCACGCCCACCGTAGCGCCGGCGGCGACACCTACGCCCACGCTGGCGCAAGTTATCGAACGCACCAAGCTGGCAGTGGTTCCCATCGGGTATCACACCCGCATAATAGGCACCGGATTCATTTTCAAAACGGAAGGGAAGGAGCGGGTTGGCCTCATCACCAACGCCCACGTCGTGGACTTTCCGGACCAGTGGGCATTGTGGACCGTTTTCCCCGACGACGAGAAGAGGCGGTTGCAAGTTGTCGGCGTCAGGGCCGGAAACTCGGACATAGACCACCTGGCCGTGTTGGAAGTGCGTCACCCGGACATCGCGACTTTATCCGTGCTAGAATTCGCGCCGGAGGGCGGCCCCAGCCTCGGCGACTCGGTAACTGCCCTGGGCTATCCCCTCACGTCCGCCTTTGGTGAGGAAATGACCATCACGTCCGGTATCATTTCGACAAAGCATAATTGCCCCTGGTTGGGAGAGGACGAAGAGGTGGAGTGTCTGAAAACGGACGCCGCCATTAATCCCGGCAATAGCGGAGGGCCGCTAATCAACCGCTACGGTGAAGTTGTTGGAGTGAATACCCGGAAGGGAATCGGCTTCCGGGTTGACAGCTTTGGCTTCGCCATCTCGTCCGACTTCGTGCGGCTATGGCTGGCAGACCGGCTGATAGACTATTAGAAAAGGCTGGTGAAGAGCATGGCAACGGCAACTGACCCCATCTGCCTGATGCAGGTGGACACCGACAACCCCAACGGCGGCAGCAGCGAATACGAGGGTCAGACCTTCTACTTCTGCGCGGCCGGCTGCCGCATTGCCTTCGAGCGGGACCCGGAGGGCTGGGCCACGGGACGGAACCGGCCCATCGCGATGGAGGAACCCCAGCCGCAGCCGTTGACGATCGTGCGCCGGCTGTTCAGGCGAGACAAGTAAAGAACAACAGCCGTTTAAACACCGAGGGGCGAATGATCATTCGCCCCTACACGTTAGCTGTTAGCGCCGCAGCAGCGCTTGTATTTGCGGCCACTGCCGCAGGGGCACTTGGCGTTGCGGCCAATCTTGCGTCCGGCCTGGGGCGCAACGGCAGTACGGCCCGAGGACGCCACCGCCGCCATGGGACTGACCGGAGCCCGGTCGGCGGCTCGACCGCGTCGCGCCGTCGGGGCATCGTCCTGAAGGGGAGCGTCCGGAGGTGTCCGCTGCCCCGGCGCTTCGGGGGCCAGGGTAACGTGAAATAGGGTGTGGGTGATTTCCCGCTGCATCTGGCGGTTCAGCTCGGTGAAAGCCCGCTGGCCCTCGGTGCGGTACACCGTCAGCGGGTCGCGCTGGCCTACGGCCTGCAGGCCGACGCCGGTGCGCAGGTCTTCCATCTGCGTCAGATGGTTCACCCAGTGGGTATCGATGGACTTGAGCATCAGCAGGCGCACCAGGGTGGCCATGCCGTCGGAACCCAGTTCGCGCTCCTTGGCTTGATAGAGGGTTTCGGCGTGCTGCTCCAGGACGTCGGCAATCTGCTCCTTGCGTAAGGACAGGACGCTTTCGGCGCTGTTCATCTCGGGCGGCGGTGGGCAGATTTGGCGCAGGCCGGCGAGGAAACCGTCAACGTTCCAATCGTCGGCGTGGCGGGCCTGCAGGTGCGTCGCTATGAGGTCGTCGAACTCGGCCAGCAGCATTTCGATCAACCGCTGCTGCAGGCCATCGCCGGCCAGGATGCGGGAGCGCTGCTCGTAGATGACTGTGCGCTGCTGCTGAAGCACGTCGTCGAAATTCAACAGGTGTTTGCGCAGGTCAAAGTGATGTCCCTCAACTTTGACCTGTGCGCTGTTGATGGACTTGGTGATGAGCTTGTTCTCCAGCGGCTCATCGTCATTCAGTCCGGTCCAGCTCATCACGTTCTTGATGCGGTCGCCGCCAAAGCGCTGCATCAGCTCGTCTTCCAGGGCGACGAAGAACTGGCTGCTGCCGGGGTCGCCCTGGCGTCCGGCGCGCCCCCGCAGCTGATTGTCAACCCGGCGGGCTTCGTGGTGCTCGGTGCCGATGACGTGGAGGCCGCCCAGCCCGATGACGCGGTTGTGCTCCTCCTGCCAGTCGTCGCGGTCGGTGTCGGCGCCGCCGAGGACGATGTCGGTGCCGCGGCCGGCCATGTTAGTGGATACGGTAACGGCGCCGGAGCGGCCTGCTTGCGCGATAATGGATGCTTCTTGCTCGTGGTTGCGCGCGTTTAACACTTGGTGAGGCACGCCGCGCTTGCGCAGGCGGTCACTGAGGAATTCCGACGTTTCGACGGAAGTAGTGCCCACCAGAACCGGCTGGCCGGAGCCAGATCTCTCAATGATGTTGTTGACCACGGCGTTCCACTTGCCATCGTCGGTGGCGAAGATGAGGTCGGTGGCATCGTCCCGGATCATCGGCTGGTTGGTGGGAACCGCCACCACTTCCAGGCCGTAAATCTTGTAGAACTCTTCGGCTTCGGTAACGGCGGTTCCCGTCATTCCGGCCAGCTTGTCGTACAGCCGGAAGTAGTTCTGCAGGGTAATGGTGGCGTAGGTAATACTTTCGGTCTGGGGCTTGATGCCCTCCTTGGTTTCCACAGCCTGGTGCAGGCCGTCAGACCAGCGGCGTCCGAACTGCATACGCCCGGTGAACTCGTCAACGATTATCACTTCGCCATTCTGGACGACGTAATCCTTGTCCCTGATTTTTTGCACGTGGGCGACGACGGCGTTCTCAACGTACTGCACCAGGTGGAAGTTTTCGGGGTCGTACAGGTTCTCCACGCGCAGATGACGCTCCGCCCTGGCGATGCCGGCCTCGGTGAGCGAGATGGCCTGAGTACGGTCGTCGATGGTGTAGTCCTCATACTCCCGCAGACGGCTGGCCAGCCGGTCGCAGTCTCTATAATACTCGTCGCGCTGTTGGGCCGGGCCGCTGATGATAAGTGGCGTGCGAGCTTCGTCAATCAGGATGTTGTCCACTTCGTCAACGATGGCGAAAACGCCGCGTCCGTGCTGAGCGCGCAAATCCAGCCTGGTGGCTATGTTGTCTCGGAGGTAGTCGAACCCGAATTCGCTGTTGGTGCCGTATAGGACATCGGCCTGATAAGCGTCCTCGCGGAGCGCGGGCCTTAGATGCTCGAACCCGCCCCGTCCGACGTCCAGCAGTTCGGGGTCGTAGATGTAGGCGGCGTCGTGCTGGAGGCAGCCGACGGTGAGGCCCAGGAGGTTGTACACCGGCCCCATCCACACCGGGTCGCGGCGGGCCAGGTAGTCGTTGACGGTAACGACGTGAACGCCGTCGCCGGTGAGGGCATTGAGGTAAGCCGGCAGTGTAGCGACCAGGGTTTTGCCCTCGCCGGTTTTCATCTCGGCGATTTTGCCCTGATGCAGCACCGCGCCGCCGATGAGCTGCACGTCGTAGTGACGCTGCCCCAACTGGCGGCGGGCGGCCTCGCGCACTACGGCGAAGGCTTCCGGCAGGAGGTCGTCCAGCGACTCGCCGTCGGCCAGGCGACTGCGGAACTCGTCGGTTTTGGCGCGCAGGCCGGCATCGTCCAGGCTGCAGACGGAGTCTTCAAGTTCGTTGACTATCGGAACCAGCTGGCCGCGCAGCTTTTCGGCGGCGCGCTCCGGCGTGTCACCAACGATTTTCTTCAGGAACGTTACCATGAGCGAGTGAGCCGCCTTCAGTCGGCGGCGGACGCAGCCACTTCAGCGTACCACTCCGGCCCTTCCTGGCCGGGTTCCGGCAGGACGAATCCGCCTTCCATGGTCCACGACGCCGGATTTTCGGTGATGCGCCCGTCAATCATGTCCGAGGGCACGTCGGCGATTTCGCCGAAGGCACGGGTCAGGTCGGCCAGCAGTTGCTGCTTGACGTCCTCGGAGCGGCCGGCCCGGTTGGCGCCGTCCACGTAGTAGGTCGATCTGAAATCGGGCTGCTCGGCGTGGGGCGTCTCAAAGAAGGACACCGAGACGAAGCTGCGGGGCGCGCCGGTGTTGCCGCAATGAATGTCGGTGAAGGCGCGGGCGATGTCCTGGCGCTGTTCGAAGGTCAGCGCGTCTTTGGGGGTGAAGCAGCGGTAGTACGGCATGGTTTTCGCTCCTTACGGTGGTTTTGACGGGACTAGGTTTCTCTTCGGTCGCGGGCGGATACTACCAGTTCGGCGGTGGTGCATCCGGTGAGTTCCATCCAGCGGTCCTGGATGGCCTGCATCAGCCGCACACGTGTTTCCTGCTGGCAGCCGGGCGGTATTTCGCCGCGCACCGCCGAGGTAGTGGACAAATGTCCGCCGCGAAAGCCGAAACCGCGGGGTATCTCAATCCAACGCACAGTTACGTCGTCGGAGTTGCCGCCCAGGATGCCGGTGCTGATTCGGGCCAGTTCCGACGCCAGCTTCGGCCGCAGGTCATCGGGAATAATGCCTTCCTGGATGGTGCAATTGAATGTAATCATCGGCGCCTTTCCGCCTCCCGATGGTGGTAGATTGGCTGCAGGCAGGGTAACATATCGGGCGCGGCGACGGCAAACGCCGGACCCTACACCTCATTCCGGATTTCCCCCGGCATCCACCGCGCAAACCCCCTCATTCACGGAAACCTAAAATGTGCCGAAGTATCAAGACCCTGCGGCGGAACGACGAACCGGCCAGCGACGATGAAGTGCGCGCGGCGGCATTGCAGTTCGTCCGCAAAATCAGCGGCTACCGTCAGCCCTCGCGAGCCAACGCGCCGGCCTTTGACCAGGCGGTAGACGACGTTGCCTTGGCGGCGCGCGCCCTGCTGGACTCGCTGAACACCCCAACCCCCGCTCGATGACGCCAATGCTCAATATCACGCCAGAGGCCGCCAGCCGCATCTGCATGGAGCAGTGCCGGGCGATGTGCTGCCGCGGCCCCCTAATCCTGAGGCTGGAACCGGGCGAGGTTGACGGCTTCCGCCGGGAAGCGGCCCGCTTGGGGGTAAAGGCCGAAATCACTCCCGCCGCCGATGACGGGGGCAACCTGCTGTTCCTGGACCACCCGGGCGAGTCTTGCCCGATGCTGGACCAGGCCACTAATGGCTGCCGGATTTACGACTCGCGGCCCCAGTGCTGCCGAGACTTCCCGCGCAAACCCGAACCCGGCTGCGCCATCTCAGGCTGGGAGGGCGGCGAGGATTAGGGCGCAAAGCTGGAACGCGCCTGCGCTCCCCAGCGTCCGTCAACGCGGGTCATGATCCACAGGGAGCGGTACGTTGCGATGGCCGCGCCGTCGGCGTCGCAGCGGGTGAACTGTATCAGCACGTGGACTTTATGCTCCGAGCTGTGCAGCACGTCGGCAGAATCGAGAATGGTGTGATGCCAGTCGGGGCCGGCCCGCTGGTAGAAATCCCTCAGGTAGGTTGCCTCCAGATCGCTGCGGTCGTGCCAGATGGCCACGCCGCCGCCGGAGATGCGCACGTGGGGCAGGTGCAGCAGGTCAAGCAGCGCGCTGTCGTCGCAAGCGTTCAACGCCGCCATGAACGCCTCAATCGCCGCCACCGCTCCGGCGGCGCTGTCGGGCCACTGGTTTGCAGTCATAAGGTTTCTCCATTCCATGCTAGAATCGGGCGCTGACGGAATGATTATAGACGGATTGATTATTGGGGAAAGCAGCATGACCACCGGCGTACTCTTGAAACGGCAGGATGCCATCGCCACCCTGGGAATAAAGGGCCGCACCGACCTGAACCTGCTGGGGCCGGATGTCTTCCGCACGCTGGCCGAGCAGGTCGAGCAGTGCGGCCGGGACGAGTCCATCCGCGCCATCATCCTGCGCGGGGTCGGCAGTCGGGCCTTCTCCGCCGGCGTTGACCTGCACGAGATGAAAGACCTGGAGCCGCTGTCGGCGGAGCGGTTCATCCGCTCGCTGCACGCCGCCGCCCGGGGCCTGCTCAACTCCCCGCTGCCGGTGGTGGCCGCCATACACGGCCCCTGCCTGGGCGGCGCGTTCGAGCTGGCGCTGGCCTGTGATATTTGCATCGTCGCTGAGGATGCCGTGTTCGGGCTGCCGGAGGTGCGCGTCGGCCTGCCTTCCGTGATTGAGGCGTCCCTGCTGCCGCCAACGGTGGGCTTGGGCCGGGCCCGCCGGCTGCTGCTGACCGGCGAAACCATCGACGCCGAGGAGGCGTTGCAAATGGGCGTGGTTGACCGGGTGGTCCCGAAAGCCGACCTGGAGAAAACCGCCCTGGAGACGGCGCAGACGTTCCTGGGGATGAGTCGTTACGTCTTGGCCGCGCAGAAGCAAATCGTGTCGGCGTGGCTGGAGATGGGCGAGGAAGCCGCCGCTGAGTACAGCATCAAGACCTTCTCCCTGTGCTTCGCCACGCCCGACCCCCACGAGGCCATGACCGCATTCCTGGAAAAACGGCCACCGCGATTCTGACACACCGGAGGTTCATACCATGCCAGAAGGAACCGAACTGTTTCACATCATGCGAACCACCCGGGCCATGCGTCGGCTTAAGCCGGACCCGGTGCCCGACGAGCTGATTCACCAGATACTCCAAGCTGGCCAGTGGGCGGCCAACGGCGGAGCCAACCAACGCTGGCGGTTCCTGGTCGTCAAGGACCGCAGCATCAAGGAGCAGGTGCAGCAGTGGTACCGGAAAGCCTTTGATGAGGTGGTCGGCCCACGCTACCGGGGCAGCGAGCCGCCGCCGGGCTCCAGTCCCGGACGCTACCGCCGCCAGCACGACGCCGTGGAGTATCTCACCGAGCACTACCACGAGGCGCCGGTGTGGATTGTGGCCTGCCAGGACGACGGCGACGAGCCGGCGCCGCGCTGGGCCGGCGCGTCCATCTACCCGGCGGTGCAGAACATGCTGCTGGCCGCCCGCGCCCTGGGCCTGGGGGCCACGCTGACCAGCCGCCACCTGCGCCACGAACAAGAGGTTGAGGCCATCCTGGGACTGCCGCCCCGCGTCCACTCCTACGCCATCCTGCCCATCGGCTACCCCATGGGCAACTTCGGCCCGGTGCGTCGCGGCCCGCTGAGCGACGTGGTGTTCCAAGACCGCTGGGGCCAGCCGTACATCGCCGACTGAGTCACACAGAGAGCATCACCGGAGGTTTTGACATGAACGTATTTGAATGTATCAGGCGGCGACGCACCATCCGCGATTTCAAACCCGACCCGGTGCCCGACGACGTGCTACACCGCATCTTGCAGGCCGCGCGCTGGGCGCCCAGCTCCAGCAACACGCAGCCCTGGCACTTCATCGTGGTGCGCAATCCCGACACCATCGCCAATCTGGGACGCATCTGCACCCAGGGGTCGTTCATCGGGAGCGCTCCCCTGGCCATCGCCGTGGTGATGGGCGAAACGCGCCGGCCGCAGCTGGACGCCGGCCGCGCCTTGCAGCAAATGGAACTGGTCGCCTGGTCGGAGGGCCTGGGCACCTGCTTCGTCGGCATCCGCGGCGAGCAGCAGGTCGAAGCCAAGACCCTGCTGGGCATCCCCGACGACCACGAACTAATCACCGTGCTCCCCTTCGGCTATCGCATCATGCGGCCGGCTGGAACGGGGACGCCGCGCAAGCCCATGGCCGAGATAACCCACGGCGAACGGTTCGGGCAGGAATTGACGTTTTCGGACGGGTAGGATGGTCCGTCAGAAGCAGGTTTCGCCCGATTATTGGATTCTCAGGATGCGGCCTGCAATCTTGTTCATCAAAATCCTGCTTCTGACGAAACTCTTTACCGCCCAGTGACCGTAAAGACGAGATAACAGCCATGCCCGAACATTACCTTGGCATCGACCCCGGTTGGTCCGAATCCGATGACACCACGGGGTTGTGCCTCATAACAATTGACCAAACCGAGTTTCGGTGGGAATTGAGGAACACTACCAGTCGCACTCGTCAGCGGTTGGTAGACTTGCGACGTCTCATCTGTCACCATACAAACCTACAGGGAGTCGGGATAGATGGTCCTCTTGCCTCGGGTTTGAGAGTAGTAAGCTGTTACCGAGCAGCCGAGGCTTTGCTCAACCGAGGTCTTCTTCGGGAACGCTGCAAGTTAGGACAGACCCACTCCGGCAACGGTCAGCACCTCCATCATCAAGCATCTCTATTGGCTAACTTGCTCCTCCGACTCCAAAGTGAAGGGCGTCTCGATTTAGCTGCGGCGCACCACCCTGAAGCGATTCATGGATCGTGCGTGGTAGAAGCATACCCGGACGCCTTTCTTGCTTTCCTCCTCTCCGACAGGGACTTTGACGAAAGACAAGGCGAAAATGAAGACGATGAAAGATCTGACAGATACTGGGAAATTGCAGTATCAAACGGCTATCTGCACGACCTTATCGAACGATTTGCTCCCAGTCGCCTCTTGGAACAGTGTCTGAACGACATCACACACCACGAACATCGTGCAGCTTTCGTTTGCGCCTTGTCAGCGATGTGCGTATCCCGGGGAGACTACGTCGCAGCAGGCGCGCCAGAATGTGGCGATATAATCTTGCCTCCCCGCAAGATCTGGGGGGCCGATGCGGCAGGGCAGGGTAGCTGGGCAAAGCCAGCGCTCCGAGAGAACGTAAGAACGGTCAGAAATGACGACGGACAGAAAAACCCGTGCCAGAATTTCAACCAAGCACGAGTCATCAGCAACGGCCAGCAATGGATGCCAGAGCCTTAACTACCGCCCCTTAAACTCAGGCGCCCGCTTCTCCAAAAACGCCCGCCGGGCCTCGTGAGCATCCTCCGAGCCGCTCAGGATGCCGCCGGCGTTGGAAGTTAGGGTCATCGTAGTCTCCAGCGTGCTGTCCAGGGCGGCGCGCATGATGCGCTTGCTGATCCACTGCACCATCGGCGGAGTTCGGATGATGCGGTCGCACAGGTCGCGGGTGGTCTGCTCCAGGTCTTCGGAGGCCACCAGGTGGTTGAGCAGGCCCCACTCGTAGGCGCGTTGGGCGTCCAGGTGGCCGGTGTAGGCGAACTCCAGCGCGCGGCCCAGTCCCACCATCTTGGGCAGGTAGTAGCTGCCGCCGCTCTCCATAATCTGGCCCAGCTGCTGGTAGCCGATGAACCGCGTGTTCTCGCAGCCCAGGCGGATGTCGCAGTGCAAGGCCATGTCCATGCCGGAGCCGACGGCAGGCCCGTTGACCATGGCGATGGTGGGCTTGCGGACCTGGGAGATGTCCCGGTGCAGCTTGGTGAAGCCGTGGTAGAAGTGCTCGCGGGCGGCGTCCGGGCCGGGCTGGGTGCCCCGGTTGCCGATGAAGTTCTCGCCGGTTATCGACGGGTCGTTGTCGCGACGCATATCCGCGCCGGAGCAGAAGCCGCGCCCCACGCCGGTCAGCACTATCACCCGCACGTTGGGGTCGTCGTCGCCGGCGCGCATATATTCGCCCACCTTGGCCACAGTGCCGTTCTCCTCAGACGAGCCGATGAGGGCGTTCATCCGCTCCGGGCGATTGAACTTTATCCACAGAATCCCCGACTCTTCGGGTTCGTAGAGCAGATAGGGCACCAGGTTGGGCGGCATGGTTATCTCCTTTCCAGTCATCGTCATTCCCGCGAAGGCGGGAATCCAGGACCTACTGCGCCGTCCGTCCCCCATCAATCACCAGCTCGGAGCCGGTGACGAAGGACGATTCATCGCTGGCCAGGTAGAGCACTCCGTAGGCGATTTCCTCGGGCCGTCCGACCCGGCCCAGCGGAACGCGGCCCACCTGGGCGGCGACCCTGACCTCGTCCTCCGGCGTGTCGCCCAGCATCGGCGTTTGCACCGGGCCGGGATGCACCGAGTTGCAGCGGATGCCTTCGGCGGCGTACTGGATGGCGGTGGACTTGGTGAACAGGCGCACGGCCCCCTTGCTGGCGGCGTAGGCTCCCGACGTGCCGGGAGCCGGCGCGATGCCGGCGCCGGATGAGATGTTGATGATGGAACCGCCGCCGGCGTCCCGCATTGCAGGTATCACCTCGCGGGTGCCCAGGAACACGCCCTTGACGTTGATGTCCATGGTGCGGTCCCACTGGGCTGCGGTCAGGTCTTCGATGCCGCCCCTGGTGGAGATGCCGGCGTTGTTGACCAGGATGTCCACCTTGCCGAATCGGGATACCACGGCTGCGACGGCGTTGTGCCAATCGTCCTCGTTGGTTACGTCCAGGTGGACGAAGAGGCATTCGGCGCCGGTTTCGTTGATGGCGGCTTCGGTCTGACGGCCTTCCGCGTCCAGCACGTCGCCGATGACCACCTTCGCGCCCTCGCGGGCGAACAGCCGGGCCTCCTCGGCGCCCATACCACGCGCGCCGCCGCTAATCAGGGCTACCTTGTTCTCCAGCCGCATTCTCGGCCTCCTGCCGTTCAAAATTGGTCAATAGTGGAAGATATGCCGGCGCAAAGGTTAGCCCGCGTCCGCCGAGTAGTCCCACGAACGGATGCGGTGGGGCGTTACCTTGATGTACGCCGCGCCCGGGCGTGGCTCGGTGGGCAGGTCGGCGTCGGGAACGCCGCGCAGCTTGGCGGCCTCGCGGGCGTAGTGCAGGAACTCGTCGGGATCGTCAATGACGGTGGCGTTGCCCTGGATCATCAGGCCTTTGATGTCCTGGCGGGTGCTGCCGCTCTCAATCATCAGGCTGACCCTGGGGTTGTAGCGGATGTTGCGTATTTTGAGGGTGTTGTTGCGAACGCCGAGCAGGATGTCGTCGCCCAGCCGGAAGTAGCCGGTGGGCACGGTGTGTGGGAACCCGTCCGGGCCGACGGTGGTGAGGGCAATCCAGCCCGGCTTGCTGTCCAGGAAGTCGTGGGCTTCCTGCGACGTCATACGGCGTGGCATGGTCGCGGCTCCTAGAACGCGCGGGGTGGCAGGATGCGTCGGTACACGCCGGGCGAGCCGTGGGCGTGTCCGTAGCTGCCGCCGATGTAATCGTGCATCCGGTCCTGCTTGCGCTGGTTTTCCCACGCTACGGTTTCCGGCACCTTTTCGTGCTCGAACTCGTACATCGTGAGGTACTTGGGGCTGCCCTCGACCACGTGGTAGCGGCGCACGTGCAGGCAGCCGGGGATCTGCAGATTGGCCGGCGTGCGCTCGTTGTCGTAGTAATAGTTGTACTTCTCTTCGATGTCCGCCGGCACGTCCATGCGTCCGATTTGCAGCGCGGGAGCCATGCCCCGGCCCATGACGTGGTCGTCGTTTTCCGACGGGTAAATCTGGGTGCAGACCAGCCGCTGAGTGCCGCGTCCCACCACGTTGGGCGACATCCGCCTGGTCCAGTCGGTGGGGTTCTCGCTCATGTGCCGGTACTCGGGGGTTTGCAGCGCGTCCGCCGATTCCAGCTCGTACACGGCCAAATAGCGGGGGCCGCCGCGCAGGGCTTCGTAGCGGGCCGCGTCCAGGAATCCGGGCGCGCTCAGTCGCTCCGGGACGTGTTCCTCGTTGTACCAGGCGTTGAACTCGGCGTCGTTCTCTACGTCAACGTCAGCATAGACGACCAGCAGGGCCGTACCTTTTCTCTTTGCCATAGCGCCACCTCTCTTGTGGCGTCATTAAAGCACATTTTGCGGTACTATGTGGCGCAGAGCATACTGACAAGGGGGTGAGCAGAATATGCCAAGAGCAACCATCAACATCGGAGAGCCGGACGGCCAGGCGGCGATGTCATCGGTGTGGCGCTACGCCGTGGGCTACATTCCAGGCGAGGAGAACGGCGGACTGGTAGCAGAAGCAACCGGCGGCAGTCCGGCGCGGCTGGCCGACTATGACGATTCCGGCTGGGAAATCTGCCACGACTTGCCGGGGCGGGTTTCCGGCGGCTTCACCTTCGCCTGGTATCGCACCACCATCACCATCCCCGACACCATCGCCGGCCAGCCCACCAACGGGATGCGCGTCCAGTTCGAGACCTGCGTGGACGACTACGGCGAAATCTGGATTGACGGCGAGTGCAACCGCGACCGGGGCGTCGTGCAGGGCTTCAACGTGTCCATGCGCACTCCCGTAACCGCGGACGCCCAGCCGGGAAACAAGCACACCATCGCCGTCCTGGCCGTCAACGGGCCGTTGGGCGACCCCTTCGGCACCGTCTTCATCCGCTACGCCCAGCTCGGCTTTGAGTGGTAGAGCTGACATGGCCGCCGTTGACTATTCCGCGCTGGACAGTCCCCAGGCGTCTGGCTCATCCTTCTACCCTCGCCGGCACTGGACGGAAACGCCGGAGGGCGCGGTGGACTACGCCATCACCGTTGAAGACGGGGTGCAGCTGTCCGGCCGGTTCTTTGCCGTGGGACGGGAAAACCCCACGGTACTGTTTTTCTACGGAAACGGCGAAACGGCGGCCGGCTACGATACCGTCGCCCCTTTCTACAACCGCATCGGCGCCAACTTCTTCGTAGTTGACTATCGGGGCTACGGAGCGTCCGGCGGCTCGCCGGCGTTCAATCCGATGCTGTCCGATGCCCGCAAGGTATTGGACTGGCTGCGGTCAACCATGGCCGAGCTGCGCTTCACCGGGCCGCTGTACGTGATGGGCCGTTCCATGGGCCGCCACAGCGCCTTTGAGCTGGCAGCCGCATCATCCCCCTCTCCCCTGGCGGGAGAGGGCCGGGGTGAGGGGGGCGTAACTATCAACGGCGTAATCATCGAGAGCGGGCGGCCCAACCTGGGCCGGTTCACCCTCGGCCTGGACGCAGCAGCGGCGCAGGCGCTGGAAGACGCCTACCACGCCAAGGTCTATTCCATCAGCATCCCCACGCTGGTGATTCACGGGCAGATGGACGAAACGGCGCCCATCGCCGACGCCATCGCCATGCACGACAACATCCAGGCGGAGCACAAGCACCTGGTCATCATCCCCGCCGCCGGGCACAACGACCTGATGTACGTGGGCTTCCGCCAGTACTTTGAGGCCATACGCCGGTTCATTGTGCGGTACGCTGTGGGGTGACGCTGCTGTGTTAGGGTTGGGCGGCAACCCCACGGTATGGAGGCGCTGTTATGCCCTACGGAGACAACGACTGGCTGGCCCTGACCACCGAGCCCACCCTGGAACCCGAACTGCCCATCTGCGACGCCCATCATCATTTCTGGGACTTCCGCACGGAGCGGGTTCCCTACCACCGCTATTTGCTCCACGAACTGGCGGCGGACGTCAACAGCGGACACAACGTGCGCTCCACCGTGTTCCTGGAGGCCCGTTCCATGTATCGCCCGGACGGGCCGGAGGAGCTGCGTCCTGTCGGCGAGGTGGAGTTCGTGCAGGGTCTGGCCGCCGCCAGCACCACCGGACTCTACGGCCCCACGCGAGCCGCCGCCGCCATCGTCGGACACGCCAACCTGAACCTGGGAGATGACGTAGCGCGCGTCCTGGACGCGCTGCAGGCCGCCAGTCCCAACCGATTCCGCGGCATCCGCCACAACACCGGCTGGGATCCTCACCCCGAAGTTGAAAGCCGCAGCGTCCAGGGCCAGCTGGCCGACGCCAAGTTTCGCGCCGGCGCGCGAGTTCTGGCCCAGCGCGGCCTGGCCTACGACAACGTGATTTATTTCCCGCAGTTGGGCGAGTTGGCCGACTTTGCCAACGCCGTGCCCGACCTTACCATCGTGTCCAACCACATCGGCGGCCTGATGCGCATCGGCCCCTACGCCAACCGCGACGACGAGGTGATGCCGGCCTGGCGCGAGGGCATCGCCAAGCTGGCCCAGTGTCCCAACGTGGTGATGAAGCTGGGCGGCGTGGGCCAGCCCCGCTACGGCTTCGACTGGCACACCAGGGCCCAGCCCATCGGCTCCGAGGAACTGGCCGAGGCCATGGGGCCGCTGATGCGCTACTGCATCGACCAGTTCGGCCCGCAGCGGTGTCTGTTCGAGAGCAACTTCCCGCCGGACAAGGTGTCCTACTCCTACAACGTCATGTACAACGCCTTCAAGCGCATGACCGCCGGCTACTCGGCCACCGAGCGCGCCGCCATGTTCCACGACAACGCAGCCCGCGTGTACCGCATTGAGTAGATGTTCCACCTGGCGCCGCCATTCCCGCCCACACCGTCATTCCGGCGAAAGCCGGAATCCAGGAACTCCCGCAAACGGAACGTAGGGGCTATCTGCCCTCCCGGATAAAATCCGCGACCCGCTCGGCCATCATTATGATGGTGGCGTTGGTGTTGGCCCGCACGATGTCGGGCATGGCGGCGGCGTCAATCACCCGCAGGCCGGCCAGGCCGTGCACGTTGCAAAACTGGTCCACCACCGCCAGCGGGTCCGACGCCGGCCCCATCTTGCAGGTAACCGAGGAGTGGCCGGCGATGCCGGCGTTCTGGTGCAGCCAGGCGTCCAGCGCGTCGTCGTCGGCCAGGTCGGCGTCGGTGGGCGACAGCCGTTCCGCCAGCAGCTCGGCGAAGGCCGGATGCTCGAAGATGGCCACGGTGCGGCGCACCGCGTCGCGGAATCGGTCGGTGTCCCGTTCGTCGGTGAGAAAGCGGAAGTCCAGGTACGGCTGCACCGACACGTCGGCCGAGGTCAGGGTCAGCAGCCCCACGCTGTAGGGGTATTCCAGGCGACAGCCGATGCGGATGTTGGGCGCGTCCCTGCTTTCGGGGTAGGACGTGGTGGGCTGCACCTGCACGTCGTTGCGCATCGCCGAGCCGGCGGCGGTGAACCGCAACCCCACCTGGTTGCGCGGCGCGTCCGGCGCCAGCCGATGCCCCGGCTGCGAGCGGTACACGATGGAAACCGAGGGGTGATTCTTCATACCCCGCCCCACGCCCGGCAGCTCGTGAACTACGTCAATGCCCAGCGACTCCAACTCTGCGGCCGGCCCGACACCGGACAGCATCAGCAGCTGCGGCGATGCGATGGCCCCGGCGCTCAATATGATTTCGTCCCCCTCAATCGTGAATACCTCGCCGCCGCTCTCAACCTCCACGCCAACCGCTCGTGGTGAGCCTGTCGAACCACGCTCAAACACGATGCGCCGAGCCAGCACGTCAGGCCGGATAGTCAGGTTCAGCCGATGCCGGCAGGCGTCCAGATAGGTTATCGCCGTGCTCATCCGCACGCCGCCGGGATTGTTCAGGGGCATCGCGCCCACGCCGGTAGCCTCCGGGTGGTTCAGGTCCGGGTCGTCGGGAAAGCCGGCGTCGCGGCAAGCCTGGTAGAAAGCCGCCTGCAGGGGCAGCCAGTCGTCCCGCCGGTGCCGCCACACCGGGATGGGGGCCTATTTACGCCCGTAGCCACAAGTTGAAAGCAATCTAACACGGCAGCCGCATCAAGCAACCCGGGTGAATAAAATAGTAACTAATTCCACCCAATTACAACGGGATGGGTCGCAGTTTAGAATAGATGTACGTACTGGCTAGATCAGTGCAGCGACTACCGCGAAGGTGACCCAGGCGAATGCCCAAACTTTTGCTGAGTTCATAGGGTTGTCCTCCTTTAGTTGGTTTCCTGAGTGGCACGGTGGTCGCAATCAAATGACCCGGGCAGGTAGTGTCTGCCCGGGTCTAATTTTATCACATTCGCATCACTGCTACGTTGCCAGATGCGCATCTCGGCTTTGCTCCGGCGGGCCACAAACCAATTCGTCCCAAGTTAGGCGCTTCCCCACCATTGCCCTGATTGTCCTGGCGATGGTCTCCAAGCCGTTGCCGGGGCCGCTATTGAGGCGGAATGCAAACTCACTGCAATAGCGGTGAAGATGCTTGGCGGACATGTAGTGAAAGGTGCCTACATAGCCACGTTTGAGCAACGTCCAGCAACTCTCAATGCCGTTCGTAGTGGCCATCCCGTCCACAAATTCGCCCACACTGTGATTCACCCACTCATGTTTGTAGCCGAGGTTGGGGATATTCATGTATCCCTGATGACCGTCGGTATAGATGGTGGAGCCGGGTTCAATTCTGGCCTGGATTTGCGCCTCCAATGTCCTGCGGGTGGTATCGGGCATCGGGAACAATACAGTTCTGCCGTTGTGGTCGCGGAAGCCCATGACCAACACCTTGCCCTCTTGCCAGCGATCATGGAGTTTGTCTTTCGCACGCTTCCACCGCTCATTGGGGCCGACGTAGGTCTCGTCAATCTGGACGATGCCGGACATAATGAAGTTGTCGTCTTCCATTGCCTTACGGATGCGATGTTCCAAGAACCAAGAAGTCTTGTAGGTGATGCCTAAATGCTTGCGGAGCTGAATTGCTGATATGCCCTTGCGCCCGGTGTGCATCAAATGAATGGCAATAATCCACGTCCGCAGCGGCAGCATTGTTCTTTCCATTGGTGTACCAATTTTCACTGAGAAATACTTCCTGCATCCGCGGCAGCGGTGGCGCATCGGCTTACCATTCAAAGTGCGATAGGTGTCGGTTGACAGGCAGTGCGGACACATTGGAACACCCTCCCATATCGCTTCCTCCACAAAATCAATAGCGGCTTCCTCATCGGGTATCAGTCGGTCAGTAAGTTCAAGGGTGCTGATGATGTCTCGTCCTGCATCAGAGGCATAACTCCTTCTGGCTTCCCGGTTGGCAATAAATTGGACTTCCGGAATTAGTTCGGAGCCATCCCGATAAATGATCTCGCCATCGTGTGTGATTGAGAATCCGCCGCCTGTCACTATCTCGTCCTCGTGGGGGTCTTCCCCTTCAGACAGCCAGATATACAGAAAATCCGTCAAGCGCCGGTGGTCGCTTTCCTCGTAGAAATCGCCAAGGCCACCGAAAAGGATAGGGCCGGAGCGTTTGCTGTAAGTCAAATTCATCGGCCACCCCCGAAGGCGTGGTGGCCGCGTCCGCGTGTATTCGGGTGATATTTAGCCGGCTTCCATCGCTTGGCGTGGTGCGGTGGTTTGGGCCGGTCGGCTCTTCCGGTTGATGTTAAATCATCAAATTGCAAATCGCAATAATTGTTATCGCTATTCGGGATATGGTATAATTGTTCTTGTAGCCACTCCAATGGGGACGTATTTGGGGACATAGTATGGCCTCCGTGGGGGTTGTGGTTTGAGCCGGGCAGGATGCACCCTGCCCGGTTTTTTACTGTATCAGGAACATGCCCAATATGCCCTGGATTGTGGCCGCCCGCGAATTTACAAATTGACACCGCCGGCCGGGGCTGATAAAGTCCCCCTGCCAGAGACGCGGACACGTCCGCATCTAACCCAATATCCGCGCGAAACCGTATTCGTGGATGGAGCCTCACATGGCTCCTCTTGCGGCGGTTTCCGCGACAGCGGATTGTCGGCGTCTCTGGCAAGCGTCCATCCGAACGCAAGGGGGGCTGCCAGTAAGCAGAACCCCCGAATACGCAGGGGGTTCCTAAATGGCATTTTTCCAGTTTTTGAAGTTCAGCGGGCGGTTGAAGTGCCCGCCGTTCTTGGGTTGGTATCTGGGTGCGTGGTTGGCCGTGGTTGCGGCGGCGGTCTTGATGAATGTGTTCACCACCGGCACCGACCCGGTGATGTGGCCCGTCGTGGCTGGCTTCATCATCACCGGGTACATCCAAATTGCCGCGTTCGTTGCCCGTTTGAAAGACACGGGCAGAGACCCCTGGGCAATCTTCTGGTTGCTGGTGCCGGTCTGGTCCCTGATCTACTTCATCATGGTGGCATTTGACCGGTCGGAACCAGAACGCCGAGACTTCGTGAATACCAACTACCAACAAAAGAGTGAGCCCCAAGATGCCTAAGTTGCTTCCGATGAAAGCCATCATAGCCATCGCCATCGCCGCCGTCCTGTTCGCTCTGGCCTGCCAGCCGGAGACTATTACGGTTGAGATTCCAGCGGACACATCCACACCTGCGCCAACTTACACACCAATGCCGACGTTGGAACCATTGGCAACGCACACCCCGGCGGCAACCTACACGCCATACCCAACCTATACACTTTATCCAACATATACGCCCGTACCTGAGCCAACTGCGACGCCTAAGCCGACACCAACCCGGACGCGCGCGCCCACATTCACGCCGAGGCCAACCATTACGCCGAGGCCAACCGTTACTCAAAGACCAACCAATACTCCGGTTCCCACGATTGCCGACAAATGGAATATAAAAACCATACTCGGAGTGGAAGACGCTCACAGCAAGCGGGATGCCGTGGTACTAGACCGATTGGTCATCATCGGATGCTACACGGGCGTGGAGGATTACGACGCTGGTAAGAAATGGTACACATTCTCGCGGGATGGGAGTTTTTCAAAGAAATACAAATTCATCGCAATAACGGGTTTGTCCCAAGCGCCAAGAGACGAACAATGCTATGAAATGGCAATGAAGTACAAAAGCAAGGATGAATACTGTTATTGGATTGAATATAGCAATCTTCCGAGACCCAACATCCCGGGACATTGTAGCGGATGGGAACAAGAAACTCGGGAGTTTCAGTTGATACATTCAGGCGCTTGGCGTCTGATACCCAAAGGCGACTGGGCTCGGATGTATCAAAAGGATTTCGGCTGATGGACATGAATGAGCCCCAGGATGCCTAAGCTTCCTGGGGCTCTTGTAGAGATCGCTTGCGCTGGGTTAGCCTAGGAGATTGTCAACCCATTCGTTGTTGATAGGGATATCGCTGTAGGGAATTTCGTCGTCATGGTAACGATACACAATGTCCCCATTAGCGACGTACTTGTTGGGCGACTGTTTATGCATCCCTCTGATATCATCGAAGATCTCGCCACGCTCCGACACCGGAGTATGGTCTGGGAAAACCACTGCCAATGCAACGCCAAAGTCTTCTGTGTCCCCCGGAATCAAAATAATATCCGGGTACCTGGCTCTTATTGAGCGCCAAATGCTGTGTATTTCCGTGTTGTAGGCATCCCAATCAATGTCTGGGGGGAAATAAAAAGGCATTGTCCTGCTCCTGTCCTCTGTGGGCACTGGTGTGTTATCTCCATTCAGCCAGCAGCGGGCATCATCGTCAAGTACCCAAACATCGGAAGGAAATTATGCCAATTCGCACTCATACCCTATCAATCCCGGGCGCGACAACCATGGATGGCCTGTGGCTGTATGTCCTTAGAGTGGAATCCCCAGAGGGGGAACTAATTTACGTCGGAATGACCGGAAGTAACAACGGCACGATTGCAAAATCACCATTCCGTCGCTTCTGGATACACATTGATCGGATTCCGAAGAACAGCACGACGTACTCCGTCTTCAAGCAATCCCCCTGTTTCGCGGACATTGACCCGTGGCAATGCGGAGAAATTCGAATGGTCGCTGTCGGCCCAATCTTCCCGGCGACCACAGATAAGCACGAATTTGATGAACAAAAGAGGAAAATCCTCGCCATGGAACGCGAACTTATCAACGACTTGTCAACGACAGGGTACCAAGTTATCAACGAAATCAGCAAGAGGCGGGTACCCGATCCCGAGCTTTGGCAGCGAGTCCGCGCTGAGTTCGCTGTTCATTTTCCCAAGTTGAATGCCTAATTGACATCACATTCTAACATCGCTAGACTGCGCATTGCCTCCACTGGCGGGGACATTTGTCCAGGGCCGGGGTTGTGATGGCATTGCCCCGGCCCTATTGTTTTCAACTGGTGGCTATGGGCGTAAATAGGCCCCCCGGGATGGGCCCGTCAGAGCCGTGGAAGTCATCGCGAATATCGGCGTCGTTTTCCAGCCGGCGGAAGTAGGGCAGCGTCTTCCGGTAGCTCCACTCGTCGTTGCCGGCGGCGGCCCAGGCGTCGAAGTCCTCGGGCAGGCCGCGCAGCAGGATCTGGTGGTTGATGGCGCTGCTGCCGCCGGTTACCTTGCCCCGGGCCACGTGGAGCAGGCGCGGGTTCTGGGGCGTGGACTGGCCGACGAAAGACCAGTTGTGCGCCGCGCCCTCCTCGGAGGCAGCCTGGTTCATGTCATGCTTGAGCTCTGCGGGCAGCAGGTCCGGATCGGGATAATCCGGCCCGGCCTCCAGCAGCAGCACGGAACGGCCAGCGTCCTCCGACAGCCGGTTCGCCAGCACGCAGCCGGCCGACCCGGCCCCGATGATGATGGTGTCGTATTTCATTAGGAATTTCGCTCTCGGTCAGACGTTGGAGAATAATAACACTTAGGCAATAATCGCCTGTTCACAAACGTCTATACGTGCGCTCGTCTCGTCTGGCATCCTCCGACGATAGACGTCGTGTCTGGCGCTGAGCTGCTGGCGCCAACTCAATCCGATATGACAACGGCAATTAGGTTCGCTCCTCCAAAAGCTCATCGAAGAATAGTTCGAACTCGACTCCGCCCTGTTCAGCAGCTTCGGCACGAGCCTTCTCGATGGCGGTGTGCTCAGCATCATCCATTGCCGCGTCCGCCAGCCAGGACACGAGAGCTTCATTGACCAATTCCTGGACTGTTCTGCCGCTGAGTTCGGCGGCGGCTTCAAGAGCCGAAAACAAGCCATCATCCACGATCATCGTCTTCATACGTCCCCCTTTTCAGCGCATCTGTGGGCCGCGAGTGCAATATGCCGACGCTTATTATACCGAAGTGGACGAGGGTGGATTCCCTACGAAACCGGGCGGCCCCCGAACGGCGCGATTCACGGCGGCGGGTGTATCATCCGCCAATCGTGAACGTTATCGGGAAATGGGGCGTGTCCCTGGGCTTCCGGGACTTCCGGCTGCTATGGGCATCGACGGTGCTGTATTCGCTGGCCACGGGGATGGAGCAGGTGTCGGTGGGCTGGCTCATCTTCGATCTGACCGGCTCCGAGTTCATGGTGGGCGTCGGCGCCGGCGCGCGGATGCTGCCCTTCTTCGTGCTGGGGATTCTCTCCGGCGCCATCGCCGACCGTTGGGACCGGCGGTCGCTGTTGCGAATCGGCACGCTGGGCGCGTCCGGCGCGGCGCTGCTGATGGGCCTGCTGCTGCTCTTCGGGCTGGCCAGCGTATGGGTCATCATCGCGCTGGTGCTGGCCCTGGGCAGCGCGATGGCCTTCACCATCACCGTGCGGCAGACGTTCACCTACGACATCGTCGGCCAGCATCATGCCCTCAACGGCCTGGCGCTGGGCGCCATGGCCATGCAGGGCGGCGGCATCGTCGGCTCGCTGGCTTCCGGCGCGATGATTGACCTGCTGGGCCCGGGCTGGCAGTTCATCGCTTCGGCGGTTTGCTATCTGGGTTCCGCCGCTACCATCCTGGCGATTGCCAATCCGGGCCGTACCCTGCGAACGTCCTCGGTGTCCGTTTTGAGGAACCTCGTTGGCTACGCTCAGGTGGTGCGGGAACACCGCCTGATACTGGTCCTCATGGTTCTGACGGCAACCACCGAGGTTCTGGGTTTCACCCACATGACCCTGCTGCCGGTGTTCGCCAAAGAGGTGCTTCACGTCGGGGCGACGGGGTTGGGCGTGATGACGGCGGGACGCCAGGCCGGCGGACTGATCGGACTGTGGCTGTTGGCCGGCTTGGGCGCAACCCGCCGCAAAGGATTGCTGATGTTTGCCACCGCCATCGGCTTCGGCTTGGGGCTGATGGCGTTCTCCTTGGCCGGCAATATCTACACCTTTCTGCTGGTGCTGCTCTTCACCAACGCCTGCGCCCACTCCGTGGATACGCTCTACAAAACCCTGATGCAGGACCTGGTGCCCGACGAAGAACGGGGCCGGGCCATGGGTTCCTGGGTGTTGAGCATCGGGTTTGCGCCGGTGGGACACGTGGGGGTCGGCGCCCTGGCCGGCGCGGTGGGCGCGCCCATGGCGTTGCTCATCAACGGCGCGACGCTGACCGGAATCAGCGTAATGACCATGCTCGGCCTCCCCCGCATACGCCGCATGGAATGAGCATTGCTGACACTTCCCCCTTGCCTCCGCTAGACGTACATCCGTACTATATTAACCAGCAATCCAAATCCAACTTGCCACCCAGGCCCGGAATTACCCTATGTCCACGTCCGAACATCGCAAAAACCGCTCTCCCAAATCCTCTCATCAGCCTCCCAAAACCTCTGAAATCGCTCCCAAAACCCCTCTCCCTGCTCCCATTCTGCCTCCTGACCCGCCGCCAGCCCTACTTGGATTAGAGGAAATGAGAGGAAATGGGAGGGAAATCGACTTTTCCGCCCTTTCGCCACGCCAGCAGGCTGCCCTTCCTATCGTCGCCTGCCTCCCCACCATTGCCCAGGCCGCCCGCGCTGCTAATGTCGCCGAATCCACCCTTTACCGTTGGCTTACCAATCCCGTCTTCAGCAATTGCCTCGACGAACTCCGCCGCCAATCCGCCAACATCGCTCGGCAAAAACTCCTCTCCCTCACCCCTCTTTGCATCTCCGTTCTCGCCGACGCCATGAGCGACCCCGACCCGGCCATCCGTCTCCGCGCCGTCAACTACACCCTTTCCTTCAACCTCCGCGCCGCTGACCTCGAAAACCTCCGCTCCGACCTCGACAACCTGGAAAACGCCATCAGCCACCTACAATAACCCACCTCACTCCAATCCCGATAATCCCCTGCATCCCGGTAAATCGTTCCCCCACGAGGCAACCATCATGACCATCTCCCAACTCCGCCGCCGCATTGACGCCATCAAGCGCCGCTTCGCCCGCGAACTCGACATCATCAAAGCCCGCCGCGTCGCCGAAGCCGTCGCCGACGACTGGCAGCGCTCCAATCCTCCCAAAACCCACCAGGTCATCCAGCGCTTCGCTGACGCCGGCCTCCGGTCCGACACCTACGGCAACCTCGCCGAATACCTCAACGAGAGCCGGCGCAAGGATGAAATCCCCTACCCCGGCGTCATGGTCTGCAATCTGCTCCGCTATGCCTGGGACCACCGCTACGACCGGCTCCTCGATTGGGACCTTCCGCCCTTGGAGCCTCGGTACGGTTGCCCCAACCTGCCGGTATGGGTATGATATTCGCCGCTGCAACCGAAACATGGCTATGCCCGCGAATGATGAGGCAGGCCGGCAGCGCATAACGGAGTGAAACATGGCAGTGGGAAGCACTTACAAGGTAATCGAACTGGTCGGCTCTTCCAGCGACGGCGTGCAGGAGGCCCTGGACGGAGCCATCTCCCGGGCCGCCCAGACCATCCGCAACTTGGACTGGTTCGAGGTCAAAGAAATCCGCGGCACCATTGAGGATGGCCGGGCCAACTGGTACCAGGTCAAGGTCGGCGTCGGTTTCCGCGTGGACTCCGGCGAGGACATCAGGGAAGATTAGGCAAGGAGCGTTATCATGTCCGAGATTGAGAACAAGCTAAAGGAACTGGGCTACCAACTGCCCCCGCCACGACCGCCGGGAGCCGGCAATATCATCCCCTTCGTGCGAACGGGAAATCTGGTGTTCCTGTCCGGCACCGGGCCGGGGCTGCCCGGCGGCGGATTGCTCCACACCGGCAAGCTCGGCGCTGAAGTTACGGTGGAGCAGGGTTACGACTGCGCCCGCCAGACTATGCTCAACCTGCTCACCAACCTGAAAGCCGCCATCGGCGACCTGGACAAGGTGAGCCACATCGTCAAGTTGTTGTGCATGGTCAACTCCGCGCCCGATTTCACCGGACCTCCCCTGGTCGCCAACGGCGCGTCCGACCTGCTCGTCGAACTCTTTGGAGAACGGGGACGGCACGCCCGTTCCGCCGTCGGCATGGCCACCCTGCCCGGCAATATGCCCATCGAGATTGAGATGATTGTCGAAGTTGCGGACTAGCGCTATGACGTTGGCAGACAACTTTGGCGTGCTGCTGCCCACCCGGGGCGTGCTGGTGTACGCCGACAGCGGCGGCCCCAGGGTCGAACAGACCTGGCAAATGGCCGAGACCGCCGAGCGGGCCGGCTACGACTCGGTGTGGGTGGGCGACAGCGTAACCTCCAAGCCCCGGCTGGAACCGCTGACGGCTATGGCCGCCATCGCCGCCCGTACCAATCGGGTCAAGATAGGCACGGCCGTGCTGCTCAACGCCCTGCGCCATCCCGTGCACCTGGCCCACGCCGCCGCCACCATCGACAACATCTCCGGCGGGCGTACCATCCTGGGCCTGGGCGCGGGACGCGGCAACAACCAGATGTTCATTGACGAACACGCCGCCGTCGGCGTTCCCATCGCGGAACGCGCGCCCCGGATGGAGGAAAGCATCCGCGCGATGCGGGTGCTGTGGACGGGGGAGCCGGTGAGCAGCGACGGCGAGTTCTACCCGCTGGATAACGTCCAGCTGGAACCACGGCCCGTGCAGCCGTCCATACCGCTGTGGATTTCCAGCAACTGGGTGCGCCGGGGCCTGGCTCGCGTAGCCGAGCAGGGCGACGCTTGGATAACCAACGTGCCGTCGCCTGAGCTGTTCACCCGCTGCTGGGAACGGATTGAGCAGCAGGCCGGAGAAATGGGCCGCGATCCTTCGGAAATAGGCCGCTGCCTGTACATCTCCGTGAACCTCAAGGACGATGATGCCTCCGCCGTGGCCGAGGGCGACGGGTTTATGCGCGCCTATTACAGCATCCCCTACGACGTCGTCAGCAAGCAATTGCTCTGCGTGTTCGGCCCGCCCCAGGGCTGCATCGACGCCATCAAGGCGTACCAGGATAGCGGGGCCGATTACTTCATCGTCCGGTTTGCCTCGCCCGACCAGATGGGACAGCTGGCCCGGTTCACCGAGGAAGTGCTGCCCCACGTCAGCTGACGACACCGGAGGTCGAGTCTATGGCAGAGAACGGTCTTGACTATTCCACGCTCTTCAACCGGGGTCTGCCGGCTCCGGCGGCGCCGTGGGAAGGCCACCCCAGGTACAACTTCATCGGCGGCCACAGCGACCCCGATATGGTGCCCACCGAGGAGTTCATCGAGTCCGCCGCCCGGGTGTTCCGCGGCGACCCCAGGAACATCTCCATGTACAACTTCTCCGGCGGGCCCCAGGGCATTCTCCCTCTGCGCCAGTTCCTGGTGGACAAGCTGGCGGAGCATCGGGGCATCCACACCACCATCGACGACGTGCTGATTACCTCCGGTTCCGGCCAGGGCATCGAGCTGATTAACGAAATCCTGCTGGAGGAGGGCGATACCGTAATCGTCGAAGCCTTCAGCTTCTCCGGCGCACTGGGAAACCTGCGACGCCGCAAGGTCAACATCGTCGCCGTTGAGCTGGACCAGGACGGGATGCGTATGGACTATCTCGCCCAACTTCTGGAAGACTTGCGAAACAAGGGAGTGCGCCCCAAGTACATCTATACCATCCCCACCCTGCAGAACCCCACGGGCACCGTGCTGACCATGGAACGGCGGTGGCGGCTGCTGGATCTGAGCCAGGAGTACGGCGTACCGATTTTCGAGGACGAATGCTACGCCGACCTGATTTTTGAGGGCGAGTACGAAAACGCCATCCGCTCCCTGGACGACGCTAACCGGGTGCTGCACATCGGCTCTTTCTCCAAGACCCTGGGGCCGGGCACGCGCCTGGGCTACGTGGTGGCGTCGTGGGAAGTAATGAGCCGCCTGCTGTCCCGCAAGGGCGACGGCGGCACGGGCGTCATGGACCAGATGATTGTGGGCGACTACTTCACCAATCACTACGAAAACCACATCCTGGAAATGCGCTCGGCCTTGCAACGCAAGTGCGACACCCTCAGCAGCGCCCTCCGGGAGTCCTTCGGCCCCAGCGTGGAGTTTGTAGTTCCCCGGGGTGGGATGTACCTGTGGGTCAAGCTCCCTGACGGTGTTGACTCCCGAAACCTGGCCGGCCCGGCCCTCCGTGAGGGCATCGCGTTCAACCCCGGCCCGGAATGGTCCGCCGACCCGGACGCCGCCGCCAGCTACATCCGGCTCTGCTTCGCCCTGCCCTCCGAGCAGGAAATATGGGAGGGCATCGAAAAGCTCGCCGACGTGTTCAGGCGAGAGGGCGCGCTGCCCTGACCTTCCGAGCGGATTCGCCGCCTACCGTCCAATCGGGCCCGGGTCAGCCACCGACGAAACGGTCGCCAAAGGCGGCAGCCAGGACAACCTCTCCATCCACCACACGCAGCCGCCCGTCGGTGAGGGCATCGTTAGGCGTGAGGCGGCCATACACTACCAGTACGCAAGTCTCGCCACCGCATTCGAAGGTTACGTGCGCCGGCTCAGACAATACGCTGGGAGACTGTTCCGCAATCTCCGCCATAGCGTCGCTGAGTACCAGATCAATCACCCGCGCCTCCGGGCCGGTGATCTGGAACCGGTAGCGGAAGGGATGGTCTCGCAGCGACGGGTCGGGACGAAAGGCGCGGCGGGCGGCCCGACCCACGGTGTCCAGCAGTGCGGCGACACTCCCGTCGGACAGGTGGTAGTCGCTCTCCAGCCGGGAGCGAATGTCCCAAGCGTGCATCGTCAGCTCGGCGATGCGCTGCGTGAGCAGGGTGTCCATGGTCAGCGGGCCCGGCGGCCAATAGACCAGGTTGTGCCACCGGTCGGACGGCACCTGCCGGAACAGGGCGATGGCCTCGTCAATGCGTTGGGCGAAGTCGTCGAGGAGCCCGTCGCCCAAACGGCTGCTGGCGTCAATGGCGCGCTGGTAGATGCTTTGGGCAAAGGCGCTCTCGTCGTGTTGCTCCGGCGCCGGCGAACCCTCCGGCGGAGAATGGTCGCCGTCGAGCCCCCGCAGCATACGGTTGGCCAGGTCAACGCTGGTGAGGTGCCCCACCACGTCGGCGATGGTCCAGCCGGCGCAGGCACTGGCGGCCTGCCATTCCTCCAGGGACAGGCCGTGCAGGAAGCTCAAAAGCTGCTGGGCCTCGCGCTCCAGCAGGTCGATGCGGTCGGAAGTAGTGGCCATAATACCTTTCATGGCGTCCCCCTTTCGTCAGGACCTGAAATTATGCTGTTCGAATGCTACCATAGCGGACGCTGATAACGGCGTACAACAGGGAGGCGAAACCGCAATGGCCGAAGTTGAGGCAAAGCTGCGCGAATTGGGATACGAGCTGCCGCCGCCGCCGGACCCGGTGGGCAACTACTTAGCCATCACCCGCAGCGGCAACGTGATGTGGCTGGCCGGCGTCGGCTCCCGGATGGCTACGGGCGAGGGCATCTCCGGCAAGCTGGGGGCCGACCTGACGGTGGAGCAGGGCTACGAGGCGGCGCGCTGGGCGGCTTTGAACCTGCTGGCCCGGATGAAAGCGGAGTTGGGCGACCTGGACCGGGTTACTCGAATCCTCAAGGTGGTGGGGATGGTGAACAGCGCGCCCACTTTCACCCAGCAAGCGGCGGTGGTGGACGGCGCGTCCGACTTGTTCGTGGCCCTGTATGGCGAACGCGGCCAGCACGCTCGTTCGGCGCCGGGGATGGCCGCTCTACCCGGAGACACGGCGGTCATCTGCGACTGCGTGATTGAGGTGGACGGGGGCTAGGGTCGGCGGTCGGCGAATTCGGTTTTGGCAGATTCCACGAGGGTGGAGTCGCGGAGCAGGTCCGCGGCGGTCAGGCTGAGAGCTTTCGCCACCTGCAAGGCGCTGGAAAGGGCGTAATCGGTGATGGCGGTTTCGCACATCTGCCGGGTGTGGGACGGCACTGGCGTCTCGCTGACGGCGTACCGCAGTTCGTAGGCCGGCATCACCTGGCTGACGTTGCCGAAGTCGGTGGACGCGCCGCTGCCGGCCCGTCCCGGTATCGGGTCGTCCAGCCTGACGCCCAGCGACTGCAGGTTGGCGGCCACGGCCTGGGCGAGGGTTACGTTAGGCTGCACGTTTTCGTAGAAGGGATAGAACTCCTCTACTTCAAGGCGAGCGCCGGTCATCGACGCCGCTCCTTCAGCCACTTGCAGCGCCTTGCCCACCACCTCATCGCTGAGGTATCGCCCATCGCGGGAACGGAGCATGAAATTGGCGGCGGCGAACTCCGGCACCACGTTGGGGGCGAGCCCACCGTCGGTGATGACGCCGTGAATGCGCACGTCGTCCCGCAGGTGCTGGCGCAGGGCGTCGATGCCGGTGAACAGGTGGATGACGGCGTTCAGGGCGTTGACGCCGGCCTCGGGCGCGGCGGCGGCGTGGGCCGCCTTGCCGTGATACATATAGCGGTAGCCGACCATGGCCAGGCTCCAGCTTTCTCCCTTCGGCGCGACGGCGGGCACGATGGTGCGGTTGGAAAAGGGGTGGGATGACAGGGTGGCGTCGATGCCGTCGAAAACCCCGGCATCAATGAGGCGAATCTTGCCGCCGCCGCCCTCTTCGGCCGGTGTGCCGATTATCTCCACTCGGCCCGGCAGTTGCGCCGCGTTGGCCTGCAAGCCCAGGGCCGCGCCCATGGCAGCCATGGCGATGAGGTTGTGTCCGCAGCCGTGGCCGATTTCGGGCAGGGCGTCGTATTCGGCCAGCACGGCGATGGTCGGGCCGCTGCCGGCGCCGCCGGGGATGGTGGCGCGAAAGGCCGTTTCCACGCCGCCGATACCCCGTTCCACGGCAAGGCTGTGTTGCTCCAGGAACTCGGCCAAGGCGTTGGCGGAGTAGTACTCCTGGTAGTTCAGTTCCGGGTGGGCGTGTACGTCCCTGGAGAGGTCAAAAAGATCCTGGCGGGCGGCCTCAATCGCGGAGTTGGAACTGGCGGCCAGGGAGTCAATCGCTGCCACGGGTTGAGTGGTCATAGTGTGTGATCTCCTACTGAGTCACCTGGAAGTGCGCCTCGGTGGGTACACAGGCGATGCCGTTGATGGGAACCATATCTTGCGGGCAGGCGGAGAAAACGACGACACAATCCAACTCTGCCCGCAGGGTTACGTAGTCGCCCGGCTGAGACACCGGCGGCTGGAAGCGTACTGTACCGTCGGAGGCTACCGGGATGTTCATAAACAGATTCCACGGGGCCGGCGTTTCCGGCGGCGTTAGGCCGAGCTCGGCTAGGGCGGACGCCAGGTTATCGGTGCAGTTATCATGGTAGTCTTCGCAGCCCAGCAGTTCGTAGCGATAGCGGTCGCACGCCGCCAGAAGGGTGTCGTGAATGCCGCCGGAAGTGTCCTCGGTCAGGGTGAGGATAGGCCGGCGCCGGTTGGTGACCATGGCTTGCCCCAGGGTAGGCATGATGCGGCCCAACGCAGTACGCGAGTGCTCCATGGACATGAACTCGGTCGGTTCGTCGCGCCGGAAAGCCCAAGTGTCAACCACCTGCTGCCCATGGGTGTTGATAACCCGTACACTACGACCAGCGGACACGAAAGCGGCTTTGCCACGCCGGGCGGGGATGGCCACGTGCGATGCTGCCGTCATTTGAAGACCTCCGGGCGGCATCCGACCAGGCTTGCTGCCGCTGCACGTATATCGGCATCACCACGTGTACTTAGCGACCAGAGCCGGCGAGCCTGCTGATTGCCTATTGTACCACCGGTGGCGTCTGAGTTGCTGTTCACGGTGACTACGTGCTGATCGTCTCGCAGCTTGGCCTTCCGGCCGGTTTGTTTTGCCAAGCAACATGCGAGTCATGCCAGATGGCAGGCTACCCAGTGGCCCGGGGCTTTTTCCTCTGGCGGCGGGTGAGGCTCGCGCCGGCATAGATCCGTAGCCAGCGGGCAGCGGTCGTAGAAACGGCAACGCTGGGGTGGGTTCACCGGCAGAGAGAGGTCGCCCAGTATATCCGGCGGTTCGCGGCGGCGCGTGGGGTCGGGACTGGGCACCGCCGACAGCAGGGCGCGGGTGTAGGGATGCAATGGGTTGCGCAGCAATTCCTCGGTGTCCGCAAGCTCCACGATCTTGCCTAGGTACATCACCGCGATGCGGTGGCACATATACCGGGCCACCGCCAGGTCGTGGGTGATGTACAAGTACGCGATGCCCAGCCGCTCCGCCAGTTCCTGCATCAGCAGCATGATTGCCGTGCGGCTGGACACGTCCAGCATGGAGGTCGGTTCATCGGCGACCACGAAGGATGGGCCGATGACCAGCGCGCGGGCAATGGCCACCCGCTGACGCTGCCCGCCGGAGAGTTCATGGGGGCGGCGAAACAGGAACGTGCCGGCCGGGGTGAGTCCCACCAAGTCTAGGATTTCGGAGACGCGGTCTAATCGTTCCTGCACGTGGCCAATGCCCTGCACCACCAGCGGCTCGGCGATGGTGTCGTACACCGTGCGCCGGGGATTCATGGATTCGTAAGGGTCCTGGAAAATCATCTGAACCTGGCGCCGGAATGCCCCCAGTTGTCGACTCCTGATGTTCGACGTCTCCACCGGTCCCGCCAGGTGAGGGTCCATGGCCGGCGTGGCGAACCGGTAGGTGATGCTGCCGTCGGTGGGTTCCAGCAGCTTGACCAGCAGCTTACCCACCGTGGTCTTGCCGCAGCCTGATTCACCGACCAGACCCAGGCTCTCCCCGGCGCTCATGCGGAAGGATACGTCATCGACGGCGTGGATGAAGTCGGTGGGCTTGCGGAACAGGCCGCCGCCGATGGGGAAGCGCTTGTTCAGGCCGTCAACGGCTAGCAGCGGCCCACTGTCAGGACTGCTCACTTTCCTGCGCTCCATTCAGCGGGTGCCAGCAGGCCGCCCATTGGCTGCCCCGCTGGGCCTGGGGCGGGAACTCCCGCCGGCATTCCTCGGTGGCATGGGCGCAGCGGGGGTGGAAGGGGCATCCGGTGGGAAGGTTGACCAGGTTGGGGGGCTCGCCGGGCAGGGTCCCCAGCGCCTTCTTTTCGCCGCTGATGCTGGGAAAGGACGACATGAGGGCGGCCGTGTATGGGTGCATGGGAGCGTGTAACACGTCAACGGTGTCGCCCAGCTCCACCAGGCGGCCGGCATACATCACGCCGACCCGGTCGGTTACCTCGGCCACTGCGCCAATGTCGTGGGTAATGTAGATCATGCCCATGCTGAGTTCCCGCTGCACCCCTTTCAGCTCCCGCAGGATGCGATCCTGCACGATGACGTCCAACGCGGTGGTGGGCTCGTCGGAGATGATAACGGCCGGGTCGCAGGCCAGGGCCATGGCGATAACCGCCCGCTGACGCATACCGCCGCTGAACTCGTGGGGGTAGCGGTCCATCAGCTGCGGGTCCAGTCCCACCATGCGGAACAGGCGGGCGACTCGCTGGCGAGCCTGGGCGGTGGTTTCCTCGATGCCGTGGGCCTCGATGGCCTCCACCACCTGCTGTCCGACGCGGTACACCGGGTCGAGGGCGTTCATGGCCGCCTGGAATACCATGGCCATGCGCCGCCACCGGAAGCGGCGAATCTCCTCTTCGGACATGGGCAGCAGGTCCTGGCCTTCCAGCAGCACTTGCCCGGAGGTAAGCCGTCCGTTGTCGGGCAGCAGCCGCATCAGGCAGTTGGCGACGGATGTTTTGCCGCAGCCCGACTCTCCCACCAGTCCCAGCGACTGCCCGCGGCCCAGTTCGAAACTCACCGACTGGACCGCCGGCACCGGCCCCTGGCGCGTCAGGTACGACAGCGACAGGTCAACCACCTTGAGGAGGGGTTGATTGTCTGCGGTGGTCATCGTCATTACCTGTCGTGCCGCCGCAGCCTGGGGTTCACCACCTCGTCCAGGGCGCGGCCCACCAGGTAGAACGCGCTGCATAGCAACGTGATGGACGCGCCGGCAGGGACGATGAGCCACCAGTAGTTGGCGCCGGCGAGCAAGTAGCCGCCGGTGTTGGCCGTGTGAATCATGATGCCCCAACTCATCCTGATGTCCAGAAGGCCGAGGAAGGACAGCACGGCCTCGGCGAAGATGGCGCCGGTTACCGTGAACATCATGTACAGCAGCGAAAGCGGCAGAAGATTGGGGATGATGTGTACGAATATCACGTGGAAGTGGCCGCCGCCGGCCGCCCGCGCGGCCTCGATGTAGGGCTTGACCCGTATGCTCAGGGCCTGGGATTTCAGGATGATGGCCGTGCCGCCGAAACCACCCAGTACGCCGATGATCAGCGCCAGGTAGAACAGGTTCAGGTTGAACAGCGCGCTCAGCACGATAAGCAGGGAGATCCCGGGCAGGGCGATGATCAGGTCGGCCAGCCGCATCAGCAGCGAGTCCACCAGCCCGCCGTAGTACGCGGCCACCGCGCCCACCGTGGTCGCTATGCCCACGGTTACCAGCGCAGCCGTGATGCCCAGGATGAACTCGGACTTGGTGCTGAACAGGAGCTGGCTCAGAATGTCCCGGCCCAGGGAGTCGGTGCCCAGTGGGTGCCTCCAGTCGGGCGGCGAGGGGTGTTCAAATCGGTCGAAAGCGTAACCCGTCACCGGGTCATACACGTCGGGCGTCCACACGGTCGCCATCAGGATCGGGTGCGAGAACGCCATCAGCGCGAATATGGCGATGATGGCCAGCGACAGCACGCCGATGCGACTCTCCACGAATACCGCCCAACCGTCGCGCAATGTCCGCCACGCCATCCGCAGCCGCACCAGGGCCAGGTCCAACCGCCCCCGGCTCAGATCAATCTCCGGCGCATCTTCAAACAGGGACGTTCCTTCGCCCATCGCCGGCGGTTGATTTGGCGGCCGCTCAATCATCAGGCAATCGATCAATCACTGGTAACGGATCCTGGGATCGAGGTACACGTACAGCACGTCCACAATCACGTGGGCCAGCAGGGAGAACAGCCCGATGAACACCATGGCGCCCATCACCAGCGGCAAATCCTCCGACCGCACTGCTTGCAGCAACGTCATTCCCGTGCCCGGCCAGGAGAATACGCCCTCGATGATGACGCTGCCGTCGATGGCGAAAATGAGGCTGTACACCAGGCTGGTAATCACCGGGAGCAGGGCGTTGCGGGCCGCGTGCCGGTCCCGCACCACCTTTTCGGGCAGCCCCTTGGCTCGCGCCGCCATCACATAGTCCTCGCGCATCGTCTCCAGCATACTGTTGCGCGTCAGCAGCATGGTGCCGGCAAAGGAGATGAGCGTCAGGGTGGCGATGGGCAGGATCATGTGCCGCAGGATGTCCAGCGCCAGGTAACCGATTCCCGTGAAGGCCCAGGCGACCGGAATGGCCACCGCGCCGGCCGCGATAATCAGGAACGGCAACCGACCCGTCGCGAAACGCCCCGATTTCCTGGCCACCAGCAAGGTCAGGAAGGCAAAAACGACGAAGGCCGCCGCCGTGGCCAGCATATAGCTGAACACATGGTTGGCGGTTACTTCCGCGCCGCGCCAGATCAGGGGGTCCAGGAACTTGCCCACGGGCAGCCAACCCAGCTTGAACGCGAAAATCCAAATCATCATCAGTGCGAAGGCCGGCGTGAACGCGGTGAACAGCGTCGCACCCGAGATGGTCGCGGCATACTCCAGCACACCGCCCCGGCGCCAGGCGATGGCCTTACCCAGGAAGAACCCCAAATAGAACGACACGGCCGTCGCGGAGAGGAACAATACGATCGTGCGTGGCAGCCGCTCGGCCAGCACCTCTATCACCGGGCGGGGATAGTGGCCGAAGGATACGCCGAAGTTCCCGGTGAGCGTGTTTTTCATGTGAATCAGGTACTGTTGCCAGAGCGGTTTGTCCAGGCCGAAAGAGGCTTTGATCTGCTCCCTTGCCTCTGCGGGAATGTCGGGATTGAGGGAGTAAAACGCCGCGTAGTCCCCCGGCTGGGCTTGCACCAGGAAGAAGGCGAGCGTGACAATCAAGAAGAGCGTCAAGACCATCTGGCCCGACCGCCGGAGCAAATAATTAGTCATTGTGACACGCTGCTACCGGAGCAGAGGGGCGACGCCAGTACAGAAAGCAGACGTTAGCTAAGCCACGGCTACTTGAAGTGCACTAGCGCCGGCATCCCTGACGCACTTTGGAGTCCGCCCCAAGTTTCGGTGTAGGGATAATCAACTTGGCCGCTGCGGTACGCCTCAACCAGGGGAGTGTCGAACAGCACCACGTAAGGCAGGTCTTCCGCCAAGAATGCCTGCATCTCGAAAACCTGTTGACGGGCCGACTCCAGGTCGGTTTCGGCCAGCAGTCGGTCGGCCAGCCGGTCGAACTCCGGGTTGTTGTAGCCTCCGGCGTTGTGGCCTTCCAGTCCTGAGTGGCGGCTGTGGAAGAAGGCTTCCAGGTAGTCGGGGTAGGCGGTCAACTTCCACCCCAGGATCCACATATCAAAGTCCTGACGAGTGAACACCTTGTCCACGATCAGGTTGAAGCCGGTCAGGTCCGCCCGCACGGGAATGCCAACTTCGTTCAGCCACCGCTCAATCCAGATGGCGAAAGTGGAGCGCAGCGGATCGTAGCCCGGGCTGGGCGCCAGGATTTCCATAGCCGGCATCGGCTCGCCGTTGGGCATTTTTAATCCCTCGCCGGCCTGCTCCACAAACCTGCCATCTTCGCTGATGCGAGGCTCCGTTTCCCAAGTGAACCCGGCATCTTTCAGTAACTGCACGGCTTGGCTGATGCGCTCGCCCCGGCTCAAACCCTTGCCGATCAGCGGCACGTCGGGGTTGTACCAGGCGCGGTTGCCTTCCGGCACGGTGGTGTACATGGGGATGGCCACGCCCTGCAAAACGGTGCTGGTCAGGAATTCCTTGTCGATCAACGTTGCCACCGCCTGCCGGAACGCCTTGTTGCCCATGGGTTCCTTGCGGAAGTTGAAGCTGAGATACCTCATGCCGTCCGAGGCGTTTTCAATTACCGCCAGTCCGTCCTCGCCCTCCAACTGTTCTTGCAAGCCTCGGGAAAGGCCCAGGGGATTCAGCATGAAGTCGATGTCGCCCTTTTTCAGCGCCAGTACCGTGGCATCCTGGCTGCTGTAGATTGAGTAGATCGCGCTGCCGGCGTAGGGACCCACCGTGTACTCCAGCGTCTTATCGCCGCCGGGTTCGCCGTATGCGGTAAACTCGTAGGCTCCCGTCTTGGACTCAGCGTACGCGCCGTTGGCGTACAGCGCTACCACGCTGTCGGCGAAGTAGTAGTTGGAGTTTCGTTCCTTTTCCGCGTACGCGCCGCGCTCCCACCTGGTGAATCCGAATCCCCCGGCGGTGGGTTCGCTCTCCGGAACGTGGGCGTACAGGACTTTCTGCTGTTCGATGACATCGCCGGCCTGTTTCGCCTCGGCCACTACCGGCTCCCAGTACGTTTTCGACAGAATGGGCATGAAGGCCATTCCGAACTGCCAGCGCGCCAGGCCGGGCTTCTGCTTGAAGTAGATCTTGAGTCGATAGGGATCCAACGCTTCCGCATGGTCGAAGTATTCGGAATCAACTATGGACGGCCAGTTGCCGGAAAGCTCCAGTTCGGCAACAGTATGCGCGGTGAAGACAAAATCTTCGGCGGTGACGTCATTGCCGTCGCTCCACTTCACTCCCTGCTTCAGGGGAACCTCAGTGGTCCAGAGGTTCTGGCCGGCTACGGTTTCCTCTGCCAGCGGCGTCGGGAAATCCTCTGCCAGCGACGGTACCCAGTCATACCGCTGCGCCGAGTACGAGTAGAGGGAAGGCTTGCTGCCGCCCAGCACGTACGAGTTCCAGATGGTCCCATCCGGCCCCAGGTACGTCCAGTAGTTGGTCGTGGTCAGATCTTCCGAGATGCCCAGCTGGTACACATTTTCGGTTACATCGCCGGCGGTGGAGGTTTCCGGCGTTGCCACGGCGGGCTGTTGGCCTGGCGTGGGGTCGGGAGCCCGGTCGGTCGGCGCGGACGGTTGCCCGGTTTGAGCGGATGCGCCGGGCGCGGGCGTGGCCGTAACCACTACTTCCACCTCCCTTACGACTTCCTCACGAACCACCTCCGGACGACATCCCAGCAACACGAACATCGACAGCAACGAGGCGCAAAGTATCGTCAATTTCACCGAGGTCATCTGTTATCCCTCCCACGTCAACATGGCGAATCTATCACGTCGAGCATGACAGGGCAAGAAAGGGCAACAATCCGCAGGCTGTGCGGTCAAGCGCCTCCGCCGATCCCTCAACGCCAGTCATGGGAGGCGGGCATGGGCACGTGGGGGTGGATGCCCCGCACGTCGGAAGCGATTACGTTGGCGGTTCCGTCCCACCGGGAAACGGTTCCGCGCACCACCAGCACCTGGCTGCCTAACTGCCGGCGGTTTTCCCGGAAAGCCTGTGGCCACAGGATAACCTGAGCGTCCCCGGTCTCGTCCTCGATGGTCACGAACACCGTGCTGTCCTCCCCCCTGGGGTGCTGCCGGGCAATGGGCCAGCCGGCCACCAGAATTTCCGCTCCCTCGGCGGCGCGGTCCACGGCGGCGGCGGGCAGCACGTCGGCGCCGAGGCTGGGCCGTACGAATTCCATGAGGTGCCCATTGGGGTAGATGCCCAGGACCCGGTACTCGCCGGCCATCTTCTCATCGGCGGTGAAGTCGGGAATGTTGGGAACGTCCCCATTCACAGCGCCGGCGAAGGCCCGCTGCCCGTTCCTGCCGGGTCGGATGCCCAAGCCCACGTCCCAGAGAGCCTGGCGACGGTTGGGCGTCAGAGTGTCGAAGGCCCCGGCCATCACCAGCGATTCCACCCCCTGCGGTTTCAGCCCGGTACGCCGCACCAGGTCGGCAGGACCGGCGTAGGGGCCGTGGCCCTCCCGCTCGCTAACGATAAGCGCCGCCGAAGCTGCCCCCACGTCCTTGATGAACCGCAGGCCCAGCAGCAGCGAGTCGTCATAAGGGATGCAGTCCACGCCGCCGCGGTTGACGCATGGGTTGAGGAACGGGACGCCGAAGCGTCGGGCGTCCTGTTTCAACGTCTCCACCGGGTAGAAGCCCATGGGCTTCTGGTTAATCAGGGCCACAAAGAACTCCAGGGGGTGATACCGCTTCAGCCAGGCCGCCTGGTAGGCGGTAACCGCGAAAGCGTGGGAATGGCTTTCCGGGAACATATACTGTCCGTTGATCTTGGCAAATATCCGCTCGGCCGCATCCTTAGGCACTCCCTTCTCCCCGGTGCCTTCCAGGAAGCGGGCGCGATGCCGGGCGATGAGATGGTCGTTGTTGGGCCTGGCGAAGGCGCGCCGGATTTCATCGGCCTGGGCGGCGGTCATGCCGGCCACGTCCCCGATGAGCTGCACCACCTGCTCCTGCCAGACGATGATGCCGTAGCCTCGCTCCAAGGCCCGCTTTTCCAGGGGATGGTCGTACTCCCAGGCAGCGCCGTGGCGGTAACGCTCCACGAACTGGCTTACGGCGCTGCCCTGAACACCCACCCCCGGGCGGATGAGGGCTACCTGGTAGGCCAAGTCGAGCAGGTTGCGGGATTTCAGGCGCTGGGCCATCTTCAACTGGGCCGGCGATTGCAGTAGGAACACCCCCTTGGATTTTCCCTGGTTGATCATGTCGTACACCGAGGGGTCGTTGGGGCTGACCCGGCCCAGGTCGGGACGGCGGCCCTGCTTCGCTTCGATCAGGTCCAGGGCCTCTTCCAACTGGTCCAGCACTGGCAGGGAAAGGAGGTCAATCTTGGCGAAGTTGGCGTCGGCAACGGAGTCCTTGTTCCAATCCATGATGTAACGTCCGGGGGTGGCTCCGGCCCGTATCGGGACCAGTTCCGGCAGGGGTTCGCTGCTCAGAACCATGCCGCCCACGTGCTGTCCCAGGCTGCGGGGAGCGTGCATCAACTGGGGAGCCAGGTCTGCCAGTTCCCGCCAGCCGGGAGCATCCACCCGGTCTCGGAAATCGGGCAGGGCCAGCATTTCGTCGCGCAGTTTCGCTCCGTCGCGGGAGAGCTGCCGGGAGAGACGCTTCAGGTCCTCTTTGGGCAGCCCCAGGGCCTTGCCCAAGTCCTGGACGATGCCCTTGGCCGAATAGGTGGAGACGGCTCCGGCCAGGACGGCGTGCTCCGGCCCGAAGCGTTGATGCACCCGCCCGATGAGCTCGTCCCGCAAGGCACGGGGAAAGTCCAGGTCGATGTCGGGCAGCAGGCTGGTGTCCTCGGAGATGAACCGCTCCAGGGTCAGGCCCCACCGAAGGGGGTCAACGTGGCTGATGCCGGTCAGGTAGCCCACCAGAAGGGCCACCGAGGAACCCCGACCGCGGCCCGGCGGCCGCTCCTCCAGGGGAATCTCCGGATGGGCCAGGCCTTTCTCCTCCATGATTTCCTGGGCGAGCATGACTATTTCCCGGTAGAGGAGCAGGAATCCGGCCAAGCCATGGCGATCAATCAGCTGGAACTCCTCGGCCAGGCGTTCCCGCACCTGGCGAGACACCGCCCCGTAGCGACGCTGGGCGGCCTCCAGGCAAAGGCGTTCCAGGTAGCTGCTGGGGGTATAACCTTCCGGCACTGCAGCGTCGGGCAGCGTGTAGCCCAGGTCGTCGGCCAGGTTGAAATCGCATTGCTCGGCGATTCTGACAGTATTGGCGATGGCCCCGGGGTATTCCCGGAAAAGGGCCGCCATCTCTGCGGGTGGTTTCAGGCAGAGGTGATGGTTCGGCTGTATGTAAGGCAGGGCCTGCTCGATGGTGGTGTTGCGCCGGGCTGCGACCAGAGCGTGCTGCAGCCGGCAGCGCTCCGGACGGTGGTATAGGACATCATTGGTGGCAACGATTGGCGCGCCGACTTCGCAGGCCAGGGCCGCCAACTCCCGGTTGCGCTGGGTGTCTCCCCTCAGCAGGTTCTGCTGGAGTTCCACGTACGTTCCTTCAGGCCCAAACCATTCCCGGTAGTCGTTCAGAAGCCGGCGGGCCTCCTTGCGACAGCCTTCCGCCAGCAGCCTGGATAGGGGGCCGTCGCGCCCGCCGGTGAGCAGTATCACACCCCCGGCATGTTCCGGCAGGTGCGCCGGAGACAGCCGGGGCTCCCGGCGGTCATGGGCGTTGGCCAAGGTGAAGAGGCGGGAGGTGTTGGTGTAACCCTGGCGAGTCTTCGTCAGCAGGACAATACGAGAGCCGTCGGTCAGGGTGAGCTCGCCACCAGTGATGGGCCGGATGTCCAGGCTGCCGGCCAGTCGGGCGAAATCCAGGGCGCCGCACAGGTTGCCGTCGGTCAGGGCCAGGTCGGAATACCCGTACTCCCCTGCCTGGGCCAGCAACTCGTGGACGTGGGAGGCCCCCGTTCCGAAGGAATAGAAGCTCTTGGCGTGGAATTCCACGTAGCCGGCAGACACGGGAAGCCGTCCGGCCGCGCTACGGGTCCTGCCGGAACCAGCGGTTCTCCCGCCGGTCCCGGAACAAGGTTACTTCCCCGCCGTCCTCCCTGCCGACCCGGTAATAGTTCCTGGCCAGGGGTTGAGGCATCCACCACAGGTCGAAGCACCACCGGTCTTCGACGTGAGCCACCCGCCGCCAGCGATTCCCCAACTGCACCGCCTCCGGCTCGCCCTCCGGTCCCTCGCGGACTGCAACCGGGGTCGGCAGAGACAGGGGTCGCATTTCGCCGGCTCCGGAAGGGTCCAGCGGGACCTGCATGGCTCGCAGCTCGGGCGCCGGATGCCAGGGGGCCACCGGCACCACTCGGTAGAGAGCAGGTTTGCCCCCCGTGCGAGCTTGAAGCTGCCGCTCGGCCTCGGCCAGCCGCCCTTCCCGATCGCTCCGCAAGTCGGACAACAGGCTCAACTGTGAGCCCGACTCCCCGGTGATGCCGGACAGCGACAGGGTTACCTCCTCTACCGGAGCCCGGGGATGGTCACTTTCCAGTTGACCCCGGAGGATGCGGGAGGCCCGTTGCCAGTCTCCCACAGCCCGCCTGAAGTGGAAGTCTTTCTGCCAGGGCGCGACTCGGTAGAGGGCACACTCCAGCGCCACTCCCCCGGCGTACCGGCCCCGCATTCGGGGTTGGGCGTAGGCCCGTCGCAGCAGGGTGTCCATCGCCGCCAGCAGGAGTTCCAGAGACGCCGAGGCAAAGGGCAGGGCAGCGTGTTCCACGACGGGCTCCTCGTGCTTGAGGGGAACCAGGGGAAACCGTCAATGCCCTGGGCGAGTTCCCATGCCCGTTGACCCTCCGGGCCGAAGCGATTGATAAGCGCTTCCGGTTTCATCACCGCTACGTCGCCCAGGGTATGCAAACCGAAGCAGCGCATTTCCTCCTTGACCGCAGGGGGAAGGGGCAGCAGGTCAACGGAGTGAGGCGCGAGGAAATGAGCGGCCTCCGGGGGAACCCTGACTGACCCCAGGGTGTGGCTGGTCCGGGCGGCCACGTAAGCGGGGAATTTGGCGTTTCCCACGCCGACCCTGGGCGCCAGGTACTGCGGCGTCGCGTTCAGCAGGGTCGTCACGAGCCGGGCCTCTCCACTGTACATGCTCTCCAACCCGTCCAGGCGCACGTAGGCCGTGCCCATCTCCGCTCCCTCCACCCGGTCGCTGACTCTCTGCAGGGAAAGGAGCATCCGCTGAAACTCCCGCCGGTAGGCTCCTTCGTCGGCTTCGAGAACGTCGCCGTCGGTTTGGCGGGACAGGGCCTGCTCCAGGGTCATTCCGGCAGATACGTTGGACGCTGCGGGAAAATGGTCAATGACCAGGGGTCGGCCCAGGGAGCGGTCAATGATGACGACGGGACGGCCCTTCAGGTGGGGCTGCCTTCGCATCTCCACCTTGGCCCGCAGGTGGGTAACCAGGACGCAGGCGATTTTCACGCCGCATCCTCCGGGATGGGGAAAGGGATGGCTCGCAGTACGCTGGTTCATAGCTGTCGGCGCGAGGTCTACCAATGACCTCGCCCGTAAATAATAAAGAACGAACGTTCGTCAGTCAATAGCCTCCTGCCGGCCCGTTTGACAGCGCTATGTGCGGCCACTACACTCGCTCTCGGCTGACTATGGCTGATCCTACCTCCCTGACAGGCCGATGATGTTTTCCACAGACGTTGCCGATGCCATTGAGTTGATGTTCGAGACCGGGTGGACCGATGGCCTGCCGGTGGTGCCGCCGTCCGAACCTCTGGTCCGCCGCTTCGTGGAGAGCGCCGGCCGCGGCGGCGACGAACTCATCGCCGAACTGCCGCCCCTGGGCGGACGGGCCACGGTGGAGCGCGTCGCGGTCAATGCGGTCATGGCGGGATGCCGGCCGGAGCATATGCCGGTGATCATCACCGCCCTTGAAGCGATGATGGACGAGCGGTTCAACCTGCGCGGAGTGATGTGCTCCACCGGCATCCACACTCCCCTGTTAATCGTCAACGGCCCCATCGTCAAGGAGCTGGACATCAACGGCGGCTACAACTGCTTTGGCTCCGGCTGGCGAGCCAACGCCACCATCGGCCGGGCGGTCAAGCTGGTCCTGCTCAACCTGGGCGGCGCCATACCCGGCGAGACCAACAAGGCTACCTTCGGCCATCCCGGCGCCTATACCTACTGCGTCGCCGAAGACGAGGACGCCAACCCCTGGGAACCGATGCACGTCGAGCTGGGTTTCGCCCCCACCGACAGCACGGTGTCCGTGTTCCCGGCCGAGGCGCCGCACAACATCATGTACCACGCTTCCCACTCGCGGAACTTCCTGACCGTGCTGGCCGACACCATGTGCACCCTGGGCAACGTTCAGATGTACGTAATGGGCGACACCATGGTAGTGATTGGCCCAGAGCACGCCAAGTTCCTCCACAGGGACGGCTGGAACAAGCGGGACATCCGCCAGTTCCTCTACGAGCACGCCCGCAAGCCGGTAAGCAAAATCAAACAGGGCGGCCCGCCCCAGGGCGACTCCCGCCGCGGCCACTTCTGGCCTCGGTACATCAACGCTGACGACGACGACCAGATGGTGCCGGTGGTCCGCGCCCCGGACCGCATCAACATCTTCGTCGCCGGCGGCGCCGGCGGCCCCCACTCGGCCTACCTGCCCGGCTGGGGATCCCAGAGGATAACGCGCAAGATTGAACGCTGATCCGAAAATTGCAGAGGTAACCATGACTGTAACGAACTACCAGGAACGAATGCAGGAACTGGGCCTGGCCCTGCCCATCGACCCGGATGCCGCCTCCCGCTGGCGGGCCGCGCCCCGTTTGGACACGCTGCACGACAAGGTGGGCGGCTTTCTGGGCAACCGCAAGGCCAACGCCGACCTCCTGTTGCGCAACATCGGCGAGCGTATGGCCAAAGACCTGGAACTGGGCGACATCATCGCCGTGGACAAGTTCGTCTATTCCCGGCCGGCCACCGATGACATCATCACCGACCTTTCCCAGCGATGCGACTTCGTGGTTACCGCCATTGCGGATTGAGGGTCCTGCACCGCGTGCAGTGTGCACGACGCAATGACCCTGGAAAACCTCGGCATCCCCACGGTGGTGCTCTGCACCGACCCGTTCCTGAACTCCGCCTTCCGCCACGCCCGCACCTTCGGCCGCGGCGACTTCCACCCCCTGGGCATTCCTCACCCCCTGGGCGGCCTGACGCCCGACCAGGTCTCAGTCCGCGCCGGCGAGCTGGAACAGGCAGTCATCGACACCCTGACCACTTACTAAAGCGACCAACAAGCTGTCTCCCGGTTCACCGGGCGCGAGCGAGAGAGGACGAATGGCAACCGTCGGCAATGGCAAGTACACCTATGAGCGGGTCGAGAACTGGGAGAAGCTGCCTGAAGGATGGACGCTGGGGCAGACGGCCATCGTCACCGACTCCCAGGACCGGGTGTATCTCTTCAACCGGGGCGAACACCCGCTGATTGTCCTGGACCGGGACGGCAACTACCTCGCCTCATGGGGCGAGGGTGTGCTCACCGATGCCCACGGCATGTTCATCGACGGGGACGAGAACCTCTACCTGCCGGTCAAGAACAGCCATGTCGTCCTCAAGTACGACCCCAGCGGCAACCTTCTGATGACTATGGGCCAGTGGGATCAGCCCTCGGACACCGGCTGGTCGGGCAACTACAGCGACCCTGCCCTCCGCGCGGCCGGCCCGTTCAACCGCCCCAGCGACATCGCCATCTCCCCGGACGGTCTGCTGTACATCTCCGACGGCTACGGCAACGCCCGCGTGCACCGGTTCACCCCCGACGGCCAGCTGGTGGACTCCTGGGGCGCGCCCGGCAAGACCGGCCCCGGCGAGTTCCACGTCCCCCACGGGGTCTGGGTGCATACGGACGGGCGGGTGTTCGTGGCCGACCGCGAGAATAACCGGATGCAGATTTTCGACGCCGAGGGCAACTTCCTGGAGCAGTGGCCGAACCTGGCCCGACCCTGCGACATCTACATTGACGATGACGAAGCAGTGTACGTGCCGGAACTGGACGGTTTCATGTCCATCCTGGACATCAACGGCAACGTCCTGGCCCGCTGGGGCAGTCCCTCCGACGCCGGCTGGGGCAACGGCGCCCACGCCGTCTGGGTCGATTCCCATGGCGACATCTACGTCAACCAGAACCTCGAAGGCGAGCGGCTCATCAAGTACCGCCACGTTGGAGGGTAGAGCCCGGTCTGCGTAAGGGTGACGCTATGCGCGTTGGTTACCAGGTCGGTCATGTGGTGCAGCGGGACAGCATCGACCATCAGCAGCAGTGGCAAAACCACCTGGAGCAGTTCCGCGCCTCCCGCGACGCCGGATTTGACATCTACTGCTGGGGTCATCACTACCTGATCGACCCCTTCCAGCACTTCCAGCCCTGGCCGGTGCTGGCGCGCCTTGCCGCCGAGCCGGGCAACATGACCCTGGCAACCTCGGTCCTGCTGCTGCCGCTGCTGAATCCGGTGGACGTGGCTGAGCAGGCCGCGACCCTCGACCACATCGCCGAAGGACGCTTCATCCTCGGTATCGGGTTGGGCTACCGCCCGGAGGAGTTTGAAGCCTTCGGAACGAGGATGTCCCAGCGCGGCGCCCGCTGCACCGAAGCCCTCGGCCTGATGCGACGGCTGTGGAGCGACGACGAGGTAACCCACCATGGACGCTACTATCACGTTACCGGAGCGCGGCCCACCGCCCGGCCCTACCAGCAGCCCCACCCCAAGATCTGGCAGGCCGCGATGAGCGATCCGGCGGTGCGCCGGGTCGGCCGGAGCGGCGACATTTTCTACGTCGGCCCCGCCCAGTCCAACGCCACCATCCGGCGCCAGATATCCCTGTACCATCAGACCCTTGAGGAGAGCGGCCACGACGTGCCGGAGGACATGGTCATCGTCCGCGAGTTCTTCTGCGCTCCGACCCATGAGGAGGCGCTGGAGCGGGCCAAAGATAAGCTCGCCAGGAAGTATGAGGTGTACGCCCAGCACGGTCTCCACGGCGCCGACCACGAGCTGACCCGCAAGGTAACCGGCGACCTGGAAACGCTGATGGACGACACTTTCCTGGTAGGCAGCCCCGAGGAGTGCATCGAGCAGATTGCCGCCTACCACGAAATGGGGTTCACCGACGTGGCGCTGCGGCTGTTCTACCCGGAAATGTCCCAGGCCGAGGTGCTGGAGCATATTGACCTGGTGGGCCGTGAGGTCATACCGGCGGTGCACACCCTGTAGTTTCCAACGAGACTTGCCCGCAGCCGCTCCAGGCCGTAAAGTATGCCCGTTGTCAACTCTACTCAGGGAGGTCAAGATGCGACTCGACCCTATTAACCTCTACGACTACGAGGACCGCGCCAGGCTGGCGCTGCCCCACGACGATTGGGACACCATCGACGCCGGCGCTATGGATATGTTCACCACCCGGCGCAACCGCGCCGCCTTCGAGGAACTGACCCTGCGCCCCAGGTTCCTCCGCGACATCACGGAGCGAGACCTGTCCACCACCATGCTGGGCAATGAACTCAGTATGCCGGTGTTTGTCTGCCCCGCCGGTTCCCATCACCGGGCCCATCCCGAGGGCGAAGTGGCCACCGCCCGCGGCGCAAGTATGTCCAACACCCTGATGATGCTCAGCACCGGCTCCAACTGCAGCATGGAAGAGGTCGCTGAGGAAGCCACCAGCCCCCTCTTCTTCCAGCTCTACCACCGGGGTTACGACCTCACCGAAATGCTGGTCCGCCGTGCCGAAGAGGCCGGGTTCAAGGCCATCACCCTGACGGTGGACACCCCCACGCCCAGCCCCAAGGAGCGCGACCTGCGCAACCGGTACGACCGGAACTTCGAGCAAGGCAACTTCCGTGGCGTCAACAAGCCGGAGAACGTGCTGCGCGGCACCGACGAGTCCGTCGGCTGGAACGTCAACCGCACCGCTCCTCTCACCTGGCAGGAGCTGGAATGGCTCCGCAACCTCACCGGCCTGCCCTTGGTGCTCAAAGGCATCCGCACCGCCGAAGACGCCCATATCGCCGCCGAAAGCGGTGTGGACGGCATACTGGTATCCACCCACGGCGGACGCCAGCTCGACATGACTATGGGCGCAATCGAGATGCTGCCCGAGGTCGTCGATGCCGTCAAGGGCAATTGCGAAGTGTACGTTGACTCCGGCGTCCGCCGCGGCAGCGACGTGGTCAAGGCGCTGGCCCTGGGCGCCAGAGCCGTTGGCATCGGGCGTCCCCTCTACTGGGGGCTGGCCGTCAACGGAGCCGAGGGCGTCCACGGGGTCCTGGAACTGCTCCGGGAGGAAATTGACCGGGCCATGGCTTACTGCGGCCAGACCTCCGTTCAGGACCTGGAGTCGAACCTGGTCAACATCCCCCAGGGCTGGGGAGCGCCGCCGCAACCGGACTTCTGAGAATCTATAGAGCAGCCACTGCCTTGATTTCCACCAGGAATTCCTCACGGACCAGGCCGTCGATCACCAGCAGGGTGTTGGGCGGATAGTCGCCGTTGGGGAATATCTCCGGGAAGACCTGGTTTCTGCCATCGATGAAGCCTTGCACCGCGTCGCGCCCGACTACGTAGGTCGTGAATTCCACTACGTTGTCGAACCCGGCGCCGGCCGACTCCAAGACACCGCCAATGTTCTGAAAAACCTGGCGCGTCTGGGCCGCGGCATCGCCGGGGCCTACCAGGGCGCCCGAAAGGTCAACACCAACCTGTCCCGCCACGTAGATGAGTTTCCCGGCATTTACCGACATTCCGACCGAATAGGCTCCTAGGGGTTGCGGAGCCCGGTCGCTGATTATCGCCGTCCGTTGCAAATTCGCCATAGCGTTCACCTCGCTTGTATCTGCCGGCGCCATTATATGGCACGCGGCGCTTCGGCGGCGATGACACGGACCGATGCCGCCCGCGCAATTCTGCGGGGGCAAGGTGGTCTCGTTAAAGCGTTTCCCGCGTTACAATAGCGGCGTCAACCAGGAAGATTCCGACCAAGGCAAAAGGAGGCCAGAATAATGACGACGGTAGGAAGCGGAAAGTACACCTATGAAGTGATTGAGAACTGGGCCAAGCTGCCCGGGGGCGATACCTTCGCCATGGTCAGCGCCATCGCAACCGACTCCCAGGATCGTGTGTTCGCCTTCCAGCGCAAGGACCCGCCCATCCTCATCTTCGACCGCGATGGCAACCTGCTGGACAGCTGGGGCAACGGCGCCTTCACCTTCGCCCACGGCATCTACATCGACGGCGACGACACGGTTTACCTGACCGACCGGGACAACTCCGTGTGCCTGGTGTACACCATCGACGGCAAGCCGATACAGATGCTGGGGCGCCACGGCGTCCATTCCGACACCGGCTGCGAGAACCCGGGCGACTTGTGCCCGCGTTCCGCCGGCCCCTTCAACTACCCCGCCGAACTGGTCCCGGCTCCGTCGGGCGACCTGTACGTGGCCGACGGATACCGCAACGCCAGGGTCCACCGGTTCAGTTGGGACGGTCAACTCAAGCAGTCCTGGGGCGAACCTGGGAAGAGCGCGCCGGGGCACTTCCACCTTCCTCACAGCCTTTTGATCCACAACGACACCGTTTTCCTTTGCGACCGGGAAAATCACCGGATGCAGCTCTTCAGCCTGGACGGCGAGTTCATCACTATCTGGGACGACATCCAGCGGCCCATGGACATCTCGGTGGACAGCGAGGGGAACCTGGTGGTCAGCGAGGGCAGCGTCAACGATTCGTCGGCCAGGGTGAGCGTGCTGGACACTTCCGGAAACGTATTGTCCCGCTTTGATTGCCGGGGCCCCGGCCACGGCAGCTGGGTGGACTCCCGCGGCGACATCTACGTTGGGCTCAGCGACGGCACGGGCATCGACAAGTTCGTTCGCCAGGGCTGATAGGGTTGCCTTCGGCGGTTGAACAGGAGATCAGGGAGCTGATTCAAAAACACGGGCAGATCACGTTTGCCCAGTTCATGCAGACCTGCCTGTACTCGCCCAACGGAGGCTTTTACTCCGGTCGGCGGGATCGAATCAGCGCCCATTTCGGGACATCCCCCACGATGCACCCGGTGTTTGGCGCGCTGGTCGCTCGGCAACTGGAGCAGATGTGGAACATCCTTGGTAACCCGTCCGTTTTCCACGTGATTGAGGCGGGTTCCGGGGATGGCGTCCTCGCTCAATCCATTGTCGCAGCCTGCCGCCGGGAAACTCCACGATTCGCCGAGGCCCTCTACTACGTTTGCGCTGACTACGAGCCTGGCTGGCCCGAATCAGACGACCATAGCCTGAACCGCTGCGCCGGGATCACCCATCCCACGTCCCCGGGCCGGCCGGACGCGGCCTCAAGAATCCAAAGAGTGAAAACCGCTGGACTCGGGGCATTCCGAAACGTTGCCGGTTGCATCCTGTCCAACGAGCTGATCGACAACTTTCCCGTCCATCGGTTCCGCATCCAGGACGGAAGGGTCAAGGAGGTGTATGTTACACTGGTTGCCGAGAAGCTCACGGAAACGCTCGCTGAGCCGTCAACACCCCACATCGAAAAGAGGCTTGCCGTCCTGGGCTTATCCTTGCCCGAAGGATACCAAGGAGAGGTGAATTTAGCGATGGAGGACTGGGTTGACCAGGTTTCCGCTTCACTAGACCGCGGGTTTGTTCTCACTATCGACTACGGCCAACCGGCCACTGACCTCTACTCGCCGCACAACGCTCAGGGCACCTTGGTCTGCCACTACCGGCACGACGTCAGCGACGACCCGTACCGGAACGTGGGGGAGCAGGACATCACCTGCCAGGTGGACTTCACGTCCCTGAAGCGGCTGGGCGAAGTCCGCGGGCTGGCAACAGTCGGCTGTGCCACGCAGAGCCGGTTCCTGGCCAACCTCGGCTTCCACTCGATACTCGACGCCCAGCAGCCTGGGGGACACACGGCTGCCCGAAGGGAACTGCGCCGCATCGCCATGATGACCCTGGTGGACCCGGACGAATACGGCGACTTCAACGTGCTGGCCCAGACCAGGGAGATCGAACCGGGCGCTGAGCTGTTGGGGTTTGACGGCGATGGTTCGGGGAAGCCGGGCTGACGGTCAGCTGGGGTGCTTGCTCAACATGAGGAAGCCGTTGCTGTCGGGAGTATTGCAGCCGGCCAGAGCCGTGTCGGCCTTGACCGTTACTTGACGCGCTCCCGCCGTGCCGCGGAGTTGCTCCAGGCTATCGGAGAAAAGGCAGGACCGCGTTCGGCCCGTTCCATTATTGCCGCCACTGGACAGGAAGGGATGCGGCCCTTCCACCCGAATGTCCTCAGCGTAGAAGTCGTGGGCTTCGCCCCACTTGACGCCGTGCCACTGGAAGCCCTCCAGGAATTGCTGGGTGAAGGTCAGATAGCCGTCGTAGGGGTTGAAGATGTCAACATCATCGGGACCCAGGCCGGAACCTTCCCACATCCTCCGCGCCAGGCTGGCGACGGCCTCCTGGTGTTCTTCCAGCGTTGACATGGTGCTGCGGCCGCGGCCCCCGGTTTGGGCGTGATTGAGGACGTACACCGGCTTTTGCCGGAGGTCTTTGGCGCGTTCTGCGGTGGTAAAGATGAAGGCGGCGCAGGTATTGACCGGCCGGTCACAGTCGTAGATGACCAGCGGCTCCTCAATCACACGCCCGTTCAGGTAGTCCTCACGTGTGAGCTGATACGGCTCGTGGAGGGCGTAGTAGCTCCAGGGGGTCAGCAGGCCGTTTCGGCGCAGGTTGAGGCAGAGGTCGGCCAGCCCGTCGTGGGACTTGCCGTACTTCTTGCAGTACTGCTGGAAGATCACCAGGTTGTTGAACATGGCGCCGTTCTGGTAGCCCCACGGGAGGGTGAAAGCGCTGGGACCAGGAGCCTCCGGGTTGTTGTTCTGCGGATTGTTATGCCCGTACCTCCCCGAAAGGTTGACCATGGGGTACCAGACGAGGGCGGTTTCGCACAGGCCGTCGCCCACTGCCTGGGCAGCCAGGCCCATCATGGGGCCGATGTAGGGCGCATCTGACTTGCGATACTTTACGTTCTTGAGCCCTATTTCCCGTTCTATCCACTCTGCCGACGCGAAGGTCAGGCCGTCTTCGGTGTCGTAGGGCGGGTCGAAGTAGGGGCGCGGCGCCCAGGTCTGCTCGGCGCGGGTCTCCGCGCTGGTGATAAGCCCGTCAATGTCGTCCAGGGACAGGCCAGCGTCCGCGATGGCCTTGAGGCACGCCTCCCTGGTCAATCCGCCGCAACTGCGGTCCATGGTGACGCCATCCCAGCGCCGATCAATGTGGGACTGGCCCCATCCGACGACGGCGACCTTGCCCCGGTGCTCCCACAGCCCCATGCCTTCCCGATCTCGCATCCAACTCCTGTCGCTGACCATTTGAACCCCTCCTGCGCTCTGCGTTGTCGGCCTGGTTTACAGGATGCGGTGGTCTAGGAGACCACCTGCCACTCGTGGACCAATTGGCCCGTGCCGGTTTCCTCAAATATCAGTTCCACTGGAGCGCCCACCGGAACCTCGCCCGGCGGGGTTCCCTGCAGGTTGGAGAGGAAGTTAATGCCCGGGTCCTCATCCAGGGTTATCACCGCGAAGTTAATGGGCTGGGCCGACCGGAACCCCCGTATGCGGGAGTCGCGTATCACCATGTACACGTCGATGTGTCCTTTGCCTGCAACCTCTTTCCACTCGAAATTGTCGGCTGTGCCGCATTGATCGCACCGCGGGGTGGGTGGATAGTGCAGCCTCTGGCAGGCGGTGCAGTTCTGCAAGACCAGCCGCCGTTCGTTGCAGGCGTCCCAGAAGGGCCTGGTCAGATCATTGGGGACCGGGGCGGGTCTATCCAGCCCTGGAATCGTTGACATGGTTCTCCCCTCCTGAGCCTGTCTCAAAAGTCGGGATGCCGGTTGGGGTGTAGACTGTGAGCAAGCCT
>VXTR01000001.1 GCA_009837355.1 Chloroflexota bacterium | reverse complement strand
GCTTGCTCACAGTCTACACCCCAACCGGCATCCCGACTTTTGAGACAGGCTCATATCTGCGATCTCCGAATTGACCAAGACGACGAAACCGGTGCCGGCAACACCATCGACCTGGAACTGACCTTCGCCAACGCTAACGCCGGGAGCTGCACCACCGCACAACAAGCCGGCAGCATAACCATCAACTTGCCCGACGAGATGGACATCTCCGGTTTCGACAGGGATGAAGATGTCACAATCATCGCGGGAGACCGTTACAGCACCGGTTTTGTCAATGTGAGCACGGCAGATGATGGCTCGCACGAAATCGCAATCCCCGGCTGCGCCAATTGGCGCGATTACAGCGACGACCCGCCTGATTGCAGTAACATTGACCTTACCAACATCCGTATCACCCTCCGCAACCTCCGCCTGCCCAGCAAGCCGCCGCCAGATGCCGGCTACAAAGTTTCAGTCAAGTGGTCCGGCATCGACGACGATGATGCTCTCCGCCATGACCTCACCGTCAAACCCGTCCTGCAAGTTAACGACGACGGCGGAACCGTCCGCTACGGCGAGACCCTAACCTTCACCGGAGTCGGCTTCAACGACAACCTCACCGCCCAGCTCTACGCTAGCCAGTCAGATAGCAACCCCTCCAACTGCCAATCCGCCACCATCTCCGGCTGGCGCCAAATCGCCACCGCCAACGTCGGCGTCAACTACCGCTTCACCGCCGATGTGGAAATAGCACAGGGCCAATTCCCCACCGCCGGCAAGTACCAAATCTGCGCCGTTGACGGCTCCGGCCTACCATCCGCCAAGCCCGTAACCATCACCGTCGCCGCCGGCGTAACCCTGGCCAGCAGCCGCGACGTCAGCCCCGGCGACGACGTTATCCTCCGCCTGGTCGGCAACCCCGGCTTCGTTCAAAACGTAACCGTCGGTGGCCTCAATGCCACCATCAAGAGCCAGTCCAGCGGTTCCCTGACCATCACCATGCCGCCCCGCGTAACCGGCGTCGCCACCATACGCGTCAACTTCGCCGACGGCAGCTCCGCCTTCGTCAACGTTACCGTCGCCGACGCCACCCTGACCATCGCCGGCGTCCACGGCGACGGCATCGGCCTGGGCGAAACCGCCTTCGTTTCCGCCTTCGACCTGCCCGGCCAGGAAGTTTGCACCGTAACCCTCGGCGGCGTCCCCATCGCCCTCCTCGACGACCGCCGCGATATTCCCGACGACGGCTGCATCGAGATTCGACGCGGCGGACGTTTCAACGCCACCGTCCTCGTCGCCGACCCCGACGGCAATCTCACCGCCCAGGTCATCGGCAAGGTCGTTACCCTCGATGCCGGCGACAAGCTCAAGCTGGAGGTAACCGACGACATCGGCGTCAAGGCCTCCGCCCTCGTTCCCATCGCTATCCCCGAGATTACCTTTGAACCCTCCGACGGCGTCATCGAACGCGGCCAGCCCATCATCATCCGCGGCCACAACTTCCCGCCCGACCGTCCCGACTACTACCAGGTTCCGCCCGTAACCATCAAGGTCGCCGGTCGCCAGGTTGGCAACGTCTATCCTTCCGCCGCCGGCGCTTGGGAGTTTGAATACCGCCACACCGACCGCCATCCACCCGGCGCAAGCGTCAGCATCGATGTTTCCCTGGACGATTACCCTCTCAGCTCCCTCATCCCCAACCTCCGCATCAAGATTGCCCCCGTTACCGTCGGAGTCAACCCGGATACGGTGCAAATCAACACTCCTATCACCGTAACGGTAACCGGCCTGGAACCCCACACCGTCGGCTACGGTATCAAAATTCGCAACGGCCCCTACTTCGCCTTCAACGGCGTTTCGTCCTTCCAGTCCAACCGCAACGGACACTTCAGCGGAACCACCCGCTTCCCGGAGTACGACCGCCTCAGCTTCGACCGCCGCGGCCAAGCCTTCATCCTCGTGGAACTCCACGACCGCAACGGCCCCGTCACTGGCGTCTACGCCACTCTCACCCTGCAACAGGGCTACCATCCCACGCCCACGCCGACGCCCACCAACACGCCAACGCCAACGCCAACGCCTACATCGACGCCAACCGCCACTCCAACCCCAACCCCAACGCCAACCAACACTCCCACTCCAACCCCAACGCCGACGCCCACCGCAACGCCCACGCCCACGCCAACACCAACCAACACCCCCACGCCGACCCCGATTCCCACCGACACACCCCTGCCGCCGGCCACCATCGACCGGTCGGCCATCTCCGCCACTGTCGTCGCCGCCATCGCTCCGCCCGCCGCCGACCCGCCCAGCTCCGGCGGCGGCAGCGGTCAGGGCCTCGGCGACGTCAATCCGGCGGTGCTCATCTCCCTGCTCGCCGGCGCCGGCTCAGTTATCATCCTGTTCGGCATCGCCTGGCTTGTCCGGACGCTGCTCCGACGCTGGTCCCGCGCCCCGCTGTTCGGCGGCACCGACGGCTACACCCTGACCATCGACGACAACAGCGAACCCTAGCCGCGTTCCCCGTTTGCCCTATCCCCGCGCCTGGCGCACCCTGCGCGTCTCCCTCACGAACAGCATCAACCCCAACGCCGCCGCCGCCAGTATTATCCCGTCAATCCACAGCGCCCACGAAAACCCGGCCACGTCCGCAATTGCCCCCAGCGCCAGCGCCCCGGCGATGGTGCCCACGCCGCCAAAGGTTCGCAGCAAGCCGATGGTAACCCCTTCCATCCCCGGCGGCGCGATGTCCGCGAAGAACACTGTGCCGGCTGGGCTGCCCAATCCCTCGCCCAGTCCCAGCAAAACCCCCGACAACAGCAGCTGCCACAGGCTCCCCGCCCACACGAACACCACTATCCCCAGGCAAATCAGCGCGATGGACGGAATTATCGGCGTCTTCCGCCCGAACCGGTCGGAAAGATACCCCGAGGCCAGCGTGGTAAAAAACTGCGGAAAGTGCGTAATCGAAATCCACAGTCCCAGGGCGTCCGGCTCAAACCCCTTCTCGCCGCCGAACAGCGGCATCACGCTGAATCGTGCTCCTTGCCGGTTCGCCACAATCATCAGCGCAAACAGCCCCACGAATATGAACGCCGGACTGAATATCAGCCGCCACATCGCTCCCCGTTGCCGCCCTGCCGGTTCGCCGGCTTGCTCCTCTCGCCCGGATGCCGAGACTGCTGCTGCCGACGCCTTACGTCGCCTCGTATCGCCCCGCGCTTCAGCCTCCTCGCGCCACCGCGATTCCGGCAGCGCCGCCACAATCACCAACAGGGACACCCCCATCAGCGCCGCCTGCACGTACAGCGGAAACCTCAGCCCGAAGATGTCTGCCAGGAACCCGCCCGCCAGCGGCCCCAGCGTTTGCCCGGCCAGGATGCTCAACTCCTGCAAGCTCAGCAGACGCCCCCGCGTCTCCGGCGTTGCCTCGTCCCTCAGGTAGATCGTCGCCACCGTCAGGAAGATGCTGCCCCCGAACCCGGACACGAACCGCCAACCCGTCAGCCACGCGTAGCTGAACGACACCGACACCATCGCCGCGCCCACCACGTTGATGGCCGCGCCCAGGCCCAGCACGCTCTTGCGCCCGTACCGCTGGGCCAGGTAACCCGCCGGCAGACTGGTAACCAGACGCCCGAATCCGAACAACCCGATGGTAATTCCGATTTCAGCGGCGCTAACCCCGTACTCCCGCTCCATGAACAGCGGCAACACCGGCGCAATCGCCCCCATGCCCGCGCTGTTCAACGCCACCACCACGCACAGCAGCGACACCCCCCGATAGCGACCCGCCAGAGCCGTCCGTATGCCACCCGTCGTCACTGCGCCTGCTCTTTGCGGCCCTGCGCCTTTGCGTCAGACTCGCCCGCCGGCTCCGCCTGACCAACTCCCGTATCGCTTCCCCAATTCTCCGCCGCCCGCACTATCTCCCGTATCCGCCGCTCAATCCGAAACCGCGGAACCATCACGTAATGCCCGCACGTCTCACAGCGCAGACCGATGTCGCCGCCCACCCGGTTCACCAGCCACCAAAACCCGCCGCACGGATGCGCCTTCCTCAGCCGCACCACATCTCCCGGCCGTAAGTCCGCAACCTTCGGACGCCCCGTCATGTTTCCGTCCCGTCTTTGGCGGACCATCCCAGCCCCATACTCTCCAGGGTTCGGTTGATGCTATCCCGCAGCTCGCCCGCCGCCGCCCGCGCCGCCTCCGCAAAATCCGCACCCGACGACGCATAGATAATCCCCCGCCCGGAATTGATGATAGCCAAGCGTCCGTTGGCGTCCGCTCCGTTTCGCACGCTGGCCTCCAAATCGCCGCCCTGCGCTCCCACGCCGGGAATCAGCAGCGGCATATCCGGGCAGACTTCACGCACCGCCGCTAGCTGCTCCGGCGCCGTCGCTCCCACGACCAACCCCAGGTTTCCCTCCGCCGACAACCCCGCCAAATCCCGCGCCAGCCGCAAATACACCGGCTCACCGCCGTCAACGACCAAGTCCTGCAAATCGCCAGCCCCCGGATTCGATCCACGACACCACACGAACACCCCCTTATCAGCCCGCCCCAGCCAAGGTTCCACCGTATCCATCCCGCCCCACGGATTCACCGTAACCGCGTCAACTCCCCAAACGTCAAACATCGCCGTCGCGTAAGCGTCCACGGTGTTCCCAATATCCCCCCGCTTGGCATCCACAATAATCACGCAATCCGGCGCCACACCGCGAATATGCCCGATGGTAGCCTCCAGCGCCCGCAGCCCCGCCATCCCTAGCGCCTCGTAAAAAGCGATGTTCGGCTTATACGCGCACACCAAATCGGCAGTAGCGTCCACAATAGCCCGGTTGAACTCCAACACTGCCCGCTCCTCACACGGACCCCGTTCATCCTGAGCCTGTCGAAAGACCAACTCAGGCATCAGCGTCAAATTCACATCCAACCCGACACACACCAGGCTCTGCGTTTTCTCGCTGGCCTCCCGCAATTTATCCGTAAAACTGGTCATATCAGCAAATCCTGTGCATCCATGCAATAAGACTACCCCAACGGCCTCGCAAAGCTGATCTCATGCCCGTCCGGGTCCGTGATGTGATAATACCGCTCCCGCCACGGCGCATCCGCCGGCTCCCCGTCCGGCGCGTACCCGGCATCCACCATCCGCCGGTGATGGGCGTCCACGTCGCCAACGTACAGGATGCACCGACCCCACCAGCGCACGTCCACGTCCTCAACCAGGATCAAGTTCAAATACCCATCGCCAATCGCCAACGACGTAAATCCCGCATCCGGCCCGCCGTACAGAATCGGTATGCCCGCTCCATCGTGATAAAATGCCACCGACTGCGCCATATCCCGCACCGCCAGCGTAATCGCGCTGATGCTCTCCACCGTCATCGCTAACCCCAAAATCCTGTCTATCCTGTCCCTCGATGTAAAAACACCGGCAGCCATTATGACACAAACCGCCGATACCATCCCCGCCTCCCTCCCCCGCCTCGAATCCATCCTCAGCGATATGCAGTCGGTCATCGTCGCCTGCTCCGGCGGCGTGGACAGCACCCTCCTGGCGGTGGCCGCCCAACGTGCGCTGGGTAGCCGCGCTTTGGCCGTCACCGCCGTCTCTCCCGCCCTCGCCGCCCGCGACCTCGCCGACGCCGAATCCATCGCCACCCAGTTCAACCTCAACCACCGCGTCATCAACACCAACGAACTGCAGCGCGAGGGCTACGTCGCCAATTCCCCCCAGCGCTGCTACTTCTGTAAAACCGAACTCTACGACCAGCTTGCCGCCCTGGCCGACGCCGAGGGCTACCAGTGGATTGCCAACGGCGCCAACACCGACGACCTCGGCGACTACCGCCCCGGCATGACCGCCGCCGCCGAGCACAAAGTCCGCAGCCCCATGGTCGAGGCCGAAATGGGCAAGGCTCAGGTGCGCGCCGCCGCCCAGTGGCTAAGCATCCCCCTGTGGGATAAGCCGGCCCAGCCCTGCCTGTCCTCCCGCATCCCCTACGGCACGCCCGTAACCGTCGAATCCCTGCGCCGCATCGAAGCTGCCGAGGACATCCTCCGCGACCTCGGCCTCCGCGAAGTACGCGCCCGCCACCACGACAAACTCTGCCGCATCGAAGTCTCCGCTGCCGATCTGGAACGCGCCTTCGCCCACCGCGACGAAATCGCCGCCCGCATCAAAGCCCTCGGCTACCTCTGGGTCTCCCTCGACCTCAACCCCCTCCGCTCCGGCAGCCTCAACGACGCCATCCCATGAAAACCGCCTACATCCAATCCGTCGGCGGCGCCAGCGGCGACATGCTCCTCGGCGCCCTCCTCGACGCCGGCCTCCCCATAGACGCCATCCGCCAGGCCATCGACGCCCTCCAAATCCCCAACGTCCAAATCTCCGTCGCCGCCGAAACCCGCTGCGAAGTCCGCGGCTCCCGCGCCCTCGTTGACACCACCAACGCGCCCCGCTACACGCCCCAGCAGATGCTCGACGCCGTAGCCACCGCTAACGCCCTGTCCGACCAAACCCGCGCCACCGCCACCGCTGTCTTGCAAGCCATCTTCGCCGCCGAAGCCCGCGTCCACGGCACCGATCCCGCCGACATCCACCTCCACGAACTCGCAGATGCTGACACCCTAGTTGACGTGGTCGGGGTAGTCCACGGGCTCGAACAACTCGGCGTAGGGCGCATCAACGCATCCCCCCTCGTGCTGGGCGAAGCCACCGGCCCACGCCGACCCAACGGATACAGCAACCCCGCGCCGGCCACCCTCGAAATCATCGCCAACGCCAACGCCCCCGTCGCGCCCCAGCGACCCTTCCACGCCAACGTCGGCGAACTCACCACTCCCACCGGCGCGGCCCTGATAACCACCCTGGCCGACGAATACCGCCAGCCCGCCATGACCCTCAACCGCATCGGCGTCGGCATCGGCGGCAAAAACCCGCCAGCCTTCCCCAACGTCATCCGCCTCTGGCTCGGCCAAGCCACCCTCTCTCCACATTCCGACCCTTCTCCTAGTCATTCCGGCGAAAGCCGGAATCCACAAACCGACCCCGCCAACGACGCCGCCCCTCCCTTCGCCCACTGGCAGGACAACATAATCCTCCTCGAAACCAACATCGACAACGCCACCGGGGAACAGCTCGGCTACGCCATGGAACAGCTCTTCAACGCCGGCGCCCTCGACGTCTGGCACACCCCCATCCAGATGAAAAAGAACCGCCCCGCCATCCTGCTCTCAGCCCTGGGACCCGCCGAACTCGAAACCCAGCTCGCCGAAGCCATCCTCCGGCACACTCCAACCCTTGGCGTCCGCGTGCGACCCATCACCCGCTACGTAGCCCACCGCGACACCATCACCGTGCAGACCGAATACGGCCCCATCCGCCTCAAGCGCAAGTGGCTATCCGGCCAAATCGTCAGCCAATCCCCCGAACACGACGACATCGCCAACGCCGCCCAAACCCACAGCACAACCTGGCAAACCATCGCTGCCGCAGTGGAACTACAGATAGATTCTGTACTCTGACTCTCGAACTAATTGAGCGCAAATGGAAGAGAATCTTGCGCTCCGATCAGTAAATTCGCCGATGATAAATCTAAGCGCGCCCGGATCCGTTGCGAATTCGGCCAATACCATCGCTAAACGCCGAACCCATTGCCGACGCCCGTCGGCCAAACTAATCCGTCGTATCTCCGCACCGTACTCGGCGGTCTCGACCCGACCGCGAGGGTCGTTCAGCGCCAAATCACGAATCGTCTGAACGGCATTCGCCCTCGCAACGCCGGTGATGCCAACACCCACCGTTATCCTGCCGCTGTCCAAGTCGTAACTGAAAACGTTATTTGGGGCGGCCGGGCTGCCGAGGTTCTCGCATGGGTTAATGTACGAGTCCGCCTCATCGGCATCGCTCGGCCACTGGCCGCCCTTGACCGAGTTGCAGGGCTGGCATGCGTAGACTAGATTGTGCCAATCGTATATTAGATCGTGGAAAAGGTGCCGAGGACGAAAATGATCGCAGGTGAAAAGCAAGCCTTCCCGATCCGGCAAATCCGTATCTTGCGCTCCTACCCCGTCTTGCCCCGATCTCCACAATGGCTTGCGCTCGCAATACCCGCACACTCCGTTGAAAACTCTATCTAGCGGTGCGTCCAACGATCCAAAATCCTCTCCACCCATATCCCGAAGGTTAACAAGCTCCGGCGGCTCGACGTCCGGCCTGCTCACCGAATGCATACTACCCGTTCTCTTGGTTCAAGTTTTGCGACTCCCGATGCCGCTCCAGGATGGCGTCCAAGTTTGCTAGGAACCTGTCATCCTCCGCTGCCCGCGGCCCGGACAGCTCTGCCCGGTCAACGATTTGCCTCAGCCGCCGTATCTCCGCCTGCCGTTCTTCCTCCTCACGTTCATCCGCACTGGGCCCCTCGTCCCGCAACTTCCGCAACTGCGCCGCCGCTTCCGCCGTGTCCTGATCGGTGGGATCGTCCACTCCCATATAGACCCGCAAAATCTCATCCGCCGTCCACCCCTCAATGGCCTCCTTATTCGTCATGGCGCTCACCACCCCATCCGCATCCCGCTTCAACATATGAACCTGCCCAGCCTTCAACCCTGCCACCACAAACGGCGAGTGCGTAGTAGCAAAAATCTGCAACCCCGGAAAATGCTCCAACAACGCCGGAATCACCCGCCGCTGCCAGGTAGGATGCAAATGGTTCTCAATCTCATCAATCAACAAAATCGCCGGCTGCTCGTTCCAATCCTTCGCAAATTCGTAGTAATGCAGCATTTTCAGTGCCAGCCACCGTATCCAGAGCAATGTTCCTTCGGTGCCGGAGCTCAGATGACCCAGGTACAGGGGTATTTCGCTGGGATCCTCGTGGTACGCTGCATACGACGGTTTCTCCCACCGTGAAAGGTGATTGAAGTTGCGAGTATCGTTGGTGTTTATTGCCATCATGCGCATTACATCTATCGTATTGGCAGGCGCATGAGGATGGTGCAGGTAATCACGTATGTCTATGCCAGGTATATAATGATGCGTCCGTGAATCCCTGATTACCTCATCGCAAATTTTTTTGCTACAGGCATCCGCCAGTTCAATGGCACGCATAAATATCACACGCGCATATTTTGGCAATTCGTCTTTATCCGTGCTCCATAGTTCTTTAGCAAGCAAATTGCAAGCGCGCACCGTGTTGACACCGCTGAATTGTTCTTCCAAAACTTCCTCTATTGCTGCGTCATAGAGGGCATCGAGGTCCTTAGCCTCTGATATGCCGGGTAGGCCTTCTCTAACAGAGCCGATATGAATGACCGGCATGTAATCCTGCGGGTTAGATATGTCATCTCTATCTACGCTCGTTGTCAGTATGACGTCCCTTTCACTAGACGCTAGTTCTTGGACCCAGTCGTCGCCAATTTCGGCATCGGAAATCATCATAGTATGTACACGGTGCTCCCCTTCCCCAATCGGCCTTTTTGGCTTGTCTTCCTTGCCGATTAGCTCATTGGCCAGCACCATTAGCACCGTGCTTTTTCCAGACGCGTTGGGCCCGACGAACAGGTTCACCTGCTCGTTCAGCATGAACTCGACCGATTCTGTGAATGGTGGAACCTTACCAATGCGTATTCTAACGAAGTGCATATCGACACCTTTCTTCCATTCTACCCCAACGCGACGCCGCGCTAATACCCCTCCGCCCACAACCGCCCCCACTCCGTCCGCAGCGCCTTCCGCACCCGACCCTTGCCAATCGTATTCAGCCAGTACCCATTGTGGTATAGGTTGCTCGCCGCATACGCCCAACCCGCCAGCGGCGACCGCAGCAACGCGTTCTCCAGAGGCTTCAGCGGCCCCCAGTAAATCATCTTCTGCCCCCGGCTGGCGAAGGTGTTCTCATTGTCGGCGAACCCCCAGTTCACCCGGCCGATGTCTGGCTCGTCGCCCACCACCTCGATGTCCCGCATATCGCCCACGCCCAGGCCGCGCTCGTGCGCCAGCCGGATGAACCGCAGCGACAGCGGATCAAACCCCATCATCGACGCCACCACGGCGTCCACCGCCACCTGGTCCTCCCCCGCCACAATCCGATTCTTCACGTGCCACCGCATCGCCCGCGGACCCGGCCCATCGCCGGCGAAGGTCCCGTCCGTAACCGCAAATATCCCGGGATGTATCTCCTGCTGTATCGCCAGCAAATCCACCAGCGTCTCGTGAATCACCGAGTGCGTCCAGTGCCGCTTGCGATGCAGCAAGCCCCCAAACGCGTTCTTCATTGCCCCCGTCATCGTCGTGAACACGTGCGTCTTCATCGTCGGCAGATGCACGATGTTCTTCCCCGCGAACAGCTGCGGTATCTCAATCCCCTCCGGATAGATGTCGTGCAGCACCATCATCTCCGCTTTCGGCTCGTACCGCACCCACGGCTCCGGCGGCGTGTCCAGGTGCACCGTCCGCAGCCCGTACTTATCCTGCACCGGCTTGTGCTTGTTGTTCGCCTCGCCCTCAAACGAGTCCACCACCACCGTCCCGTTGTGCGCCGCAATCAGCCCCTCGTTGCGATGCCCCATGTTGTGCAGCCCGCGAACCACTCCCTCCAGCTGCCACGGCGTAGTCGAGCACCCCGGATACCAGTGCTGCCACGAGATGTTGATTTTCAGCAGCGTCTCCACGTCCGCCGACAGAACCTGCTCCGCCCCCGCCAGCCGCATCGCCCGCTCCACGTCCGCCAGCACCGTCTCCGGCGTCGTCGCCACCACCGCCACCACCGGCGACCCAACCCGTCGCTGACCAGCCTGCTCCGGCGCTGTGCCCAATTGTCCCGCAGTAGTCATCAATATCTCCTGGAACCTATCGGCCTTCTTTGCCCCGAAAGTGCGGTATCACGTACTCCCCGAACAACCGTATCGAGTTCATCACCTCGTCATGCGTCGCGTGTCCCGCCTGGAAGATGGGCATTATCTCATCCACACCCATCGCCTCAAACTCCTCGATCACCCGGATGCACGCGTCCGGGTCGCCCACGCAGTAACCGCCCCCGGCCAGCAGCTCCTCCGGCGTCGGCGGCCTCTGCTGCTGCGGGTCCTCCGACGGCTTCACCGGCCCGCCGCCCTGCGCTCCGCCGTGCACGTAAAACTGGTACTCCTCCGGCACCGCGCCCGCGTCCACGCCGGCCCACTCCAGCACAAACCGCTGACGGCTCTGCTCCAGGTACCACGCCGCCACTTCCGCGCCCTTCTGCCGCGCCTTGGCGTCGTCCTCGTCGCAGAACCCAATCGTTGACGCCACCACCTGCCGGTTCACGAACCGACCCACCGGATTGGCGTTCTCAATCGCCTCGTAGTACGCGTTCACCAGCCCCCGCGTCTTGTCCGTCCCGCCCAGCGTGTTCACCAGGCAGCCCACGCCCAGCTGTCCCGCCAGCCGGAAGGTGTCCTCCTGCGTGCACGCCATCCACAGCGGCGGATGCGGCTTTTGCAGCGGACGCGGTATCACCTCTCGCGGCGGTATCGTCCAGTTCTCCCCGTCGTGGCTGAACACCTCGTCGCACCACATCCGCGGCAGACACTCCAGCGTCTCCACCATCATGCTCTGCGTCTGCGCCACGTCCGTCCCGAAGGGCGTCAACTGGTACGGTCCCTTGGTTCGCCCGACGCCAACGTCCACCCGCCCGTCGCTCAGGATGTCCAGCGTGGACGCCCGCGCCGCCACGTGCAGCGGATGATGCACCGGCGCCAATACCACGCCGAACCCCAGCCGCATCTTCTTGGTGTGCTGCGCCATCACCGCCAGCATCACCTCCGGCGCCGACGAGTGCGCGAACTCCGTCAGGAAGTGATGCTCCACCAGCCAAACCCGTTCAAACCCCATCTCCTCGGCAAACTGCACCTGCCGCACCGCATCCCACAGCGTGTCGTACTCCGCCGTATCCGTCCACGGACGCGGCATCTGCAACTCATAAAACATCCCAAACTTCATCACTCACGTCTCCACTCATCCTGAGCCTGTCGAAGGACCGTCATTCCCGCTTCGCTTCCGTCATTCCGGCGAAAGCCGGAATCCAGGAAATCTTACCACCTAACCATCACGTCCATCCATGAAAAACCCCAACTCACATCGCCGTCCACCCGCCATCCACCACCAGCATCTGCCCCGTCGTCGCCCCCGCCGACTCGCTCGCCAGGTAGATCGCGGCCCCCACCAGTTCCTCAGCATCCATCCGCCGACCCAACGGCATCTTCACCTGCAGCTCCTCCTCCCGGCTCAAACCGCCTCTCCCCGCGTCGGCGAACGCCGCCTCCAGCTCCTCCGCCTCCAGCACCCCCGGCGTCAGCGTCGGCCCCGGCCCGATGGCGTTCACCGTAATCCCATGCCGCGCCCACTCCAGCGCCAACGCCCGCGTCAGGTTCAGCACCCCGCCCTTGCTGGCGCAGTACGCCGCCCGGTTCGCCGCTCCCACCAGCGCGAACTGCGACGCCACGTTTATGATGCGCCCATATCCCTGCGGAATCATCAGCCGCGCCGCCGCCTGCGCGCAGAAAAACGCCCCCTTCAGGTTCGTGTCCATCACCGCGTCCCAGTCCTCTTCCGTAACCTCCAGCGCCGGCGCCCGCCGCCGGATTCCCGCGTTGTTCACCAGGATGTCCAAACCGCCCAAATCCTGCTCAATCTGCCGAATCGCCGGCCTGATTTCCTCCACCTCCTGCACGTCCAGGTCCACCGCCAGCCCGACTTGCCCCTCGTTCCTGATGCGCCAAACCGTGTTCGCCAGCCCCTCCCACGACTCATCCGACGGCAAGTCGCACACCGCCACGTCCGCCCCCGCCTGCGCCAGACCCACCG
>VXTR01000008.1 GCA_009837355.1 Chloroflexota bacterium | reverse complement strand
TAGGCATTCACCACTCCTTGCGGGTCGTACACGGGTTTTCTGGGACAGGCTCTCCAGCCAGCCAGCAGGTGTTTGCCTTGTATGCCCACCTTCAGGCTTCCACGACACCCGGTCAGAGAGGATATGTTATGTTTAGTTCGTCACTGTTCGCTCCGCGCGGTTTGATCCTGATACTGGCGCTGGTTTTGGCCGCAGTCCTGATAACCCTCGCCCTCTTCCCGGGGATGACGGCGGAAGCCCAGGATCTGACCGGGACGGTAATCGTCACCGCAAACCAGCCCAATGTCCGTGAAGGCCAGCCCTTCACGGTAACGGTCACCTTCGACCCGCCTCCCACAACGCAGACTGAGGTGACTCTCAACGTCTCCCAGCATAAAGACCCGCTGCTGAAGAACACGGTCGTCGCTACAACCCCGTCCCCGTTGAGCAGTTTCCTGGCATCTGGGCAGAATCGTACGCATACGACAAAGGGGACAGTGACCGTGCCGGCAAACACGACATCCGTCACGTCCACCATTGCAACGGTTGCCAATGGCGACCGGCAGGAGATCAACGTCGCGTGGGATGTGTACTCCCAAGGGGAAAAGCAGGAGCGTACGGGAACGATACACATTGACGTCAACGCCGAATTGCGCGTGACGATTGATGCCGGCGCTTTGCCCGCGGGCTACACGGTAAGCGGCGGACCGGCCAAGATCTTCGTGATCGGCGACGCATTGGATCGGCGCGTAACGCTCCGGGCTTTTCGCAGTGCGGTGGAAGAGGGGCGCAAGCCCTTCTTCGACGTTCATGGCCTGCACCGGTCCCCGGACAGCGTCCGCCGCCCCTCCTACTGCGCCAACAATTACCGGAGCGGCGAAGCGCAGCGTCCATTTCTGTTCAGCCGGATCAACGTAGAGATCACTCAGCAGGGAGACTTCCTGGCGAGCGCCCCCATCATCAAGCAGGTAGAAATCGACCGCTGCGGTTCCCACACCTTTGGCGTCGACACCATCGACGACAGCGCGGCGGAGGATGACGGTTGGCTCATCGCTCGGGTGGTGGAAGGCCCCGGCTACTTTCCTCACGAGTCAAAGGGCAGTTCCCGGACCAGGGTGAAAGACAACGACGGCGGCGTCAACCTGGACATCTCCGACGGCCTCCGGGTTACTGAGGCCGGCTCCGGCAGCACCGATACCTACACCGTCGTCCTGGGAACCGCGCCCACCGGCGACGTCACCGTCACCGCCACTTCCGGCGGCCCGGAGCGGGTCCAGGTCAGCGCCGGCGACGGCCAACCGGAGGGCAGCGCAACGGTCACCTTCACCCTGGAAGACTGGAACCAACCGCAAACCATCACCGTCACCAGCGTGGACGACAACGTGGACCAGGGCGACGGCCAGGTTTCCATCAGCCATCAGACGACATCCAAAGATGCCAACTTCAGCGAGGTCGACGTCGCCTCGGTCACCGTAACTGTGGCGGACGACGACGATACGCCCACGGCGGTCACCCTGTCCGTCGCGCCGACGACGGTGGACGAAAACGCCGGCGCCACCACCGTAACCGTCACGGCGGCGGTGGACGGCGCCACCCGCTTCGGCGAAGACCGGACGGTTCGCGTGTCGGTGAGCGGCGACGACTCCGCCCGTTTCACGGCAGTGAATGACTTTGACCTCGCCATCTCCGCCGGGGAAGACAACAGCCACGCCGACTTCGCTCTGACGCCCACGAACGACAGCGACAACAACGGCAACACGGAACTCACCGTTGACGGGACGCTGAACGGCGTAACCGTCGCTGCCGCCACCTTGACCATTACCGACGACGACATCCCGGCGGTCAGCATCTCTGGCGGCTCGGCCGTCACTGAGGGTGGCAGCGCGAGTTTCACCCTCACCGCCAGCCCGGCTCCGTCGAGGAGCATCACGGTCAACGTGAACGTTGCCGACAGCGGCAGCTTTGCCGCGTCGGGGCAAACGGGCGCGCGCGCGGTGACTATGACCTCCGGCACGGCAACCCTGACCGTGAGCACTGATGACGACAGCGCGGACGAGCCCAACGGCTCCATCACCGCCACGGTGCAGAGCGGCTCCGGCTACAGTGTGGGTTCGCCCGGCTCCGCCTCGGTAACGGTGAACGACAACGACGAGATGCAACCGTCACAAGTTACTCCTCAGCTCACAATCAAGGGCAATGGCCCGGTAACGGAAGGCGACAGCGCGGAATTCACGATCACGGCCAACCCCGCGCCAACTATGGATCTCACGGTCTACCTCATGGTGAAAGATGATTCCAACGGCAGCGATTTCGTCGCTTCCGACCAGGAAGGGCCACGGCGGATCATCGTCAATTCCAGTGAGAAGATCTACCATGTTGCCACGGAGAACGACGATATCGACGAACACGACGGCTGGGTGACTGTTCAGGTGGAACCTGACCCGGACGAGAAGTACTTGACGACTTCGGCCCAGTCGTCCTCAGTGCTGGTGAAAGACAACGACACACCCGCTCCTACCGCAACTCCCACGCCGACGCCAACTCCCGCTCCAGACGCAGCTGCTACCCCGACGCACACTCCCGCCCCCACCGCAACTCCCACGCCGACGCCAATCGTCGAAGACGACGATGACGAACACGAGCGGCCGTCGCCTACGCCCGCGGCGACGGCCACCCCGACCCCGACCTCGACACTAACTCCCATGCCGTCCCCGACACCCATGCCCACCCCAACGCTTACCGCCACGCTCGCGACGACGGCAACATCCACGCCGGTGCATGAGATTGCGGCAACCGGCCCCGCTCTCAATGCCGTCGTTTCCCAGCCAACTCCAACGCCTACTGCGAAACTCACTCCAACCCCCAAGGCTACGCCGGCGCCGACTATACCTCCCACCTTGGTTCCGACGCCTGCGCCCACCGCAACGCCGGTCGCCGTCCTGACACTGCCAGGCGCCGAGAATACGCCGGCGGTGGCTGGCGCCAGCTCTCCACCCATCGGGGAAGTGGTACCCCAGGCCCGGGACGCTCTGTCGAGACTCACAGGCTTTCTGAGCGAATGGTTCTGGCTGGTGATGGCGTTGTTGCTGTTGGCTCTGGTATTGGTCGCGACGACCGGCTATCTCATCTGGAGATTCCGCTGATGTTGACAATACCTTTACACGCAGCGAAACCGACGATCAGCACCCACTTCATCAACCATCGGTACCGGAACCATCTGTGGGGCGGCGGAAGTGAGCCCCTGGCGTTGAGCGACCCGGACGCCTAACGGGCGGACATCCTGCGGCGACGGGATGTGTCGGGTGAAGACAGGTCAATCATGCTGACACGGCATTATCTGCCCGTCCCGCTGTCCGGGGGATCGAGTATGCAATTCGGTGGCGATTGCGGTAGTTGGCCGGGAGGCGGCGATGCGTCATTTTCCCTGATTTCACGTAGGAAACGGGGTCCGCTTTCCCTTGACCAGTCAAGAATTGTATTTCTGCAGCTTCGAGAAACCAGGCTAAAGCAACGGGGATGATTTTGGGCCAAATGCAATCGCCTAATGTGTCGCCCGAGGCAAGGTAATCGACAGGGCAGAGAACCTCAAAGGTTCGGAACTGGTTCAGGGCTACGCGGTGTCCCAGCAATGGCTGGCATTGATGCTGCGACACAAGGGAGCCGTGGCCATCCTTGTCGCAGTTGATTCCTATCCGGTTGGCAGGGGCTGGTAGCGCTCAACCCGTATTCTGTCCTCGCCCTTGCGGGCCTGGGCCAAGTCGTAGGCAGTCTGACGGCTCAGCCAGAAATCCGCACTGGACCACCCGGCCTTCTCCAGGCGAATGGCCATGTCGGGTGAGATCGCCGCGTGACCGTTCAAGACCCGGGAAAGGGTATGACGGGCAACCCCCAGAACCCCCGCAGCCTCGGTAACGCTCAGGCCAAGGGGGTCCAAGCAGTTTTCCCGAACGCTGCGACCCGGATGGGGCGGATTCATCATGGGCACGATCTGTCCCTCCTCAATTAGTGATAATCGACCAGATCGACATCATACACGTCGCCAGCTTCTAACCTGAAAGTGATCCGCCAGTTGCCGGAAATCGAAATGCTCCACAAGCCACTTCGGTCCCCTCTCAGTGGATGCAGCCTGTATCCCGGCAGGTCCAGGTCGCCTAGCTTGCCGGCAGCGTCCAAGTCCGCCAGGGCCAGGGTGATTCGGTCCAATTGGTCGGCGGCTACCCTGCTGGGGTCGTCTCGCTCGTAGAGCCTCCTCAGACCCCTATGCCGAAACGAACGGGTCATGGGACGATTATACCGTGTGCCGGTACGCTTATCAAACATTCGTCTTGTCATTCCTCTATTCCTGAGACCGAGACGTGGCAGGCGTTGTCCGACGGGCGCAGAAGAGGGCGGTCATTGCCAGGTCCCTGGACATTCGCATGTAAACAATTCCTGACAACTCGCTCCTGGTTGCGCCGTGGGCGGCTCTTGGGTAAGGTATTCGCAATATGCCCAATTACCCTCACATAGAGGACTACTACGCCCGGCGGCGGGAATTGGTGGAGTTCGGCGGCTCGGACAACGAGCTGAACATCCGGCCGGCCTTCCAGAACTGCCTGGACGCCTACTGCCGCGAGCACCGGGAACGGCTGGTCCTAATTCCCGAGCTGAAGACGGCGGGCAACGTGGTCCCCGACGGCACGGCGAAGGACACCCTGCGCATGGTCCGGGGCTACTGGGAGGCCAAGGACAGCCACGACGACCTGGACGCCGAGATCCAGGCTAAGTTCAACCGGGGCTATCCCAAAGACAACATCGTCTTCGAGGACTCGGAGACGGTGGTGCTGGTGCAAAACGGCGACGTGGCCCTGCGGGTGGACATGTCCCGCCCAGGGGAGTTGCACTGGCTGATCCGGCGCTTCCTGGACTACGAACTGCCCAGCATCGAGGAGTTCCGCCAGGCCCAGGCCCAGGCCCAGTTCAAGGCCGACCTGCCGGCGGTGCTGGAGAACCTGCGCCAGTCGGTGGCGGCGTCCGAGGAGGGCAACGCGGACTACCGGGTCAAAGCAGCGGAGTTCCTGGGCCTGTGGCGCCGGAGCATCGGCCCCGGCGTGTCCGAGGCCGACGTGCGGGAGATGTTGCTCCAGCACGTCCTCACCAAAGACATCTTCCACCGGGTGTTTGACGAGGACCAGTTCCACAAGTAAAACAACGTGGCCGGCCAGCTGGACGACCTGGAAAGCACGTTTTTCACTGGCAACGTGCGGCGGGAAGCCATCGACCGGCTGCGGGCCTACTACGGCGCCATCGGCCGGGCCGCCGACGAATTCGCCGACTACGCCGAGAAGCAGCAGTTCCTCAAGGCCATTTACGAAGACTTCTACCAGGCGTACAACCCCGCCGCCGCCGACCGGCTGGGCGTGGTCTATACCCTCAATTCAGGTGCGTCAGCCGTTCCCATCTTCCAAAACCACTAGACCGCCCCATCCGCAGGCCCCTCAGTCCTCTTCCTTCTACGCCAGCTATCGCCTATCGGCAGATTCGAGATAAACACTTCATGGCCATTGTTCGTGTCAAGCTTGGACGATGCTCGAACGCTAGGTCAACCGCAACGTGTGGTGGAACAACTCAGTGATAAATTCGTCCCAGGTGGCCTGGTCGTTCAACAGATCGTAAAGCAAGAAATCCCTTGCCATGTTCAACTCGTTAAGGCGGTCCCGCATTGCACGGGTTACGATTCCCAAGACTGCAAAGTTGCGAGAGCGGGCCGGAGTTTGATCGAAACTCTTCTGAATTGCTCCCAAGCGTTCCAATGCCCCGGCAGGGTCGGTTCCACTCTTGATTTCGACAGTGGACACAATCTCCCATTCGTCCCTGTCGTTCAACCACTCAAATTTGATGTCAGGTTCGGAGCTATAAACCATGCGGTATCTGGGTTGTACTCCAAACGTAGTCGTCGCCCCGTCAACGCTTGGCTGAAGCACAGCGCCATCCCCTCGCAACCAATCGAGGATGCCGTCCTTGACCCTAGCTTCTCCCTCTTGTCCCACTAGGTTTCTGAGCGACCCGTCCTCTGTAATTCCTATTGTCGCCAAAACATTCCGGTAGCCGTTCTCTAAAGTCCAGTTATCGGTGCCGGTGATGACGACAGAAATAACGGAGTTGTAAGTTCGGGCAACATTGAGGCAACGGTCCAGTGTAGGCGCACGGCGAAAGGTTCCAGCCTCCCAATTGCCAACAGCAGACGCCATAGCCTGCACTCTTTTGAGCGATAAGGTGGCGATCCCCCGGTAGTGCAAGGAAGCTTGAGGGTGTGCTCGCAGCAGGTCAGGGTGAGCGAAAACTAATCTTGGTTCGATTTGTCCTTCTCTTACGTGATCCCAAGCCTCTTCGGCGATAGCCAGGTCCTCCAGGCGGTTGGCAAAGTCCAAATTGCCGTTATACCCCTGGATCATTTGACGGACTGCCTCATCCGAGCGCCGACGGATCGTTTCCGAGATAATCAGCGCGCGTTGGCGTGATTCCTCAAGCCGTGCTTCCCGGCTAACCATCCGACATCCTCCAGTGATATACGCACTTTCTCAATTCCCGTCGCCCGAACCGTCCCATTTGCTGGCTGGAGTTGCCCTTACCGCGATTCAACATCCAGATTGATTCACACCGGAACCCGCATTGTTCGGCGAAGTCCGACAGAATCAGATCCACCGGAACCTCCTCGCCGTGATAGCGAACGTTGTCGTTTACCATGAACACGTGACCGCCTGGAGACACTAACCGCCCGAGCTCTACGATCACGAGGGCCATTTCTGTGAAGTAGTTCTCTACCAAGTCAATGACGTTGCGATTGCTTAGGTTCTTGATATCCAGCCTTAGAGAGGCCAGCGCCTCTTGAAGGGCTGCTTGGCCGTCCGCCATTTCAAAAGCCTTCTGGACACGGACAACTTCAGAATATTCCCGCTTCAGCTGGTCACGCTTGGACTTGTTCTCGACGGTCGCTGACAACAGCACTTGGCGCAGGTGCTTGATTTGTTCAGCGTCGTATCCGAGGTAGGCGAGTTCCAGAGCGTATGTCCGGGTGTAGTCATATCGATTGGCATAAGGCGGGGAAGTTACCACTGCATCGAAGCTCTTGTCAGGCAGTTCCTGAAGTTGCTCAAGACTTGACCCTTCTACTAGCGAAGGGGATGTCCCGCCGTACTTCACTTTCAGAGCACCAAAATCATCCGCTATTTCTCCAACCCTACGCCTTAACGCTTCGGATAGAGTTGGTAGGATGCCCTTATGCAGTTTGGGCTTCACATCCCGGCCTGATTGCGGGTCCCACCGGAGAAACTGTCCGTCCTTGCGGGTGAAGCTGACTTCCTCCAAAACGCTCATGCACGCGAGGGTCAGGATTGTGTTCAGCGAATTGTCGGTAACTCCGCTCAGGAATTCCCGTGCTTTGGCAATGTCCTGTTCAGTATTTTCCGGGAAGGCGTGCTTGGTAATGGGAATGTGAGGAAACTTCATGCCTAGGTTGTATTGGTCGGTTTCCAGGGATTTGACCAACTCGCCAGCAGCCTCCAGAAAATCGGCGCATTGAACTCCATTAGAGGCTGCCGAAATGGAACGGGCCAGAAGGATACCGACAGGCATGATTTCGATTCCCGTTGAAGATATCCCCATGCTGCCGGCGGTCAGTGGAGCGGTGCCCGAACCGGCGAAGGGATCAAGTAGACTTTGAGCGTCAGTGAGGCCCAATAGTCCCTCCACCAAATTGGCGGAGAAGCCCTCCTTATACTTGAGCCAGCGTAGTCCAGGAACATCCTTGTTCCCCTGATACGACACTAGCCTCCGGCTCAGGGACGGATTTGCCTCAATGCGGTCTGCGAATCGCCTGTGCAGACTGTCCCTCTCCCTGGTTGTGCTCTTATCCAGAATCATGGTTATAACAGCTTAGGTATGGCATCTATCCGAGTTGAAGTCACCATGAACACCACCGGCATCCCGTTCACTATCTGATCGGAATTGATTCTGCCAATTCGATAAGTGGGATAGTATGGTCTGCACTTTGCCACCCTGTCAAATTCTCGTCCAGACTGGGACACCAGGGGTCCCAAGCGGAAGAGCGGCGATTCTCTGGATAGCGACAGGGTGGAATCCGAGAGGGAGACGACAGCGCTGCCGTCTCCAGTATAAATTGCCGCCCGGTTCAACTGTTGCCGACGGCCAGCCATCCCTATGCTCAGTGAAGGGCTGGCTGCCGGTAACCTTCTCTGGCGCTAAATGCCGGCCGGCTCGCATCGTTTCAAAAGGGCGGAGCAGCCCCGCCCGTCCACGACGTGGTTCACCGATACCCGGCCATGGCTATCGTAGCCTGTGGTATAGGCGAACTGCACCTCGGCGCCCCAGGGCACCCTGCCCCCGACGCGGATGGTGCCGTCGCCGGGCTTGCCGCCGTTCCGTGGCCCGCCGGCGCCCTTGATCACCACGCCGTTGCGCCCGCCCTTCTTCCAGGCTATGACCTTCAGCTCCACCGGGGCCACCAGTTCTGCCGCAGACGGCGCGAACAGTACCCCGTGCAGCCGCCGTAGCAGGTCCCCGGAGGGCGTGGGCTTGCCGTTCATCACCTGGGAGAGCATCCCGATGCTGATGCCCGCCCGCCGCGCCGTCTCGTTCTGGCTCCAGCCGTGGGCGTCCATGCGCTCCCACAGGGCGTTGGGGTCAGTGGCGGGACACTGGGCGGCCTCGATCTTCACCGGAGCTTCCAGAACGGACTCCATGCGGGCCTGGGCGGCGGGACTCAGGTTGCGGTGGCCCCGGCTGACCTGGACGACATACCCATAGGTAAGTCCGGCCCGGTCCGCCACCTGCCGCAGGGTCATGCCTTGTTCCCTGGCACGCTCGCGGAGGTAGGTGCTCTCTCCGCCGTGAAGCACGCCGCCCTGGCGGTGGACGACGCCCTGGGGAGGGACCCAGCCCAGGACGGCTTCGATCTTGGCGCTCATGTAGGGTGTGAGGGTCTTCTTGCCCCGGGCGACCTGGGACAGGTGGGAGGGACCGATGCCCATCAGGGCGGCCAGTTCCTTGATGTTGAGGCCGCGCTCCCTGGCGGCCACGGACAGGTGGGACTCGGCCCGGCCGGTGGCGGCTTCGCCGGTGTAGTTGACGTGGCTGGCGTTGACATCGCCGCTGGTGTGGACGCTGGGTTCGGTGTTGTAGCTGACGGTGCTCATGGTGTTGGTGTTGGCCTTCATGTCGTTTCCTCCAAAACGCAGAAAGCGGGGCCGGCCCGAATGGACCGACCCCGCTCTCGGGTTCAAGATGCAGGTCGTTGGGTGCGGTCCATTCGCCGCTGTGGCTGTGTTCACCAGTGGCGAAATACGAAGAGCGGGGCCGCCTCCCCGCAGTTGGGAGAGACGGCCCCGCTCGTGGTGGCGCCTATTCGATTGTCAGTGGCGGCCCACGCAGCCGCCCCGTTTGCCGCCACGCCGCGCTTGGGGCAGCGGGCTTTGGGTAGTTACCGCCGGTTCACTGGTTGCTCCAAGCGGTCCGTGGCAACCGGAAACTCAGGATGTTTGTTGTGTCTGGGGATCACCTCCTCGACATGGTTGTAGTTGTCGCCGTTGTCGCTGACGTTCCGCCCGCCGCTGACCCGATTTGCCGGAACCGGCCACGGCGTTAGCGATTGGTGCGTTGGCCTGTCTCCTGCTCCCGATTCCTGGATTCCTGCCGACCGCTGCGCCATCTTGGAGATGGCACCGTTGCCTATCCCAGCCACCCCGCGCAAGACGAAATGCGCCCAGGGTGGTGTTCGGCAAGTGAAGCCAGCCCTTGGGGAGGGCGTACTGCGCCCAAGGTGCGGCGTTGCCACCCAGGGCGGCAGATTGGGGCGCTGGCGGAAGGCGCAGTTCGGCTAGGGCTGGAGTTGGCGGAAATTGGGGGCGGATAATTTGCGTGAACGGACGCTGCCAGGCCGCCGGTCGCGGCGGTGGCAACCGTGTTGCGTCAGAAGCCGTCCGGTCCGTCGTCAATTACGACTGGCCGGGACATGTGCAGCCGACGGCGCCTGCTCCAGTGGTTGGGCAGCTACGCCGCAGATTTGAAGAGCGCGCCGGAGTCGTTCAGTCGCTCCAACGGCAGGGTGAAAGCAGGGCGAAGGGTGTCAGCCGCTCCGCCGGGGTAGCCGTGTGGCAGGGGAATCCGGGATACCGCGTTGTTTCGGTTCATCACCTCCTTGACGCTGTGGTTGTTGACGTTGACCAGGACAACTTTGCCCCGGTTGGGTTTAGGTTCCGGCTGGGGCGCCGCGAGCAGTACCGGCCGACGCCTCAGCCTGGGTTGAGAACGACACGCCGCTAAACGCTCCGTCCCCTCCGGCCAGCCGCAGGAGGGACTAGCTCCTGCGGTAGGCCGGGTGTCCAATGACCGGAGGAGTCACCTCCTGGCCCTTGAACGGCATCCGGAGGGAGAAGGAATTAGGCACTCCAGCCGCCGGACTGCCCAACGGGAGAAGGGATTGGCACTCCAACCCGTTGGACCGGGCCGGGGAAGAAGGAATTGAGCACTCCAACCACCGGCCCGCGCTGCTTGCAGAGAGCTACGTCAAATCCGCAGCGGCAGCGCGTTCCCTCGTGAGCGACTTGCGTCCAGCCCAGGCTTGAGGGAGAAGCCCCAGGTTTCTACGGCGGGAAACGCTGGCAAAGCCTGACAACACCGATATTGTCGCCGGTCCCAACGGCGATTGGTAGGGCCTGCAAGCCCCCCTGGGGAAAGTGTTCAGTATTCTTCAATAATCTTCGACAAATGTTGAATAACGGCATTCCAGTCCCGTGGCGATCACCGCCGCCCGAGCTTGCAGGTGAGCACCCGCCGCACCCGGTGGAGCAGTCGGGCCCTGGCCAGTTCCCGCCGGGTGTCCGCCAGGGTGGTGTGGCGCCAGTTGGTCTGGTTGTTGCGGTCCAGGCCCTTGAGGGGGGTAGTCCTGCGGGGGCAGGGTGAGGCCGTGTTCCTCCAGCAGGGCCAGTTCCACCAGCATCAGGTGCTCCTCGTCTTGCAGCCACTCCAGGCCCTTGCCCCGGTTGGGGTGGTTCTCCCGCAGCCCTCGCCACTCCTGGATCAGGGGCCAGGCGTCGCCGAAGACCGCCTCGTCGTCAGCGGCGGGTTCCAGGGTGGCCAGTTCGGGGAACTCCCGCCGGGGGGTGTACCTGCTCACCAGCGCCGTCGTGTTCCCCGGTGGCGCGGACTGGCTTTCCTGATTCCCGTCATCCCCTTCCCTCAACACTTGCCGCAGCTCCAACCGCTCGACCCAGCCCTTGAGGGTCTTCACCTCGTCGCCCACGGCGGCCAGGCCCCGGTTCAGTTCCCCGCCCATATCCCGAACCGCCCCTTCCACTTCCTTGACCCGTTCTTCCAAGGCATCAGAGCGCCTACGCTGTTCCGCCGCCGGGGAGCCGCCGCCCTCCAGGAGCGCCTTCTCCAGCGTTCCCTGCATCCTGCGGAGGAGCCGTCTGGTCTCCAGGGCAGCGTTCAGCGTCCGCCGGTCCACCTTGAGGTCCCGGGCCGCCCGCATCACGCCCTTGTCGCGGACCAGTTCGTCCAGCAGCGTCATCAGCCGCAGGTGCTGCACGTCATCTACCCTGCGGCTCTTTTCGAAGATCGGTTCCCGGTCGCTCATATTTCGCGCCTCCTGATCGCCACCGGCAAAAATGCCGCTTTCCAACGGGAGCGATGCCGGTGGGCTGGGGTTGAGGCCAGCGGCAAAAACGTCGCTGACAAGAGGGGCGGATGCCGGCGGCCTTCGGAAAATACCCGCAAGTCCAGGTGTTCACTTTTTGGGTCCTGTAGAGGGCGATTCCGCCCGGTTTCAGGTTCAAAACAACCCTGAATGACATTTTTGCCGCTGGTATCGAATCCCTGTACACCCCAATGGCATCACGGAGGGGGTCGGTTTTCCAAGGGCCGATATGGTCGGTCAAATGAACGACCCCACGGGAGGTTACGCCGGGCTTCGGAGCGGTTCACACTGGGGCCGTGGTCGTGATGCACGGCCCGTTGGCGATCACGCAGAGAAGAGCAGGAGGAAAGACGATGATCACGCTGAATGCGGTGATTACGGTATCCAGAGGCAACCGGCAGTCCGGTCTTGGGAGCGGCGTCTTGTTCGCAGGACCGGAGGGCGCAGTACACGATGAAACGGAGAAGGCGCGCCGGAAGAACGAGGCGGACGGAGACGAAGGGCAAGGAAAGGGCGGCTCCAACGGCGAGACCGCGCCCAAGGGAGGAACATGACGAAAGCCAACCAGGGGAACCATCCCCGGCGGAAGGCGGCAAGGACGACGAGAGCTGCCGGACAACAGCGAAACTCGGCTTATGCCGAACCGCCAGGGCAGGGGAATCAACCCGATTACTCGCCACAGCAGCGGGAACAGGTCCGGGACGGTCTGCGCATCCTGGCCAGGCTGATTGTGCGGGCGCACCTGCGGCGGCAGAAAGGATGTCCACGACCGGAGTGACCGGCAAGTGTTAGAAGAGAGCCGCGGTCCCGGGACGCTTCAACCAACCCAGGCCGAAGCCAAGCCTTTCCAGCAACCGTTCAACCGCCACCGGATGCTTCAGCGGCAGGAGCAGGAGCAAGACGTCCAGCCAGACGGTATTGAGCGCCAGGTCAAAGGCGAAGCCCCCGTACCATCTCTAACGCAGAACTCAGAATTGAGCCGTAACCTTCCGGCGGAGCCTCCCCGTGCGGCGATTGCCAACCGCGAGAGCAGGATGATGTCCCGCATCGACATGGAGGCCGGAGGAGCGAGGCTCAACCCCGGAACGCCGCGTCACGCAGCGGGTGGCGCTTGTCTCCGTTGAAACCGTCGCGGGGAGAGCGAGGCTCAATCCCAGGCAATCGGTCCCGGGTTGGGGACGGACCCGCCAGCTTTCGTTCGGGAAAGGCTGGAAAAACCGTAAACTGCA
>VXTR01000081.1 GCA_009837355.1 Chloroflexota bacterium | reverse complement strand
GGACTGACAACGACCGAAGTGAAATTCCGGAAACCGACCTCAGGCAGGCTACCCACCCAACACCAACCACAGGAGGCAACCCCGATGCAAACCAACCATCACGAAACCACCCCCCGCTCACCCCCACTCCCGCCTGTTGAGCAATCGGCGCGGCGTCGGCTATAATCGCAGCAACCATCCGGCGTAATTGTTAGGACCGCTATGCCAGTTGATTACTACGAAACCCTGGGTCTGGAGAGCGGAGCGAACGACGAGCAAATCCGTCGCGCCTTCCGCCGCAAGGCCATGGAGTTTCACCCCGACCGCAACAAGACGCCCGGCGCCGAGGACCGGTTCAAGGAAATCAACGAAGCCTACCAGGTACTCAGCGACCAGGAAAAACGCGCCCGCTACGACCGTTTCGGCCACGCCGGCGTCAACGGCGGCGACCGTCCCTTCGACGGCTTCGACCCCTTTGGCGGCTTCGGCGACATTTTCGATACCTTCTTCGGCGGCGGTGGTCGCACGGCCAACCAACCCCGGGCCGGCGAGGACATCGCCCAGCGCATCAACCTCAGCTTCGAGGAAGCAGTCTTCGGCTGCGAGAAGGACCTTGAGCTGAACCGGGTGGAACCCTGCCACCGGTGTTCCGGCGCCGGCAACGAACCCGGTACTCCCATCACCACCTGCCTGACGTGCAGCGGAACCGGCCAGGTGCGCCGAGCCCAGCGCAGCGTGTTCGGCCAGTTTGCCGTTACCACGCCCTGCTCCGCCTGCAACGGGTCGGGCCGCAAGATTGAAACGCCGTGCAGCAACTGCCGCGCGCGAGGGTTCGAGCGGCGACGGCGCACCCGCACCGTTACCATTCCCGCCGGCATCGCCGACGGTATGCAGGTCCGCATCACCGGTGAGGGCGACGCTGGCTCCAACGGCGGGCCGCCGGGCAACCTCTACGTGCAGGTCAGGGTGCAGGAGCATCCGGTGTTCGTGCGCGATGAGGATGACCTCGTGCTGCGGATGGGGCTCAACATCGCGGAGGCGGCCTTGGGGTCAACCAAGTCGGTGCCGACGCTGGAAGGCGAAGACGTTGACCTGGAAATCCCCGGCGGCACGCATTCGGGCAACGTTTACCGAGTGCGCGGGCTGGGCGTCCCCCGCCTGCGACGCGACGGCCGGCCCTCCGACCGGCGCGGCGACATCAGGGTGGTGGTGGACGTGGACGTTCCCCAGCGGCTCAATAAGTACCAGCGGAAACTCCTTGAAGATCTGGCCTACTCCTTCGACAACCGGGGCAAGGCTCCGCCGGCTGACGCCGGAAGTAACGGCAACGGGCGTCGCAGCGGCCGGGGCAAGGCCGGGAATGCCGAAGAATCCGAGCCGGCCACGGCGGAAGAGGCGGATGAAGCGGCTGAGAACGACCGCCAGAAGGGGCTGTTCGACCGCATCAAAGATACGCTGAGCTAGCCCAACGACTGATTGCACTATGTCCTGGCACGAGTTGAGCATCAGCGTACCCTTTGAGTACGTCGAGCCGGTTTCGTACCTGTTCGAACGCTACGGATACGGCTTGAGCGTCGAGACCAGGCCGGGAGACTGCGCCGTCTTGCGCTCCTACCTCCCCAGCCTGTCCCGACAGCGTCTGGCGCATATTGAGGTGGGCGTCAAGCTGGCGTCCAGCGTGGCGGAACTGGGCGAGCTGGAAATCCGGCCCCTCGGAGAGGATGAAGATTGGCGGGATTCCTGGAAGCAGCATTTCACCCTGCTGCGGGTGGGCCGGAACCTGGTCGTCAAGCCGTCCTGGATTGAGTACGAAGCCCAGCCAGGCGACGTGGTGATTGACCTCGACCCCGGCCTGGCCTTCGGCACGGGCTACCACCCGACGACCTATTCCTGCCTGGAAGCGTTGGAAGACTTAATCAAACCGGACTCCACGGTGCTGGACGTGGGCGCCGGGTCGGGAATACTGACCATTGCCGCGGTGAAGCTGGGCGCGGCCCACGTTACGGCGGTGGACATCGACAGCCACGCCGTGCGCGCCGCCCGCAAGAACTTCCGGCGCACCGGCATCGCCGAACGGGTCAACGCCGATTCCGGCAGCATACCCGGCCCGGCAACCCGGGGCCGGACTTACAACGTGGCGGTGGCCAACATCAGCGCCCGGGGCATCCGCCTGGTGTCGCCGGCGATCCCGGAGCTGCTGGCCCCGGGCGGCGTGTTCGTCGCGTCGGGCATTATCGTGGAACAACACGACCAGGCGGTCTCCGCCATCGCCGACGCCGGCATGGTGATTGACGAAATGCGGCAGCGGGAGGACTGGCTGACGATGCTGTGCCGTCCGGCAACCGGTTCAGGATGATGGGGAAACTGATGGAGACGGTTGCCCTTGACCGATTCGAGCTGGTTGGCCCGCTGGGCAGCGGAGCCGACTACGACGTGCGCGCCGGCCTTGACCGGGAAACCGGACTGCAAGTGGTGTTGAAGCGCCCATCGCCCCAGGTAGTGCGGCGACAGATGCACGGGCCAATCGAAGAACGCACGACGCGAACGCTGGAGGCGTACGAAAAGGCCGGACAGCATTGCGACGTTGTGCCGCGGGTCATCGGGGTTACCGAGGCGGGCATCCACGACGACTACTTTGGCGACGACGTTGGTCAACCCTACCGCGTACGAGTGGAGGAACTGGCCGCCGGCATCCCCCTGGTCGGCGACCCGCGCAGCCGTATCCTGCGGGTTCCCATTGGTCTGGGCCAGAACCTGTTTGCGCTGCATCCGCTGGTGACCCCGGGCGGGTCGGGCAGTTGGCCGGTGCAAGAGCAACTCCTGGCAGCCCAGGAGGTTTTTGAAGCCGCCGGCTACGCGCTGCTGGACTTGGGGCCGCACAATATATTTTACTCGCCGCGTTCGGGTCGGATTTCGCTGGTTGACGCCGGCGCGCTGGTGGGACCTGGCGTTGACCGTGCGCAGGGCAACCGCGGCCCGCAGGACGTTCACGATTTCTACCTGGAAATGCTGAAGTTCTATCTTGCGCCGGAATTGCCCCCGTCTGATGCCGCCGGCTACTATGACCCATACAATCAGCGCCCGGTGATTTCACTGGAGCAGGAATGCGATGAATTGAGCCGGGCTTTTGCTCCCGCTGCCGACAACCTCCGGGAGCCGGCAACCGGTTGCATCGAGCGAGTGCGGCAACGAAGCTACGGCACGGTGGCGGAGTTCGGGCGGGACTTGCGGGAATGTCTGGCTGTGATTACCATTCGGAACGAAGGAATGGCCGCCAGGGATGCCGCCGTGGACGCTTGGCGAGCGGCGCTGCATCGGTTGACGGAAAGCCACTGGACACGTTACCAATTTGACTCAGAGGCCGAGCTTGCCGGGCTGTCTGCGTAGCAATTACAGCCTAAAACACAGTGAGGGTTGAGGCGTATGCTGACCAGTTCGTTGGCAATTCTTCATGACAACAGCTCCCACGGCGAGGATAACTACCTCACCCGAGACCTGGGCGATGGCAACTTTCTGGACGTGGTGCTGGACGGCGTAACCGGACACGGTGGCGACGAAGCCAGCGGTTCCGTCGCCGACGGGTTGAACCGGGCCGCCATCTCCGGCCCCGAGGATATCGTCGCCGTGCTGGAAGAGATGAACGCCGAGTTTCACCAGGTGGGCGGCGGACGGTTCCTGCTGACCACGGCGTCGGCGGCTCTGTATTTGAACGGCCGGTTGCACATCGTCTCAGTGGGCGACAGCCCCATTTACGTAATCCGCCCCGACGGCTACGAGCAGTACAGCGGGCGAATGGGCGGCCTCATCCGGCTGGGAGTATCCAAAGCGGTGGGCGCGGAAGCGACGCTGTCGGTGTTCCAGACCGAGGCCGAACTGGCCCCGACCGACCGGCTGGTGAGCTGCACCGACGGGGTCAGCGACAACCTGCTGGGCGACGAACTGATGCAGATTGTGCGCGCCGCGTCCGATGCCGAGGCAGCGTCGGAGCAGGTCAAAACCCTGGTGGACCAGCACATCGAGCAGGGCCGCGACATCCGGTTCCGGGGCGGACGGTTCCGCCACGACGACGAAACCGCCATTTTCCGGTTCTTCGCCGGATGAATCAGCCGGGCGGCGCCGTCAGCAGCGGCGTGGCAACTCTGACGCTCTGAACAGTTAGGAGATACCCGTGAACGCCTCAGGCGTTTCAACCAATCCTCGGGAACCGAGCCTCGCCCTGGGGGGACGCATCATCATCCCCGGCCTTTCGCTGGGCCATGTGGCGTACCACTGGATTATTCAGAGCTTCGTAGTGGCGCTGCCTGAGATCCAGTTGGCGTTCGGACTCAGCTCGGTGGGCGTTGGCGGCGTAGTGTCGGCGCGGGAGGTGGCCGCCGGCGTCGTGGCGCTGCCGGCCGGCGTGGTGGTGGACGTGGTGCGCCGCTATTGGGGTCTCCTGCTGGCTGGCTGCCTGGCTGCCTGCGCTGTCGGTTCGCTGCTGATGGGAGTGTGGCCAAGCCTGGGCATCTCGCCCATATACTGGCTGGTGTTGGCGGGAATCGCCGTGGTGGCGATTTCCCATTCCATCTGGCATCTGCCCGCGTCTGCGTCCCTGTCGCATCACTTCCAGGAACGGCGTGGCATGGCCTTGTCCTTCCACGGCGTGGGCGGCAGCATCGGCGACGTGGCGGGCCCCATCGTAACGGGCGCCCTTCTGCTCTACCTGAGCTGGGATCAAATGCTGACCCTGTACGCGGTGGCGCCGCTGGTAATGGGCCTGCTGGGCTTGTGGGCGTTCCGAAACATCGGCCGCGGCCGGGACGACGAGGACAACGTTTCCTTGGCCGAACGGGTGGCCGCCACCCGGGCCCTGCTGCGAACCACCACCCTGTGGGGACTGATGGTGGTGCGGGGACTTCGCGGCATGGCGCTGGCCGCTCTGATCACCATCCTGCCCCTGTATCTGGAGCATGTGCTGGACTTGAGCCAGTTCTACCGCGGCTTCCACATCGGTATGCTGATTATCGTGGGACTGATTGCCAAGTCGGGCGCCGGCTATCTTTCGGACCGGTGGGGACGCAAGCGGGTTCTGGTGCCGGGGCTGATTTGGTCCTGCGTGATGGCCTTCCTGCTGACGGTGTTCGATTCGGGCATTGGTTTCACCATCACCGTTGCGCTGTTGGGGTTGTTCCTGTATCCGGACCAACCGATCCTGAACGCGGCGTTGTTTGACGTGGTGGGCCGCGAGGTAGCCTCCACCGGCCTGGGTGTGGTGGCCTGCCTCAGTTTCCTGATGGCCGCGGTGTCCCCGCTGATTGCCGGCGCGCTGTACGACGGGCCAGGCTTCGACTTCGCCGCGTATTACATCGCCGGGCTGTTTGCCGTGTCCGCCGTGTTGTTCCTCGTGTTGCCGCTGACGCGCCGGGATGGCTGACGGCGGGTGTGTTAGACTATCCGGCAGTGCAATTCAGCAGGTTGCGGCTGGAGAGGGCCGTGGCTGCTGATTATCCCCCCGGCCACGGTTCAAGGAGAATTGAAATTGGGCAAGATAAAGGTTGCCATCATCGGCGTGGGCAACTGCGCCTCATCGCTGGTTCAGGGCATTCACAAGTACGTTGAAGTGCCCGACGACGAACCCATCCCCGGCGTGATGCACAACCGCATCGGGGAATACCGCATCGAAGATATTGAAGTCGTTGCGGCCTTTGACGTGGACCGGAAAAAGGTCGGCAAGGACCTGTCCCAGGCGATTTTCACCGAGCCCAACAACACCATCAAGTTCGCCGACGTGCCCCACACCGGCGTGACCGTCGAGCGCGGCATGACCCACGACGGCATCGGTCGCTACCTGTCGGACGTGGTGGTCAAATCGCCCCACAGCACCGCCGACATATCGGGCATCCTGAAGGAACGGGAAGTGGACGTGGTCATCAACTACCTGCCCGTGGGCAGCGAAATGGCCACCAAGTGGTATGTGGAGCAGATTCTGGACGCCCGCTGCGCCATGATTAACTGCATCCCGGTGTTCATTGCCCGTGAAGACTACTGGCGGGGCCGATTTGAAGAGCGTGGCGTGCCCATCATCGGCGACGACATCAAGTCGCAGGTCGGCGCCACCATCGTGCACCGGGTGCTGACGCGCCTGATGGAAAATCGCGGCGCCGAGATTGACAACACCTACCAGCTGAACTTCGGCGGCAATACCGATTTTCTGAATATGCTGGAGCGCGACCGGCTGGTGTCCAAAAAGATTTCCAAGACGGGCTCGGTTACCAGCCAGATGGAAGAGGAACCGGACACGGACGCCATCCACATCGGCCCCAGCGACCACGTGCCCTGGCTCCAGGACCGCAAGTGGTGCTACATCCACATCGACGGCAAGGTCTTCGGCGGCGCGCCGGTGAAGATGGAAGTCAAGCTGGAAGTGTGGGACAGCCCCAACTCCGCCGGCGTGGTGGTTGACGCCATCCGGTGCGCCAAGCTTGCCCTGGACAACGGGCAAAGCGGAGCGGTGTTCGCACCCTCGGCGTACTTTATGAAGAGCCCGCCCATCCAGTTCACCGACTCCCAGGCCCACGATATGGTAGAAGCGTTCATCGCCGATCCGGCGGTGAACTCGGCGCAGGTTACGGCCCGGGAGTAGGGGGCCGACGACGACAGGAAAGGCGGCCAGGGCCATGAAAATCGCCATGGTCTCGCCCTACGATTTTGCTTGGCCTGGCGGGGTCAATGCCCACGTGTCCCAGCTTTCCGGCGAACTACGGCAGCGGGGCCACTGCGTTCGCGTGATCGCTCCGTATTCGTCGCCGCGGAGCCGGCGTAGCGCTGGTGGATCAGTGCCGTCGGATAGCGCTCCTCGCGATTTCATCCCCATGGGCCGGTCAGTGCCCCTTTCTGCCGGCGGTTCCAAGGCGCGGGTAACGTTGTCGTGGTGGCTGTATCCCAGGGTTCGCGAGTTAATGGCCCGGGAGCGTTTTGACGTGGTGCACCTCCACGAACCCCTCGCGCCACTGCTGCCCCTGATGGTGCTGCAACATTCCAACTCGGTGAACATCGGCACCTTTCATGCCTATTCCGACCGGCAGCGTCTTTACCGATTGTCGCGCCGGGCGGTGAAGCGCTGGCAGCAGCGCCTGCACGGCCGCATTGCCGTGTCAGCGGCGGCCAGAGCCTTCGTATCGCCCCACTTCCCGCAGCAGGCGTATCGGGTGATTCCCAACGGCATCGACTACCAGCGCTTTGCCGACGCGGCGCCGCTGCCGGAACTGAGAGACGGCCTCACCAATATCCTCTTCGTAGGCCGCAAGGACGAACGCAAGGGGTTGCGCTACCTGTTGGAGGCGTTCGCCGCATTGCACCGCCAGCGGGCCGACGTGCGCCTGGTGATTGTCGGGCCGGGTAAACCGGACCGGGAGTGTGCGACGCTACTGGAAGCGGCAGCAGCCGAATATTCGGGCTCGGTGGTGGTTACGGGGGCGGTTTCGGACGAGAACCTGCCGCGTTACTACGCCAGCGCCGACGTGTTTTGCAGCCCGGCCACGGGAGGAGAGAGCTTTGGCATCGTGCTGCTGGAAGCCATGGCCGCCGGCGCGCCGGTGGTAGCGTCGGACATCGACGGCTACCGGGACGTGGTCGATCACGAGAAAAACGGCCTGCTGGCCGGCCCGCGCGATGTGGATGCCATCGTGAACGCTATCGCCCGCATCGCCGACAACGACGAGTTGGCGGCTCATTTAGCGGAGGGCGGACGCCGGACGGCGTGGGAATACCGATGGGCGCGCGTGGGTTCGGAGGTTGAGGACTATTACCGTCAATGTATTGAGGAGGCCGGGGTCGGTGGCAATGCCGGGTAGAGAGGAACTGCGAGCGGCGTTGCTGCGCTACGTTGAGCTTCCGGGAGCGCGGGCGTTCAAGGCACTTGGGTTCACGCCCAACAGCATCACCTTGCTGGGCTTTGCGGTGTCCGTGGCCGGGGCGGCGCTTACGGCCCTGGGCTGGCCGCTCTACGGAGGCGTCGTATTTCTGGTCGGCAGCATCCTGGACCTGTTTGATGGAGCGTTGGCGCGGCTGACGGGGAGGGCGTCGCCCTTCGGGGCGCTGCTGGATTCGGTGTTCGACCGCCTGGGTGAGGCCGCGCTGTTTGTCGGGTTGGGCCTGTACTACCTGCTGGGCGATTTACCGACGGGCCAGTTGCTGCTGAGTATGCTGGCCGTGCTTTTGGGGCTGGTATTCTCCCAAGGCGTATCCTACCTGAGAGCGCGCGGCGAAGGCCTGGGCGCGTTCACCCGTTCCGGCATAATGACGCGAACGGAGCGCGTAATCATCCTGGGCGCGGGGCTGATTGCGGAAGGGTTGGCCCCAGTGCCGGTGATGGTATGGGTGCTGTGGGTGATCGCCGGCGTATCGTGTTTCACGCTGTTCCAGCGGATGTTCACCATACGGGGCATTTTGGAGCAGGATGCAGAGTGATGCGGGCCGGCGTGGTAAGATTACCGGCAGGCAATAAGCAGGAGGTTTGGCAAGATGGCGTCGCATTCCATGGGACTGTCGCTGCACGATGCAGCCCGGCAGATGGGAGTTCCTTTTACGGTTGAGAACGAGCCGGTGGACCGGTACGTAGAGGTCAACGGCCTGAATCTCCACTACCTGGAATGGGGCGAGCCGAGCCAGCCCACGATAGTGATGCTCCACGGCATCCAGCAGCAGGCCCACAGCTGGGATTTCATCAGCCTGCCCCTGTCCGTGGATTACCGGGTGATTGCCGTTGACCAGCGCGGCCACGGCGACAGCGATTGGTCTCCCCACGAAGACTATTCAACGGATGCCTACGTCGGTGATGTTGGGGCGCTGGTGGCGCAGCTCGGATTGCAAAAGTTCCACCTCATCGGCCACTCCATGGGCGGGCGCAACAGCCTGGCGTGGGCGTCGGGCAATCAGGGAATGTTGAAGTCGTTGACCATCGTGGATACCGGCCCGGAAACCCAGCGACGCGGCTCCGACCGCATCCAGCGCTTCCGGGAACTGCCGGACGAGCTGGACACCCTGGAAGAATTCGCCCAGCGCGTCATGGAATATACCGGCCGCACTCGTGAGCAAACCCTGGGCGCCCTGAAGTACAGCATCCGCCAGCGCGCGGACGGCAAGTGGACCTGGAAGTACGACAAGGTAATCCGCCGGCAGGGGTTCCGGGCGCCGGCTTGGACGCCGGAACAGCTCTGGGAAGGCTGGCGGAAGATAGACTGCCCGACCCTGGTGGCCCGCGGCGAGCGTAGCGACATCTTCGCCGACGAGACTATGCAGCGCATGGCCGCGGAGCACCACGACTGCACCACGGTAACCGTAGCCAACGCCGGGCATTTGGTGCAGGGCGACAACCCGCCTGACTTCCTCGCCGCGGTGAAAGGGCTACTCAGCCGGTTCAAGTAAGGGTCGTCAGAAACCCAGCAACCGGGGCAGGAGTTCACCCAGCCCGTAGCCCAGCACGGCGGAAGCCGCGCCGATACCCAGGATCTCCAGGCCCTGCAGGATTGGCGATTTCCGTACCAGCCGTCCCTTAACCAGTCCCAATGCGAACAGGCCGGTCAGCGAGAGGCCAACGGACCAGCCGATGGCGGCGGGCCCGACGCTGAGAAACAGGAAGGGAAGGATGGGCAGTATGGCCGACACGCCGAAGGACAGGCCCATCACGCCGGCGTCTTTCAGCGGGTTGCCGCCGAAGTCGGGACTGATGCCCAGCTTCTTTTCCAGCAGCGTGTTGAGCCAGAGCGTCCGATTCTCTGCTATCCGGTTGGCGAGACTCACCGCCTGGTCGTAGGTATTCCCTTCCCTCTGGAAAAGTATGACCAACTCCGCAAGCTCCTCTGCCGGCTTTTCCTCCAGAACGCGGGTCTCCCGGGCGATGGCAGCCTCGCGAACGTCTTCCTCGGCCCGGGAGCCGAGATAAGCGCCGGCGGCCATGCTGATGGTGCCGGCTGCCGCCGCTGCCAGGCCCGCCACCAGGACGGTTGACGTTGTGCCAACGGCGATGGCCACGGAGGTGGTGAGGGCAACGGTGCTGATGATGCCGTCCTGGGCGCCGAAAACCACCTCGCGCAACCGGCCCAGGTTGGCGACGTGGAACGGCTCCCTGTCCAAAGCCAGGGCGGCGTCAACGTAGGTTGCCAGGTCCAGGGGCAGGGCCGGAGCTTCGCCACTGCCGGTGATAGGAGGGTCCAGGTCTTCCAAAGGTTCGGAGACGGGGCCGGGCGGCATTGCAGCCGTGCCGCCGTCCGCGATTTGCAGCCGGGAGAGGGCGTCGGAAAAAGCTATCTGGTGCTCCTTTTCCTGCTCCATCGCTGCTGTGAACACGGCCACGGCTTCGGTGTGGCCTTCGGCTCTGGCGTCGTTAATCATTCGAGGATAGGTGCGGGTGTATTCCCGGGTTTCGCCGGCGATGACGTTGCTGAGGTTGGCGGCGGTGCTCTCAACGACGCCGGCGACTTTCAGGTAGCTCAGGCCATGCTGCGTTTCGGCGCGGGCGATGGCCTCGAAAACCTCCGCCACTTCCGGGTAGCCTTCCTCGCGAGCCTTTTGCGCGTAGGCGGTATAAGTGAGGTTGGCCAGGGCTTCGGCAACGATGGCCTGCCAGAGGTTCCGGTCGGTGGCGGTTACGTTGGCGACTGGAGTTGAAACGGAGTGGGCCATGATTCCCTCGGCGGCATTCAGAGGCGGGGAGAAGCGTGGTGCGCAATCACCTGCCATTCATCCCCACTGCGTACGAATATGTTGGTGGCCAGCACGCCGAATCCCTGGGCCTGACCCTCCACGACGCTGGTGATGCTTTCAATGCAAGTAACGAAGCCGCAGTTGCCCTCCAAAGCTATGTTGACGTAGTGGATGTTGAAGTGCATCAGGGCGGCGCCGTTGAAAATCCCTTCCCAGGAACGGCGGATGTCCGGCCAGCCGACGATGGGCTGCCAGCCGGGATGGACGCACAAAGCGCGCTCTGACTGCTCCCACAGGGCATCCATTTCAGCGATGTCCAAGGATCCGAAGGCGTCGTAAAAACGCTGGTTGGCGTCACGCAGGGATAGAATGTCGGCGTTTTCGGAGAGCATGGTTCAGGCCAGCAGCCGGCGAGCGTAGTCGTCCAGTTGGCGCAGGGCGTCGTCCCGGGGCGCGCTCTCGGCGAAGACCATGGCGCGGGTGGCCCCGGCGTCCTCGTAGGCTTTCAGAATTTCCGGGTCGGCCGGTTGCCCGAATACGGATACCTCGATGGTATGTGGGTCGCGGCCGGCTTCCAGAGCCAGACGCACGATTTCCTCGCGCGTTTCCTTCAGTTGCTCCGGCGTGATGCGGTTGGGCATCCAGCCGTCGCCCCAGCTGACCACCCGACGGGCCACGTTGGGCGCGGTGCCGCCGATGAGCACGGGCGGATGCGGCTTCTGCACCGGCTTGGGCGAGGAATATATCGGTGGGAAGTCGATGTGCTTGCCGTGAAACTCGGCGGTTTCCTTCGTCCACAGCTCCTTCATGGCCTGGATGGACTCCCGCGTGTAGCCGATGCGCTGGCTGAACTCAACACCGAAGAGCTCGGTCTCCTCCCGCAGCCAGCCGGTGCCGATGCCGAAAAGAAACCGTCCGCCGCTGAAGTAGTCCAGCGTGGCGATCTCCTTGGCCAGCAGGATGGGGTTGCGCTCCGGAACCAGGCAGATGCCGGTGCCCAGCTTGAGCGTCGTGGTAACCGACGATGCCCTACCCAACGCCACAAAGGGGTCAACGCATTCGTAGTACATCTGGGGGATAACGCCGTCGGGCGAGCCGGGCCAGGCCGTCTTGGGGCCGGCGGGAATGGCGGGATGCTCCGGCACCCACAGCGATTCAAAGCCATGGCCCTCGCAAGCCTGGGCCAGCTCGGCGATGTCGATGGAGGATTGGGTGACGAACATTGCGATGCCGATATCCATTGGGGTCAACCTCGTTATAGGCGATTACTTATCGAAAGGGGCTGCTTGAATTATAACGTAGGGGCGAATAATCATTCGCCCCTACCATGCTTGCCGTTTCGGGCGGCGCTATGCTTGTGGCGAGAAACTGGCCGGAATCAAGATTTTGGTCTCCTGGTTGACCAGGAACTCGCGGGTGGGCGGCGGCCAGTGCGGCGTGGCCGACGCCTCGGCGCGGATGCGGTCCCGCGCGGCCAAATCCTGGTAGGGCCAGATGTGCACCCACTTGTTCAGCCCGCCGATGTCGCTGTACATGCCGGCGGCCAGCGGAGAGAACTTTTCCCGGTGCTCGATGGCCGCGCTCCAGATGTCCAGCACCTTGGGCATGGCGCCGTTCTGGTACTCGTAGATGCGCATCTCGTACACGTTGCCCTGCTTCTGTCCGCCGCCCAGGGGGCGCATGAAAGGCGCGGGATAGAAGATTTCCGACTCCATGTGCAGGATGGTGCCCTGGCTGTCGGGCGGCCAGTTGGGGTCCTTGCCGGCCTCGGCGCGGACTTCGTTGCGCTGGTCCAGGCTGTCGTAGGGCCAGATGTGGATGACCTGGTTCAGGGGGCCGATTTCGGTATGGAAAAAGGCGCCCAGCTTGGAGTATTTCTCCCGGTGCGGCAGGGCCTTCTCGAAGGCTTCTTCAAAGATGGGCACGCCGCCGGGCTTGAGGTCGTAAGTCCGGACTTCGTAAATCATTGCGCAATACCTCCTGGGTACACGATATGTAGCGCCGGCAGTCTAGCAGACGGGACATAACAGCGGCAACCGGGGCCGGTTCTCGGGGGCGTCCGCTGGTGGTTGTCAGAACCGGGATTCATGGGTTTTGAGGATTTCAGGATTGGCGGTTGGTTCCGTGATTTTCGTTTTCGTTGGGGTTGGCTCCTTTGGGTGTTGGTTGGGCTTTCGGTAGGTTGGGTAGCCTGCGAGAGGTAAGGTGGTCGTTGTCAGCCCCACGGCCGGGGGGTGGTACGCAAGG
>VXTR01000026.1 GCA_009837355.1 Chloroflexota bacterium | reverse complement strand
TTGCGTTATTTGGCTGGGATTCTACCACGATACCCCGCAATAATCAACAGAACCCGGCATTCAATATCGGCTTGCGTGGCTCTATGGCAGTCAAGCTTCCCGGCAAGCGCTGGAATAATCCCGATGCGTTTCCCCGTCGCGTTCTGGCATTGAATTTGTTGGCTCCACCCGCCCTTGCCGAAGAAGGCAATCGTTACTCTTTCGAGTTCATCGATGAAGACAAAGTTGGACGCAATGAGGATCAACTTTGGTTCCGGGTTTCGGATATTTTGGATATGGGCGAATCTATGCCCAGGCTCACATGGCTGCAGAACAGCGGTCTTGAAGGAGAAGAATTGGCTCTGGCGTTCGAAACTCTTGAGCAATTGAAAACTGCCATCCATGACAAAGAGACCGTCAATTGCTATGAAGAAGAAAATCAAGATGTCGAGCACGTACTGAATATGTTCGCTCGTCGTAACAGGGGAGGGACTGCTCTATCTTACTCAGACCTTTTGTTGAGCATGGCAGCGTCGCAGTGGACCCAACTGGACGCTCGTAAGGAAATCCACGAATTGGTCGATGAACTCAATCGCATTGGCTCTGGCTTCAATTTCTCTAAGGATTTCGTCATGAAAGCAGGGTTTATGCTTGCCGATATACCGCAAGTGACTTTCAGTCTCGCTAACGTTACGCGTGCAAATATGGGCGCGGTACAAGAGATGTGGGCAGCAATTCGTGAGGCATTAACGGCAACTTTGGAACTTGCTTCCAGTTTCGGATTAGACAGCAAAAACATCGGAGCGGAAAGTGCTTTGTTGCCAATCGCCTATTTTCTCTGCCTAGAGAATACCCCAGCCGGTTTCCCCACAAGAAACCGCTATAAGGTCAGCCGTGAAGCGATACGCAGTTGGCTAACACGTTCGATATTGAAATCCACAGGGGTATGGGGTGCCGGTGGAGGTGATGCTATGCTGTCGGCACTTCGCAACATTATACGTGACCGACAACCCGGACAATTCCCCGTCGAGGCAATCGAACGCGAAATGCAGTCAAGGAACCGTGGCTTGGAATTCAGCCAAGACGAAATAGAGGATCTCTCCGAAGTTCGATTCACGCAGAATCAGCGAGCGTTCCCTCTGCTATCGCTATTGTTCCCGTTCGTGAACACACGAGACAATAAGTTTCATATCGACCATGTGTTCCCAAAAAGCCGTTTTACCCCCAATCGGCTTCGGGCAGCTGGCGTCAACGAGCAACAAATCGAGACTTTCCGAGACCATGCCGAACGTCTCGCGAATCTTCAACTTCTCACTGGCGACATCAACAGCGAAAAGCGCGCAAAGATGCCTGCTGATTGGCTTGACGAGCAGTACAAGAGCAATCCAGATGGACGCAGAGAGCACTGTAAATCTCACCTACTAGGCGACATTCCTACCGAAATCACAAGCTTTGAGGAGTTTTACGAAACACGGCGCCAACAGCTCCAAGCGCGCATTGCCGAGTTGGTTAATGCGGTATGATGGATTCAGCGGGCGGCGATGCAATGAAACTGCCCAATGCCGAAAACGCCCGTATCGAACCGGCGAAAATCACAAACTACTTGCTGTCCTTAGATAGTGAGCGTGGCAGGAGCAAAGCCAAGTTCTTCATGGAATTCGGGTTTCACCGGGAGGAATGGCAGCGCTTGATGAACACTCTCCTGGTTCATGGGGGCAACCACGACGTCACCAGAGTCATTGAAACGCAACACGGCACGAAGTTCACCGTTGAGGGAGCAATCCAAACCCCTGACGGACGCAATCCCCTTGTACGGACCGTTTGGATGATTTATCACGGCTCCGATGTGCCTTGGCTGATTACCGCGCACCCAAGGCGGAGGTAAAGTATGTTGCAGGAATTTGAACACATTACGCTTACTGCCGACATACCGGATGAGGGCCTGAAGGCCGGCGATGTTGGCACTATCGTTCACATCCACCCGCAGGGCGTGGCTTACGAGGTCGAGTTCTTCTCCCCGGCCGGCAACACCCTCGCCGTTGCCACCGTAGAAAACCATCAAGTCCGATCCACCAACCCCGACGAGGTTGAACCGCTGACGGTTGACTACAACTGGGTGCAAGACGGCATTGCTGTCCTCACGCTGACCAACCCCGAAAAACGTAACGTCCTTTCGTCGCGCACCCTGGCGGCATTGGAAGAGTGGCTGGATTGGATCGCCGACGAACCCGATGCCCGCGTCGTCGTCATCAGCTCCCAGGGCCCCGTCTTCAGCTCCGGCCACGACCTCAACGAGCTGGTCAACGGCGACGCCGAAGACTACACCGCCGTCTTTGACGCCTGCACCCGCGTCATGGAGGCCATCCGCCTGCTGCCCAAGCCCGTCATTGCCCAGGTGCAGGGGTTGGCCACCGCCGCCGGCTGCCAGCTGGTCGCCACCTGCGACATCGCCGTGGCCGCCGACACCGCCGCCTTCGCCACTCCGGGCGTTCAAATTGGCCTGTTCTGCACCACGCCGGGCGTCGCCGTCGCCCGCTCCGTGATGCCCAAAAAGGCCATGGAGATGCTGCTCACCGGACAGCCCATATCGGCCCAGGAAGCGCTGGACTTCGGCCTCATCAGCCGCATCGCGCCGGCCGACCAGCTGGAAGCGCAGACCATGGCGCTGGCCCGGCAGATTGCATCGGCCAGCGCGCAGACCTTGGCCCTGGGCAAAGCCGCCTTCTACCGGCAGATCGAGATGGACCGTCCATCCGCCTACCAATTCGCCGGCAAGGTCATGGTGGACAACCTCCAAATCGACGACGCGCACGAAGGCATAACGGCGTTCCTGGAGAAGCGACCCCCCGTTTGGACCACCTAGCTCGGAGACCACAATGGCCCTGCAGGAATTCATCAAGGAGTCCTTCGACAACAACTGGGAGTGGCTGGTCCGCTACGTGGATGGCCTGACCCAGGACGAGATCGAGTTCGTTCCCAACGAGCAGTGCCATTCCATCGGCTTCATCATCTGGCACTACGGCCGCGCCCTGGATATGTGGGTGCAGTCCCTGGCCCGGCAGGACACCCAGCTGTACGAGCGCGAGTGGGCCGCGCGCCTGGGCTTCGCGCCGGAGCCGATGAACGTCGGCTTCGGCTACACCGTTGACGACCTGACCAACTGGAAGTGTCCCGACAAGGCACTGCTGATGGAGTATGCCGACGCCGCCCGCAACAACCTGCTGGACTTCCTCAGCCAGCACGACGACGACGCCCTGGTCAACACCCAGATGACCAACCGCCGTGGCGAAACCATCGCCCTCGCCGATATGTTCCGACTGCTCCTCTGGGAAGTCAACCAGCACGGCGGCCAAGCCGGCTACCTGCGCGGTATGCAGCGCGGCCTGAACCAGTAGGCGAAAACAACCCACACCACGGAGTCCACGCTTATGCCCACCTCCGCCCTCAGCTACCGCTACAACCCCCTGCGCCAGGACATCATCTGCGCCGAAACCGCCATCGACGACCTGCCCGCCACCGTGGACAGCCTCGGCGGCAGCCGCGCCATGATTACCTGCGGCCCCACCATCCTGAGCGCCTGCGACGTAGTGCCGCGAGTACAGGAAGCCCTCGGCTCCCGTTACGTGGGCACCTACTCCGGCGTTGCGCCTCACTCGCCCGTGGAAACCGTCGAGGCCGGCGTCGCCATGGCCCAAGAGACCCAGCCCGACGTTTTCATCAGCGTCGGCGGCGGCAGCACCCACGACACCACCAAGGCCATGGCTACGCTGCTGGCCGAGGGCGGCGACATTCACGACTACGAAATCATCTTCGAGCCGCCGGACAAAATCACCGTGCCGCCCACGCCGTCGCCCAAGCTGCCCATCATCAGCGTGCCCACCACCATGGGCTGCGCCGAGTTCAGTCGCGGCGGCGGGGGCATCACCGACCACAACCTGGGCCGCAAGCTCATCATCGCCGGCGAGGGTGTTACCCATCGCACCGTCGTTATCGACGGCCAGGCGTTGGCCACTACACCGCTGCGCATCCTGGTATCTACCGCCATCGGGCAGCTGCGCATCGCCATCGAGACCGTCTATTCCACCGGGCACAACCCCATCGGCGACGGCATGGCCCTGCACGCCATCCGCCTGCTCTTCGAGAACCTGCCCCGCTGCAAGGACGGCAACATCGACACCCTGCTGGCCACCAAGACCGCCTGCGCCATGGCGTCACTGGCATCCTTCGGCGGCCTGGGACTGAACACCGCCACCTGCCACCACGTGGGCGGACTCTACGACGTGCCCCACGGCGAGGCCAACGCCATCCTGCTGCCCCACTCCATGCGCTACAACCTGGACGCCTGCGCCGACCGGCAGCGCATGATTGCCGAAGCCATCGGCGTCGCCAACTCGACCATGACCGACGAGGAGGCCGGCCTGGCCGCCGCCGACGCGGTGGACGGACTCTGCCGGGAGCTGGAACTCCCCCGCACCCTGCGCGAGGTGGGTGTCCCCGAGGACGGCCTGGAATACATCGCCACGGCGACGCTGCACGACCGCAGCCTGAGCACCAACCCCAAGCCCATCAGCGACGCCGGCCCGATAATGGAATTGCTGCGGGCCGCCTACTGACTTGTCTCACAAGTTCTCAATCGCCACCGACTCCACCGCATCCGCCAGCTCGAAGCCGAACACCCGCGAGTAGAAGTACAGCTCGCCTTCCAGCGCGCGCTTGATGTTCTCGGCCCGTCGGAACCCGTGCTGCTCGCCCTCAAAAGGGAGGTACGCGCACGGTATTCCCTTGCTCCGCACGGCGTCAAACATCATCTCGGCCTGGTTGGGCGGCACAATGCGGTCTTCCAGCCCCTGCAGCAGGATGATGGGACACGACAGGCCGTCCGTATGCTCAATCGGCGACCGCCGGCGGTAGGTGTCCGCTCCCTCCGGATACGGAGCCACCAGACGGTCTAGGTAACGCGACTCAAACTTGTGCGTGTCCTCCGCCAGTGCCGTCAAGTCCGACACGCCGTAGTAGCTGGCCCCGGCCGCAAACACGTTGCGGAACGTCAACGCCGCCAGCGTCGTGTAGCCGCCGGCGCTGCCCCCTCGTATCGCCAGCCGGTCGCCGTCGGCCATGCCCTGGTGCACCAGGTACAAGGCGGCGTTGGCGCAGTCGTCCACGTCAACCACGCCCCAGTTGCCGTTGAGCAACTGGCGATACGTCCGGCCATACCCAACGCTGCCGCCATAATTCACGTCCACCACGGCAAAGCCTCGGCTGGTCCAGAACTGCACTGCCATGTCCAGCGCGCCCGACGCCGCGGCCGTCGGCCCGCCGTGGCTCAGGGTCAACAGCGGCGGCAGCTCGCCCATCGGTGCGCGGTATTCGGGATTGCGCGGCGCATAGTAGAGCGCGTATGCCGGCCTCCCTTCGTTGGACGGGAACTCAATGGCCTGCGCCGGCGAGATATACTCCGCGGCAACGTCCGTCGTTGACGATGTTCGCAGCGTGTCCCAGTATCCCGTGTTCAGGTTCACCCGCATCAGCGTCAGCGGACGCTCCGCATCGCCGGCCACCACCACCGCGGTAATCCCCGATACTGCCAGATCCCCCCGTCCCATTTCCCCGGCCGGCACATCCAGCGGGGTCAACGCTCCGGTGTTGGGATTCAGCCGGTTCAGCGACCACGCGCCCCGCCGGTTCACCGCGCAGATAATGTCGCCGTTGCCAGCGAACCCGTAGGTGCGGCTGGCGAATACCCACTGCGGACGGGCATACTCGGATTCGTCCGGGTTCAGCGGCTCCGGCCCGTTCTCCCCGATGCGATACAGATTCCACCAGCCCGATTCGTCCGACGCGTAATGCAGTACGCCATCGGGCGACCATTCCGGCTGATACACCGACACGCTACTGCCGCCAGCAGCCAACGTGGCCTCGCCCAACGTGCCGTCGCCCAACACGGGCGCCATCCACAGGTGCGTACCGTCCCAGGGCATATTGGGGTGATTCCACGACAGCCACGACAGCGTCTCGCCATCAGGACTCAGCCGTGGTGAGGACGCGAAGTCCCAGCCATCAAACAGCAGGGTTTGCTCGCCAACCCCGTCGGTGGGGACGGCGACGATGGCGTTCACGACGTCATCCGGGTCGGTGTGGTCTTCGCGCACGCAGATGAGGCGGTTGCGCGACTTGTCCAGCATCGCGTCGGCGTAGCGCAGCGGCGCCTCCGGCGTGATGGGCTTAGGCTCACCGTCAGCATCCTGGCGGTAGATGCGCTGGTCGTCGAAGTTGGAAAACCACACCACGCCGGCATCGGCAATCCATGCGCCGCCACCGTACTCGTGCACCCGCGTACGCGCGTTGAACGGCGACGGGTTCACGTCGGCAATAGCGCCGTCCGGCGTGCCGCGCACGATGACGTTGCGGCCACCCTCGGCCGGCCGGCCCTCCGTCCACAGTATGCTGTCTCCGTCGATGGCAACCTGGCCAATGCCTATGGACTCGGCGACAATTGCGTCCGCCGTAATGGGCGAACTCCAGGAGCCGTATGGGGCGATAGTGGGAGTGATATTGGTGGACATTTTGCCTCGCTTACTCCCCTGCCGCAGCCAGCGCGATGCGCAGCCGTTTGTTGATGCGGCCCTTGCTTTCGTGGCCGACCACGTTGATGCGTCCCACTTCCCGAGTGTTGTGAACGTGGGTGCCGCCGTCAGCCTGCAGGTCCAGCCCGGTGATGTCGATGGTGCGCACTTCGGTGATGGCCGCCGGCAAGAGGTTGATTTTGGTGCGAATCAGGTCGGGATGCGCGTCGGCTTCTCCCCTGCTCATGGAGCCGACGTCGATGTCGCGCCCCTCTGCCACTTCGGCATTGATGCGAGCCTCCACTTCCTCGGCAAATTCCGCCGACATATTTTCCAGTTCAAAATCCATGCGCGCCGTACCGGGCCTCATGTCGCCGCCCGTCACCAGCGCTCCATAATCGCGCCACACTACACCGCACAGGATGTGCAAGGCCGTATGCGTACGCATCAGCAAGTACCGGCGCTCCCAGTCAATCGCTCCGTGCAACGCAGTGCCTACAGCGGGCCCGGCGTCGCCCTCAATGGTATGCACAATCTGGCCCCCGGCCCGGCCCGCTTTCGTCACCCGATACTCCGCGCCGGTGGCGGTGTCGGTCAGCGTGCCTACGTCGCAGGGCTGGCCGCCGCCGCCGATGTAAAAGGCCGTCCGGTCCAGTACCACGCCGTCGTCATCGGCAACGTCGGTAACCACGGCGTCAAATTCAGACACGTAGGCGTCGTCCAGAAACAGCAATTCAGTCATGTCTGCATCTCCCAATGTCAGCCGGGCCATTCTCCATCCCGGCTGCGGTATTATAGCAACTGCATTCGGCGGGATTGCGCCCGGCGATTCCTTCCCGTGTGGACTGCAAACCCGTTGCCAGAGAGGAAAACCATGGCCAGATTGAAAGACCTTCCAGCCGGCGAACGCGAGCTCATGATGAAAATCCCGATGCCGCATTTCGATTCCACGCCGTTCGTGACGGGCAAACCGCTGTCGGAACGACGGGTTGCGATTCTCTCCACGGCGGCGCTGCAAACCCGCAGCGACCGAGCCTTTGCGTGGCAAGACGCCGGCTATCGCGTCATTCCTGGTCAAACCCAGCCCAACGACATCATCATGTCCCACCGTTCGGTCAACTTCGACCGCTCCGGATTCCAGCAGGACTACAACGTTTGCTTCCCCCTGGACCGCCTGCACGAGTTGGCCGATGCCGGAGTGATTGGCTCGGCGGCCGATTATCACTACACTGTTATGGGCGCCAACGCTCCCGAACAGCTGGAAGACACCGCGCGCCACATCGCAGGGCTGATGAAGCGCGACGCCGTGGATACCGTGCTGCTGGTGCCCGTTTGACCGCGCTGCACGTGCGCCGTTGGCGGACTCGCCCATTACATCGAGCAGGAGGGGGTCGGCACCACACAAATCAGCTTGATTCGCGAACACACCCTGGCCATCAGGCCGCCGCGCGCCTTGTGGGTGCCCTTTGAGCTGGGGCGGCCCCTGGGTGTGCCCAACGACCCTGCCTTCCAGACCCGCGTCCTGCGTGCCGCTTTGGAGCTGATGGACGCTGAATCGGGTCCCGTTCTGCAAGACTACCCCGAAGACGTGCCGTCCGAATTGGCCGGCGCCGATTTTACCGGCATGTCATGCCCCATCGGCCTGCCGCAACCATCATCCTCCGAGCACCGCATCGTGGAAGACTTGCTGCTGGAAATACAACAGGTCGCTCCCTGGTACGATCTGGCGGTGAGTCAACGGGGGCGCACCACCGTCGGCATCAGCGACCTGGACGTGCAACAGGCCGGGCGATTCCTGGCCGGTTACCTCAGGGATGAGTCCACTCCGGCGCCGCGCGAGGATTTGACCACCGGCCGCCTGCTCAAGTTAGTCTGCGAGGACTTAAAAGCGTACTATTCCGAAGCGGCGTCCGCCCAGCCGGGTATGTCCGCCAGCATCGCCGTGGAACACTGGCTCTTCAACGAAACCGTGCTGGGCAAACTGCTCTGGCAGCTGCGGAACACTGGCACCGAGCACGAGGACGATGAGATAAAATTCTTCGCCCGGCGCAGCCTGATTCCCGACCGACAAATCCAGTACAAAGGCGCCACGGCCTATCACCCGTGATGGCGGCGCGGCAGGCCCGTGCTATAATCCCCACAATTTATCCGTGCATTTCGTACACAAGGTCCGTCGAAAATGAAACTATCGTGCCTTCAGGAAAACTTGGCCCGCGGTCTGGGGGTGGTCGGGCGCGCCGTCGCCAGCCGTTCCACGCTGCCCATCACGCAGAACGTCCTGCTCAGCAGCGACCAGGGTATGCTCCGGCTCTCGGCAACCAACCTCGAGATCGCCATCACCACCTGGATCGGCGCGATGATTGAGGAAGAGGGTTCCATCACCGTCCCCCACCGTCTGGTGGCCGACTTGGTCAACTCCCTGCCCAGCGACCGGGTTGACCTCGACCTGCGCGGTCCCGATCCGGACGACCCCGCTGCCGGCGGGGGCAGTGTCCTGCACATCTCCTGCGGACGTTCCCGTACCCACATCAACGGAGCGTCCGCCGACGACTTCCCGCCTATCCCGCAGGTCGATTCCGGGACGGCCACCGACATCGACCCGTCCGTGCTGCGCGCCGGCATCGGTCTGGTCGCATTCTCCGCTGCTGCTGACGAGTCTCGCCCCGTACTCACCGGCGTGGAGCTGAAACTGGAGGACACCAGCCTGGTGATGGCTGCCGCCGACGGCTTCCGACTCGCCGTCTATACCGGCCAGTTGTCCCAGCCGGTGGTCGAAGCGATGAAAGTAATCGTGCCGGCCCGCACCATGCAGGAAGTGCAGCGTCTGGCCTCCGAGCAAAGCGCTCCGGTGCAGGTTACGCTTTCGCCCGAAAAGGGCCAGGTTATGTTCAAGCTGGAGCACGTGGAAGTGGTGTCCCAGCTGCTGCAGGGCGCCTTCCCCAACTATGAACAGCTCATCCCGGAACGCTACGAGACCCGCGCCGTCATCGAGCTGGACGACCTGAAGCGGGCCACCCAGTCCGCCGCCGTCTTCGCTCGTGACGGCAGCAACATCGTCCGCTTGGAGATGACGCCGCAAGAGGACAGCGAGGGCGGCCAGTTGAAGGTATCCGCCCGCTCCGAAGAGGTCGGCGACAACCTGGACGAGCTTGACCTGGAGCAGATGGACGGCGAAGACGCCAAAATCGCCTTCAACGTGCGCTACCTGACCGATATCGTCAACGTACTTGGCCGGGGCAAAGTGGCCCTGGAAGTTACCAACTCGTCCAGCCCCGGCGTTTTCCGGCCCGCCGACTCCGACCGTTACGTGCACGTGGTGATGCCAATGTATGTTCAGTGGTAGGGGCGCCTGTGCAACCATGACTGTGCTGAGGTGTCCAGCATGGTTTGCCTCAACCCTGACACCAGATCCCGCCAACATGGTACGCCGACCGTTAAAGTCGAGGTTGCCAAAGCCCTGCGTCAAACCGCTGTGAAAACGGTGCGCGTTGCGGGAACGGTCCCAACCCTCGGCCAGACCGACGGAAACCCAACAACCGCAGCGGAGGTGAATCGTGCCAGGACCGTGTACCGGATTGACCGTGCTGGATCTCTCATTGGGAATGCCGGGGTCCCTATGCACCCTGGTAATGGCCGACTATGGCGCCGAGGTAATCAAGGCTGAACCTCCCGGCGGAGACCCTTTCCGTTTTCACCCGGCCTGGATTTCGTGGAACCGTGGGAAGAAAGGCATTGTTTTGGACCTGGGATCCCCAACCGGCCGTGAACAAGCCATCCAGCTCGCCGGCCAGGTCGATGTTCTCGTGGAGTCTTTCCGCCCTGGAGACATGGCAGACTGGGGACTGTCGTACGACGCCCTGTCCCAACTGCATCCGGGGCGGGTTTATTGCTCGATTACGGGCTTTGGACAGGACGGCCCACTGCGCCGGGTAAGAGGATACGAGGGTGTCGTCGCGGCGAAAGCGGGCCGGATGCTCAACCTGGAGGGACAGCCCAACCGGGATGGGCCGGTGTATTCGGCGGTGCAAACCGGGAGCTGGCACGCCAGCCAGGCTGCGGTGCGCGGGATACTGAGCGCCCTCCGAGTGCGGGAATTGTGCGGACGCGGGCAATGGGTGCAGACCAGTATCGTCCAGACCCTGGCCTCGCCCCACGACAACAACGTTGGCGACGGCGGGCTGGTGAACATGCAGCTCCGCCGCCAAGACCCGGATCGGTTCCCCTTAAGGCCTCGAGGCCGGGGCCTCTCTTCCATCGGCTACGTTCCGGTGCGAACCAGCGACGGAACATGGCTCCAGCACGCCAACCAGCGGGTTCCGCACATCCAGGGGCATCTCAAGGCCATTGGCCTCGGACGCCTGCTTGAGGATGAGCGGTTTGCGAGGGTTCCCGCCCTGAACTTTGAGAATCAGGAGCTCCTGCGCCGGGAAATACTGAAGTCGCAGGAGGAGAAAACCGCCGACGAGTGGATGGAGATCTACCTCCAGGACGGCAACATCGCTGCCGAGCCTTATCGCACCAGCGTGCAGGCGATGGAGCATCCTGCGGTGGTCGCCAACGGGTCGGTGGTTACTATTGACGACCCTCGCGTCGGGCCGATGCGGACGCTGGCTCCGCTGGTGGACCTGAAGGACACGCCGGGAGAACCGAGCGGCCCGGCTCCGGACGTGGGACAGCACAACGCCGAAGCGCTGGAACGGCTACAGCAGACGTCCGCGGCGGCCAACGGGCGGCGGCCCGATGGGGACGCTGCCGAGGCGCCGGCTCATCCCTTGTCCGGCATTACCGTCCTGGATCTGGCGACGATACAGGCCGGGCCTTACGGCGCGGCTTTGCTGGCTGACCTTGGGGCGCGAGTCATCAAGGTGGATGCTACGGATCGGCGATTGGATGAGGGTCGGCGTTCCACAGCGGTGGCAATCGCCGACGCGCGCACCTACGCGGGCAAGGAAGGCATCCAGATTGACCTCCAGACGGCTGAGGGCAAGGAGATAATCCACAAGCTCATTGCGCAGGCCGACGTTCTCTCGCACAACTTCCGCCTGGGCGTTCCCGAGCGCCTCCAGGTGGATTGGGAGACCTGCCGGAAAATCAACCCTCGGCTAATCCACATCTGGATGGGCACCTACGGCGAGTACGGGGAGCACGCGCGGCGGCCGGGCGCGCACCCCATTCCCGGCGCCATCATGGGAGGGGCCATGCGCCAGATGGGCCGGGGGATGCCTCCGCCTCCAGAGCAGGTCATGGATATGGAGGCAACCGTCGAGGCCACCCGATGGGTAATGAAATCCAACTGGGGGCCGGACCAAAACACCTCTCCGGCGGTGGCCACCGCCGTCCTGCTGGGCCTGCGGGCGCGAGACGTTACTGGCAAGGGCCAACCCATCCACGTTACTATGCTCAACGCTAATGCCTGGACCAACGCCGACGAGTACTACGACCATGCTAACCGACCCTCCATCGTTGCACCTGACGAAGAAATTCACGGCCTCCATGCTCTGTACCGTCTCTACCGCGCGGCCCAAGGATGGGTGTTCCTGGGTTGTCTGTTCCAGGAGGAGTGGGAAGCATTCTGCCGCGCCGTGGGAAGAGCGGAGCTTCTGGACGACGGCCGCTTCGCCAGCCCGAAGGCGCGACAGGCCAATGACGACGCCTTGATCGCCGAGATCTCGGCGATCTTCTCCGGGCGTAGCGCGGCCGAATGGGAGGAACTGCTGACGCGGGCTGACGTGGGCTGCGTTCAAGCCGACGAAGCCCTGGAGGGTGATTTCTATGCCGACCACCCCCACGCCAGGGCGAACGCTCTGAGCGTCGAAGTGGAGCACCCGCATATCGGCAAGTACCGTCGTTACGGCGGCCTGGTCGAGTTTTCCCTCACGCCGGGAATCTATCGCACTTCCATTCAGGTCGGCCAGCACACCAGGCCCCTGCTGCGTGAACTGGGGTACGACGACGGGGAGATCGAGGAGTTGGGCGGGCGCGGCATTGTCCAGTGGGCCGACGCCACGGTGGGCGGCGAGCTTTAACCGGGCACGCTATAAGGAAGGTTGCAATTGGCGATACTGGTGAGCTTTGACATCGACGGGACGCTGGAGGCGGGAGACCCGCCGGGGCCGGTCACCATGGCCATGGTCAGGACGGCCCTGGCTCATGGGTGCATTATCGGCAGTTCGTCCGACCGTCCACTCCCGGTGCAACAGTCCATTTGGGACCGGCACCGAATCGAAGTGAGCTTCGTCTCGCACAAGCAGGACCTTCCGAACGTCAAGTCGCGCTTCCCGGCCGACAAGTACTACCATATCGGAGACACGGATATGGATCGCCAATTTGCTCTGGAAGCAGGGTTCCATTTCATATGGATGGATGACGGAAGCACCGAACCGTGGATCAACGGTGAAACCTGACCTAACGGCAGCAAACATTTTTGACCGACCAACACGCCTTATCTATAATCACGACAGGTTGTTGCGGTAGCGGCAACATCCGGTGCGCGAGGTTCGCAGGAGAGCCTGTCCCAGAAAACCCGTGTACGACCCGCAAGGAGTGGTGAATGCCTA
>VXTR01000074.1:55981-58627 GCA_009837355.1 Chloroflexota bacterium | reverse complement strand
CCGGCAATCTGCCGCCGCGTCCAAAGCCGCCCCCGGTACATATTGGGATAAGCCCCCCGCGTAAAGGGAAACTCGCCCGGCGCCCCCAAATCCCGCCCCGCGTCAAACCCGTCAGCATCCAGCCCCTCCGGCGAATAAAGCCCCTCAACAGGAATCCCCGAGAGCGTGCGGTAGTCATGGTCGCTAGTCATCATATCCCCTAACTGGAGTATCAGCGGAAAGTTACTGTCCGTTTATCGTCAGTGACGCCGAGGTTATGGCTGGAGCTCGATAATAGCAATGGCATCGGGCATCTGGGCAAGCCAGGCGCGAATTTTGACCTCATCCTCTGACGCGATTCCACGGCGTTCCACGTAGTCTGCTAAAGCATCTTCCAAAACGTCCTTCGTAACCGGCGTCACAATGTGCGGTGGCGGCATACCAGCGCAGATGTTGAGGATCTCGTGACTATGTGTAAAGCCGTACACAGCATCCTGACCATCGGCGTCGGGCCAGAAGAAATCGTAGCTGATGATGTCCACGAGCGATAGACGATTTTCTCGCAGTGTCATTGCTTTTCTCCGCAGTCAGCTAAGCCGCCAAGTGCTATTGCGACCACCCTCTTGAACGATAGTGCCGTCGCGCCGCAGTTGAACTTGAGCATTTCGCACTTGATGCTTCCACTTGCGACCAAACCTTACGCCGTTGATGATGCGGTCAACCTCATCGTCGCAAAGCTCAGGCAGTAGATTCTGTATCAAGGGGTTCATATCCCGCGTACTCATCGGCCCATGTTGACGCAGAACGTACCTGATCGCATCACAGAACTGGGCCGTTATTGACATTCTGGGATTGGTAGTGAAAGCTTCCCCGGCAGTTCTGAGTCGCACCAATCGCTCGTTCATGTCGTTGCGAATGGCGTCGTAACCTGCCGCGACACTGATTGGAATGGCGCTATCTGCGGCGGCCTTGCTGATTTGTGCCTGCTCCGCCATAGCGTCCAACTCAGCCAGATCCTTTGCCGGCACCAGCACGCCTAGGTTGCCGTACTCCCGTAAGTCATCCGCTATGTCTCGCACACCATCGGGGTCCGTGATTGCAACCCCCAATTCCCGGTTACGCCGGAGGCCGCCATTGGTAAGGTTCGCTGAGGTTACGATTGCCGTATGCTCATCGGCTACGTAGGCTTTGGCGTGCAGATAGCGCAGATGTCTGACCGTCGTACCAGGGATTTGATCACACAGCCACGCCAACGCTCCAATGTCCAGCGAACCGTCAATCAGGCTGTCCGCGTGCAGGTTGGTCAGCACGTCAAGCCGCACCCATGCGCTCCGTGAGCGTAATTTGCCCGCTAGCCGTTCAACCGGCTGACGAGTAATGTACGGCGCGGCAATGATCGCCGACTCCCGAATCGACCCAGCAAACTGGTCAAACGTAGGCGCCCACGGCGACTTGATGCTCTGCATACGAAATCCCTCACCTAAAATGACGCCGCCATTATTGAGCTAATGTAGCCCGCTGCGCAAGCTGCCGCCGCCACCTTTGGGACTGCGCGCTGCCCAACGAAAAAACGGCTGCCGCCCTATTGTGAAGGGCGGCAGCCGCTCATCCTTCTGTCAGCACGCCTCAATCCGACGCCGCGGTTGCCGCCAACCCCACCGAGTTTTTGAGCAACTCTTCTACCGGAGTGCCAAAACGTTCGTGCAGCACCTGCACCAACCCCGGTGTAAGGGCTTCCCGCTCCGCCAAAATCGCCTCCAAAGCGGCATCCCCGCCATCCAGCGGAATCAACTGCTCCCGCGATACCATCTGCTGGTCCAGCATGAACTCAAGCATGGAATGCGGGTTCGGGTCGTCATCCATGGGATAGTGCACCTCTTCGTACCGCTCTACCAGCGTTGATAGCCGGTCCAGTTCTTCATCTTCGGGACTGTAAGGCTCAGCTCCCAGCAGTTCAGAGATGCGCACCAACGCCGAATCATAGTCGGCTTCTGTTTCAACCCGCGTGATTTCCGGCATATCTACACCTCCTCTGCGTTGACCCGATTATAATTCGGGCATTGGCCCGTGTGAAGCAGCCACATCATCCCCAATCCCGTCTACCCCGCACCTCCACGCCAAACAAAAAGCCACCGACACTTCCCCCTTGCCCTTACCTTTCCCACGTCTGTACCATGTTAACTGGCAACCCAATTCCAACCCACAACCCAGCCCGCGAACCATCTCGCGCCCACGTCTAAGCGCCACAAACACCGCTCTCTCAAATCCTCTCACAACCGCCCAAAACCCGCTCAAATCGTTCCCAAATCCGCCCAATCCGCTCCCATTCACCCCCACCACTCGCCCAACGCTCCTACTCAAATAAGAGGAAATGAGAGGAAACGAGCGGAAAATCGACCTTTTCCTCGCCCGGAGGCCACACTATGCTCGACACCCTGCGTAAACCCCTCGGCGTCCTCGCCCTGCTCGCGGCGCTGGTGATGCTATGCGCCCATAACGTCGCCGTTGCCTACTCCCTCTCCACCGCAGTCTGGCATATCGTCGCCATCATCGTCATCGTGCCCCTTGCGCTGACAATACTGTTCAACGTCGCCGACTCCCTGCGCGTCCGCCGCGACCCTTCAGCGCACCTGGGTCAACTGCCCCGCGACGCCATCACCGTCGTCG
>VXTR01000074.1:0-55881 GCA_009837355.1 Chloroflexota bacterium | reverse complement strand
CCCCGCGACGCCATCACCGTCGTCGCCGCGTTCGTCCTCATGCTGTTCCTGCACAACTCGCTGCTCTTCCTCGTACCCCACGCCGAAGACAACGTTGCGCTCTGGCAGTACCTCGACCCGGCCGCCGTCGCCGTCCTCGCCTGGGAGGGCATCGCCCTGCTGCGCTCCAACAGCCGGCCGGACTAGCCACCGTCATTCCGGCGAAAGCCGGAATCCATATCCCGCCGTCGGTGGGGGCTCACGCCCCCGCCAGCGCTGGGATGATGTGCTCCCCGAAGGCCCGCACCTCGGCCTCCGGCGGCGCGAAGGTCAGGCACGGCATCAGGTAAATCTGGTTCACCCCGTGCTTCGCCATCTCCCGGATGCGCTCCGTGCAATGCTCCGGCGTGCCCACCAGCCCCATCGCGTCGCACAACTGCGTGTTCACGTCGTCGCTCACGAACTGCGTCAGCTCGATGGCCTCCTCCCAGTTCGGCGCGTGCCCCAGGTCGGGATAAACGTCCCGCACCGCCTGCGGAACCTCGTAGTCCGGCAGCTCAATGTCCGAGTAGGGCAGCCAGTTCGGCCCGCCCCACAGCAGCGCCCAATGCACCGACACCGGACGCGCCAGCCGTCGCGCCTCCTCGTTGCTGTCCGACACGCACGTCCGCACCGCGAACACCACGTCCAGGTCCTCCAGCGTCCGTCCGCTGCGCTTCGCCCCGGCTTCCAGATGCTCGAGCGCTTTGCCCACGATGCCCGGCGTGTAACCCACCAGCACCAGCGCGCCGTCCGCCACCTCGCCGGCCAACTCCAGCGAGCGCGGCCCCGACGCCGCCATCAGCACCGGCACGCCGGCCCCTCCGTCAGCGCCCGCGAAATCCAGTCGGTTGCTCATCCCGTTGTAGTCCACCGACTCGCCGGCCAGCAGCGCCTTGACCTCCATGATGCACCGGCGCATCTGCCGCAGCGTCGCCGGCCGCCGCCCTATCGTGCTGGCCGACGTGTACCCCGTCCCGATGATGAACTTGGTGCGACCCGGCGCAACCTCCGCCACCGTCTGCGCCGCTCCCGCCAGCACCGACGGGATCCGCCCGAAGGGATTGGTAACCGCTGGAAACAACCGCAGCCGGCTGGTGGCGCTGGCCGCCAGCCCCATGGTCACGAACGTGTCGCGACATATCATCTGGCTGTCCAGGATGCCGGCCCCGTCAAAGCCGGCGTCCTCTATCTTCTTGATGAGCGCCAGCAGCTCCGGCATAGGCGACGTGCCCGGCACGCGCATTGATATCTTGATGGAATCGGCCATTGGGATCGCCTCCGTGCATCCGCGCTCATACGCGGTTCTCTGCACGGCAGTATATCAGCCAGAAACGTCCTCTCCCTCTACCGCGTCCGCCGCAGCCGTGGGTCCAGCGTGTCCCTCAGCCAGTCGCCGAACAGGTTCAGCGCCATCACCACGATCGTTATCGCCAGCCCCGGCATCAGCGACAGCCACCACAAGTCCAGCAGGTTGTTCCGGCCCTCCGCTACCATGATGCCCCACGCCGGCTCGCCCGGCGGCACGCCCACCCCCAGGAAACTCAGCGACGCTTCCAGCAGTATCGTCTGCCCCACCAGCAGGCTGATGATGACCAGCACCGTGTTCACCACGTTGGGGAAGATGTGCCGCCACATGATGACGTGGCTGGGCACTCCGGCAACCACCGCCAGCGTCACGAAGTCCCGTTCCTTGATGCTCAGCACCTCGCCCCGCACCTGCCGCGCGAACCTCGCCCACACCGTCGCCATGATGGCGATGACCACGTTCTGAATGCCGGCGCCGCCCTGTATCGCCACGATAATCAGCGCCAGCAGAATGGTCGGGAACCCCATCACCCCGTCGCACACCCGCATCAGGATGGCGTCTATCTTGCCTCCCAGATAGCCCGACGCCACGCCCAGGGCCGTGCCCACCAGCGCGCCGAACCCCAACGAAATGAGGCTGATGAACGCCGAGATGCGCGCCCCGTAAACCAGCCGGCTCAGGATGTCCCGGCCCAGCAAGTCAACCCCCAGCGGGTTCTCGCTGGTCTCGAAGGGCCCAATCCTCAGCACGCCTTTCAGCACGTCCGGCTCCTGCGGGTCATAGGGCGCCAGCCACGGTGCAAACAGCGCGCACACCAGCAGGATCGCCAGCACAACCACCGGGATCCAGGGTATGCGCATCGCCGCCACCTGGCCGACCCACTGCTGCATCCCGCCCAGGCCCCTTAGCGTGGTTGTCGTCTCCGCTGCCATTGTGACACTCCCTTACTGGTAGCGAATCCGCGGATCCACGTAGGCGTACAGAATGTCCACCACCGTGGACAGAAAGATGTAAATGAAGCCGGACGTGAGTATGGTGGCCATTATCACCACGGTATCCCGTTCCCGTATCGCGTCCAGCATCAACCGGCCCAGCCCCGGCCAGGCGAACACTACTTCCACCACGATGGCTCCGTTCAACAGCCCGGCAAAGCTCACGCCCCCAAAGGTGAGCACTGGAATGATGGCGTTCTTCAACGCGTGCTTGAAGATTACCAACCGCTCCTGCAAGCCTTTGATCCGCGCGAACTTCACAAACTCGCTGTCCAGCACTTCCAACATACTCGAACGGGTCAGCCGCATGAACCCCGCCATCACGAACAGCGATATCGCTATCCCCGGCAGGATGTAGTGGTCAATCCCGCCCCGGCCGTAGGTCGGCAGCCACTTCAACTGCGCTCCGAAGAACATTATCAGCATGATGGCCACCCAGAACTGCGGCGCGGACATCCCGATAATGGCGAACAGCTTGCTCAACTGGTCAAAAATGGTGTTCCGCTTCACCGCCGCCACCACTCCTAACGGTATGCCGATGAGCATGGCGATGAACAGCCCCACCGCCGCCAGTTGCAGCGTCGGCGGAATGCGTTCCGCCATCATCTCGCTGACTTGCCGCCGGCTGGTGCCGGAGACGCCCAGGTCCCCCTGGGCCAGGTTTATCATGTACCGCGCGTACCGGATGTAGGCCGGACGATCCAACCCGAGCTTCTGCCTGATTTCTTCCAACTCTGCCTGGGTGGTGTCCGCAGTGGCCAGCGAAAGCGCCAGGTCTCCGGTCAACTCCGACCCGAAGAACACCACCACACTGAGCACTATCAACGTGATGATTGACTGGCCGATGCGAGCTGCAGTGAAACGGAGCATCAGGTCACGTCCTGTAGCGCGTGCTTACGACAACAGTGAGGGTTGGGGCCAGCTGCAGCCGACCCCAACCACAATCGCCTACTGGCTGATTTCCACTGTCCACAAAGCGCTCATGTAGGGCGCCAGGGGCCACGGATTCCAGCCGGATACCCGGTCGCTCACCCCGTAGGGCTGGTTCAGGAAGCCGGGTGTGAAGTCGTAGTGCTTGTCGTGGATGATCCTCAGGGCTTCATAGTAAGCCTGATGCCGCTCTTCCTGGGTGCCAATCATCGCGCCGGCGGCCAGCACCTTTGCGGCGATGTCCTGGTCGAACGCGATGTAGGCTCCCTCGCGAGCGTAGCGGCCCAGCATTCGCCGTCCGCCGTCATAGGTGTTCTCGTTGGTGCGCACCAGGTACTGCCCGGCGATTTCACCGGCGTACTGCACTTCCTTCAAGCTCACCTCTTCGCCCACGTTCACTTCGCACTCAATCCCCAGTTCCGTTTTCCAGCCCTGGCAAATCAGCGTTGACAACTCCACCGTCAGCGGAGCGCCCGCCCCCGTCCAGGTGTGGATGGGGAAGACGCGGCCTTCGTTGAATCCCGCGCCGTCGGGGTAGCCGGCTTCCGCCAGCAATGCCCGTGCCTTGTCGGGGTCAAAGGGCAGCGGCCCCAGATCCGACTCAAAACCCAACCCCGACGGACTGCCGATGCCGTGCATCCCGTCAATCTGGAAGGCGTCCGAACCGCCGTACAGCGCCTGGATTTTGGTCTTGTCGATGGCGTAGTCCAGCGCCTGACGCACTCGCAGGTCGTGGCACATAATCGGCAGGCCGTCATTGTCCGTCGCGCGGTTGCACCCGTTGGCGTTAATCCAGATGTGCACCGATTCGGGAGCGTACACAATGCGCCCGCCGGCGTCCTGGATCTGTCCCACCACCGTGTTGTCCGCCTCGATGATGTCAACGTCGCCGGCCTGCAAAGCGGCCACCCGCGTCGACAGCTCCGGCACTACCCGCAGCGAAATCTGGCGGAAGGGGTAGGGCCGTTCCTGCCGCAGGAAGTAGTCCTCAAACCGCTCGTAAAGAATCTCTTCTTCATAACGATGGCTGACCACCTCGAACGGGCCGGGCAGCCCGGGGTTGGGGTTCTCCTCAAAGGCTTCCGCCTGCTGGCATACGTCCGCCGGCGTACAGTTCTCGATGGTCTGGCCCAGCGGCAGGCTCTTCCAGTAATCCACCGACAGCACCGTGCCAATGGCCGTGTTGTCAACCTCCGACACCGCCGCCCCGAAGAACGCCAGCGGTTCCTTGAACGTGAACTTGAACGTGTCCGGCCCCGTAACCTCGCGGTTCGTTATCTCCCGCGCGATGCGCACGGTGGACACACCCGCCGATTCCTCGGAGACCGCCCAATTGGCCACAAAGTCCACGTCGTGCACGTCCAGTTCCTCGTCGTTGTGGAACTGAATCCCCGGCCGGATGGTGAACTCCCACGCCAGGCCATCGTCCACAATCTCCCATTTGTTGGCAATCCCCGTTGCCGGGTCCAGCACCAGGCTGCCGTCCGTCAAACTGCCGCCCACCAGCCAGACTTGGCCCAAGCGTTGCCACAGGTTGTTCTCTCCCTGTCCGTACTTGGAATTGAACAGCTCGTTGCCCTGCGTCGTTACCATCACCGTGAACAGGTCAACGTCCGAGTCCATCGCTTCCATCGCCGGAGCTTCCGTCGCCGCCGGCGCTGCTGCCGGCACCTGGGTAGCCGCCGGCGCGCTGCCCGACGAGGATTGCGTAGTCCCCGTGGTCGCTGCCGACCCTCCCGAATCGCCGCTCTCGGCTGCCGGCTCTCCGGCGCCCCCGCAGGCAATGCCCGCCACCAACAGAATTGCCGAGGCTACGGCCAGCAGGGACATTGGCAACAATCGTGTGGCATAAACCGTACTCACTTTGCGCCTCCTCCGACGACATCGGTCGTATCTTTCCGCACCGACGCTCTTATCGTCGCCGCGCGCCGATTCGCCTTGTTCCGCCAATTTAGGCGAACCCGGTTCGTATGTCAACATAACAATCCGTAATATCAGCGGGTTATGATATTGCTAGGCATGATATTGACGATTTTCGTAAAAGAGCCTCACCGCATTCTGCCGCATAACTCCGGCTTGCCACTGCCCGCCCCCTATGGTTAAACTGCTTGCACCCAACCCGCAGGAGGCATCCCATGGTAGCCGTCAAATATACGCTGGACGACTTCGTTCACGAGATGGAAAACCTGCTGGCCACCCAGCCCAACAATGAGAAAATCTTCGACCGCGGCTCCGATTATCTTTCCCGCCTGATCGCCAACCCCGATGCTATCCCAGAGCGGTTCCGCAAGCCGGTCGGCGCCGGCAGCCGCGCCAATCACGGCTCCTGGCTGCTTCACCACAGCCCCGACAGTGGCCTGCTGGTAACCGCCGTCGTCTGGGGGCCGGGCGACCACGCCGCGCCCCATGACCATCGCACCTGGGGCATGATTGGCGTAATGGACAACGCCCTCACCGAAACCCGCTTCCGCCGCGTTGACGACCACCGGCGCGACGACTGGGCCCAGCTCGAACGCGACCGCTCCGCCGTCGTCAAGCCCGGCGAAATCAGCCTGCTCATCCCCGAAGTTGACGAGATTCACCAGATGGACAACTTCACCGACCGGCCCACCGTCGAAATCCACGTGTACGGCAACGACCTGCGCGGCCTGGAGCGCGTCCGCTACGACCTGGAAACCGGCGCCGTCAAGCAGATGATGACCGAAAAGTACGACAACTGCTAACCCGCGTCCCCTCATCCTGAGCTTGTCAAAGGACCGTCACGGAGATATACCCATGGCCCAACCAATCACCCCCGCCCAGTTGCTCGAACTCTTCGACGGCAACACGCCTTTCGCCCTCATCGACGTCCGTGAACCAGGCGAATACAACGCCAGCCACATCCCCGGCAGCAGCCTCATACCACGCCGTATGCTGGAGTTTGACCTCGCCGTTGCCGTCCCCCATCCGTCTACCTTGGTCGCCCTCTGCGACGATGACGGCCACCGCGTCGCCCGCGCCGTGGACACCGTTGAAAACATGTGCTACTCCAACGTGGCCTGGCTCGACGGCGGCGTCAACCGCTGGATGAGCCTCGACCACCCCACCGAGTGGGGCGTCAACGTCCCCAGCAAGGATTTCGGCGAAAAGATGGAAGTCGTCCACCACGTGCCCGAAATCGACGCCATGGAACTCCACGCCCGCATGGAGCGCGGCGACAAGATGGTCATCCTGGACACCCGCACGCCCGAGGAATACCGCCGTTTCTGCATCCCTGGCGGACGCAGCCTCCCCGGCGGCGAACTCGCCCTGCGCATCACCGACGTAACCGCCGACCTTGACCCGGACACCACCGTCGTCATCAACTGCGCCGGCCGCACCCGCAGCATCATCGGCACCCGCATCCTCCAGCGCATGGGCCTTGACCGGGAAGTCGTCGGCCTCAAAAACGGCACCTCCGGCTGGGTTCTGGCCGGTTACGAGTTGGAATCCGGCGCCGACCGCGACCAACTGCCCGGCGTCTCCAATGCCGGCCGCGCCGCCGCCGAAGCCTATGCCGACCGCTGCGCATCCGAAGACGGCGTCCGCTTCCTCGACGTAAACGGCCTGGACGCTCTGATTGACCGCCGCCAAAATGAGAGCGTCTATTTCATCGACGTTCGCACCGCCGAGGAATACGACCAGGGCCGCATCGCCGGCTTCCGCTGGTTCCCCGGCGGACAGTGCGTCCAGCGCAGCGATGACGTTGCCGTCGTCAAGAACGCCCCCATCGTCTTCTGCTGCGACGGCAAAGCCCGCGCCACCCTCGTTGCGTCTTGGTATCGACAGCTGGGCTATGAAGAAGTGTACGCCCTGGACGGCGGTGTCGGCGCCTGGGCTGCCGCCGGTCGCCCCCTGGAATCCGGCTCCAACGCCGGCGCCCAGTTCGACGGCTCCATCAGCGGCGCCGGCGAGCCCCAGCCCCTCCTCGACGCCCGTAACTCCGTAACCACCCTATCCGCCTCCGACGTGCAGAACGACTCATCCGCCGTTGTTATCTTCGTGGACACCAGCCGCGACTTCTCCCGCGGCCACGTCCTCGGCGCCCACTGGGCGCCCCGCGGCTGGCTCGAGTGGCAGATTGCCGACTTCGCGCCCGACACCCACGCCCGCGTCATCGTAACCTGCGGTGACGGCCGGCAGTCCTTGCTCGCCGCCGCCACCCTCCAGGCAATGGGCTACTCCAACGTCGCCGCCCTGGATGGAGGAATGACGGCCTGGCGCGCCGCCGGCCTGCCCGTGGAGGAAGGACTAACCGGCGTGATGCGCACTCCCGCCGACATCGTGTTCAGCGGCCCCGACCGCACCTACGCCGATATGCAGCACTACCTCCGCTGGGAAACCGAACTAGGCGCAAAATACGCCGCCGACTAACCTCCCCTCCGCCGGAGAGTGCAACAAGTCCCCTCTCCCCTCGCGGGAGAGGGTTAGGGTGAGGGGGATTCTCCCGCTCATCCTGAGCCTGTCTAAGGACGCGCGGGGGATTCCACCAGCTCCCCTTCCTCCGGGTTCGGCTCAATCCGCAGCGTCTGCGTGATACGGTTGTAAGCCCGCTGGTCGCCGTGCGTATCCCCCACGTGCCGGGTCGCCGCGTCCTCAGACCGGCGGCGGTCGTCGAAGATGTCGTACCAGCCGCACTCGGCGCAGTCCACCCGCCACTCGGTGCGCCCCGTAGGCACCTGCTCGGTAATCTCCACAATGATGTGCAGCGTAGTCATCAGCCCCTCTCAGCGCCATTGTACCAAACCTCCCCCGCCCCTTGCCCTCCGCCCGCCGGCGTGGGAAACTGGCACGCGCAGCATTTTAGCGTCGGCCCTAGAACGGCCCGCAACATCCCAGGAGGCGCTTGCCCGATGACTACCCCGCAAAACCCGTCCCAAACCCAGGATGGCGACACCGCCCGTCCCGACTTTCTCCAGATGAACGGCGCCGAAGCCGCGGATTCCGACGACACCACCGATAGCTGGTACGGCTGGCCCCATCGCAAAGTCGAGCCCGTTACCCTCCAGCGCCCCGACGGAAAAACCGAGCGCGTCCGCACCCCGGTCATGGACCTGGAAGGTCTGATTACCCCCACCGAGCTGCACTACGTGGTGCAGCACTTCGGCGTCCCCGAAACCGTCTCCGCCAACAACTGGTCCCTCTCCGTGGACGGCGAGGTCAAAAAGCCCCTGCGCCTTTCCTACGACGACCTGCGGCGCTTCCCGTCCCGCTCCGTCCGCACCGTAATGGAGTGCTCCGGCAGCGACGCCACCTACTTCGAGTACTTCAAGGGCGAGGGCCCTCGCCCCTCTCGCACCCAGGAGCGCATGATTCTCTCCGGCAGCGAGTGGACCGGCGTCCCCCTGGCCGCCATCCTCAACGCGGCCGGCCTCACCGGGCGCGCCACTCACATCCGCGCCGAGGGCTGGGACGAGGGCGTGCCCGCCACCGCCGCCGAGGGCACCGAACCCTTCTTCTACGACAAGGGCCTGCCCCTGCAGAAGGCCCTCCATCCCGACACTATCCTCGCCTACGCCCAGAACGGCCAGGTTCTTGAGCATCTTCACGGCGCCCCCATCCGCCTCCTCGTGCCCGGCTGGTCCGGCAACTGGTCCGTCAAGTGGCTCCGCCGCCTGGAAGTCCTCGACCACGAACCCGACTGCTGGTATCACTACAACTTCTACTACTACGGCGACTCCCCCGACGATCCCAACAAGGAACTCATCACCACCATCGGCGTCAAGTCCCTCGTCTCCCAGCCCAACGACGACACCCGAACCCTGCCCGCCGGCCAGCATGTCGTCCGCGGCTACGCCTGGAGCGGCGGCGGCGCAATCACCCAGGTGGACGTCAGCGTGGACGGCGGCCAAACCTGGCAGCCCGCCCGCCTGGAAGAGCCGGCCGAGCGCTGGATGTGGCGCCGCTGGTCGTGGGTCTGGGACGCCGCCCCCGGCGATTACACGGTAATGTCCCGGGCCACCGACAGCGTCGGGCAGGTTCAGTCCCACGAACCCCGCTACAACAATATGCGCAAGAACTTCAGCGCCATCGTCGGGTACGACATCACGGTGGAGTAGCAATATATGACCACCATCCCATCCATCCTGGAGCAGGCCCCCGCCGTCGCCGCCGAGTGGGCCGAACAGCGCGCCGACCGTCAGCAGCGCACCAAGGGCGACCCGGCCGACTACGCCCGCCTTGCCCAGATCGGCGTGCCCCTCATGGCCGTGCCCACCGGCCTGGGCGGCACCTGGGAATCCCTGGAACAGTCGGCCCGCCCAATCTGCTCCATGCTCCGCGTCCTGGCCACCGGCGACCCGTCCATCACTCTGGCCAGCGCCATGCATCATCTGGTCCTGTCCTCCTGGCGGATGCCCACCGTTCCCGAACCCTACGCCGCCGGCTGGGTCAAACAGCGCAACCAGGTTTTCGACAGCGTCCACAGTGGCTGTTGGTGGGGCACCATCGTCAGCGAACCCGGCTCCGGCGGCGACACCGCTCGCACCGCCAGCGTCTGCGAACCCGACGGCGCCACCGAGTTCGGCTACCGCATCTCCGGTCAAAAGCACTTCGGCAGCGGTTCCGGCCTCACTTCATTTATGACCACCCGCGCCCTGGCCGCCGGTGAAACCGTACCCGACCTCTTCTTCATGGAAGTCCGCAACCACCCTTGGGACGGCTCCACCGGCCTGAAGCTCACCGCCGAATGGCGCGGCCACGGCATGAAATCCACCAATAGCCACGCCTTTGAATTTGCCAACTTCCCGGCCACCCGCGTCGCCTGGCCCAACCACCAGGCCGAGTTGATGGGCGCCAACGGCGGACTCGGCGCAGCCGCCTTCCTCTCCGTAATCGTCGGCGTCGTGGACGCTGCCATGGACTATGTCCGCCCCCGCATCAAGAACGGCCTCGCCTCCGACGCCGGCCTCCGCGCCTTCCAGCAGGTGGAATGGGCCCACGCCGAGCAGGAAGCCTGGCTCATCGGCCAGGCTTGGGAGGGCGCAATCCGCTGCCTCGAAACCAACACCGGACGCCGTGAGCTCCTGTTGGCCAAGGAAAGCGTCGCCCGCCTCTCCGAGGACTGTCTGGGACGCCTCTGCAAACTTACCGGCGGCAGCGCCTACACCCGCTACTCCCCCCTGTCCGTGTGGTACGACGACGTGCGCGCCCTGGGCTACCTGCGCCCCCCGTGGGCCCTCGCCTGGGACCAGGTCTTCCAGCAAAGCCTCGCCGACTGACCGCTCTTAACCTGTCCAAGCGTCTCATCGTAAGCATGGCAGGTTTCGCCGCTCAGTAGTACAATAACCCCGCTATGCTTGCTTACACGCGGCGAAATGCGGCTATGGTTACCTCCATCGGTGGAATGTTGGCCACTATCATGTTGCTGATTTTCTTCGGTGCCTGGGCCGTCTCCGCCAGCAGCGACACCGACGTGGCCGGTGTGCTCTCCGGCGCCACCGTCGGGTTCGCCGGCAACGTCTCCACGCCATACACTCCGACTACCGCCGGAGCGTCCGACAACGTGCCCCGCCTCGCCTCCGCCGCCAACGGCAGTGCTCCCGCCGATACCTGGTGGGGCAAAGCCCTGCTGGGTGCGTGTCCTCTGCACTAGTTGATTTTCGCCGCCTCGGTCACCAGGCAATCCCTGCACGTCAATGAATTCAACCGCCCTCCGGCCACCCGCCCGTTTTCACTACGCCTGGGTCATCCTAGGCATCCTGGCCATCATCCAAATCTTCGGACAGTCTATCTCCATGTCCGCCGGCATTATGGTGCCGGAGCTGCGCGCTGAGGACGGACGTTTTGGCTGGTCCGCCGGTGTCATTGGCGCGGCCCTGGCTGGCTACTACCTCGTAGGTTCGCTTACCTCGCCCTTCAGCGGCCGATTCGGCGACATTCTCGGCTCGCGCAAGCTGCTCACCGCCGCCGGTCTGCTGTTCGGCAGCAGCATGATTCTCATCGGCTTCATCACCCAGGTATGGCAGTTTTTCCTGGTGTACAGCGTGATGCTGGCCCTCACGTCCTCTATCACCATCGTCCCCCTCATGGCCGCGATCAACCCGTGGTTCCGCCGCCGCCTGGGCCTGGCCATCGGCCTGATGTGGGCAGCCGGCGGTCTGGGAGCGGCCCTGCTGGCTCCGGTGTACTCCCTGCTGCTGGAATCCTTCGGCTGGACCACCACCTTCGTCATCATCGGCTCAGTCGGCGGCGGCCTCATCCTGGGCCTCGTTCCCTTCTACCGCAACCAGCCCACCGAGAAAGGATTGCGGGCCTATGGCGCGACGGCCAGCGAACAGCCCGCCGCTACATTCACTCCCGACGCGGCCAAAGTGCGACTGAAGATTTTCCAGAAGCAGATGCGACACACCCGCGCCTTCTGGAATCTGCCCGTCATCCACGGCCTCGGCTGCGCCGGACACGGCATCATCCTCATCTTCGTCGTGGACTTCGCTGTCCAGCGCGGCATCGACTTCACCACCGGCGCCGTCATCCTGACCCTGGTGCAGATTTTCAGCATCGCCGGCCGCTTCGCAGTTCCCATCATCACCGAGAAAATCGGCGGCAAACCCATCATGGCTACCGCCCTTGCGATTCAGGCCCTGTCTGTCGTCATCCTGTTCTTCGCCCAGGACGTTTGGGCATTCTACCTGTTCGGCGCCGTCTTCGGCCTCGGCTTCGGCGGTGAGATGTCCGCCTACCCGGTGGTCAACCGCCAGTATTTCGGCACCGGCCCTGTCGCCTCCGTGTACGGCCTCCAGATTTCCGGCGCCATGATGGGACACTGTATCTCCACCGTTGCCGCCGGCGTCATTATCCAGTTCATCGGCTATGAGCCGGCCTTCATCCTGTCCATGGCCTTCAGCGGCCTCGGCGTCCTGATCATCCTGACCCTGGAAACCACCAAGCGGGAGCTGATTCCCGACTGGGAAGACCAACTGCCCCCCGAAGCGCGCACGCCGGGCCCGGCTCCGGCGACCGTTCCTCCGGCAGCAGCAGCGGCCGGCGTGGCTTTCGGCAATGTGGGCGGCGACGGGGATGGCGACTAGCTAGGGAGCGCGAATATGAACACAAAACTGGCTTTCCTCTGCGATTCCGCTTTTGACGACCGGGGCAAACTACACGCCCTGGGTATCGACATCGACACCGTGCAGGGCGATTCCTTCCCCCTGACCCACCCCCGTTTCATCATCGTCTGCGTCGTCGAGTACTCCACCGCCGAAGCCGGCGACAAGCGAATGCAAATTCGCCTGCTCGACCCGGACGCCCAGGACGTCATTGAACGAATTGCCGAAGGTATCTCCTTTTCCGCCCGCCAGGGCGTCGTTGACGCCAACGCCCGCATCATCGCCGAAGTCAACAACGTTACCTTCCGGCAGGCCGGCCCCCACGCCTTCCACGTCGTAGTTGACGGCAACGAAATGGCTCGCCTGCCCATTAACGTAGCTCTACGTCCCGGCTGATGGCGTCGGCTCATCTCCCCGACATCCTCCTCGCCACCGGCAATCTCGATAAGCAGCGGATGCTGCGCTGGCTGCTGGAAGGTCTGTCCCTGAACCCGGTTACCCCTGCCGACCTCGGTGTGTCTGCCGAACCCGACGAATCCGCCGCGACCCACGAAGCCATCGCCCGCGCCAAGGCCGAGGAATGGTCCCGCGTCGCCGGCGTAACCGCCATCGCCAGCGACGGCGGCCTGCTGGTTCCCGTGCTGGGCGCCAACTGGGAAAGCCGCTACACCCGCCGCTTCGCCGGCCCCGCCGCCGACGATGCTGAGAGACAGCGTCGCCTGCTTGAGCTGTTGCAGCCGTACTCCGGGGATGACCGCAACGCCGCTTTCGTCGAGGGCCTGGCCATCGCCCGACAGGGCCAAACTCTCGTATCCTGGGAAGTTCAGGGCGCTACCGGTCGCATCGTAGAAACCGTGGCCGATGCGGGACAGGCCTCCGGTGGCGACGGATTCTGGGTCTTTCCTCTCTGGTACTTTGACCAATACCACCTCACTTATGACTGTCTCACCGAGTCCCAGCGCGCCGCCCTGGGCGACCACTGGAGCGCCCTGCGCGTCCTGGTTCAACAGTTTGTGCACGAATCTATGGGCAGCGAATAGGTTACAATGCAGGGGCAATTCACCCGCCGGAGCTTTCCCTTGACCGCCGCTGCCACCAACGACCTTTCCGCCCCTGCGTCCATCCCTGCCTCTATCGAGGACGTCCAAAGCCTCCTCCGCGACCAGGCTTATATCACCGACCGCGGCCTGGCCATCGCCATCTTCCTGGCCCTCAAACTGCAGCGTCCCCTCTTCCTGGAGGGCGAAGCCGGCGTGGGCAAAACCGAAATCGCCCGTGCCCTGGCCGCCGGCCTGCAAACCGACCTCATCCGGCTGCAATGCTACGAAGGCCTGGACGTCAACCACGCCGTGTACGAGTGGAACCACACCCGCCAACTCCTGGAAATCCGCCTGATGGAAGCCCGCGGCGCTGACGCTCCGGCTCCCACTGACATCGACCTCTTCGACCCCAAATTCCTCATCAAGCGCCCCCTGCTGGAAGCCATCGACCAGTCCCGCGACCGCGCCCCGGTGCTCCTCATCGACGAGCTCGACCGCGCCGACGAAGAGTTTGAGGGTTTTCTACTCGAGCTCCTGGCCGACTACCAAATCACCATACCCGAGCTCGGCACCTTCCACGCCGTCCATTCCCCGGTGGTCGTCATCACCTCCAACCGCACCCGCGAAGTTCATGACGCCCTGAAACGCCGCTGCCTCTACTATTGGGTTGACTACCCCGACTATCAGAAAGAGCTGCAAATCGTCAGCGCCCGTCTGCCCGACGCCCCCCGTCAACTGGCCCAGCAGGTTACCTCCTTCATCCAGGAACTCCGCGAAACCGAGCTGTACAAAATCCCCGGCGTCTCCGAAACCCTCGATTGGACCTCCGCACTCATGGCCCTCAATATGCGGCAACTCGAACCCGAAGTCATCGACGACACCCTCGGCATCATGCTCAAGTACCAGGATGATATTGAAGCCGTGCGCGGCGAACCCGTCCGCGCCCTGCTGGAACGCTCCCAGAACCGCGGCCCCCGTCGCGGCGGAAGACGCTCCTAGCCATGCCGACAACCACCTTCATGCCCACCGACACCACCGTCATTCCGGCGAAAGCCGGAATCCACTACCCTGGCGTTTGAGGAGAATCATGGTGGATAACTTTTTCGAATCCATGGATATAAGCGCCTTCCCGCCCCTGGATGCAACTCTGGTTGATGACGTTCTCGCCGAGGGCGGCCGCAGCGCGTCCGAACTCCTCATGCTCTACTTCGCCTGCCTCACCCACGACTCCGACGAGTACGGCTTCAACGACGCTCCCGACCGCATCGCCGTGGCCATCTCCGACATGGCCGACGACGGCGACGAAGAAGCAATGATGGCCATGGTCGCCCTTGAGACCCTCGCCTCCGACGACGCCACCGACGAGGCCAGGATCGTCGGCGTGGCCATGATGCAGGCCGTCGCCAGCCGCCCCCTCCTCCGCAACGTCATCTCCGGCGATATGGACTACGAAGCCGCCGCCGGCGCTCTCAGCGTCATCAAGATGCTCTCCGATGGCCTCCTCCAGGATATCTTCACTCCCGGCGGCTCCGACGACTTCGACGACTTTGACCTCGACGACATAGACTTTGACGAACTCGCATCCCAGCTCGGCCTCTCCGAGTTGGAGCTCGACCCGGATGGTGATTACGATGACCGCTAACCAATCTGCCCGCCACGTCGCCGTTATCGGCGCCGGCATCGTTGGCGCCTCCATCGCCTGGCGCATCGCCTCCCGCGGCCTCCGCGTTACCCTCATTGACAAGGCGGAACCCGGCAGCGGAGCTTCGAGTCACAGCTTCGCCTGGATTAACGCCGGCGCAAAGCAACCCATCGGTTACCACAACCTTAACCGCCGCTCTCTGGAAATGTGGCCTCGTTTCGCCGCCGCCATCGCCGACGACGGCGACGTAGCCAACGTTGGCCTGCGCTGGGGCGGCAAGGTCGCCTGGGAAACCGCACCCGACGCTGCCCAACAGCTGCAAGCCCGCGTTCAGCTGCTCCAATCCTGGGGCTACCCCATCCGAACAGTGTCCGCCGCCGAGCTGGCCGACCTGGAACCGTCCCTGGAAATCGGCCCCGTCGCCGCCGCCGAGTACAGCGAGAACGAGGGCCAGGTCGAACCCCAACTGGTTGTCGACGCCTGCCTCCGCCGTCTGGCCGAGCTGGAAGCCTCCGTACTCACCGGCGTCACGGTGTCCGGCTTCAGCCTCAACGGAGCCGGCCATATCCAGGCCGTGCAAACCGAGTCTGACGAAATTGCAGTTGACGCCGTCGTCCTCGCCGCCGGCACCGACACCACCGCCCTTGCCGACCTCGCCGGCGTCAAAATCCCTCAGGCCGAAAGCCCCGGCGTCGTCATCCGAACCACACCGTTGCCGCCTTTGCTCCATCATGTTCCAGTGGTCTACGCGCCGCCGCTGGGCGATGGCCGCCGTGAGATTCACCTCCGCCAATGCCCCGACGGACGCTTTATGATTGGCGAGGGCGACCAGGAAAGCCTCGCTGAGGACGACACCCAGGCCCACGCTGACGACCTGCTCTCCCGCGCCGCCTGCTACCTGTCGGGCCTCTCCGACGCTCAGGCCATCCCTGTGCCCGTGGGATGGCGACCCATGCCCCTGGACGGCTATCCCACGTTCGGATTCACCAACGAAGCCCCCAACCTCTACGTGGCGCTCACTCACAGCGGCGTTACCCTGGCCCCGGCCCTCAGCCAACTGGCCGCGCTGGAAATCTGCGATAACGCCCGCGCCGACGCCGTGTTGTCTCCCTACCGCCCCGAACGGTTCGCCGCCATGACTGCCGAGGAAATAGAGACTATGGCCCACCCCAGAGCCGCCCATCGGTAGTACTGCTGTGGCCCCGTCGCCGGCCGCCTCTGCCACCAGGACGACCCCCCGCGGCTGGGCCGTCCTCCTGCTCAACCGCCTGCACTACAGCTCCGTCGTTCTGTCCTCCTTCGCCTTCGGCCTATTCCTGCCCTTCATCCAGGCCGACCTGAAACTCAGCTACCTGGAAATCGGCGTCCTGCAGGGCGTCTGGTGGGCAACCTCCGCCCTGTTCCTCGTTCCCTTCAGCGCGCTGCTGGGCCGGTTCGACCCCAACCGCCGAGTGCTTGCCGCCTTGGCCTTGCTCACGCCCCTGGTGTTAACCCAGGGCCTGGCCCTCGGCTTCTGGACTCTGCTCGCCTCCCGGTTTCTCACCGTCCTGACCCACGCCGCCATGGCTCCGGCCCGCCCCCTGCTCCTGCGACGCTGGGCTGCCCCCCAACAGTACGCGACCATAACCTCCGTCGGCCTTTCGGTCCATTCCACCTGGATGGCGGCCACCCTCACGTTCAGCCCTCTGCTTATCGTCGCCCTCGCCAGTTGGCGGCTGGCCTACTTCCTGCAAGCCAGCCTGCTGGCCATCCAACTCATCATCTGGGCCTTCATCACCCGCAACCCTCCGCCTCCTCTCGAACCCGAACCCCCCTCTCCGCCGGCGTCCGAGAACCCCAACAGCGCTCTCTCACTAATCAGCACCCTCCGCGCCTACCCCCATGCCTGGCTGTTGGGATGCATCATGCTCTGCCTGTCCGCGTCCTGGACCACCGTGCTGACCTTCCTGCCCACAATCCTCGAAACCGAACGCGGCATCGCCATCTCCGCCGGCAGCATCCTCTTCGGCTTCCTCTACTACGCCCTGATTCCCGGCGCCCCCGTCGGCAGCCGGATCTTCAAGTACGTCACCAACCGCCGCCTCATGGTGCTGCTGCCTGCGATTTTCAACACCGCCTTCACCGTCGCCGCCTTGCTGTCCGACAACTTCACCCTGGCCGCCCTCGCCTTGACCGGCCTTGGCCTGGTTTGGGTCTTCGTACCTGCCATGGAGGTGCTGCCCTTCGAGTTCGCCGGCATCGCTCCTCGACAGGTCTCAATGCTCACCGCCCTCGTCCTCACCTTCAGCGCCGTCGGATTCGGCGCTGGTCCCGTCCTCGCCGGCGCCGTCGCCCAGGCCGCCGACTCCCTAACCACCGGCGTCCTGACCGTAGCCGCCCTCACCTCCCTCGGCATCATGGCCGCAACCCTCTTCCCACCCCGTCCAGGAGCGCTCAACTAATCAGCTCCCCACCCAATCCCGTAAATCCTCTAATCCCCAGAATCCTGATTCTGATAGTTCATATGCTACAATGAAAATATAGTCGGGGTGTAGCGCAGTGGCTAGCGCGCCACGTTCGGGACGTGGAGGTCGGTGGTTCGAATCCACTCACCCCGACCATCGCTATCCCCACACAGGAGTGATAGCATGACCCGCCGCAGTTTCTGGGCCTGGGGCAACGAAGACCGCCAGCCTACCCCCGCCGACTACGACGCCATGGCCCGGCGCATTCACCAGCGTTACGGCGCAACCCTGGCGCCCCCCAAGCCGCCTACCGACGCCGACCTCAACCTCCGCCCGCCGCGCATCCTGCCCCATCCCCTGGTCGCCGAGTTCTGCTCCACCGACGACCACGACCGCGCCGCCCACAACTATGGCCGCAGCTTCCGCGACCGCATCCGCGGTTTCAACTGCGACTTCCCCAACCCGCCCGACGTTATCGCCTACCCCAGCACCGAAGCCGAGTTGGTAACCGTCCTCGACTGGTGCTCCAACTCCAACATCGTCGCCATCCCCTACGGCGGCGGCAGCACCGTCGTCGCCGGAGTCGAACCACCGCCAGCCAACGCCGTCGTTACCATTGACCTGACCCGACTGGACCAGGTGCTGGAAATCGACGACACTTCCCGCGCCGCCCGCATCCAGGCCGGCGTCCTCGGCCCGGCCCTCGAAGCCCAACTCCGTCCCCACGGCTACACCCTGCGCCACTTCCCCCAGAGCTTCGAGTTCTCCTCCCTCGGCGGCTGGATTGCCACCCGCAGCGGCGGACACTACGCCACCAACCACACCCACATCGACGATTTCGTCGAGTCAGTGCGCATGGTCACGCCGTCCGGCGTGTGGGAGTCCCGTCGCCTCCCCGGCAGTGGCGCCGGCCCGTCACCCGACCGCATGATTATCGGCAGCGAGGGCATCCTCGGCGTCATCACCGAAGCCTGGATGCGCATTCAGGCCCGCCCCCGTTTCCGCGCCTCCGCCGGCGTCGTCTTCGACGGTATGGCCGCCGCCGCCCAGGGCGCGCGTCTCATCGCCCAGGCCAAGCAGTGGCCCGCCAACCTCCGTATGCTCGACCCCGCCGAGGCCGAAGACTTCGCCGGTCTCGACGGCACCCAGGCCCTGCTGATTGTCGGCTTCGAGTCCGCCGAACTCCCCCAGGGCGACAACATCCGCCAGGCTGTCGCCATCGCCCGCGACGCCGGCGGCTCCATCGACGAGGAGGCCATCGTCATCGCCGACGCCGCCGAGACCTCCGGTTCCTCCGCCGGACGCCAGGGCGCCGTCGGCAGTTGGCGCAATTCCTTCATCAACGCTCCCTACGAGCGCAACGCCACCATTGGCTTCGGCATCGTCGCCGAAACCCTCGAAACCTCAATCACCTGGGAACGCTGGCCGGCCATGGACGAAATGGTGCGTTCCGCCCTTCAGGACGCCTTGCAACGCACCTGCGGCGGCGGCCGCGTTTCCTGCCGATTTACCCACGTCTATCCCGACGGCCCGGCGCCCTACTACACCTTCGAGGGCTTGGCCAAAGTCGGTGGCGAACTGGAAGCCCACGCCGAAATCAAGCAGGCCGCCTCCGACGCGGTAATGACCGCCGGCGGAACCATCACCCACCATCACGCCGTGGGCCGATCCCATCGCCCCTGGTATGACCAGCAGCGTCCCGACCCCTTCGCCGACGCCCTGCGCGCCGTCAAACGCTCCCTTGACCCCAACGGCATCCTCAACCCCGGCGTCCTCATCGACCCATAGCGCCGTACTGAAAAACTCCCGCTTCTCTCGCTTGATCGCCGCTAGGCCAACCTCGGCAGCACCTTCTTGTTGAACAGCCGCAGCGAATCCGTTTGCAGCTCGTCCGACATCAGGTTGCCGAAGTTCACCTCATAAATCAGCTGATCCAATCCCAGCGTTTCTTCCAACTGCGCCAGCCTTTCGGCAACGTAATCCGGCGTGCCGTACACCACCTTGTCCCGCAGCCAGTCGTCGTATTCCATCCCCAGGATGCGCCGGCTCTGCTCGCCCCAGTCGCCGATGGTTCCGTCACGCCCGGCGTAGGAACCGACCCGATTGCCCAGCCGGGTTACCGAGTGCATCGCCGAATCCATCGGGTTTCGGTACGCCAGGTCGGCGTCTTCGTTGACATAAATCGGCACCCGCAGGCCCAGCTTGCCATTGCCCGGATGCCCGGCTTCTTGCCACGCCGCCCGGTATTCCGACATCGGTCCGGCCAACTCATCCAGCGTGAAAACCCGCGACGGATTCACAATCAGCGGGTAGCCCATCGCGCCGATGATGGGAAAGCTTTCCGCCGACGTTACGCCCACGCTGATGGGCGGATGCGGCTGCTGGTAAGGCCGTGGCGTTACCGTCAGCTCCTCGCACGAGTAATGCTCACCGTCAAATGAGAACGTTTCCTGCGTCCACGCCGCTACGACGACCTCCAGGAACTCGTCGAACCGGCTGCGGCTTTCCTCAAATCCCACGTTGAAACCCTCGTGAACGTTGGGAAAAGTGCCGCGCCCGACGCCCAACTCGACGCGTCCGTCGCTGATGTGGTCCAGCGTCGCCATCTCCTCGGCGACCCGGATGGGATGACCCAGTGGCAGGCAGTATACCGCCGTGCCGATGCGCATCGTGCTGGTCTTGGCGGCTATCGCCGTGGCAATCATCACCGGCGATGCCAACACCCGCTCCATGTTGAAGTGATACTCCGCCAGCCAGACCGACGCCACGCCCAGGTCTTCGGCTTCCTGAACCAGCCGGAACGACTGCGTAAAGGCATCGTGATGGTCGCCGTCAACCGGGCGAGGAAATTCCAGGAACAATCCGAACTCCATGCTGGTCCTCCTCAGTCAGGTCAGGCGGGAGCGTCGCCGGCGGGCTACACCTGCGACCCTTGTATCCTCCGTTCCTGGCCCTGCCACTCCTTATCCCGCAGGATGTACTTCTGAATCTTGCCGGTCGCCGTCTTGGGCAATTCGCCGAATTCCACGCTCTTGGGCGCCTTGAAGTGCGCGATGCGGTCGCGCGTGAACTCGATGATTTCCTCGGCGCTCACCCCTCCGCCGTCTCGCGGCACCACGAACGCCTTGGGCACTTCGCCCCACCGGTCATCGGGTACGCCGACCACGCACACCTCCAACACCGCGGGATGCTCCATGATGACCTTCTCAACTTCCTGGCTGGAGATGTTCTCGCCGCCCGAGATGATGATGTCCTTGGAACGGTCCTGCAACTCAATGTACCCGTCGGGATGCCACACCGCCAGGTCGCCGGAGTGGAACCACCCGCCCCGAAACGCCTCGGCAGTAGCGTCGGGATCGTCGTAGTATCCCTTCATCACTGCATCACCCTGCATCACCACTTCGCCCATGGTTTCGCCGTCCCGCGGCACGTCGGTCATCCTTTCGTCCACCACCCGCAGGCCGGTTCCGTACACCATGAAAGGCACGCCCTGCCGGGCCTTGGCTCGCGCCAGCTCCTCCGAGTCCATCGCTGCCCATTCCGGCTGCGGCGCGGCCACGGTGCAGGGGCCGTACGTCTCGGTGAGGCCATACACGTGGATGATGCGCGCGCCCATGCCCTCAATGGTGCGGATGACCTGCGGTGCCGGCGGCGCGCCGGCGGTCATAATCGACAACCCGGTCAGGTCGGCGGAGGCTGCCTCCGGCGCGGCGTACAGCCCGGTCAGCACCGTCGGCGCGGCGCAAAGGTGCGACACCGATTCCTCACGAATCAGCCGATACACCTCGGCCGGGTCCACCCGGCGCAGGCAAACGTGGGTCCCGCCCACTGCCGTCACCGCCCAGGGGAAGCACCACCCGTTGGCGTGGAACATCGGCAGTGTCCACAGATACACGCTCCGCCAGTCCATCCCCATCTCCATCGCCTCGCCCAGCGCGTTTAGGTAAGCGCCCCGCGGCGTGTACTCCACGCCCTTGGGCATCCCGGTGGTGCCCGACGTGTAATTGATGGTCACCGTGTCCGTTTCCGACGCCGCGCCCGGCAGCTCCGCCAGCGGCTCTACACCGGCCAGCCACTGCTCGAACTCCGGCCCGTCGATGTCGCCAGCCAGCGGAACCGTATCCCGCACTTGTACGTAGGTCTCCACGCCGGGGCAGTCATCCCGCAGTTGGCGCACGGTGTCAGCCAGCTCCGAGTCAAACACCAGCACCTTCGCGCCGGAGTGGTTGAGGATGTACGCGATCTCCCGGGGCGACAGCCGGATGTTCAAAGCCACCAGCACCGCGCCGATGCCCATGGGTGCAAAGTTGGCCTCCAGCATCGCCGGCAAATTCGGTAACAGGTATGCCACCCGGTCGCCGGCCCCAACGCCAACGCTGCGCAGGGCGGCGGCGTGGCGGCGCACCCGCTCGTAAAACTGCCCGTAGGTGGTGACCCCGCCGTTGTAGATGCAGGCGGCCCGGCGCGGATAAACGGCCGCGCTGCGTTCCAGGAAAAGCAGCGGGCTTAGCTTGCCTGATGTCGCATTGGTCGGCATAAATCAGTCTCCGGTTCAGGCCCGGTGTGCTCCGGTAATTGCCGCCATTCTGTACCGTAACGACCGAATTGTCCAGCGTGGTATGATTGGGCGAAACTCCCGATGAGGTGCACCATGACGACGCCAGCAGCCGTAGCCCAGGACACCGGCCGCGTAACCTATCTCAACCCCACCGGCTTTGTGCAGCAGGTGGAGCGTCAGTTGACGCCCCGACTGCCCGGCGTCGCCGGCAAGGCGGCCGGCTTGCTCGACAACGGCAACGACACCTCCAGCTATTTCTTCGCCAGCCTCGCCGAGGTGCTGGAAACCGAGTACGGCGTCAGCCGGGTCCTCCTACGCACCAAGTTCACCTCAACCCGCCCGGCCGAACCGTCGCTCATAGCCGAGATTGGCGAGGAGGCTGATTTCTTAATCTCCGGCGTGGCCCTTTGAGGCTCCTGCACGTCGGGCAGTATGCTCGACGCAGTGAACTTCGAGAGCGTCGGCAAGCCGGCCGCCGTAGTCGCCACCACTAACTTCGTGCGCCTGGCCACTTCCATCGCCCGCGCCAACCACCTGGACACGCTGCCGCTGGTTACCATACCGCACCCCCTCGGCAACCGGGAAGAAGCCGCCGCCCGCGCCCGCGCCGTCGCCGCCCAGGTCGTCGCCGCCATCACCTCCGAGCCCCAGCCGGCCCGCTCCGAGAGCGGCGTATGCTGACCGAGGAAAACGCTCAGCGCCTCACCGGCCTCGATACCGTCCAGGGCGCCCTGGACACCATCGAAACCTACTTCGAGAACGGCTGGACTGACGGCCTCCCCATCGTACCGCCCACCGAGTCCGCCGTCGCCGAGTTCGTAGCTGCATCAGGACGGAACGGCGATGAAGTCCTGGGCGTAATGCCGCCCCGCATGGGGGTGGTTACGGTGGAAGCGGCGGCCACCAATGCGGTAATGGCAGGTTGCTTGCCTGAGTATATGCCTATAGTGCTGGCGGCGGCGGAGGCCGCGTTGGATCCCGTGCTGGACATACGCGGCCTGCAAGCAACCAGCGATCCGGCCGCGCCGCTGGTAATCGTGAGCGGCCCGGTGGTCGAGCAGGTCGGTGTCAATCACGGCGTCGGCCTCTTCGGACACGGCAGCCGCGCCAACGCCACCATCGGCCGCGCCCTGCGTCTGATGATGATCAACCTCGGCGACGGCCGGCCCGACACCGGCGATAAATCGACTATGGGCTCCCCGTCCAAGTATTCCTACTGCATGGGCGCGGACGTGGACACACCGTGGGCTCCGATACACGCGGATTTCGGGTTCGCCCCGGAAGAGAGTTGCGTAACCGTGTTCGCGGCAGACGGGCCGCGGGGGAACAATCCGGCGGGATCCGGCAGCATGGAGTTCGCGCTGTGGGTGCTCGCCGACTCGCTGCGCAACCTGAATCCGAATATGATCCACGGCGGGCATACGCTGGTGGTCATCAGTCCGCTGATTGCCCACGGCCTCCACGCGGAAGGCTGGACGAAACGGGACGTGCAACTGTACCTGTACGAGCGGGCCAGGGTCCCGATTGAACGGGTCCGCCGGTACAAAGAGTTACGGTACGGGCGAAACGTCGAGGCTGGTGAACCCTACTTCTGGCCCAAGTGGCTGGATGTTGAAGACCCCACGGAACCGGACCCCATGCTGCCCATAGTCCGCGACCCCGACAACATAATGATAGTAGTCGCCGGCGACCCGGCCCGCTCCAGGTCGGCCTTTTGCCCGGCCCGCCCCTACAACCGCCCCGCAACTAGGCCGGTGCGGATGCCGGCATAGACCATTATCGAGGAGCGCACCAGGTGACCAACCAACCCCGCAACTTCATCGGCTACGGCCCCAACCCGCCAACCATCCAATGGCCCAACGGCGCCCGCATCGCCGTCTCCGTAGTCGTCAACTACGAGGAGGGCAGCGAAACCTCCCTGCTGGACGGCGACGACCGCCACGAGTCCAACAACGAGGTGCCGTCCCCCATTCCCGCCGATCAGCGGGACCTCTTCAACGAGTCCTTCTTCGAATACGGCAGCCGCGTCGGCGTCTGGCGCATCCTCAACCTGCTGGACAAGTACGACGCGCCCAGCACCTTCTTCTGCTGCGCCGTGGCCATGGAGCGCAACCCGGAAGTCGCCCGCGCCGTCGTGGAGCGTGGCCATGAAGTTTGCGGCCACGGCTACCGCTGGGAGGAGTACCACAGCAAGACCCGCGACGAAGAAGCCGAGGCCATCCGCATGACCGTCGAGTCACTCACCGCCACCACCGGCGTGCGTCCCGTCGGCTGGTTCACCCGCTACGGCCCCAGCGTCAACACCCGCGAGCTGGTGGTCAACGAGGGCGGCTTCATCTACGACAGTGGCGTCTTCAACGACGACCTGCCCTATTACACCGATGTGGGCGGCAACCCCTGGCTGGTGCTCCCCTACAGCTTCGAGACCAACGACGCCCGGTTCTGGCGCGGCGGCCTCAACAGCGTCGGCGATTTCTACGAGTACCTCAAGGACACCTTCGACGTCCTCTACGAAGAGGGCCGCACCCACCCCAAGATGATGTCCGTCGGACTCCACTGCCGCATCGCCGGCCGTCCTGCCCGTTCCCGGGCCCTGGATCGCTTCCTGCGCTACGCCCGCAACCACCCCGGTGTCTGGTTCGCTCGCCGCGACGAAATCGCCCGCTGGTGGCTGGAAAACTACCCTCCGGGGACGTTGTAGGGGCGACGCACCGGCCGCCCCTGCGGCGGTTTATTCCCAGTCGTTCAGCTTGATAACGGTGAAGATGGCCCCCTCAGCGTCGCCCAACACTGCGAAACGGGCGAAGTCGGCGATATCGGCCGGGCCGTGCACCAGGCTGCCGCCCAGTTCCTGCGCCTTGGCCACCGTGATCTCCACGTCGTTCACGCCGAAATAGACGCCCCAGTTCGGCGGCACCGGCCCCCAGTCCTCGCCAATCTGCACCATGCCGCCAACCATCTGGTCGTCAACCGTCATCAGCCAGTAGGAAAACTCATCCATGTTTTCGTCCAGGTTGATTTCTACCCCCAGCGTCTGCTGGTAAAAATCCTTTGCCGACTCCGGGTCGGTGGTCGCCAGCTCGAACCAGCATAGTGCACCCGGTTCCATCATCACCCCGGCGCCGGTGTGGGCCACCGGATACCACAACCGCAGAAACGCGCCTTCCCGGTCCTGGATGACCGCCATCCGACCCACCGTATTGTCCGGCGTCGGCGTTACGTCCATCGGCCCGAACACGACGGTTCCCCCGGCAGCCTGCGCCCGCTCCACCGCCGCCTCCAGGTCGTCAACCGTTACGTACACGCTCCAGTGCGGCGGCAGGTTCTCCTGCCCCGGCCCGGCCTCGGCGGACGCGCAGGCCGGCATACCGTTGTGGGAGAACATCGTATAGACCATGTCCGGCCCGGCCGGATGGTCGTCGTAAGTCCAGCCGAACAGCGCCGTGTAGAAGTCCTTGGCCGCCTGTCCGTCCCGGGCCAGCAGGTCGGCCCACGACGGCGTGCCGGGCGCGTACTGAGTCATTTCGGGCATAGGGAAACCTCCAAGTGTGATTTACCATTCCAGCGTAGCACACGACCCGGCCGGCGTCCCACCGTGCCTGTCATCAATCAGTTGTCGGCAACGGCCACCGCTTCAACCTTGGTGTCCTTGAAGGCCGGCATCACCTCTTCGGCGAACCACTGTAACTGCTCCAGGATAACCGACTGCGGCGTCCCCACGGGTTGACCCACCTGGACCCGCTGCAAACCGGGGTAGCGCTCTTCAACGCCCTTCAGCTGCTCAATAATCCGCTCCGGCGGCCCGGCCAGCACGCTGCCGTTCTCAATGGCGTCGCCGATGGTGGGCAACCCGGCGTTCGGCGCAACGCTTGGGTTGCTGATGTCCAGGATTTGCTGCTCGGTCAAGCCGCGGGTGAGCCGCAGTGGACCGAACATCTTGAGGTTTTCCTCATAATAGCCTGCCGCCTGCCGTGCCGCTTCTTCAACGGTGGGCGCTATCTGGAAGTGGAACCCCACGGCCAGGTCCTCGCCCAGCTCGGCGTCCGGCTTGCCATGGCGACGCAGGGCGTCCTGGTAGGCGTGCATGATCCCGTCCATGGCGCCGCCCTCCGACGAACCGCCGCCGATGACGCCCTTGATGCCCATTTTCGCCATGAACTCCAGCGCGCGCCCCGTGCCGCCCTGGATGGGTTGCCAGCACTCCACCGGCAGGTTTTTGGGACGCGGCACCAGCGTCAGCTCCTCCAGCTCATAGCCTCGGTACGGGACCTGCGGCGGGAAGTTGTAATGCTTGCCCTGATGGGAGAAGGAGCGCTCGTGAAATGCCTTGAACAGCACTTCAACCTGCTCCTCGAACAGTTCCCGGTTCGCCGGCTGGTCCATCAGCGGGGACCCGAAAACCTCCACCTCTCGGGTGTGGTAACCCCGGCCCACGCCGAAAATGACCCGCCCGTTGGTCAGCCAGTCCGCCATGGCGAAGTCCTCGGCCAGCCGCAGCGGATGCCACATCGGCGCGATGTTGAAGCCGCACCCGAAGCGCAGCCGCTCCGTAACGTGGGCCAGGTGCACTATGAACATCAGCAGGTTGGGGATGCACTCGTAGCCCTCCGGCTGGAAGTGATGCTCCGCCATCCAGAAGCTGTCGTAGCCGTTCCGGTCCAGGCACTGCGCGATGGCCACGCCTTTGTCAAAAGCAGTCGCCAGGTATTCGTCGGAAAAGGTGCGGTCGTTCACCGCCGTGCCGGCGTAGCCAACGTTTTCCATGTCAACGTGGCCGGCGTACAGGCTGTCAAAAGTGGTAATGGCCATACTAATGCCTCCCAATAGCGAGCGGCGCAAGCGCCCCAAAGCAGTCAGCGAATTGCTCTATCAGTCTGGCCCACATTCTAGGACAGCCGGCCCGGCGGTTCAACCTGCCCGCCCCCAACCGTCATTCCGGCGAAAGCCGGAATCCAGGGGCAGGGCGAGGCGCAGTCCACTCTTGTGCTTTTGTGCCCTTTGTGGCTATTTCCGTAACCCCAATTCCTAAAATCACTGACACCCGCCTCTTGCGTAACCGTACATCCGTTCTTTACACTGTACCCCACGTCAGGCAGCAAGCCTATGGCCAAGGCCCATCGCCCGACCGATGACGTCATCATCCAGCCAACCACTTCACAACCAGGGTCAATCGAGGTTCAGGTCAACACGGTCAACCATCAGTCGGATTCCATGCATCGCTGGCTATCGCCTGAGGCCGACTTATTCCCCGGCATGGCATAGACCAGTACGGCGGGTGTCACCACCGCTCCGCGAGGGCCGCAGGTCCGCCTCTGGCGGGCTGTACGCGGTCAGCACGCGGGATTCTAGGACTCAACATCGCAACCAACGCTCTCTGGCCGTAGCGCCGACAGCCTGAACCTCATCGACCCTGACCCTAACCTACCAACACCTGCTAGCAAGGAGACATGCCAACCCAATCACCCTGAATCATCCTGTGCATCCTGTATATCGATGTAGAACCCCCTGTTTAAGGAGCCAACATGGGTACCGTCCCTCACCACCAGGCCAAAGCCGCCGACTTCCTACGGCGCGCCGACCGGGCCATCACCGAACGCGACCCAACCGAGGCCGCCTCCGCCCTGCGCCGCGCCGCCTCCCACGCCGCCACCGCCCTGGCCGTACACTGCGGCTGCAAACACAGCAGCCGCCGCCGGCTGGAGTTCCCGCTCCACGTCGCCGTGGCCGACCGGCGCCTCAGCCGCAGCCACCTCAAAACCTTCCGCCAAACCCACTCGTCATTCCCGCGAAAATCCGGCCCCGTGCCAGATACGAGACCGGAATCCAGGGGCGTGGAAGGCATCACCCTCCGCCGGCTGCGCCGTCGTGTCGCCGCCATGCTCACCGCCGTCGCCGCCTTCCTCAACGGCCAACCCAAACCCGTCCGATACCACAAGCTCTACCTCCGCGAACCCAACCGGCCCGTGCTGCCCGACCTGGCCGCAATCAGCCAAATCCTCAACCTGCCCAACTACGCCGAAATCCGCCGCCGCTTCAACCTCACCGGCGCGCCCCTGGCCGCCGAACCCGACCCCCACGGCTGGTATGACCACGGCCAGCCACCCCGTCCCTGCTCCTGCCACCGCGACTTATGGGACCAACACGAAGCCGGCGACGAGAACCATATCACCCTGTCCCCTCTCTGGCGCCGCGCCCTGGAAAAAACCTTCCGCACCAGGCTCCCCGACCAGCTCCAACTCACCTGCTGACCCGTCCAACATCCCCCTCTCCCTTAACGGGCGGAACGTCCGCCTCTGGCGGGAGAGGTCGGGGTGTGGTGCATCCGCCTGCGGCGGGAGGGTTCAAAGCCCCGCCACGTCTTGAATTGCCGGGCTTGGTCTGGCAAGATAGTTCATTATGATGATTGGCGCATTTGACATCCAGGAACCGCTGCCCGAACTTCGGGACCCTCACGTTTTCGCGATGATTCGCCCGTGGGTGGACGTGGGCAGTGTCGGCACCCTGACCCTGAACCGGTTGGAACGTTACCTCGGTTCAAAGGAACTGGGCCGCCTGAAACGCCCGGGCGAGTTTTTTGACTTCACCCGCTACCGACCCAGTATGCGGCTGGTTGATAACGAACGCCGGGTGCGCATTCCCAACAGCATCATCCGCTACGCCACCACCGAGAACGGCCCGGATTTCCTGTTCCTGCACCTGCGCGAACCCCACGCCAACAGCGAAACCTACACCGACTCAATTCTGGAAGTCGTCGAGACCTTCGGCGTCAAGCGCTACTGCCGCGTGGGCGCGATGTACGACACCGTGCCCCACACCCGCCCGCTGCTTGTAACCGGCTCGTTGGGCTCCGTAGAGCAGATTCGGCCGGTCCCGAACCTCAAGCTCCGGCGCAGCACCTACCAGGGTCCCACCACCATTATGAACCTGGTCTCCGACGGCATCGACCGCCTGGGCGTGGAATCCATCAACTTTATGGTCCACCTGCCCCAGTACGTACAGCTTGACGAGGACTTCAACGGCACCGCCCGTATGATTGAAGCCATCTCGTCGGTGTACCCCGACATTCCCGAAGACTTGGCGCCGGTGCGACGCGGCCAGCGTCAATACCGCGAGCTGAACTCCGCCGTCGAGCGCAACTCCGACCTGCAAAGCCTCATCAAGCAGATGGAGGACTACTACGACTCCAACGAGGCGGAGGCGGTGGAACCGGGCGAGAACGATGCGCCCGGCGAAGCGGTGGAACTGTCGCCGGAAATCGAGCAGTTTCTCAGCGAACTGGGCGAGGAATTCGACGACCGCGAGAGATGAAGACCGCCGGACAAAAATGCAGGGGGCAGGCTTGAAACCTGTCCCCTGGTTTTATGGGAAAAACCCGATGCCTGCGCATGGTGGCGACGGATGGATTCGAACCAACGACCTAGCGCTTATGAAGCGCCCGCTCTGCCACTGAGCTACGTCGCCCACCGGCACGGCCCGGGCCAGTCGCCCCTGCTGCCGTGCGTTGAAATATGGTAATGGGCGGGTTGGCGGATTGTCAATTACAACCCGCCATCCGAGCTGCCTTGATATGACTGCGCCGACCACAGTTGACGATGTCCTCGCTGAGTCCGTTGGAAAGCTTGAAGTCATGCTGGCGGAGTTATGCGGTCGGCTGGAGCCTTTTCCGGCTTTCCTGGGAATGAGCACGATTCAGGCGGTGGAGCTGGAGCCTGCGCTGGCTTCGCGCACCGACCGGGGATGCGTGGTGGTGACCCCTGACGGGGCAATCGCCGAGCTGGACGTCGCGGCGATACCCGGCGTCGTCGGCGTGCTGGAAGTTGACCAGGTGGAGCAGTTCAAACCCCTGGACGATCTGAGCGCCGAGGAGTACCTGGTTTACTTGGCGGCGGCAATCCGCGCCTTGTCGGAGGAATTGCGGCGGCGCGGGGGTTAGGCGCCGGTGAGGTCAACGTCTCCGGATTGCCCGCCCGTCTTGCGCAGCAGGCGGATACCGTCGATTTGCACGGCGCGGTCAACGGCCTTGCACATATCGTAAATGGTAAGGGCCGCCACGCTGACGGCGGTCAGGGCTTCCATCTCAACGCCGGTTTTGCCGGAGGTGGTCGCGGTGGCGAAGATGTTGACCCGGCTGTCGGTTTCGTCCAGCTCCAGCTCAACGTCCACCTTGTTGAGGGGCAGTGGGTGGCACAGCGGGATCAGCTCCGATGTGCGCTTGGCTCCCATGATGCCGGCCAGTTGCGCGATGGTGAGCACGTCGCCCTTTTTCATCAGGCCGTCCCGTATCAGGGCCAGCGTCTCGGGCTGCATCACCACGTGCCCGGCGGCCTGCGCCATGCGGTCGGTAACGGGCTTCCAGCCTACGTCCACCATGCGCGCGCTGCCGTCTTCGGCCAGGTGCGTCAATCGGTCGGCGGGTTTTTCGATGGTCATGGCCTTAATCCTAGCCGCCAATTTGGTACATTTCGACCTTGGGGCGGGCGTCGCCGCTTTCGCCAGCGGTGATTTCTGTGCGGATTTCCGAGTACCTGTCCTGGCGCACGCTCCAGATGCCAGTGATGACTTCCAGCAGTTCGGCGTCGGTGCCGCCGTCGCGCATGGGGCCACGGAGGTCAACGCCGTCGGTGGCGAAGAGGCAGGTGTAGAGGCGACCGTCGGTTGACAGGCGGGCGCGGGTGCAGTCGGCGCAGAAGGGCTGCGTTACCGATGCGATTACGCCGATTTCGCCGTCGCCGTCCCGGTAGCGCCAGCGGCGGGCCACCTCGCCCACGTAGTTGGCATCGGCCGGCTCCAGTGGCATTGCCGCATCAATGAGGGCGACAATCTCCGACGCGGGCACGACCTCATCCAGCTTCCAGCCGTTGCGGTTGCCTACGTCCATGTATTCGATAAAGCGGACGATGTGCCCGGTTCCCTTGAAGCGTCGGGCCAGGTCAACGATGGTGTGATCGTTGACGCCCTTTTGCACCACGGCGTTAATCTTGACGGGAGTCAGGCCGGCGTCGGCGGCGCGCTTGATGCCGTCGAGGACGCGGCGAGTGCCGAACCCCCGGCCATTCATCTGCTTGAAAATCTCATCGTCCAGCGTGTCCAGGCTCACCGTGATGCGGCTGAGGCCGGCATCGCTCAGCTGCTGCGCCTGCTGCCCCAGCAGGTAGCCGTTGGTGGTGAGGGTAATGTCGTCCGCGCCCGGAATGGCCGCCAACTGACCGATGAGCGTAGGCAAGTCAACCCGCAGCAGCGGCTCGCCCCCCGTGATGCGCAGCTTGTTCACGCCCAACTGGACGAACAGCTCAGCAAGGCGGGCGATTTCCTCAAAGGTCAGGATTTCGTCCTTAGGCAGGAACTGGTACGCCTCTCCGAAAATCTCGGCCGGCATACAGTACGGACAGCGGAAATTGCAACGGTCGGTAACCGAAATCCGCAGGTCGCGGAGGGAACGTCCAAACAGGTCGGTAATCATAACGCGTTCAAGATTTTGCGGACTTTGCGGGCGGCATCGGCCCGGTGGCTGATGAAGTTCTTCTGCTCCAACGTCAACTCGGCCATCGACCCGCCGTAAGAAGGCAGATGAAACACCGGATCATAGCCAAAGCCGTGTTGCCTCGTCGGTTCGTATTGTATCACCCCGGCGATGGAACCGACGACGGTGGCGATAATGCCGTGAGGGGCGGCGATGGCGGTGAAGCAACGGAAGCGGGCGATGCGCCGTTCCCAGGGGATGCCTTCCAGGTTGCGCAGCAGCAGGTCAACTCGGTCGGCGTCGGAGTGGCAGGCGTCGCCGCCGTAGCGGGCGGAGTACACGCCGGGCGCGCCGCCGAGAGCGTGCACTTCAAGGCCGGAGTCGTCTGATACGGTAAGTTGGCCGGAGAGGGTGGCGTAGGTGGCCGCTTTGAGGTGGGCGTTGGCAAGGAAGGTGTTGCCGGTTTCCTCGACTTCGTCGGGGATTCCCGCATCATCGAGGGAGATGAGGCGGCCGGGGTAGTCGGCCAGCAGTTCGCGATACTCGCGCATTTTGCCGGGATTGCGGGTGGCGACCAGGAGAGTGGGGGCTGACATAATCAGATGATACCGTCGGCGGACAGGGAGGCCAGGTCGTCGTCATCCAAGCCCAGCCAGCCGCCATAGACGTCGGCGTTGTGCTGTCCGATGGTCGGTCCCATGTGGCGCAGTTCGCCGGGGGTATCGCTGAACTTGGGCACGAGGCCGAGCATTTTGGTTTCGCCCAGCTCGGGGTCGTCCAGGTCAACGATGTCGTCGCGTTCCATGTAGTGAGGGTCGGCCATGATGTGGGCGCTGTTATAGACCGGGCCGACCACACCGCCGGCCGGGATAAGCTCGTCCATGATGCCGTCGGTGCGGCGGCTGCCCAGCCAGGCTTGCAGGATTTCGTTGAGGGCATCCTTGTTTTCCAGGCGGGCGGCGTTGTTACCGAAACGGGGGTCGTCCAGCAGGGCGTCCAAGCCCATCGCCCGCGCCAGTCCTTCCCAAGTGTTCTGCGAGGTGGCCGACAGCCCCAGCCAACGGTCATCGCCGGTGCGGTAAAGGCTGCGCGGCGCGGCGTCCGGAAAATCGTTCCCGACCCGCTCGCGGATTTCACCTAGCTTGTCGTAGATGGTGAGATGTGGGATGCACAATCGGAACAGCGGCTCAAACAGGCTGAGGTCAACCACCTGCCCGGCGCCGGGCAATCCGCTCCGACGGTCGGCGTCCCGGCGGTAAATCGCCATCATCCCGGCCATCGCCCCAAAAACGCCGGCAATCTCATCAGCCAGGGGAATGGGTGGCAGGTTGGGCGGCGTATCCGGGAACCCGGTCATGCCGATGTAGCCGCTCATGCACTCGGCAATGGTGCCAAAGCCGGGCCGGTCTTTGTAGGGACCGGTCTGCCCGAACCCGGAGAAGCGCATGATAACCAACCCGGGATTGACGGCGGCGGCGTGAAGGTCGGCCGGGCCCAGGTTCCAGCGCTCCAACGTGCCGGGCCGGAACCCTTCAATCAGCACGTCGGCCTGGGACGCCAGGCGCTTGAGCAAGTCCTGTCCCTCAGGCGAGGCCATGTTGAGCGTAATGGACTGCTTGTTGCGAGAATGGACTTTCCACCAAAGGGAAACCCCGTTGTAGAAAGGCCCCCAGTTGCGTAGCGGGTCGCCGGAGCCGGGGCGCTCCACCTTGACCACTTCCGCGCCAAAATCGGCCATCAGGGACGACGCCGTGCCGCCGGCCACGATAATAGACAGGTCCAATACACGCAGCCCGGCAAGAGGGCCGGCGAAGAGGCCAGCGGTGTTTTCGTCAGGGCCGTCGGTCATGTTTGATGCCTCATTGCAGTAGGAGAATGCCTGCGGGAGCGATGTTACGGCGCATCGGATTTGGCGTCAAACCACGCGGCGACTACCGCCAGAACCTCGTCCGGGTATTCCATGGGGAGAAAGTGGCTGCCCTTCCCCATGGGTTTGACTTCAGATCCTGCCACCAATTCGCGGAACTGCCGTATTCCGGGGTCACCGATTTTCTGGCATCCGGGGTAATCGGCCAGCAGCAGTAACCAGTCCCCTCCGAGGCCGTGCAGGTAGTTTTGAACCGGCAGGTCGTCGCGCATCCCGTAAAAGGTGGCTTCCGTTTCGGGGTGGCATTTCAGCTCGGCGCGGCCATCGGGCAGCAGGCGGGTGCCACCCTCGATGAACTGTCGGTAGGGTTCATCCTGCCAGTCCTTGAACGCGGCGCGGTTGCGATAGCCGTCGAACATTGCCGGGCGGGACTCCCAAACGGCACGTTTCATACGGGTGCGCTCGGCGCGTCGGTTCAAGTCTTGGGTTGGCGCAGTGGGCGCGTCGTTGCTGACCCGGGTTTCCACCAGCACGACGGGGCCGAATCGGTTGGGCAGCAAGTTGGCCGCAATGATGGTGGCCAGACCGCCGGAGGAATGGCCGATAACGCGCGGACGAGCTAACTCCAAAGCCTCCACGATGGCGGCCACATCCTCGCCGGCATACTCGAAACGATAGCCTTTGTCCGACGCATCAGTGTCGCCGTGCCCCCGCTGGTCAAAGGCCAGGACGCGGTACTTGCCGGCCAGCTGGCGAGCGATGGGTTTCCACGGCCAGGCGCACAGGCCGGTGGCGTGGAGCATCAGCAGCGGCGGAGCGTCCGGGTCGCCCCATTCCAGATAATGATGGCGGATCCCGTTGGCTTGAACGTAGCGGCTGGTCCAGTCCTCTGGGCAGTAATTGTTTGACATAAGAAGAGCGCTCATGGAACGGAGTCTAGTTAGGCAGTTAGCCAACGCCTGGGTAAGTTAGTATCTTTCTCGATAGGGGTCAATCCCAGCCAAAATCCCCTGCTATCCGTCGGCGGTTATGCTATAATGCCGCCGCCCGTTCAGCCGGACGCTAGAGGGAACCGGCGTGGGATGCCGCAATTATGCTTGAAGACTATTTCGGCCAATACGGCCTAATTGCCATCTTTCTGGCGCTTTCCGTAGTCGTGCCGTGCAGTATGCTCGCGGCCTCCTACGGACTGGCCAAGTTTGGAATCCGACCGGCCCGACCCGACCCGGTGAAGCACGACACCTACGAGTGCGGCGTGCAGACCATCGGCGGGACGTGGAACCGCTTCCAGTTCCGCTACTATATGTTCGCCATCCTGTTTGTCATCTTCGACGTTGAGGTGGTCTTCCTGTACCCGTGGGCCACCAAGTTCCTCACGCTGGAACTGTTTGCCCTGATTGAGATGGCCGTGTTCGTGGGAATCCTCCTGCTGGCGTGGGCCTACGCCTGGCGCAAGCGCGATCTGGAATGGCAGGGGTAGCCGAAGTGCCTGAATCAACTCACTTTGAACTGCCGAGCGTCGGTGGCCCGCTGCACAGCCGGACTTGGGAGATAGACCGCTCCGAGGGTCAGTTGGTGAACGAGCTTATCGCCGCTTCGCAGTTGCCCATCGAAGTCCCGGCGATTGAAGTGCCCGACGACCTGAAGCGCAACCTGATGGTTACGTCGGTGGACGCTCTGGTGAACTGGAGCCGCAAGTCGGCGCTGTGGCCGGTGTCTTTCGGGCTGGCCTGCTGCGCCTTCGAGATGATGGCCACCGCTATGGGCCGCTTTGACATCTCCCGGTTCGGTATGGAGGTCTTCCGGGCATCACCGCGCCAGGCCGACTTGATGATCGTGGCCGGCACCGTTACCTGGAAAATGGCGCCGCCCATCAAACGGATCTACGAGCAGATGGCAGAACCCCGCTGGGTGATTTCCATGGGAGTCTGCGCCACCAGTGGCGGCCCGTATTACGGCTCCTACAGCGTGGTGCCCGGCGTTGACCACATCATCCCGGTTGACGTGTACGTTCCGGGCTGCCCGCCCCGACCGGACGCCCTGCTGTACGGCATTATGGAGCTCCACGAGAAAATCAAGAAGTACCGCAACTTGGGTAGCGGGAGTTTCAAGCCGTGACCCTGGTGGCCCTATCCGGCGAGACACTGGCCCGGCGCTTGCAGGAAGCTGCGCCGGACGCCGTGATTGAATGGAACGACTCGTCGGTCTGGGTGCGGCCCGAAGCCATGGGCGACGTGGCCAGTTTTCTCCATAACGACGCTGAGTTGGATTTCACTTACCTGAACGCCGTCAGCGCGATTGATTTCGTGGAGTACTTTGAGCTGGTCTATCACCTCACCTCCATGGCCAAGGGGCATACCGGCGTCATCCGCAGTCGGGTCTATGGCAGGGAAGAACCGACCGCCGCTTCGGTGGTCAAAGTGTGGCGGGGGGCGGACTTCCAGGAACGCGAAATCTGGGACCTCATGGGCGTACGCTTTACGGGCCACCCCAACATGAAACGGATTATGCTGTGGGAAGGCTTTGAAGGCCATCCTCTCCGCAAGGATTTTCTGTAGGTCCAGGCCCGGGACGCTCAAACGATGACGATACGCACCGAACCGATGACGGTCAACGTGGGGCCCCAGCACCCCAGCACGCACGGCGTGTTTCGGGTGCGCATCACCTTTGACGGCGAGGACATCGTTGAAGTAGAACCGGTGCTTGGCTACCTGCACCGGGGTACCGAGAAACTGGCCGAGGAACGCAATTACGTCCAGGTAGTTACGCTGACGGACCGGCTCGACTACACCTCATCAATGATTAACAACCAGGCGTATTGCCTGGCCGTGGAACAGTTGCTGGGTATCGAGGCGCCGCCCAGGGGCAAGTACCTGCGCACCCTGACCGCCGAGCTGCAGCGCATCGCCAGCCACCTGATCGCAGTAGGATTTTTCGTGCAGGAACTCGGCGCATTCGGCACGCCGCTGATGTACACCTTCCGCAGTCGTGAGCGCATCCTTGACCTCTTCGAAATGCTCTGCGGCGCGCGCATCACCGTGAGCTATATGCGGCCCGGCGGTGTTTTCTCCGACACCCCGCCCGACTTTTGGCCGGCTCTGGACCAGTTCCTGGCCGACTTTGAGGGCGAGCTGGAGGAGATTGAAAACCTGCTGCTCAGCAACGAAATTCTGATGGTTCGCACCCGCGGCGTCAGTCCCCTGCCCAGGGACGTCGCCATCAACTGCTCGGTCAGCGGCCCGGTGCTGCGGGCCAGCGGCGTCAACTGGGACTGGCGCAAGATAGCGCCCTACGATGCCTACGACCAGGTTGATTTTGACGTGCCCTTGGGCAGCAACGGCGACAACTACGACCGCTTCTGGGTGCGCATGCAGGAAGTTCGCCAAAGCCTGCGCATCGTGCGTCAGTGCATCGCCCAGATTGAACCGGGCCCGGTTCGGCTGGAGCTACCCATGGTGCTGCGGGCGGAACCCGGCGCCGAAGCCTACGGCCGGGTCGAGGCCTCCAAGGGCGAGTTGGGGTTCTACCTGGTCAGCGATGGCGGAGTGTCACCCTACCGCTGCAAGATTCGCTCGCCGTCCCTGATTAACCTGACCATCACGGAGCATCTGCTGCTGGGCTGGAAGCTGGCGGACATGATTGTCTCGCTGGGCAGCGTTGACATAAACATGGGCGAGGTTGACCGATGAGGCCATGCAACCTCACCGATGGGATGATCAGCCCGGACGGCGTGCTGGGCGGCAATCCGCTCTTCTACTGGATTTACGGATTGGCGGCCAACGTTGTGCCGTGCTGGCTCGCCTACGTAATCGCCGGCGGCGTCATCATGCTGATACTCATCAACGCGGTGCTGCTGGGCGCTGCTATCGTCAGTTGGGGAGAGCGCCGGCTGCTGGGCCGCTTCCAGAACCGGGTTGGACCCAATCGCTGGGGGCCTTTTGGGGCGCTGCAGCCAATCGCCGACCTGGCCAAGCTGATTACCAAGGAAGACATCATCCCCTACGGCGCCGACCGGCTGGCTTTCACCGCAGTCCCGGTTATTATGGTGTCATCCCTGCTGCTGGCGACGGCAGTGATTCCCTTTGCCAAGGACGTCGCCCTGGTTGATCTGAACGTAGGCGTGCTGTTCGTGCTCGCAGTAAGTTCGCTCACGTCCATCGCCATCTTTACCGCCGGCTGGGCGTCGAACAACCGTTACGCGCTGTTCGGGGCCGGGCGCGCCGTGGCGGTGCTGATCAGCTACGAAGTACCGGTGGTGCTGTCGCTGCTGGGCGTGGTGATAGTCGCCGGGTCAATGTCCCTGGGCGACATCGTGGTGGCCCAGGCGGTGCCTTTCTTCCTGGTGCAGCCCTTGGCCTTCTTCGTTTTCCTGGCCGGTATGTCCGCCGAGCTGAACCGCACGCCCTTTGACGTTGCCGAAGCCGAGTCGGAAATCATCGCTGGCTATCACACGGAGTACAGCGGCATCAAGTTTGCCCTGATACAGGCGGCGGAGTTCGGAGGTGCGTTGTTCGTCTCCGGTTTGATTGCCACCCTGTTCCTGGCTGGATGGGCCGGACCGGTGGCCGACTGGCTGGGTTGGCTGTGGTTCCTGATTAAGACCTTCATCGGCATTTTCCTGTTTGTATGGATTCGCTCCACGTTCCCGCGGCTGCGCTTGGACCAAATAATGGCCGTTTGCTGGAAATTCCTGATGCCCCTGAGCTTCATCAACCTGGCGGCGGTGGTATTGGAGGTCTATTTCCTGCGCGACGCCAACGGCGTTCTGACCACCGCCGACCTGTGGATTATGGCGGCAATTAATCTCGTCCTGGCCGTGGTGTCCATCACGTTCTTCGGGAATCTCATCAAGGAAAAGGTACGGAGCGGTTCCGGTGGCGCACGCTCTGCCAATCCAGTGACAAGCGGATTGCCCACCACCGGAACGATGTAAGGACTGGGAGGGCTTGCAATGTACGGGCTTGAAATGGCCAAGGGCCTGCTGGTTACGCTGACCAACCTGGCGAAAAAGCCGTTCACGACTTCTTACCCGGAACAACGTGTGCGTCAGCATCCCCGGTTCCGAGGCGAGGAATTTACCTGGTACGAAGAGCGATGCACCGGGTGCGCGTCCTGCGCGAAGTACTGCCCGCTCGGAATCATCAAAATCGTAACGTCGCCCAGCGAAACGGCACCGCTCCAGGGCGACAAGTACCTGCTGGAGACCTTTGACATTGAGTTGCAGCGCTGTATGTTTTGCGGCCTGTGCGTGGAAGCCTGCCCCTACGACGCGCTGTTCATGGGCAGCGGATTTGAGGAGGGGCAATATAAGCGCACCGACCTGGTTATCAGTATTGATCGGCTGCGCCATGCCGAGAAGCATCCCAGCACCTGGTTCCGCCCGCAGTTGGAAGGCATGGAGTATCGCCCCGGTGCCAGCCGTCCATTGGGTTGGCGGGAAGTAGGCCGGGAGAACTGGCAGTGGCATCAGCATGAGAAGGCCGGAATGCGTCTGGGCGACCGAAACGGCAACAGGCAGCATACCGAGGGCGAAGCCTAGATGTGGTTTGAGCAAATAGTCTTCTGGGCGCTGGCGGCGGTAGCTATCGGCGGAGCGCTTGGCGTGGTGCTGGTGCGGGACCTGTTCCGCGCCGCGTTGCTGTTGGCCACGGTGTTCGTCGCCGTGGGCGGATTTTACGTGATGATGAACGCTGAGTTCCTGGCGGTAGTGCAAATCCTGATTTATGTAGGCGCCATCGCCGTACTGTTTATCTTTGGCATCATGCTGACCCGAGACGTTCAGCGGGGCAATGCGCCCAATCGCCTCCAGATACCGGCGGGAGTGATTTCGGCCCTGCTGCTGGCCGCAATGGTTTTCACAGCCGTTACCACCGACTGGACTACACTGGCCGGGGCCGGACGGGAAAACCAGGCTCAGATCGCCCAAACCCAAGCCGTTGGCATACCCGACGCGACCGAGCTGACCCGTGCCGGTCTGAGCGCTGAGGAAGTGGAAAGCGTCGCCGGAAGCGGGCTGGCAGATTTGCTGATTGGCGATTTCGTGCTGCCTTTTGAGGCGGTCTCCTTGCTGTTGCTCGCCGCCGCCATCGGCGGACTGGCACTGGCGCGCGGGCGAGGGAGGTAACGTCGTGTCGCTGGAAGCAATGCTGGTGGTGGCCGCCGTCCTCTTTTGCATCGGGCTCTACGGAGCGCTGGCCCGCCGCAATTTCATCGCGGTGCTGATGTCCATTGAATTGATGTTCAACGGGGTGAATTTGACGCTGGTTGCCATGGGCCGCTGGCTCGCTCCTTACACCGTCCAGGAGCAGTTGTCCGCCGTTTTGACGGGGCAGGTGTTTGCTGTCTTCGTCATCACGGTCGCCGCGGCGGAGATTGCCCTGGGGCTGGGCATCGTGTTCGCGTTGTACCGCACCAACGAGAGCGTTGACCTGACCGACGCCGCGACGCTGCGGCACTGACCATCGCTATGTGGGTAGAATTCAAACGCGCGCCGAACCTGATGGCCGCCGAAATCTGGAAGGAAGCCCTGGAGGCCGAGGGTTTGCCCAGTCGCATCCTGCCGGAGGGCGATATACGCGACTGGAGCGAGCGCGTGCCGTTCCGCATCTACGTGCCCAAGGGACGGGAGCACGTAGCCGAGGAAATCGTCCGGAAGCTGTGAGGATGAGGGCGAAATGCTGACTGAAGCCCTGGTTTGGGTGATTTTCCTGGCGCCCGTGGCGTCTTTCCTGCTGACCGGGCTGGTGATACGGCCCCTGGGCAGCAGCTATGCCAGGCTGGCCGGTTACGCAACTATTGGGGCGCTGGGTTTGGGGTTTGTGCTTTCCCTGTGGCTGCTGGGGTCGGCAGCCGGCACGACCACCTACGACTTCGCTCCGCACCTTTGGCTTAGTCTTGCTCCGGGCGCGACCATCGAGATGGGCCTGCTGCTGGACCCGCTGACCAACGTCATGCTGGTGGTGGTTACGGGCGTCAGCCTGATGGTGCAGATTTATTCCCTCGGTTACATGGAAGGCGACGAAAGCTTCGCCCGTTACTACTCCTATATGTCCCTGTTCAGCGCCTCGATGATCGGGCTGGTGCTGGCCGCCAACGTCGTGCAGATGTACGTGTTCTGGGAGCTGGTGGGCCTGTCCTCCTATCTGCTCATCGGGTTCTGGCACAACCGCCCGTCAGCGGCCGCCGCGGCGAAGAAGGCATTCATCATCACGCGCATCGGTGACGTGGGCTTTCTGCTGGCCATCATCTATCTCTTCTTCCAGGCCGACGATTTTGCCCTCCATGGCCTCAACGCCCTGCACATACCGGACATCTGGGAAGCCGCCATTCCCATCGCCGCCGGAGGCGCCGGGATCGTAGCCGGCGGTGCCCTGCTTTGGCTGTGCCTCGGCCTGTTCGCCGGGGCTGCCGGCAAGAGCGGCCAGTTCCCGCTGCACACCTGGCTGCCGGACGCCATGGAAGGCCCGACGCCGGTAAGCGCGTTGATACACGCCGCCACCATGGTGGCCGCCGGCGTGTTCCTGGTGGGCCGCTTCTTCCCGGTGTTTTCCGAGTCGGAAGGCGCGATGATGGTCGTGGCCTTGATTGGCGCATTCACCGCCGTTTTCGCCGCTACCATGGGACTGGCCGCCAACGACATCAAACGCGTGATGGCCTACTCCACGGTGAGCCAACTGGGGTACATGATGGCGGCACTGGGCATCGGCGCCTACAACGCGGCTCTCTTCCACCTGTTCACCCACGCTTTCTTCAAGGCCCTGCTATTCCTGGGCGCCGGCAGCGTCAATCACGCCGCCGGAACCTTCAACATAATGTACATGGGCGGGCTGCGCAAGGCCATGCCCTGGACGTACTGGCTAACCGTCATCGGCGCGTTGAGCCTCGTGGGCATCTTCCCGCTGGCCGGTTTCTGGAGCAAGGACGAGATTCTGCTGGAGGCCTGGCTGGGCAAGGGGCCGGTGCCGGCCTCAATCAGTTTGCTCGTGTTTGTCATGCTGTTGGTAGGCGTCCTGCTCACGGCCTTTTATACCTACCGGATGGTGCACCTCACCTTCCACGGCGAGTTTCGCGGTGGTGGCGAGCAGGAGCTGCACGACGTTGAGGAAGCCGGCCAGCCGGCGCCGGTGGGTGTTGACCATCACGTCCATCTTGGCGAGTCGCCCTGGGTGATGGTAGTGCCCATGGGGCTGTTGGGATTTTGCGCCATTATCGCCGGCTGGGTAGCAAACCCCATCGGCGTGTCCAGCCTGTTCGGCGTGATACCCTCGCATTGGCTCACGGATTACTTCGCATCGGGATTGCACGACGGACACCATACGCCGCCCTTCAGTATTCTCATGGCTGCGATCTCCAACGTAGTCGCCCTGGCCGGCATCGGACTGGCGGCATTGGTTTACGCCTGGCCGCGCCCATTCACCGGACTGGACCCGATGCTCAAGGCCGGGCCAGTTCACATCTTGCTCTCCCAGCGATACTACCTTGACCATCTATATGAAGGGCTGATTGTCGGCCGGATTTTCTACCAGATCATCGTCGCCGTTACCGACTGGATTGACCGCAACGTGGTTGATGGCATGGTCGGCCTGGTCGGTTGGATTTCCCGGAACATCGGCGGGCTGATCGCCCTGGCGCAAAACGGTCAGACGCAGGTGTATCCACTGGTCGCCGCCGCCGGGGGCGTGGTGATAATCGCCCTGTACCTGATTCTCGGATAGCTCACGATGGCAAGCGAATTCAACGGACTGCTGACTGCGACCGTCTTTTTGCCGGCGGTGGCCGCTTTGCTGCTTGCGCTGGGAATTGCCCGCGATGACCGGATGGTTCGCTGGTTTGCCGCTGCCGTCGCATTCGCCGACCTGGTGTTGTCGGTAATCGTCTTCGTGCTGTTCCAGCCGGGCGGCGAGCGTTTTCAGCTGGTTGACCGTTTTACCTGGATCGACACCGGAACCGTCCATGCCGGCTACCTGCTGGGAGTGGACGGCATCAGCGCGCCGCTGGTGATGCTCACCGGGCTGCTGGGCCTGTGCGCAGTTTTCGTTTCCTTCCACATCACCACCCGAGTGAAGGAATACTTCATCTGGCTGTTCGTGCTGCAAACGGCGGTGATGGGCGTATTCACGGCCCTGGATTTCCTGCTGTTCTTCCTGCTCTGGGAAATCGAGCTGGTGCCGATGTACCTGCTGATTTCCACCTGGGGCACGGGTCGCCGGGAATACTCGGCGATGAAGTTCTTGATATTCACCATCCTGGGATCCGCGTTCATGCTGGTGGCCATCGTCGCCGTCTTCGTCAGTTCCGGCGTGAACAGCTTTGACATGACCCTCCTCTTGGAGCAGGGCGGTGCGCTGGACGCATCCCGGGCTGCACTCCCCTTGGGCATCCTTTTCTGGCTCTTCTTCGTAGCCTTCGCCGTCAAACTTCCGACCTGGCCGGTGCATACGTGGCTGCCCGACGCACACACCGACGCGCCCACGGCTGGTAGCGTCATGCTGGCCGGAGTGATGCTGAAGATGGGAGGCTACGGCTTGCTCCGAGTCAACGCCGGAATGTTCCCCGAACAGCTGCACGCCTATGCCTTGCCCATCGTAGTGCTCGGCGTGGTCAGCGTGCTCTACGGCGCGGTGGTGACGATACAACAGACCGACCTGAAACGGCTCATCGCGTATTCCAGCGTCAGCCACATGGGGCTGGTGTTGATTGGCATTGGCTCCGTGGCCGTGGTTGGCGGCGCGCTCACCGACGCCGGCCTGACCGGGGCGGCGATGCAATTGTTCACCCACGGCACCATCACGGGGTTGCTGTTCGTAGCAGTGGGCATCCTCTACGAGAAGACCCACACCCGCCATATTCCGGACCTGGGCGGGCTGGCGAACCGGATGCCTATCGTAGCCGGCGCGTTCCTGCTGGCCGGGGCGGCCTCGCTGGGCCTGCCAGCGCTGAGCGGGTTCGTATCGGAACTGCTGGTGTTCTTCGGCGGTTTCCGCGCTTTCCCCGCGCTGACCATCCTGGCCGTGCTGGGCATAATCCTCGCGGCGGGATACATCCTGTGGATGATACAAAGGACAATGTTCGGCCCGCGCCCCGCCCGTTGGGACGGCCTTACCGATGCATCCATGGTCGAGGCAGTGCCGGTGGCGCTGCTGGTTATCAGCATAGTCGCAGTGGGCATCTATCCGGCGTGGCTTACCGAAGTATTCCGGGACGGGCTGGAGCCCATAGTCAGCAGCTACAACACGGGCATCGCCGGGACCGGCCGTTAGAACCTGGACAAAGCGAAACATGACCGCTTACGACCTGTATCTCGTCTCTCCACTACTGGCGCTGGCCGGCTTGGCCATGATGGTCATCATCGTGGACTTGCTGACCCGGCGTACCGGGCTGCTGGTGGGCGTTGCCTTCGTTGGGTTGGCCGCTCCGGCGGCCCTCAGCGCATGGCAGTTGGCGGAGTTAGTCAGCACGGGAGAGAGTCGGCTGTCGGCCCAGGGCTCGGTGGTGCTGCACACCCTTTCCATCGACCGATTCTCGTTGTTCTTCAACTTCCTGATCCTGGCCGCTGCCGGGCTGGTGATACTGGTTTCCACCGATTACTCGAGGCGGATGGAGCGTTTGCAGGGTGAGTTCTTCGGACTGCTGCTGCTGTCGGCCACCGGCATGATGCTGCTGGTATCGGCTACCGAGCTGATTACCATGTACATTGCGCTGGAGTTGACCACGCTGCCGCTGGCGGCAATGGCGGCCTTTCTACCTAACGGGCGCTCCAGTGAAGCGGGTATGAAATTCCTAATCATCGGCGCGTTGAGCAGCGCGCTGATGCTGTACGGCATGGCGCTGATTTACGGCTTTACCGGCTCCACCCGCTTGGATGAAATCGCCGCCGCGCTTTCTGCCGGAGCGTCCGCAGGCGCGTTCCCCTTTGGCAGCATGGCCGTGCTGCTGGCAATAGTGCTGCTGCTGGCTGGATTCGGCTTCAAGATGTCTGCCGCTCCCTTCCAGATGTGGGTGCCCGACGTGTACGAGGGCGCCCCCACGCCAATGGTTGCGTTCCTGTCGGTTGCCAGCAAAGCGGCGGCGTTCGCGCTGGTGCTGCGGGTCTTTTATGTTGGATTCGACGCCCTGGGAGGCGACTGGTGGGTGTTGCTGGCAGGTTTGGCGGCCTTGTCGATGACCATCGGGAACCTGGTTGCCATCGCCCAGCGGAACATCAAGCGGCTGTTCGGATACAGTACGATTGCCCATGCCGGCTACATTCTGGTGGGCGTGGCCGCCGTTGCCTCGGTGGACGGAACCGCTACTTTCGGCCCCAGCAGCGTGCTGTTCTATCTCGCGGCCTACACCGCCGCCAATCTAACCGCGTTCTTCGCCATCGTCTGCATCGGCAACCGCATCAACAGCGACGAAATCGCCGACTACTCCGGAATGTTGCGTCGCGCGCCCTTCCTGGCGATTGCGCTGGGACTGGCGTTGATTGCGCTCATCGGCGTGCCGCCTACCGGCTTGTTCTTCGCCAAGATTTACGTATTTGCCGCCGCCATCAACACCGGCGAATCGTTGATGACGTGGCTGGTAATTATCGGCGTAGTCAACAGCGCCGTGTCAGCCTACTATTACCTGCGCATCATCAAGGTGATGTTCCTGCAAACTCCGATTCACACCGAGCGGGTCGGAGCATCGTGGCCAGTGAACGTCGCTCTGGGCATTGCTACGCTGGCGATACTGTGGCTGGGCGTGGCTCCAACCCCCCTGTTGGGAGCGGCGGAAAGGGCAGTCTCGGTGCTCTCCGGCGGATAGTCGATGAACTATGAAAACCGTTGGAATTGCATACAACGACCTCATTCCGGAGGCTCTGGACCTGGCTCACGCCATCGTAGGTGAGTTGAACCTGGAAGCCAACAGCTGGATTCTTCGCGCCGAGGACGCCGAGGATTTGGCCCAACGGGCCGCAGGCACCGACCTGGTAATCACCATCGGCGGCGACGGCACCATCCTGCGGGTTAACCGTGCCGTTGCGCCCCGGGGTATCCCGTTGTTGGGAATCAACATGGGCCGGCTGGGATTTATGACCGAGTTGACAGTGCCGGGCGCCATGGAGCAACTTCCCAAGTATCTTGAAGGCGACGTGCGGGTGTCGGAGCACAGTATGCTCAAGGCGGTGGTGTACCGCCGAGGCAATGGCGACAGCGGCGCACACGCACCCCAAGGGCCGTACCACGCACTGAACGACGTAGTGCTGTCGCGTAGCCGGGTATCGCGAGTGATTACGGTGCGAGCCGTCATCGACGGCGCTGACGTGTCCACCTTTCGCGCCGACGGGGTAATCCTGGCCACGGCAACCGGCAGCACCGGATACAGCTTTGCGGCCGGCGGGCCCATCATCGACCCTTTGTCCGACGACGTGGTGTTGACGCCTCTGGCATCGCACGTAGGATTGACTACCCCGCTGGTGTTGCGTCCCACCAGCAGCGTTGACTTTCATCTGGAAGGCACGCAGGAAGCCATCATCAGCGTGGACGGCTTTGAGAACCACCCCGTTGAACCGGGCGATTGGGTTCGCATTACGCGCAGCCCGTACCTGGCGCGTTTCCTGCGGGCCAATGAGCACAATTACTTCTGGGCTACACTGACCCGTCGCCTGGGTTTCGTTGGCCAGGGACGCTGAGGTTGCCGTGACTGCTGCCGACAACAACGAACCTACCATCGCGACGCGCTCCATATTCCAAGGCCGCATTATTGAGGTACGGGTGGACACCATCCGCCTGCCCAACGGACGGGAGACCACGCGGGAAATCGTTGACCACGACCCGTCCATCTGCGTGGTGCCGGTGGACGAGGATAATAACGTCCTGCTGGTGCGGCAGTACCGCAAGCCCACCGAGAGCTTCCTGCTGGAAGTTCCAGCCGGCGGGATCGAAGAAGGCGAGACGCCGGAAGAGGCCACGCGCCGGGAGTTGCAAGAAGAGATTGGGCACACTGCCGGCAGGCTGACGGAATTGACGGCTTTCTGGCTGGCGCCGGGCTGGTGCTCCGAGTATATGTACGCGTACTTGGCGACGGATTTGACGCCGGCCGTTCTGGATGCCGACGATGATGAGTTCATTGAGGTAGTTGGGGTTCCATTGGCAGAGATACCGGGCAAAATCTCCGGCGGTGAGATACAAGACGCCAAGAGCGTAGCCTCGCTGCTGTTGGCGATGCGGGTTCTGGAAGGTTGAAATTGTCCCGGACTGAAAAGAGACCCGCAGTTGCCGTGGCAGAGCCGACAGTTACCACGGCGACACCATATCGGGGTGAACTTATCACCGTGCGGGTTGATACCGTCAGCCTGCCGGACGGGAAAGAAGCCGTCCGCGAAATCGTGTCGCATCCGTCATCCGTTTGCATTGTGCCGGTGGACTTCCAGGGCAACGTGCTACTGGTGCGTCAGTATCGCAAGGCCGTTGAGTCATTCCTGCTGGAAGCCCCGGCCGGAAAGATGGAAGCGGATGAGAACCCGGACGCCACCGCGCTACGGGAGTTGCAGGAAGAGGTTGGGCATACGGCGAGCGGTTTGCAGGCGTTGGGGTCATTCTACGTCGCTCCCGGTTGGTGCACCCAGATGATGCACGCTTACCTAGCAACTGATTTGGTTCAGGCCCGACTGGATGCCGACGATGACGAATTCATTGAAGTAGTTCGGGTTCCTTTGGTAGATATACCGGGCAAAATCGCCGGCGGTGAGATACGAGACGCCAAGAGCATCGCATCCCTGTTGCTTGCGATGCGTGTCTTGAGGGATAATTAGCCGTCGCAAATCGGCGCGCCGCTTAGCCGCTGATGCGCCACAAGTAGCCGGATTGCCGCAATCCGGTCGGAGGAAGTAACAAATGCCAGAGGTTTTGCAACACGACGTGCTGATCGTTGGCGCCGGCTTGGCCGGTATGCGGGCCGCCATCGCCGCCCGCGACGGCGGGGCCAACACCGCCATCATCAGCAAGGTTCACCCGGTGCGCAGCCATTCCAACGCCGCACAAGGCGGCATCAACGCGGCGCTCCTCGACCGGGGCGACGACTGGGAGGACCACGCCTACGACACCATCAAAGGCAGCGACTTCCTGGGCGACCAGGACGCGATTGAAGTCATGTGTCGGCAGGCCGGCGCGTCCCTGATTGACATGGAGCACATGGGCGTCACCTTCAACCGTGACGACGAGGGCCGCTTGGGAACTCGCGCCTTCGGCGGCCAGCGGCGGGCGCGCACTTTCTTCGTCGGCGACTTCACCGGCCAGGCTTTGCTCCACGTGATGTTTGAGCAGCTCATCAAGTCCGGTGTGCGTCGCTACGAAGAATGGTTCGTAACGTCGCTCATTATGGAAGAGGGACGCGCCGCCGGCGTTATCGCCCTGGAAATCCGCACCGGCGAACTGCACGTCATCCGCGCCAAGACCGTGATATTGGCCACCGGCGGCTGTGGCCGGCTTTTTGAACCCAGCACCAACGCCCTCATCGTTACCGGCGATGGCATGGGCCTGGTGTACAACGCCGGCGGCCAGCTGATGGACATGGAGATGGTACAGTACCACCCCACCACGTTGGCCGGCAGCGGCGTACTGATTTCCGAAGCAGCGCGCGGCGAAGGCGCCTACCTGCGCGACAAAGACGGCAATCGTTTCATGGAGAAGTACGCTCCCAACATGATGGAGTTGGCTTCTCGCGACGTGGTGTCCCGCGCCGAACAGACGGAAATCAACGCCGGCAACGGGGTGGATGGCTGTGTCTATCTGGACTGCACCCATCTGGGCGAAGCCCTGATTATGGAGAAGCTCATCCAAATCCGGGAAATCGGCATTGACCTGGCCGGCGTGGACATGATCAAGGAGCCGATTCCCATTCGGCCCGGAATGCACTACATCATGGGCGGCATCAAGACCGACGTTGACGGACTGACCAACCTGCCCGGCGTCTATGCTGCCGGCGAATGCGCCAACGTGAGTGTGCACGGCGGCAACCGCCTGGGCGCGAACTCACTGCTGGACACCATCGTCTTCGGCGAGCGGGCCGGCAACCACTCGGCCAACGTCGTGCGCAGCATGGGCTACGCCGACTTTGACGTCAGCGCCGCCCTGGCGCGTGAACATCGCCGCATCCAGGAAATGCTGGACCGCCCCGACAACGGCGACCGCTGGGCCGCCGTTCGCAAGGACATGGGGGACTCCATGAATCGGAACGTTGCCGTGTTCCGTAACGAGGAGGGCATTCAAGAAACCCTGGAAGATTTGCACCAGTTGCGCCGTCGCTACGAAAACGTGCCGGTACACAACAAGGGCAAGACCTTCAATACTGACTTGGTCTTCGCGCTGGAGCTGGGTTATATGCTGGATTGCGCCGACACCATCGCAGTAGGCGCATTGGAGCGACGGGAAAGCCGCGGGGCACAGTTCCGAGTTGACTACCCCGACCGCAACGACGAGGAGTGGCTGCATCACATTGTGCTCACTAAAGGCGAGGGCGGCCCTGAAATCTCGGAATTGCCCGTGACCATCACCAAGTGGACACCAGAAGAGAGGAAGTACTAGGACATGGACGTTACCATCAGGGTAAAACGACAGGACCCGGAAGCACAAGACGAACGCCGCCGGCCCTACTGGCAGGAATACCCAGTCACCATAGCGGACAATGCCACCGTGCTGGACGCGCTGATTCAGATTCGCGAAGACGACGACGGCACGCTGTCGCTGCGATGCTCCTGCCGCAGCGCCATTTGCGGCTCGTGCGCCATGCGCATCAACGGGCACGCCGGGTTGGCATGCAAGACCATCGCCAATACCGTGGTGCAGAACGGCGTGATTACCGTGGAGCCGGCCGGCGTCATGCCGGTGGTGAAGGACCTGGTGGTCAACTTCGATATGTTCTGGGAGAAAATCGAAGCTGTTGACCCCTACCTGAAGCATATGGGCCAGGAGCCGGAAGGCGAGTACATCGTCTCCAACGACGCCATGCTGCACCTGTCCAGCGTTACCGCCTGCATCATGTGCGGCGCCTGCGTTTCGGACTGCACCGTGCTGGAAGTCGACCCCACGTTCCTGGGACCGGCGGCGCTGGCCAAGGCGTACCGCTTCACCGCAGACCCCCGGGACGGCGACGCCGAAGGCGTTTCCATGGAACGCCTGTGGGGGCTTAGCGAACCCACCGGCATCTGGGATTGCACCCGCTGCAACGAGTGTGTGCAGGCGTGCCCCAAGGGCGTGGCTCCGATGGACCGCATCATGGCGATGCGGGAACAGGCCATCCAGGCAGGCTACGACAACAACAACGGAGCGCGGCACACTGATGCCTTTACCGAGTCTGTGGGACACAGCGGAAGGCTCGATGAGCTGCGGCTGCCCATTAAGTCAGTCGGGATGATGAACCTGCCGGCGTTGATGGACTATATGCCGGTGGCCTTCCGGGCAATGCGTCGGGGCAAGATGCCGCCCATCATGCACCAGAACGTGGAGAACGTGGAAGCTGTCCGCCGCATATTCAACCGCACGCAACCGGAGCCGGCCAGCCCGCAGGTCAGCAACAACTCGCCGTTCGGTTAGGGCGATTCAAGAGGAGGAATCAACCAGTGAAGTACGCCTTTTTCCCGGGCTGCGTATCGCAAGGCGGCGCGCCCGAACTCTACCCGGCCGCCCGGATGGTCTGCGACCGCATGGGCATTGAACTGGAGGAGATAACCGGCTGGACGTGCACCGGGGCCGGCGTCATCCAAGAGAAGAACCAGCTCTTCGGAGACACGCTGAACGCGCGCAACTTCGCCAAGGCGGAGCAGATGGGGCTGCCTATCATGACGATTTGCAGCACCTGCCAGGGCGTCATGTCTCAGGCCAACCACCGGATGCGGAACCCGGAGTATCTGGCCGAAATCAACTCGCACCTGGCCGAGGAAGGGCTGGAGTACAGCGGCGACAGCGAGCCGAAACATCTGCTGTGGATTTTGATCGAGGATTACGGCCTGGACCGCCTGGGCGCGCTGATTACCCGTCCGCTGAACGAGTTGAAAATCGCTCCGTTCTACGGCTGCTACATCGTGCGGCCTACGGAAGCGCTGGATATAGCCGAGCATCCGGAACGCCAGCAATCGCTGGAAATGCTGATCCAGTTGCTGGGCGCGACCCTGGTGGACTTTGAGGGTAAAACCCGTTGCTGCGGCTTCCCGATACTGACCATCAACCAACGCAACTCCATGGCCATGGTGGGCAAGCACACGTCTGAAGTGAAAGACCTGGGCGCCGACGCCATGGTTACGCCGTGTCCGCTCTGCCACCTGAACCTGGACGGGTTCCAGCCCAAGGCGGCTTCCCAGGCCCGGCGTTCCATCGACCTGCCCATCCTGCATATGCCGCAGCTGATTGGCTTGGCCATGGGCATGTCGCCCAACGAGCTCGGGCTGAAACGGCATATCGTCAGCACGGGCCCGCTGGAAGTGAAGATGCGGGGACGGTAACGCAACGCTATCTGGCCCTAAACGATACGGGGCGGGTTTGAAACCCGCCTCGTTCTGCTTGCTGATTTCACCACTGGCGCTAGTCGCGCAGTGTGGGAACGACTTCACGTATGGCGGCAACGGTCTGGTCAACGTCGGCGTCAGAGTGCACGACGGAAGGATAGAACTTCTGCGGCCATGACTTGATGATGCCTCGTTGCAGCAGGCCGGCGTTGAGCTTGCTCAGGGGCGCCGGGTCGGCGGCCAAGCCGTCGCGGAAGTTCTGCACCGGCTGATCGGCAAAATAGATGTCGAAGATGGCATCCTCGCCGACGCTCTGCATCGCAAAGCCCTCCTCGGTGCAGGCGTTGGCGAGGGCCTGGCGGATGCGACCGCCCACGTCGTGCAGGCGATCATACACTCCGTCCTTACGGAGTTCCGCCAGGGTGGCCAGGCCGGCGGCGCAGGCCACCGGGCTACCGTTCAGGGTGCCAATCTGGTCAACATAACTGTCGGATGACACGGCCGAACGATCATAAACGGACATGACATCACCGGTGCCCAGCACGGCGGCCAAGGGGTATCCGCCGCCCATAATTTTGCCGACAGAGCACAGGTCGGGTGTTACACCGTAGAATTCCTGCGCGCCGCCGTAAGCCAGGCGGAAAGCGGTAACTACCTCGTCGAATATGAGCAGTACGCCGGCGTCGGCAGTAATCTTGCGCAGGCCGTCCAGGAACCCGGGGTTGGGCGCCAAGGTGCGTTGCAACGGCTCCACGATGACGGCGGCTAACTCGTCTTTATGAGCTTCAACGATGGCAGCAGTGGTGTCTAGGTCGTTGAACTGGGAGATGAGCATCAGGTCGCTGAGGGCGTGGGGAATGCCGGCGCTGTTAGTCTCGGCCTGGGGAAACTCAACGCTGGCGGAGGCAAAGACGGACATCATGGCGTAATCGCTGGTGCCATGATAGCCGCCCTCGAACTTAAGGACTTTCTCCTTTCCGGTATAGGCCCGGGCGACGCGCATGGCCTGGAAGCAGGCATCGGTGCCGCTGGTGGTGAAGCGGACCTTCTCGGCGCAGGGTACGGCGCGCACAAGTTCCTCAGCCAGCATCACCGCCTGGTCATTGTTGGCGAAGAAGGTTGAGCCACGGCCCACGGCTTCTCGCACTGCCTCCGTGACGGCAGGATGCGCGTGCCCGAGAATCATGGGGCCGGAGCCCATCAGCCAATCGACGTACTCGTTGCCGGAAACATCCCAAACACGGCCGGCTTTACCTTCCCTAATCAGGAAGTTCAGCTCTTTGGGATAGTTGGTGTTGCCGGTGGAGTTACCCGGAAAGTATTGAGCAGCTTTCGCCAGCAATTCACGTTCCAGTTCAGTGCGCTCAGTCATGCGGGCTCCTCCCGTTGAACAGATTTGCAATAATTATACACCCCGGCCAACAAAACAAGGGCGGGTTTTCACCCGCCCTCGATGGCAAAAATCTGGTCGTATCCGTCAGGCTTCTGCCCCGGCGTTGGCCATCACGTCCACCAGTTCCTGGACGGAGGCAGCGGAGCTTTTGAGGGCGGCCATTTCTTCATCGGTCAGGCTGATTTCGATGATTTGCTCCAGGCCATTGGCGCCAATCTTGACAGGTACGCCGACGCAAAGGCCGTTGATGCCGTACTCGCCTTCAAGGTAGGCGCAGCCGGGAAGAATGCGCTTCTTGTCCAGCAGGATGGCCTCGACCATTTCGGTAATGGCGGCGGATGGCGCGTAGAAGGCGGAACCCTGCTTGAGCAGGGCGACGATTTCGCCGCCGCCATCTCGGGTGCGTTGCACTATGGAATCGATGCGGTCCTGGGAGAGCAGTTCGGTGAGCGGAATACAGCCCACGGTGGTGTAGCGAACCAACGGCACCATGTCGTCGCCGTGGCCGCCGAGGACCATGGCCTGCACGTCGTCCACGGATACGTTGAGTTCCTGGGCGATGAACGTGCGGTAGCGCGCAGTGTCGAGCACGCCGGCCATGCCGAAGACACGGTTGCGCGGGAAACCGGCGGTCTGGAACACGTTCTGCACCATAGCGTCCAGCGGGTTGGTGACCGCCAGAATGATGCAATCGGGCGAGTGTTTGACGATTTCCTCGGTTACGGCGGAGGTAATCCGCATATTGGTGAGGAGGAGGTCGTCGCGACTCATGCCGGGCCGGCGGGCGATTCCGGCGGTGATGACGACCACGTCGGAGCCGGCGGTTTCCTCGTAGCCGTTGGCGCCGGTAATCTGGCCGTCGGAGCCGATGATGGGGCCGGATTCCAACATATCCAGCCCTTTGCCCTGAGGCAGGTCTTCAACCACGTCCACCAGCACGACGTCGGCATAGCCGAGCTGGTGGATGCGCTGGGCGGTGGTGGCGCCGACGTTGCCGGCGCCGACTACGGTGACTTTGCTTCGCATTGCGGTGGAGGTCTCCCTTGTCGTTAGATTGCGTCGATGATGGCGTTCAGCGTTGCGCTGGGGCGCATGGCGCTGGCGGACATTTGGGCGTTGGGACGATAGTAGCCGCCGATGTTCACGGCTTCGCCCTGGGCGTCATTCAGTTCTTGAACAATTTTCTCCTCGTTTTCGGACATCTGCCGGGCTACCTCGGCGAACCGGGCTTGCAGCGCCGGGTCTTTGGTCTGTTTAGCCAGCGCCTGCGCCCAGTAGAGACCCAGGTAGAAATGGCTGCCCCGGGTGTCCAGTTCGTTGACGCGGCGGGAAGGATTGCGCTGGTGTTCCAGATGTTCGCCGATGGCCTGGTCCAGGGTTTCCGCCATCAGCCGGGCCTGGTTGTTGTCGTACACTTCGCCGAAGTGCTCGAAGGAGGCGACCAAGGCACAGAACTCGCCGAGGGAATCCCAGCGGAGGTGTCCTTCTTCAACGAACTGCTGGACGTGGCGCGGGGCCGAGCCGCCGGCGCCGGTCTCGAACATCCCGCCGCCGTTGAGCAGGGGGACGACCGACAGCATCTTGGCGCTGGTGCCCAACTCCAGGATGGGGAAAAGGTCGGTGAGATAGTCGCGCAGGACGTTGCCGGTTACGGCGATGGTGTCCTGGCCGGCGCGGCTGCGGGCGACAGTCGCCTTCATGGCTTCGACCGGGGGCAGTGTGCGGATGTCCAACCCGGTGGTGTCGTGTTCGGGCAGGTATTGTTCCACCTTCTTAATCAACTCGGCGTCGTGGGCGCGGTTGGCGTCGAGCCAGAAGATGGCAGCCTGGCCGGTAAGCCGGGAGCGGGTTACGCCGAGCTTGACCCAGTCCTGAATCGGAATGTCCTTGGTCTGGCACATTCGGAAAATGTCGCCTTCCTCAACGCTCTGTTCCATCAGGGTAGCGCCGGAGGCGTCAACGACGCGGATGGCGCCGTTGCCGGGGGCCGTAAAGGTCTTGTCGTGGGAGCCGTACTCTTCGGCGGCCTGGGCCATCAGGCCCACGTTGGCGACGCTGCCGAGGGTGGCCGGGTCGAGGGCGCCGTGTTGCTGGCAGTCTTCAACCACCGCCTGGTAGATAGTGGCGTAGGAGCGATCGGGAATCAGGGCGATGGTGTCATGGAGTTCGTTGTCGGGGCCCCAGGTTCGGCCGCCGTCGCGGATGACTACCGGCATGGAGGCGTCGATGATGGTATCGCTGGGCACGTGGAGGCTGGTGATGCCGCGGTAGGAGTTGACCATCATCAAGTCGGGTCGGCTGTCGTAGGCGGCCTGGATGTCGGCCTCGATTTCGGCGCGCTTATCCTCCGGCAGACCCTGTATCTTGGTGAGCATTTCGGCGACGCCATTGTCAGGGTCAACAGCTACTTGAGCCAATGCGTCGGCGTGCTTGTCAAAGACGTCTTTGAAAAATTCCGACACCAGGTGTCCGAAAATGATGGGGTCGGACACGCGCATCATGGTGGTCTTGACGTGGAGGCCGAGCAGCAGGTCATCGGCTTTGGCCCGGGCCATCTGGTCGGCGTAGAACTGCCGCAGCTTGGCGACGTTCATCACGGCGCAGTCAATGATTTCGCCGGCCTGGAGGGGGATGCCGGACTTGAGTTCGGTTGTGCTGCCGTCGCCGGCGACGAACTGGATGGCGGCGGAGCCGGCTTCGGTAGTAGTAACGGCTACCTCGCTGCTGAAGAAGTCGCCATCGGTCATGTGGCCGACGCGGGTTTTGGAGACTTCGGGCCAGTCCTGCATCATCCGATGGGGATTGCGCTGGCCGTGCTCCTTGACCGCGTTCGAGGAGCGGCGGTCGGAGTTGCCCTCGCGGATGACGGGGTTGACGGCACTGCCCAGCACGCGGGAGTAGCGCGCCTGGACCTCGCGTTCGGCGTCGTTGGCCGGCTGGTCGGGATAGTCGGGGATGTCGTAGCCCTGGCCCTGCAATTCGGCGATAGCGCCTTTGAGCTGGGGGATGGAGGCGCTGATATTCGGCAACTTGATCAGGTTGGCCGACGGCTCCAGGCACAGCTCGCCGCACATACGGAGGTAGTCGGGGATGCGCTGCTCGTCGATCAGGTTGTCAGGGAAGTTGGCGATGATGCGGCCGGACAGGGAGATGTCCCACGTTTCCAACTCGATACCCGAACCCTTGGTAAAAGCCTGGAGGATGGGCAACAGGGAGTGCGTGGCGAGGAACGGGGCCTCGTCGGTTTCGGTGTAAATGATTTTGGCGGCTTCCGGCATATTGCCCCTCCTTAGGCAGTAAGCGTCACGGGCTGCTGCGGTTCCAGTGAAGTGACTCGTTGACTACAGCCCCGGACATGATGACTGAACGGCGCGCCTCCAAGCGGAGGTTAAACCTTGCCGATTATACACCCAGAACGTGGCTAGTTGGTAGCCCAAGAGGGGCATCCCTATGGGGGGATGGTGTCAGAACCGGGATCGTGAGATTTGGGAATTGGCGGGATTGGGTTGGCTGCCAGCCGGTTCGTTGGTTTCGTTTTCATTTTAGTTGGCTCTTGTGGGTTGTCGGTTTCGGGATTCGGTAGGTTAGCCTGCGAGAGGTAAGGTGGTCGTTGTCAGCCCCACGGCCGGGGGAGTTACGCAAGGGGGTTTATACCCTCCGAGTGGGTGAGCCTAATGAGAGCGTCCAGTTCAGAGGTAG